>NZ_KB908378.1 GCF_000382385.1 Segatella maculosa DSM 19339 = JCM 15638 | reverse complement strand
CTAACCCCAATACTTTTGGTTTTCCCATAACTCAAAGTAGAACGGAAATTACATATATTTATTTTGTGTAAATTAATTTTGTTCACTTACTTATCAATTCTGAGTCACTTCTCACATCATCATCTTTTAGCTCTAATTGTATATGACTTATAATTTGAGGGGCAGTTGCCTCGGATACAGTCCACATATATCTGATTATTTCCGCACCAATACCCCTTAATAAGACATCTTTTACTTTTAAAATTAATGGATCTTTCAAGAAAGCCATAATAGGATTCCTAAATGGGAATTCGTAATTTGGGAAAAGATGTTTATAGAGATCTTGGGAAAGTTCAATGAATGAAAATTTATTATTTAACTTCAACTTATTTTTTTTAAAAACTTCCTCCTTCCAAAAGAAATTGATATTTTTATCATTTATACTACAGATTTCTTGATAATTCTCTATTAAGCTTTTTTCTGCATTATACCGCATTAAATCTGTATAGTATATCTTTGATAACAAATTATCTTTCTTATAATTAGAATTAGTAATATAGGAATCTAAGCTTTCTTTTGATATAGGGACATTTATCTTTAAATACTTTTTCGTCTCCGAAAATATTAAATCGTTTGTTCTAAGATTGTTTATACACAAATCATTACAGATATCAAAATAGTTAATAATAGTGTGCCCCCCTCGATTAATATACGTCTGTATAATATTTTTATATAAATCTGGAGCTATATTTCTAAGGTATTGAGATACAAAAATCTGAGCATTAATAGTTCGCTTTAAAGAAGCGAGTAAATGCATATACCCATATTTTGGTTTACAAGTAAAATCAATATCAAACCAATCAAACTTAGTACTAAGTTTGTCACCTCGAGTACAATAGTTTACTGATTTATTTTCCTGCCTCGCCATAGTATAGAAAAACATCTGCTCATAAAAAGAATTTATAAATCCATCTTTCGTTTCTTTTAGAACCCTATCGTTTTTCTTTATGAAAGTACATATAAAATATGAAAAACGGAAAAATGTAGCGATAGCGTTATTAATCAAAGACTTAAAAGGGCTTTGGAAAGCAGCGTAAAGCCAACCGTGTACGGTCTTTATGCCAAACAGTGACAGCGTTCCGTCTCCTATTCGTAACCCCTGCAAGGGGGATGATAGAC
>NZ_KB908377.1 GCF_000382385.1 Segatella maculosa DSM 19339 = JCM 15638 | reverse complement strand
ACAAGTCCTATACCCGTGGGGCACAAGTCCTATACTTGTCGAGTACAAGTCCTATACCCGTCAATGGGATGTCCCAATCATATATCAAAGCATTTATGAACTTACCAACAAATAAACGTATGAAAGAAACCAAGTATGTGGCATTCTCCACCCAAAAAGGAGGGGCAGGCAAAACGACGCTCACGGTACTCGTGGCAAGCTACCTGCATTATGTAAAAGGGTATGACGTCGCCGTCATCGACTGCGACTTCCCCCAGTACAGCATCCATGACATGCGCAAACGCGACATGAACAGGATTTCAAAGGACGATTACTACAAGGTGCAGGCTTTCGAGCTGATTAAGACGCTCCAAAAGAAGCCCTACATCATCGAGTGCAGCAGGGCCGAGGATGCCATCGGTAAAGCTGAGGCGTTGCAGGCTTCGCTGCCGTTGGACTTCATCTTCTTCGACCTGCCCGGCACCGTCAACAATGCCGAGATCGTCAATACCGTATCTCGGATGGACTATATCTTCACGCCCATCATCGCCGACCGCGTGGTGATGGAAAGTTCTATCAAGTTCGCCACCGTCATCAACGAGCAGACGGTCATCACGGGCAAGTCGGACATCAAGGGGATTTACCTGATATGGAACATGGTGGACGGGCGCGAAAAGACGGAGCTCTACGACATCTATGAAAAGGTGTGCGCGGAGTTTGCCCTGCCCGTACTCAAGACCTTCCTTCCCGACAGCAAGCGGTTCCGCAAGGAGATGGCATCCGAGCGAAAGGCGGTGTTCCGCTCCACGACATTCCCCACAGACAAGAGCCTGCTGCGGGGAAGCAATGTGGACAGGCTCGCAGACGAAATACTCGACATTATAAACCTCAAAAGATAAAGACAATGGCAAAGAAGACAAGAGTGGAAGACATCGACAGCAATTTCATCATCAATTCGTTCCGTCGGGACGACATGAGCATCCCACCCGAAGCAAGGACGAACGGAGTGGAAAGTGAAAAGCAGGAAGAGTCGGAAGATGAGGCGCCTATGGGAAAAGAAGCGGGCAAGGACGAAGAACAGAAGACGGAGGAAATGCCGGCACGCCGCAGACGGTCGAAAGACAGGGAGCAGGAATACCTTGCCGCCTTTCACAAGGAAGTGGACATCCCTGCCCGTATCGGTAAGA
>NZ_KB908376.1 GCF_000382385.1 Segatella maculosa DSM 19339 = JCM 15638 | reverse complement strand
CGGATATATTTTTCCTGTGTAACTGTAACCGTGCAGTGCTGGGGGACAGAGCAGGTCAAGGAACGTGGTCTTGAACTTTCCCTGCTCACCTGTCAGCACAAGGCAGGTGTGGTTGCGGCACTCACGGTCGTCCATCGCATTGGCGACCACCGCCACAAGCCATTTGATGAGGTATAGCATCCACTTGTCGGAGTTACGCACCACAACGCAACTTGCCAAGTCGTGAATGGCTCTCAGTGAAAAGGGAGAACTGCTGCTTACATCCACCAATGGCAACCTTTTGAAATACTCCTGTATGGGATTGACACGTGGAGAGAAGTTGCTCTCAATAATTGAATAGAGGTTGTCGGAAGATGTGATAATCCCCACATCGTTGTCAAGTTCCCTGCGGAGCGTGTTGATTTCATAGCGCCCCACTTTTGAGAAGTGAGCATCCTCCTTGCTCCTGTATTCGGTTCGCCCCAACACCGTGTTGTATCTGAACTCATAGCGAGAGGAGAGATAGGTTTCTATCTCACCATTTTTGGAGGAAGTCTTCCTTTGCTTAGGCGTATTATTTTCGCCCACTGAATTGCCTTTATTTGCGCTTGGTTTCATTATATGCTTAGTTTGGTTTCCGAGAGTGAAGTTATCAAGAGAATGTCAAAGTTCCAAGCATTCAGGGAGTGCTTGCATAATGTTGCGTTCATTGGCAATGAAGTTCTCACGGATTTTTATGGAGACAGGAAAATAAATGACTGATTTAAACACGAATTAAGTCAAAACTGGGTATAAAATAGCAAGGAAAGACAGAGATAGAAGTGTGCCACTTGCGCATGTTTGCAGTATTCTGCACTGATATTGCAAACAATAGAATCAGCACAGAAATAGGGTATCGTTTGTCCACACTAAAAGTGTTACAAGGTGTCACTTGAACGAAGAATGATTGAATAGGACATGCACCGTCCTATCTTTGCGCCAAACGGACGGTGAAAGAAGAAAACAGGGTAAGAATGCGCAAACCGCTGCCGATAAAATGCGTTAGTTTTTCCTTCAACCTCCCGATGTTTCCCTGCTGTTCCCTACTGCTTTGAAGTGTGATAAACTCATCATACTTTTGCAGGCAGAAATGTGCGATGAAACGCAGAACAGACAAAGGTGTTGTCAATACCAATAAGACAGAATTACAAACAAAATAACAATAAAACTATGGGATATTTTATCATTACGGATTCAAACTGGGCAAAGCTGAGGAACGAGATACTCAGCCTTGCCG
>NZ_KB908375.1 GCF_000382385.1 Segatella maculosa DSM 19339 = JCM 15638 | reverse complement strand
TCTTACCGATACGGGCAGGGATGTCCACTTCCTTGTGAAAGGCGGCAAGGTATTCCTGCTCCCTGTCTTTCGACCGTCTGCGGCGTGCCGGCATTCCCTCCGTCTTCTGTTCTTCTTCCTTGCCCGCTTCTTTTCCCATAGGCGACTCATCTTCCGACTCTTCCTGCTTTTCACTTTCCACTCCGTTCGTCCTTGCTTCGGGTGGGATGCTCATGTCGTCCCGACGGAACGAGTTGATGATGAAATTGCTGTCGATGTCTTCCACTCTTGTCTTCTTTGCCATTGTCTTTATCTTTTGAGGTTTATAATGTCAAGTATTTCGTCTGCGAGCCTGTCCACATTGCTTCCCCTCAGCAGGCTCTTGTCCGTGGGGAATGTCGTGGAGCGGAACACCGCCTTGCGCTCGGATGCCATCTCCTTGCGGAACCGCTTGCTGTCGGGAAGTCGGGTGGAAAGGATAGGCAGGGCGAACTCCGCGCACACCTTTTCATAAGCTCCGTAAAGCTCCGTCTTTTCGCGCCCGTCCACCATGTTCCATATCAGGTAAATCCCCTTGATGGCGGATTTGCCCGTGACGACCATCTGCTCGTTGATGACGGTGGCGAACTTGATGGAGCTTTCCATCACCACACGATCGGCGATGATGGGCGTGAAGATATAGTCCATCCGAGATACGGTATTGACGATCTCGGCATTGTTGATGGTACCGGGCAGGTCGAAGAAGATGACGTCCGGCATCTTCCCGCCTCTGCAAAGGCTTTCTGCGGAGGAGATGGCGTCCTCGGCGCGGCTGCAGACGACGGGATAGTATTTCTTTCCCAGCTGTCTGAGCAGGTCATACGCCTGTACCTTGTAATAGTCATCCTTCATGATGGTGTCCATGTCGCGTTTGCGCATGTCATGGATGCTGTACTGGGGGAAGTCGCAGTCGATGACGGCGACGTCATATCCCTTTACGTAATGCAGGTAGCTCGCCATGAGCACCGTGAGCGTGGTCTTGCCCGCTCCGCCTTTCTGGGTGGAGAAAGCAACATACAGTGGTTTGTCTTTTTGTTTGTCCATTGTCTTCTTGGTTTTATGGGTGATACATATATTGATACATTTGTTTGTCGGTTTGTCGGTTTCTTCCGCTTGACGTTCCAACCATATTCTCGCCGTCCGTCGGTTGCGACCGCTAATTCTCCTTGCGGAGATACTGCCGGAGAAACGGACAACCAAGTGTCGGTTGCAACCAACCAATGGCTATTGGGGCATGAGTCTCTCTCAACCAACCGGCAGATTGACTGACGTCTTTTGGTTTGTCGGTGCAAATAAACAACAAAATGTCGGTACTTGTATCGTTTTTCAGCCACGTGGCAGCTTGTGGCGTCGTTGTGGCAGCTTTTGGCGTCGTTCCTGCCGGTTTTCGGGTGGATATTCTGCCTAATTTTGCACCCGAGCGACGAGGTCTGTCGGTCGGTGTTCTCCCTGACGGCTTCTGAAGGTAACTCCCTC
>NZ_KB908374.1 GCF_000382385.1 Segatella maculosa DSM 19339 = JCM 15638 | reverse complement strand
GAGGGTTGGGTGCAGCATCCGAAGCGCAACACTACGCCAGGTACGCCTCCGGGGCCGCCCATCCAGTGGGGAGCACCCGAAGACCCCGACAATGCCCAACCTGGCTATGGTTATATCCCCACAGACACCACCAACACCGAGGACATTTTCTTCTATCACTCCGACCACCTCGGCAGTACATCATATATCACTGATGCCAAGGCCAACATCACCCAGTTCGATGCGTATTTGCCCTACGGTGAGTTACTCGTCGATGAGCATAGCAGCAGCGAGGACATGCCGTACAAGTTTAATGGCAAGGAGATGGATGCAGAGACTGGACTCTATTACTATGGTGCAAGATACATGAATCCTGTGACAAGTTTGTGGTATGGAGTAGATGCACTTATAGAAGCTAAACCATCTATGGCAGGAAATACTTACTGCTTAGGAAATCCCATTAACCTAACTGATCCTGATGGGAATTGGGAATGGAATAAGAATGGAAATTTAGTTGCACAGAAAGGTGATCAAGCTACGTCTTTGGCTAAATTTCTTGGTACTAATATAAAAAATGCGATGACGATCCTTCATAGAGTTGGTGTAAAAGCTAATAAAAGAGATATTTTAAATTTAAAGGCAGGTCAGGTACTTAATAAAAAAGATTTATGGGTAGGCTTTAAAGCTGCTAGTGGTAAAGTTGTGCATAATACAGAGGAAGCTACCAGACACTATTTACATGGGCATGGAGAGTCAGCAGATGTCGGAGATCAATCTACATTAGAGTTGTTGACATCGAGCAAATTCAGAGAAAAACATACTAAAATAACAAGTCAAGTCGTTGCCCCTCAAGGATATTTCAGCGTGGATATGACGAAGAAAACATTTCATATTGGAAACACTAATATCGACTATTCTATTTCTAATAATGGAAAAAGTGCAAGTGTTACCTATACCTTATTTGCGAGGGATGGATTTTGGGATCCAGATTTTATAGACGAGAAGGGCTTAGGTAAAATACCAGTTATCAATAAATTGACCCATACAATTCCTGATGGAATGGGCCCTAATCTAGAAAGATTCGGGGGGACTCCGTATCATTATAAGACGCGAACACGAACTTACTTTTTTAAGCCAGTACAATAATGAAATATTTTCTTATATTCGTGTTAGTATTATTCTCTTGTTCAGATCCAAGGGAAAAATTACCCTATAATTTGAGCGCACAAGTAGTTTATGAATATCCTGCGCATTTTGAGATAATAGATTCGCAAGGATTTCCTGTACTTGGGCCAGGCTTTAGATATACAAAGTCTTCCAGTTTTATAATTGCAACAACTATTGCCTATGGTTACAATAAAAGCGGTATAATAGTGCAGGTTACAGATAAACATAAAAGAGTCCATTATTTAAAGACAGAGGTGAAAAAAATAAATAATGATTATAATATAACTTTTATAGAAATAAGTAACAAAGCTTTTAATAAAGAAAAAAAGAAATATAAATGGAAGATGGTTAGTATATAGTTATTATGGCTTATTTTTTTATTTCTTTGGGCGTTATGGTATCGCCGACGTGCGTACCTACATCTATGGTGCCACCTACGACAGCTGGAACCGTGTGCGCACCATGACTTATCCCGACGGAGAGGTCGTGACCTATG
>NZ_KB908373.1 GCF_000382385.1 Segatella maculosa DSM 19339 = JCM 15638 | reverse complement strand
GTATGACTTTGTAGTATAAGACAATACTACACATTCTACTACATTTGGCTACTACAAGTTTGAAGGAGCGGGCATGGCAAGATTTTCCTAATCTTATAGACATAGATGGGGCTACCACCATTTCTTCGTTTGCTCACCTTTATATATTCTGCTTTCTTCAATGCTTCGCCCATACGCTTCGCAACAAGTGGTTGGTGAGTATAAATACCCAAATAGGTGAGTATCTCCGTAGTGGTCATTAACGAATAACTTTCATCCTCCGTTGGCTTTTCAAAACAACGCAACAAAAGCTCCATCTCTGCAGTCTGTACTTGGAAATCCTCACTCTCCCTGTATAGTTCCGTTACTTCTTCATCATCAAACCAATAGCGGAAGCCCATGTTCAACAGGGCTTTGGCTTCCGCATAGACATTGTCCATCGAGATAGTTTTTGCTCTCTCAATATCTATGGAAAGCACTTCAAAGGGCAGGAACCGTCTGCTTCCCGTGGGGTCTGTAAGAAAATCATTGCCGTTTACCGATGCCACGAAGCTTGCCAAGTGGGGATGTTCCTCTACATACTTGTCGTAGGGCATACGGTATTTGACCATCGGACAGGTAATGAGGTTCTTCAGTTCGTTCTCATCACGTTTGTTGAGGGCTTTGAGCTGGTCGTCGATGTTTACGATAAGGTTCTGACCGATATAGGTGAGTGTGTCTTTCTCCTGCGGATATATTTTTCCTGTGTAACTGTAACCGTGCAGTTTGGACGGGCAGAGCAAATCCAAGAATGTAGTTTTGAACTTGCCCTGCTCGCCTGTCAGCACAAGGCAGGTGTGATTACGGCACTCACGGTCGTGTCCATTGCGTTGGCAACCACTGCCACGAGCCACTTGGTGAGGTACGGCAGCCACTTGTCAGAGTTGCGCACGACCACGCAACTTGCCAAGTGGGGAATAGCTTTCAGTGAAAAGGAAGGATTACTGCTTATATCCACCGATGGCAACCTTTTGAAATACTCCTGTATGGGATTGACACGTGGAGAGAAGCTACTTTCTATAATGGAATAGAGGTTGTCAGAAGATGTAATAATCCCCACATCGTTGTCAAGTTCCCTGCGGAGCGTGTTGATTTCATAGCGACCCACCTTTGTGAAATCGCTGCTATTCATTCTGCGGTATTCGGTTCGTCCCAATACCGTGTTGTATCTGAACTCATAGCGAGAGGAGAGATAGGTTTCTATCTCCGAGTTCTTGGAAAACTTCCTTCTTGTATGAAATTCGCTGTTTCCGCCCTCAGATTTGCCTTTATCTGCATTCTTCTTCATTATATGATTGGTTTGGTTTCTGAGAGTGAAGTTATGAAGAGAATGTCAAAGTTCCAAGCATTCGGAGAGTGCTTGCATAATGTTGCGTCTGTCTGCTATAAAGTTCACATGTATATTTTGTCGTGGCAGGGCAAGAAAATGGGATTTTTGTGGAAAACAGAGTTGGGAATGATAGCTACAGCCGAAGACAGAAATGTGTGTATTGCCTATGTTTGCTGTATTTTGCGCCGATTGGGATTATCCTTCATATAGGATAAACGGTGAAAGAAGAAATCAAAGAATAATGCGAAAAAGGCAACCGATAAGATATGTTGTCTTTTCCCTCAAGTTCCCTATATTTCCCTGCTGCTTTGAGGTATGGAAAACACATCCTACTTTTGTAGGCAGAAACGTGCGGTAAGACGCAAAACAATAAGGAATTACAAACAAAATAACAATAAAACTATGGGATATTTTATCATTACGGATTCAAACTGGGCAAAGCTGAGGAACGAGATACTCAGCCTTGCCG
>NZ_KB908372.1 GCF_000382385.1 Segatella maculosa DSM 19339 = JCM 15638 | reverse complement strand
AATCTTGCCATGCCCGCTCCTTCAAACTTGTAGTAGCCAAATGTAGTAGAATGTGTAGTATTGTCTTATACTACAAAGTCATACTGATTATCAATTACTTATCACAAAATAATATGTAGTAAAAAGAAAGATGAAAAAGTTTGGAGGGAAAAACTTTGAAAACGGTAAAACCATAAAAACAGACAAACATAAATAATTATTATTCAATCCATTAAAGTATCAAAACAATGACAGAAGAAGATTTATCACGTATCAAGCGATACTCCATTGTGGAGTATCTCGAAAAGAAAGGTATCAAGCCTGTACGTAGGACTGCTTCCTATGCGCTGTACCGCTCACCACTCAGGGAGGAAACGCATCCGAGCTTCAAGGTGGACACGGAGAAGAACCTTTGGATAGATTATGGCGAAGGTAGGGGCGGAAGCATAATCGACCTCTGTATGCGTATGGAGGGATACACGCTATCGGAAGCCATCTGCCGTTTGGGGCAGAACGCTTCAGAGTATACAGCGCACAGCTATTCAAAGACTGAACCCCGTATTGGTCTCAACCAGACAACTACAAGACAAGCAAGCGGAACAAGGAGACTGATAAGCATATCAGACACCTTGCCGCCGCACCTGCAGGAGTATCTCAAAAAGGAACGCTGTATTGATTTAGAAAAGGCAACACCATTTCTCAAATGTATCAGTTACGAGGTAAGAGGAAGAAGATATGAAGCCATCGGCTTTGCCAATTCTTCGGGTGGCTATGAGCTTCGTGATGATAAGACTTTCAAGGGAACAATTGCTCCCAAAGACATCACTCCGATATTTGAGGAAAAGGCACACCCCGTCTGTCTGTTCGAGGGCTTTATGGACTTTCTCTCTTTTCTTTCAATGAAAGGTGAAATAACCAATCAATGCCTTGTGATGAACTCTGTGAGCAATGTGGCCAGAAGTATTCACTACCTGAACGAGAGGAATATAACCTCCATTCGTGTTTTTCTTGATAATGACGATGCAGGACAGAGAGCAGTACAAGAGTTAATAAACGCAGGCTTTAAGGTAGAAGATATGGCTGTGTATTATAGAGACTTCAAAGACCTCAACGAATATCATATCAGCCGTGTTCGTGAGCATGGGAAATCCCAAAATACAAGCAACAAGATAAAACAAGTCAAACTTAAAATAAGATAGAGTGATGAAAAAGGAAAGAAGAAATATGGAAGAAATAGATCGTTTCATAGGAAAAACTTTTGGTATGAGCCAAGCTGAAAATTCAAGTGAACAAACCGTCTCTGAATTCCGGGCAAAGGGAATGGAAAATATTCAAGGGCAAAAACAACAAGAGGCAGAACATGCCATAGAGCATGCCACGCCATCCGAGCCTGCACAGCATACAGAGAGCGCAACCGTTCAACGACGCATCAGTGCCAAGATGAGAAAGAAGACTCTCGAAGCCTATAAGCAAGCGTTCCTTGTTCCAACAAAGCTAAGTGAGAGAAAAGCGGTTTACCTGAGCAGGGAAACACAGGAACGTGCTGACTTCATCGTACGTAGGTTGGGTGACAGGGGTAGCAATCTTTCAAGTTTCGTAGAGAACATCGTGCGCATCCATTTGGAGGAATACGGTGAAGATATAGAAAAATGGAGGAAGCTGTAAACAACAGAAAAACGGTCGAGGGCAATCAAGTCAAAGGCTATCCCTTTCACTCAAAATCCTTGACCGTTTTAGGATTGTACCAACAACAGATTTTTACTGAATACATTGAACGGTGGGGACACCATGAACGCAGTTAGACATGGAATGCATGGCATTCATTTTTAAGCAACAAAACGCTTTATGCGTAAACGTCTCGTTAGCTGACATTGCAAGACGTCAGTTTGTACCCACAAACTGCTCTTGCTCCCCTCGTTCGATTGTCGGGGAGATAAGACCGTAATCACTCCGTTCTCATCG
>NZ_KB908371.1 GCF_000382385.1 Segatella maculosa DSM 19339 = JCM 15638 | reverse complement strand
AATCTTGCCATGCCCGCTCCTTCAAACTTGTAGTAGCCAAATGTAGTAGAATGTGTAGTATTGTCTTATACTACAAAGTCATACTGATTATCAATCACTTATCACAGAATAGTATGTAGTAAGAAGAAAGATGAAAAAGTTTGGAGGGGAAAAACTTTGGAAAAGGTAAAACCATAAAACAGACAAACATAAATAATTATCATTCAACCCATTAATGTATCAAAACAATGAAAGAAGAAGATTTATCACTTATCAAGCGATACCCCATTGTGGAGTATCTCGAAAGGAAAGGTATCAAACCTGTCCGCAAAACACCTACCTATGTCATGTACCGTTCACCGCTCAGGGAGGAAACGCATCCGAGTTTCAAAGTGGACACGGAAAAGAACCTTTGGATAGATTATGGCGAAGGTAGGGGCGGAAGCATAATCGACCTCTGTATGCGTATGGAGGGATGCACGCTATCTGAAGCCATCCGTCGTTTGGGGCAGAACGCTCCCGATAATGGCACATATAATTTTCTTAATGACTTCGTGCCAAATAATCCCCAGCCTGCGATGGCTGTAAATGGAGCAAGGAGACTGATAGAAATATCAGACACCCTGCCACCACATTTACAGGATTATCTTACGAAGGAACGCTGTATTGATTTGGAAAAGGCTATGCCTTTCCTCAAATGTATCAGCTATGAGGTAAGAGGCAGGCACTATCAAGCCATCGGCTTTGCCAATCTCTCTGGCGGCTATGAGCTTCGGGACGACAAGACGTTCAAGGGAACGATAGCCCCGAAAGACATTACTCCGATATTCACGGATAGAGCGGAACCTGTATGTATCTTTGAAGGCTTCATGGACTTCCTCTCCTTCCTTTCAATGAAAGAAGAGATTACCAACCACTGCCTTGTGATGAACTCCGTGAGCAACGTAGCAAGGACTATCCGCTATTTGAATGACCGACACCTGCCCCATATCCGTGCCTTCCTTGACAATGATGAAGCAGGACGGAGGGCTGTTCAAGATTTCATAAAGGCAGGCTTCCATGTTGAGGACATGAACATACATTACAAAGACTTCAAGGATCTCAATGAATATCATGTCAGCTGTGTCCGTGAGCAGCAGAAACAGAAAGCGCAGGAACAGACACACATATCAATTACAGGACAAAACAAGAAATCAAAACAAGTCAAACTTAAAATGAAATAGAAATGGAAAAGGAAACTATGATGAGCGACAAAGACCTTTCATGGTTCTTGGGTGTGGAAGATGAAACAGAGAACGAATCTACTTCACAAGAAGCGACTGTGGTTCCTGAAAGAGAAAAACCAACAAATAAGCTGGACACAGAGAATACCATGCACTCCGAGCCTGCACGGAATACTGAGAACGTAACCGTTCAGAAACGTATCAGTGCCAAGATGAGAAAGAAAACACTCGAAGCCTACAAGCGAGCCTATCTTGTGCCGACCAAGTTAAACAACCGTAAAGCTGTCTATCTGAGCAGGGAGACACAGGAACGTGCCGACTTTATTGTGCGTAGGTTAGGCGACAGGGGCAGCAACCTTTCAAGCTTCGTTGAGAACATCGTGCGTCAGCATCTGGAGGAATATGGTGAAGACATAGAGAAATGGAGAAGACAGTAAGCCGTAAGAAAAGGTAGACGGTTTTCTGGAAAAAGGTCTACCCTTTCTTCAAAATAGGTCTACCTTTTCGAGCAAAAAGGTCTACCTTTTTTGCTAAAAGGGTCTACCTTTTCTTCTTCGACTTAGTTCTCTATGAGAATGCCACGAATGCAGTTAGTCATAGAATGCACGGCATTCACTTTTCGGCTGCAAAACGCCTCGTGCGTAAATGGTTTTATCACAGACATTGCAAGACGTCAGTTTGTACCCACAAACTGCTCTTGCTCCCCTCGTTCGATTGTCGGGGAGATAAGACCGTAATCACTCCGTTCTCATCG
>NZ_KB908370.1 GCF_000382385.1 Segatella maculosa DSM 19339 = JCM 15638 | reverse complement strand
CGGTTTTCGGGTGGATATTCTGCCTAATTTTGCACCCGAGCGACGAGGTCTGTCGGTCGGTGTTCTCCCTGACGGCTTCTGAAGGTAACTCCCTCATCCGTCCGAAGGCGGATGTTTGTGTCCTCAAAGACACAGCAAGATGTCCTTTGAGTAACTCAAAGGCTTTCGGGTAACTCCCGAAAGATGCCCTCTCTACACAAGGAGAGGGAGGCATTTTCTCCGAAGTCGGAAATCCTTTGAAGGGCAGTTCTATCTATATAGGGGAACAACCGGCACGGCGGCCGAGTCGCAAAACCACTTAATCCACAGAAATATGAAAAAAGAAAATGAAAACAGGGGTAGCTATGACAGCCCCAAGTGGGGCAAGCACTCCAAGGAAACAAGGAAGACGCACTGCGTCATGGTACGTTTCGATGACGAGGAATGGCTTAAATTTCTCTCCATGTACGACCAATCGGGTGTCTATGCCCGCTCGGTTTTCATCAAGGGCCGCGTCTTCTCGCAGCCTTTTCGCGTGATAAAAACGGACAAGACATTGCTCGATTATTACACCAAGCTTTCGTCTTTTCATGCGCAATACCGCGCCGTGGGCAACAACTACAACCAAGTGGTCAAGGAACTGCGCGTACACTTTTCCGAGAAAAAGGCGATGGCATTGCTCTATAAATTGGAGAAATGTACGCAGGAGCTGGTGCTTATCATGCAGCAAATCATTCGTCTCACCCAAACCTTCGAGCAGCAATGGTCGCAAAGATAAGCATCGGCAGTTCGCTCTACGGCGCACTTGCCTACAACGCTCAAAAGGTGAATGCAGGCGAAGGAAAGCTCCTTGCCACCAACAGAGTGTTCGATGGTGGGGACGGACGAATGGATTGCGCCCGACTGCTGCGTGACTTCTGCAACTGTATGCCCGAAAACGTCAGGACACGCAACACGGTGATTCACGTCTCGCTCAATCCGCATCCCGACGACCGACTCACGGATATGGAGATGGCAAATATCGCACAGATATATATGGAAAGGCTCGGCTACGGCAACCAACCCTATGTGATTGTCAAGCACGAGGACATCGACCGCCATCATGTGCACATCGTATCGGTCAATGTCGATGAAAAGGGTAAACGTATCGACAGGGACTTTCTTTTCCGTAGAAGCGAACGCATACGCAAGGAACTCGAAAAGGAATTTTCTTTGCATCCCGCCGAACGCAAACGAGGCGAATTACGTGAAGCTGCCCATAAGATAAACATCGATAAAGGTGACGTGAAGAAACAAATCGCAAGCGTACTTCTTTCCGTCGCTACCCGTTACCGTTTTCAGACAATGGGCGAATACCGCGCCCTGCTTTCGTTCTACAACATCCACGTGGAAGAGACACGGGGCAAAGTCGGAGACCGGGAGTACCATGGGCTGGTCTACTCAGCAACGGACGATAAAGGCAACAAGGTGGGTAATCCTTTCAAGGCGTCACTCTTCGACAAGTCTACAGGCTATGCCGCCATCGAGAAACGTTTTTCTTTGTCGAAGAAGCAGATAGCCGAAAAGAAATTCACCGAGCCTACCAAGCGGGCGGTGCTTCAAGTACTTGGAAAGACTTATCACAAGGACAAATTTGTTAGCCTGCTCAAAGGCAAGGGCATCGACACGGTGTTGCGTCTTACCGACGAGGGTCGCATCTACGGAGCAACTTTCATCGACCACCGCACGGGTTGCGTACTCAATGGCTCGCGCATGGGCAAGAAACTCTCCGCCAATGCCCTCCAAGAGCACTTTACTTTGTCATATGCAGATGAAAAGCCGATGCCGTTCGTTCTTCATACCGAAGAGACTGCAGAGGAATACTCTGTTGTCCAAGACGATAACGATTTTTCTTCCTCTGGTCTTGGACTTTTCAATCCTTCCGGGCAGGCTGTAAACGCCGAAGAGGAAGATTTTATCCGAAAGATGAAACGGCGCAAGAAACGAAAGGGAAAAGGGCGGACAATATAGAGAAACTGAACAAACGATGTAAGCAACGACATAATAAAAAACAATTAACAACGAAAATAGATTATGCAACAGGAAGACGATTTAAGGGCACTGGCGAAAATCATGGATTTTCTGCGTGCCGTGAGTATTATCTTGGTGGTCATCCACGTGTATTGGTACGGCTACGGAGCCATACGCAC
>NZ_KB908369.1 GCF_000382385.1 Segatella maculosa DSM 19339 = JCM 15638 | reverse complement strand
TTAGTATTGCCCCGTGTCGGGTCTACGGCATTGGTGATTCCCAAGATATTATCCACCGCATCATACTGATATTTGTTGTGCATGATGGATGTTCCTGCCGAGGTGAGCGTCATCTCCTGCAAACGCTCGCGCTGCTTGTCGTAGGTGTAACGGCTTTCCGTGCCGTTGCCCAGCTTGGTGTAAACGGTATGCCCGTCCTTATCGTAGCCTATCTTTTCGACAAGGGTTTCCTCTTTGCCGAGCTTGTTGCTCGTAAGACTTTCCACCTGTCCCGCCGCGTTGTAATGGTAAGTAACCGTTTCGCCGTCGGGATAGGTCATCGTGCGCACACGGTTCCAGCTGTCGTAGGTGGCGCCGTAGACGTAGGTGCGTATGTCGGCAAGGCTCGCCATGACCGTCCGGACAGTCTTAACGACTTCGCCCTGTCTGCCGTAATAGTAGGCTTCGCCGCCTGAAGTATCTTCAACAAGCATCAAGGATATATTATCTTATTTATTCTTTTTTCTTATTAGATTTTTCAAATCGGCGTCCTCTCCAATATATATTCTTATTACTAACTAACATATAGTCATCTTTTATATAATAGGAGTGTAGAATTTCTTCATTTAGTCCCGGTATGCATACATTTATTACATTCATATCTTTTTTAATATTGATTTTATAAGGATATTTAAAGAATAGCACTCCGTAGAATGTATTATCAGCATTTAAACTAAAATCGAGCAGAGGATTATCAATAAAAATCTCAATATCTTCTATGCCGTTATTAGGAATCTCTAATGTATTTTCAAAAAGAGAATAATTTAGCGAATAGTCTTTAAAATTTGTACTAACTGTTATTTTTATCTCTTTTTCGAAGTGCGGTAAGATAAATTTGATTTGTATCTTATTGTTTAGTCTTTCATTTCTTGAATAGCTGATTTTTATATCCTTAAATAATAGGGCTGCAGGATACTCTTTAGAAGATACTTCTATGACATCTTTCTTTATATTTTTTATCCAGCAGTCCGCCAAAATATAGGATGGCAGACCGAGCATCTTCAAGCTCCTAATAACTAGATGATTACCTTGTATCATCATCTCATAGGAACTGCTGCTATAATTCCCATCTAACTTACTTTGTGCGGTAATTGTCAAGGCACAAAGGAGTGAAATTATTAAAACATATTTTTTCATTTTCTTTTTATCTTATCTTGTTTTTGTCTAAAATCCGATAATTCTTTTATTAGTGGATATACGGGTTCACCCGAACTATCTCTGATTCTACCAACAGAATGTATGTTTATATCATTAAGTCTCCTTATACCACTTTCTGGAAATGATAGATCAAAAGAGTATTGACGCTTATATGCTTCAATTTCCATATTACTAATTGCTTGGTATCTATCTCTTGTAGGTGCATTAATTCCTGCATTTAATAAATTACCTTCAGAATTGAATTCAAGTCCGCCAGCTTGCCATGATTGTATAATATGAGTAATTTCATGTATCGATAATGCATCTGAAGATGTTTCTATTAGTATTTTTCCAATAGAAGAACGTTTAACAGAATGTCTACCTCCTTCTGTCTTAAGAAAAGCGAAAGTTGTTTCTTCTTCATTACCTAAAAAATCAATATCTTCCCTACTGTTTTCTAGATTATCTATGCGCATCTGAGCCTCATTAATTCTGTCATTAATCTTGTTAATCTGTTTCTCTTTCAGATTACCATTAGCCAACCTTTCTTTATCTTTACTTATTTGTGTCCTTAAAGATGCTACTTTATTATCTATTTTTGCTTTTAATGCTTCTGCCTCTTTTGGCTTTTCCCATTTCATACCAGTTGGATCCACCAATCGAACAGGATTATTTTTGCAATATATAAATGAGGACGTATTTAGGGACTTCTCCGCCAGCGGATCTACTCCCAGCCACATGGAGATTTTGGGATCCATGTATCTGGCACCGTAATAGTACAGCCCAGTTTCTTCATCTAATTCTTTACCATTGAATTTATACGGCATTTCCTCTGATGAAGAATGTTCATCTACCAACAACTCACCGTACGGCAGGTAAGCATTAAACTGGGTGATATTGGCATCTTTGTCCGTGATGTAGCTGGTACTGCCGAGGTGGTCGGAGTGATAGAAGAAGATTTCCTCAATATTGGTGGTATCCGTTGGGATATAACCATAGCCCGGTTGCGCATTGTCGGGGTCTTCGGGTGCTCCCCACTGGATGGGCGGCCCCGGAGG
>NZ_KB908368.1 GCF_000382385.1 Segatella maculosa DSM 19339 = JCM 15638 | reverse complement strand
AGAAAATCAAAAAGATAAGAGAAATAATAAAGCAAAATTCAATCAACAAAAGAATTTTTGATAATAAAACAATGAAATATCAGAGTAAATAACTATATTTGCAGTTGTGCACTTTTGCTTGACAACGTACAATATCCAAGTGTTTTGAGGATATTATTTCCCAGGCACTAGGATTTCTTAAAAGATTTTTATGCTGCGGAATTAAGGTAACTTATAAAATAAAAGAATGAAAACAAAAGAACTTCTAAACACGAATGAGTATCAAGAGTTGAGATTAGCCTTCTATCAATTGGAAAAGGAATACAAGCCTTATTTCGACCTGTTGGTAAAAAACCAAGGCAAAAAATACACCGAATTTAGAGGGGGTGTAACATTGGATGGTTATTTAAATTATAACCCTGACATACTACTGATAGCCTATAATCCTGAACATGGCTTACATCGCGAGTGGGAATATGATAAAGGACACCTTGTGAATATGGGTGAAAGACCATTTAGTATTTTCCAAAGATGGAACGCACGCAAAAATGGTGAATGGTGGGAAATAGAAAAGAAACGGTGTAATCGTTTCCCTGCTAATATTATAGAACTTCTATTCAGTTATGAAGAAGCATTGGGAAAAGATATTGGACATGTTTTAAAAACACCTCATAAATGGGTTGATCACATAGAAAAAAAAATCATGGTGCTTAATCTTTATCCATTTGGGACTAAGCACGGTAAGGAGCTTCAATCCATGTTTAAAAAGATGATTGATGATTCCAACTTTACGGAAAGAGATGCGTATACTGCAGAATGTACGGAATGGGATGTCAGAAAACATTTCGTTAAACTAATGCGCGATTTTATATTTACATACATAAAGCCTAAGTCCATTGTTTGTTTAGGAGTGTCAACCATATCTGATTTCACTTATGGTGAATACCATAAGTTGTCAGGAGGTCTTTATGAGTCAAATGAAAACAAAAAAATCATAGGAATTAATCGAAGAGGGAATTGGACTACACGAGCAAAAGAAGCTGGGAAGAAAGTGGCTGAGCTTGTGCATAAGGTATAAAATAATATTTGGGTTTGAATTACAGAGGGTATGCCCATAGATAGCATACCCCACTGTTATCTTTGTTGCTGAAATAATTAAATGTTAAGACAATGTTAAATATACATGATTACGAAATTCAGTACATAGAGCAAGAAATATTGATGAGGTATCAGAGTTGTCGTTACGATGCTCAAGAGTACGAACACTTGTTGCTTATACGAAGGTATATCATTAATCGTCGTGTTTTGGAGCATCAAGAAGAGATCTTGCCAGATATTATTGCTTTTAACGATGCACTTACAGATGCTTTAAAGAAAATGTATGATGAAGCATATCATATGTGGGATAAAATCAAAATAGATAAAGATTTTGGAGATGACCCAGAAGTTACTGCTATGTGTTTCTTAGAGGCTACATATCCTAAGGCACATCCCATCCAAGAGGATGATCGACAAGAATTCTGGGATGCACTTAGTGACTACAGACATAGCTCGTATCAAAATGGTATAACACTCGTTCCACTTTCAATTAATCGCTCATGTGAAAAAGAATCTTTTGAAAGTTTTATAGGTATGGATTGCCCTCCACCAAATTGGAATGAGGGGTTTGATGCAGAATTGACCAAAGACTTACATCTGACAAGTGCTTTCCATAATATATTTTTCCACATGGGATTCGCTATTACAGATTTTATATATGTACGACAATTCGAAAAAGAAATAAAAATTGAGATGAATTATACAATTAAATAAATTTAAAATACAAAACTATGGAAAAACAATGTAAAGTAACCCAACTTACTTGGGAGGAATTTAAGTCAAAGCTTCTTAATACATCTTTCCTTATGGGACTTGGAGAAGGAGATTTAAAGCATTTAGAGGAAAGTGAAGGGACAAAGTTCGTTATTTTAGAAGCCACAACTTCTGATACTACAGAACGCCGTTTCGAAACTGTAAATAATGTAATCTACAAAGAAATTAAAAATCTGGAACTTTCTCCAACTTCTTCATGGAAAGTTCTCTTTCTGATTTTCTATCCAGAATCTTCTCCTATCTTAATGACAGATATAAACTATATAAAAACATTTTTGGGAAAGTTCCCTCCTAATTTAGAACTTAAATGGGATATGGCTACTAATGATATTGATGTTTGCAAAGTTATCTGTTGTCTCAGAATCTAATCTTAGATGAGAAGCATATTTACTATGCAAGCTCAGAGTAAGGTTAGTATGAAAATAGCTCTAACTATCTTGAACTTTCAATACAAACAGATTGTGCCAACTTATTATCAAAGAAGCAATATGCCGTAAGAGCAGAACACTTCAATATGCAATATCCAAGCGGTGACTATTCGCTAATCAATCCTTTAGTCAACATGTCATTGTACGTTGTCAAACAAAAGTGCCCAACTTGACCTCCAATTAAGTTTGGGGTTTTAGTTAGAATTATTAATAAAAAAGTATATTTGTACTATGACAACAAAAAAGAATTATTCAGTAAATCCTAATCAAAGTTCTTCAGAATCCTTATTAAAGGACATTCGTCGCAACACGAAACGAATTTTCACTTCAGAACAAAAGGTTTTAATTGTGATGGAAGGAATCCGTGGCGAACATAGTATTGCCGAG
>NZ_KB908367.1 GCF_000382385.1 Segatella maculosa DSM 19339 = JCM 15638 | reverse complement strand
TTAAAAACGAGAATATCACTTCTTTCGGTGGAATTTACATCATTTCTTTGTGGCTTTTCATACTTCCCCATTGGTTTGGGTGGGGGATTTCATGATTATGCAAGAACCAAGAACCCCAGAAAATCCCCATATCAATGGATAAATCCCAAAAATGTCACTTCAATATATAAAAGTACCTCACAAGGAATAATGCTGCGGAATTGAGGTATTCTCAGAAAATACTTCTTTCCAATATTGTCTTTATATCGGAAGTAGTCTTATCTTTTTCGGCACATAAAACTAATAAGATAAACAATAACCTATTTGCATGACGATATTTCAAAAGTCAAACCATCTTATTCACACTCAATTTATATTCCGTATTTTTTATTTTGGAAAATATATTTGCCAAGCCATGAGGTAAGGTTATTTTTAATGTTTACTTTGCACCAGTAATTTTAATATGCGGTTGAGCCCTTTTTCACGAGCAAGTTCTATGGGAGTATTCCCTATATTGTCTGTAATATTAGTTTTTGCGCCATACTCTAATAATAGTTTTACTAAATTCTCATTCCCATTTTCAATTGCTATTATTAGGGGGTAAGTCATATCTCCCCCCAAGTTTCCAACTCCATTCACATTGGCTTTATTTTTTAATAATAGTTCTGGTATAGTTGTGTTATTATTATAACAGCTGAGTACTAATGGGCAAAGACCATCTTCATTGTAAGGTGTATTTACATTTAATCCTTTATTTATAAGATATAGAACCATATTCTCATTTTGAGTATTAATAGCGACATATAATGCGTCATAAATATAGATGTCATCAGCATACACCTTATATAGATCTGCCTTCATTTTTATCAAATGTTCTACCGCTTCTTTATTATTATATAGACATGCGAATCCCAATAAAGAATAAGAATGAGTAGAATCTACCACTATCAAGGAGTCTACATTAGTTATTTCTTTTATTGTATAAGCAAAAGTTACATTATCTTTCTTTTTTATAGCCTCAATAACATTCGAATAAGAGTTTGAGTTATTACTTTTTGCACTATAACTTATAATTAGAACACAGAGTAATGATATTAATAATTTCTTTTTCATCAAAAATATAATTATATTACTAAAGTTTCCCACCCTAATAAATAGATAGAAAAAATAACAGTTTGTCGAATTTTCTTTGTAAATTAGTAATCGCTAAAGAACTGATTTTAAAGACAAGACAACAAAGCTGTTATGGAAGCAAAAATAGAGAAAATAAGTGAGTTATCCAAACTTTTGAGTGTTAAAACTCGAATGAGTGATGCTTTATTTCATCTTTTTGGCAAGTTTGGCATTGGTCACTTGTTATCTCGCCTGTCATTGGAGAAACATGATGGAGTTTCGGCTTCGGAATTAATCCTTTCTCTTTGCCTCTTCCGCATTGTGGGTGAAAGTATTCACAGTATATGCAAACATAAGATATATGAGCTTTCAAATCATGGTAATAAGTCGATTAGGATTTTTAAGAGAAGTTTCATACATATCCCATAAAGATGCCACATTGGTGTATGAACCTTGATAGCTATCATCTATATTTTCCCAATGGTCTATGTTATATTTATTGTTTTTGGTACCATCAAAAAAGACACCCATAGTAATGCTGATCTTTCTCTTTTCTTTTGATGGAGGAGATGATTTTGAAGGTAATCCTGCCTTACATTTGCGGTTCGTATATTCATTCATACTCTTATTCTCCTATAAATTTAAAAGTGCTTGAATGCTGATCTCTATGATTATTAAAAAAAATATCATCATCATCACTATCTTTATTTTCCGGTGTTTCTCTAAACACATGTATTTTGGTTTCCTCCAATTCATATTTTTTATCTCCTACTTGTAAAAAAATATCGAAGCCATTATTATATTTATCGATATGAACAATTAACTCACCCTTTTGTCGGCAATCCCGTCCTAATGCCAAAGGGAATGAACGCAACACTTCTTCCTCATCAAAGAAAAACTCACCCATATATAAAGTATCTGCTACTCGCCAACGACAGATGATATATTTTATACGCGCTTGCATATCTTTGGGAACACGGTCGTCATTACAATATAATTCACCGTTCGAAAAATGACTCATCACATCAGGAGATAAAATAGTCTTTTCATTTTCAAACACAATTTTCAAGTCATATCTGAAGCGTTCTGCGTATTGATCCCATAAATTGAGAGGAATACCATTCTTTTTCAAATTTTCTGCAGCACCTTCGTAATCTTTAATGGCACTTTCGCAAAGCTTTTCCGTCGTACCATGTATCATAAAAGCATCTTTTTCAAAATCTTTTAATGACACCTGAACTTCTTTTCCCTGCAAAGAATCACAAACTAATGTACATCTTGTTGTACAATCCAAATACAGCCAAATTTTACCTCCCGGTAGCAATGTCACAACAAATCCCGTATAGTGTCTATTTTTCTTATATTCGCTATCATAAACATTTTCACGAAATAATTCCAAGATCCTATCCTGTAGTTCTTGACTAAATTTGATATTGGCTTTATAATACTTCTTCTCTGCATAAGAAAGCCATAATACATCTAAACCGTTGGGAAGATCAAAACCTCCTTCCGTATCAAAATCATCTAATCCGACACCACCAGAATGTACTCCGATACCGGTACCGATAAAATTTTCCATAATAGGATACCGTCCGCTTTCTCCGAAAGTAACAAAAGCATATTTGGTTTCAACCGGATAATATATTGGAGCTGCAACCGAAGGCTCCCAAACAAATTGCGTTTTTGTCTTCATCTTAACATTAGATTTACATGATGTACAGATAAAAACCGACACCATAATAATTATTGTATGTATAAATAAGCCTTTATTTGCCATGCCTTATATATGCAATTAACCTTTTGCAACATCTACCTGAACTTTACCTTTAACATACATTCTCTTTTTTGATGCAATAACAGTATCCTCATTTGATTCCATGTGTATTTCAGATTCCGAATGTATATCGATGTCTTTACCTGTACGTTGTCAAATAAAAGTGCACAACTGCAAATGTAGTTATTTATGCTGTAATATCATTCTTTTATTCTCAGAAATTCTTTTGTTGATTGAATTTTGCTTTATTATTTCTCTCCTTAATTCCGCAGCATAAATTCTTGTGAGAACTCCAAGTGCCTGGGAAACAAAGTTCTCAAAACACTTGGATATGTCAGAAATTTCACCTATCTTGGTGCTGCAAACAAAAAAAATAGACAAAATCTGACATGGCAAAGGTAGCAATTAAAAACGAGAATATCACTTCTTTCGGTGGAATTTACATCATTTCTTTGTGGCTTTTCATACTTCCCCATTGGTTTGGGTGG
>NZ_KB908366.1 GCF_000382385.1 Segatella maculosa DSM 19339 = JCM 15638 | reverse complement strand
TATGTCTCCAAGAGTGAGGGCGCAAACTTCTGGTTAGAGGTTCTAAGCGATCTTCAGAACAGAGGTGTCCGGGATATACTGATATGCTGCATTGATGGTCTGAAAGGCTTTCCTGATGCTATACAGAGCGTATTCCCCAATACAAGTGTCCAACTCTGTATTGTCCATCAAATACGCAACTCTATCAAACACGTTGGCAGTAAGCATCAAAAGGAGTTCCTTGGTGACCTTAAGACAGTATATGGTGCCGTCAGCAAAGAGACTGCGGAAACGCAGTTAGACGCACTCGCAGGTAAGTGGGGAGAAATGTACCCCATCGTCATAAAATCATGGCGTGACAACTGGGAGCGCCTCACGGAATACTTCCAGTATACGCCTGCGATACGTAAGCTGATATACACCACCAACACGGTTGAAGGCTACCACAGGCAAGTACGTAAGGTAACAAAGAACAAAGGAGTTTTCCCGTCCGATACTTCTCTCGAAAAACTTGTGTATCTGGCATACCGGAACATACGTGAGAAGTGGACTATGCCACTTGCCAACTGGGCCCAGATATCACAACAATTAGCAATAAAATTTGGAGAACGTTTTGAGATTATGTAACTTTGCCCGCAAAGAAAGGCTCCTCATCTGACTGGCACGATTAAAAATCGTGTCATCCAAATGAGGTAAAATATAAAGGATTAGAGCCTTGACACAGTTGAAATTACACGACCTTCTTCTAAGAGTATATGGGTGAAAATTGAGAGGCTGGTAGGTTTTGCAGAGGTCTCGTTAATGTAAGATATGATTATGGAGTTATTATCAATCTGAGACTATCTGCTTTACAACGTTCCTTAAGCCAGAGTTGTAGTCTTTGTCTGTTTGAACTATTAAATCTTAACTTACTGTTTATAATTACAACTATATATCTTTTGTGATTGGCTGAATCTGTCTCAAATTCCTTGATATTTGAGATGCTGATTTGACTAACAGAAGGAAAAAGTTGTTTCATCTCACCGGAAACTTCAGAACTTAAAGACTCGTAACGTGTATAGGTTTCCAATTGTTTTTCCAACTCATGAATTTGTTGTGATTGTTCTATTATTTTTTTGTCATTAGCTTCCCTTGACATTGTGACTGTCGAAAGTTCTTTATTCATGAGTAATAGGCTGTCGGATTGGTCTCCCTGAATAATATTGAGCTTGTAGTCGGCCAACTGATACTTGGATAGCTTCTTGCTTGCTTTCTTGATGGTATCATGCGAAATTATTTTCCCCAAAGCAACTATATTGAGCATTTTGTCATGCTCATTGATATTCTGTGATAAAATATGTGTACCTTTAAACGTCAGTTCTTCCCTTACAAAGCTCCTTAGATTATTTTTAGTAATGCTCTGTTTAATGATAAGCATGGTCATATATGCAGCAGGGAGCATGGTCAATACCACGACAGCCATAATAAATCTTTTAACCTTGACTATCTTTTCGGCATCAATGATGGTGGTCTGCCTGAATTTGAGCATTCTGGTTCCAACGAAAGTTGCCAGACAAATAAAAACGGTATTGATAAAGAATAGATAGAAAGCCCCAAAGAAATAGGATAATTTTCCAACTGCAATTCCATATCCAGCTGTACACAGTGGTGGCATGAGTGCTGTGGCAATTGCTACGCCCGGAATAACATTACCTTTGCCTTTTGTAGCCAATGCTATGAATCCGGCAGCTCCACCTAAAAGAGCAATCAGCACATCATAGAGCGATGGAGAAGTTCGTGCCAATAACTCTGATTGTGCTTCGTTCAAAGGTGTAATTAAAAAATAAATGGTGGCTGTGAGCACACTGATAACCGTAGCTATCAGATAATTGATTGCCGAACGTTTCAACAATCCAATATCATAAATACCAACAGCCAATCCAATACCGATGATAGGTCCCATTAAGGGGGAAATCAGCATGGCACCAATGATAACTGCCGTAGAATTGACATTTAATCCCAAAGAAGCAATGAAGATAGCAAAAATCAATATCCATAGCTGTGCTCCATGGAAACTAATGGAACTTTCTACATTCTCAATCGTAGTCTGTTCATCTTCCTTGTCAGCATTGATATTGAAGTATTTTTTTAGTAATTTGAAGAATGATAATTCTTGGTGTTTCATAAGAATAACTTTTTTAGAGTCGCTTGCAAAGATATAAAAAAAAGTTATAAAAGAGAGAAATACTTGCTTGTATGTTGTCAAACAAAAGTGTACAACTGCAAATGTAGTTATTTACTCTGAAATTTCATTTTTTTTATTGGTTGACTCTTTAATTGAGAATAAAAAACCCTCAAACGTATGAAACTTAAAAGTCGTATCATGCATAAGGGAACAAGAGGACATGAAATTACTGAAAGGCAGCAACGTATCAACATTACTATGAGTAAGACACGCTACAAAGTAGAACGCACCTTTGGTTCTATGCATAGATGATTTGGTGTTGGAATAGCAAGATACGTCGGACTTTCAAAAACACATGCGCAGCATATTATGGAATCCATTGCCTACAACTTATACCGAACGCCAGGGATTATTGTGTCAAATTGTATCAGATAATATGAAAATACACCGATAAAAGAATATTATCTACTCAAAAATAACCTCCAGCGGCATCTTTTGGTCAAAAATATTCATTCTTCTAAGAGTATATGGGAGAAAATTGAGAGGGTGTTGGTTTTGCAGAGGTCTCGGTAACAACAAACCTTATAATAAGTTCCACTAAGAACGTCCGCTTCCTACACGGAGGTCAACTCTTGCTATCACCCATTAAAAGATTGCACTTCTATCTTGAATGTTTAGAGAAAATAGTAAGTGTCCCCTCTCCATTCAATGACTTTTAACCTCCGTTCGGTTTGCTCTTCATGGAACGGAAACTTACAAAGTGAGAGGAGAGCAAACGATTGATAAGCTCGTTTGCCTTCCCCCCTTTTTACATTCATACTAACCGTGCGAAATGACGGGAGTATAAGTCGTGGACTACGGGAGTATAATCCGTGCCCCACGGAAGTATAAGTCGTCAAATTACACACCCGGCATACGTTTACAGACGGATTAATATTAAAGTAAACTAACTCGAATTTTCAATTATTGAATTTCTATTTCCTCGTTTATCAGAAGTGAACGAAAGGCAATACGCCTCCATTATACATCGTTTTCCATATAGCGAAAACTTGAATTCGATCGTCTCCGCTACCGAAACTCAATGAACACCCTGCCGGTTGATAGCTCCGAGAGGTGGGTGTTCCGTCTACTTGTGTACTGGTTGAAAGGAATGTGGAAGGGATACCGTTTCCTCCAGCCTGAACAATATAGTTATTCAACTTCTCTAAAGCATGACCATCCGAGAAAGTCGGGTCACCACCAAACCATGGGTTACTGGGGTTTTTCCATATCGTGGGGAATTTAAGGTCTTTCGCCGTGAGTTTGAAGAATTCCATCAACTGTCCCCAACTTGGCAAGAACCATTTACCGACGTTGGCACCCGTCACCGTCACGCCCGGGTTATAATGTCCGGCAACATAGAAGGCCGGGTATTTGGTTTGTTCGTCGCCGCGCACCTTCCCATCAAGGCTGCTGGTTTTGTCCCATGTCCAATCGTAACCGTTCATATCTGCCAAACCAGCATTAGGATCTGGATAACACACCTTATTGTTCTGATAAGAATTACCACTACCGGCGGGAGGATCGTCTTGCTCCCAAATCACATTCGGCGTATAGTTCAGTGCTGCAGCCAAGCCTTTACCCGAGGCCGTCTTTTCTGTTACAACAATACCGATGGGCGTGCGCGACCCCTTCTCGGCCAATGCGCCGCAGGTGCCGTCTTCAAAGAGGTAGAGGGCGGGGGTGGGTTTGAGCTTAAGGTTGATGGTGTAGCTGCCGTTTTCGATCGTTCCGATGGCGGGGTCGAAGGTACAATCTACGGTTTTGTTCACTGTCTT
>NZ_KB908365.1 GCF_000382385.1 Segatella maculosa DSM 19339 = JCM 15638 | reverse complement strand
TTAATACAAAAATACAGTCAAATCCTTTATAATACTATTCCAACAATCATCAAGTGTAGACGGAAGAACGTTAGTAACTATAGGTAGTTCTTCCTCCTCATCCGCCTTATACATCATGAAATTCAAATGAAAATCCCTATAATTGGAATGTGCAGCACTCCCCAAGAATTCTCCTGCTTTCAAATTAGTAAAAAAGTTAGTGTCATATCGGTCTTCCCTTTGCATCGATATGGTACGCGAACGGCTTTCTCCTCCACGACTTGCTCCGCTGGTACGTGAGATACGTTTCTTTTCCTCCTTGCCAAAGACTAAAGGATAAGTCTTCAAGGCCTCGATATCTTTCGTCCTACCAAAGAACTGGTTGGAAAAGTTCGCTTCTATGCTGCTTCTGTCAAGCCTGCTATACCGTTTCTCGATTTTCGCTGCCGATTGTGTGATGAATGTAAAGCTGCACTTATACTCCCGGAGAACCGATGGCATCTTCTCAAAATCGGAAATCCTAAAAGTCGTTGCTTCATCAAGAAAGTACATAAAAGGAACTTCGTTGTTAAGCGTAAATCGTCTAGAACTTGCTGAAATCATCAAAGATATAATTGGAGAAATCACATTTTCTATCTGATAAGCATTTGCAACGGCCACCAATTTTGGATTTTCAGGATCTATCAGGTTAAACTCGAAATCGTCTCCCGAAAGAACGTAACATATTTTTTTGTTTTGCGCTACCGGTGCCAGATAATTAGTCAGACTGGACAAATAACTCGCTTGTGTTTTCGGACTGTCCGCTGCATTAAGAAAAGCAGAAGCCAAAATCCTGCTTTGCGCATTTCCGTTCAAAAAGTCAGTAAGTTTATCCCCAGTAGCTATGCAGGCTAGATTGACAATGTGCGGAATCGTACATATCTTCGGAAAGTCAAGATAGAAACGGATAGCAATCCCTTTCAAAATTCCCAATGCTCCATAAAACCATTCGTCCTTTTTGGTATTATCCCCCATGTATGCGGTAAGCATATCATCGATAAGCTGCAAAAAAATATTGTCATCCTGAATGACTTTCGGAGCTATCGGATTAACCCTGTATGTCCTATCCATATCCGCAAAGGATATATAATAGAACTGGTAGGGATAAGAATATTTCTTTGTCAGGTTGTATGCTGTTTTTGTCAGGTCAAAATCCTTATAATCGTATATGAATCCGGCAAAATCATTGCGTATATATTCCCTCAATAGAGGTTTTCCTATACTCTTGGTCTTTCCGGAGTTGGCTCCACCATATACAAGAAAATTATCAAAAGGATCACCGAATGTTATCTTTCCCCTCTTGGTAGAAAGAGAAAAGATGCCTTTCTTTTCTTTCCCTACTTTTCCTTTACCTTTATCGGATGTTGGAATAAGTGCTATTATCACGATGACTGCCAACAAAGCCACCAATACATAAATCAATATCTGTATCATAATTCCTTTACTGGGTTAAGCATATTCTTTATTTCACTTATTATCATCTGTTTGACGGAAGCAGCCGGATTGGACAATGTTCTTATGACCATGGAAGTTTTTCCTATAATGGCTCGTTCCGTTTGGAAATTGTCTTTTAGAATTTCCTTTTTAGCCCTCTTTTTTATTTCAGAAGAAATAGAAATCATCGGTGTATTTCCATTCAATGTACCCTTTATAGTTGTTTTCCCTAATTTATTAATCTTCTTTTCTTTATTTCCGTTATTGTTTCTATTACTGCTTTTTATATATTCCTCCATTGTTTCTTTTGTCATTTCTCTTATATATACGGCAGAACAATAAATGTCTCTCCGAACACTCTCTGTCCTCCAGTTCTGCATTTCCTCGTATCTTTCCTTTGAACATGGATTTTTTCTTCCGTATAACTCAAACAACATATTATCGGCTTTTTGCCGGACGGACGCATCAGGTGTAAAAGTTGTATATCCTGACCATGTTTTATTCTCCATGCTTTTTTTTAGTTCCATCAGATAGGTCTCTTTATCCGTGTAATATGTATATTGAGTATTCCCATTTTCTATTTTAGAAATGACGCCCACATATTGATTAAGTTTATAGTCTTGTTGGTTGACTTTCGCAAACCCATTGTTTTTCTGGTACCAAACAAATGGCATATTATTGTATTTTCCATTTATCTTACAGAAAATGTCATCGATACTTTTTCTGACAGACGGTAATTTTGTACGGACTTCAAAAGACCATTTATTCTTGTCTTCTGATTTCATTTTTTCTTCGATTGTTTTTAAAAAATCCTTTTTGTTTACGAAATGGATTGTATCAATCCCATATGAGTTTTTAACAGTGACGGTTCCAACAAATTTTGAAGGTCTAGGCTTTCTTTGTCTTGTTTTCTCTTCTACTGATATTTTCTCAGATACACATTCGTTTTTATCTTCATGGGATGATATTTTTTTAGGTACATAAGTTTCATTCTCCTTTGACACATAATTAAATTTTTCATTAAAGATGTTTTGCACTTCCTGTTTCCATATTTCATGATTAAATCCGCGTTTAACTTCTTCTCCATTCAGGACCCATGAATTACCCCTTGACTTGACATGAGGTGAAAGTTTGGTTTTCTGATCCTTACTGTTTCTCGATACGATGATATGAACATGAAGATTAAGTCCGGGTTTCAAATCACCAGCTTTTGCCGTTCCGTTTCGCACCTCCTCACTGTTTTTCTTGTATGTCCGTTGTGTCTCTATCCGGGCATAGTAGAGAAGATCGTCTCCACTGTTGATATTTTTGCGTCCGAAATTCCGAGCATAGGCATCCATTGACGCACGTGTGAGCTCCACAAGTTTCTGCTTTACGGCATCCTGCTTTTCCTTGCTTAAAGAATGGAAGTCCTCGATGTCCTCTCCTATCAGATACTTTTGTTCTTCTACAGACGGATTAATGGTAAGCATATAAAATTTGGTGTCATCTTTTCCCAGATGCTTTTTATTGGCATCGATATTTGCGATGACTTCTGCCATGTCATACTTGCCGGGTGTCGAAGAAAAGAAATTGTTGCCCTCCTCTTTATCCAGATAATGGACAAGACGAGAACTCGTTTCCCTCTCGGTCTGTGTATCACCGGAAACATTTTCCTGCTCCGCCTCTTTATCAAGATATTTCGCAAGAGCAAAGCAACTTCCAGAATTACCGGTTTTTATTTCTGTCGATTCATGTACTCGTGCAAACATCCGTTATCTTTTAAGCTGTTCCCTAATAGTATCAATGCACATATTGAAATCTGCCTTTCCAATAGAATATTTTCCCTCATCGAACATTTTGCTTTGTTTTTTCTCACAGAGTTTATCTAAACATTCAGATATAACCTTTACGTTAATTGGGGCTTCATTATTTTGTACCGGATGAGTTTCAAGTTCTTTTTTAAGGCGTTCACATTCTAGTCGGAGTTTTTTTATATCATTGTCTTTCTCTGCAGCATTTTTCTGCATTTTCTGATATTCCGCCATCAACTGCTGCACCTCCTCGACATCCATGTAATTTTCTTCATCAGACGGTCGATGTAAAGTCGGCTTTTCCTGCTGTGATTCTCTGACCAGAAAATTTGCTTTTTCCAGAATATCTCTCAAAAGAGTATTCTGTTTAGTTTCTATTGCTCTGATTATTTTTTGGAGTTTGGCAGATTCCTGTTGCGTGACGATAATCGGCGAAGCGATATTATCTGTTACTCTCATGCCGGTATTATTGAAGAAATCCATCATTTCGTTTAGAATAACGGTATAACTTTTCTTTCCCTTGAAGTCTGACAACCGTCTGGTTGTCAAATCATCTATCCTTATTGAAGCCATATTTTTATTTGCTTTTTGCTACAAAGATAACTAAATTCCTTTAGATGCATGCATATTTCTTAATGAATTTATATTGACTATCAATATATTATAGATATAATAGGCTGCATTATGCATGCAAAAATGCATCTACGAATAAACAAATAACAACTGATTTACAGTCAGTTATATTGCTAAGGATTGGATTATGTCCAATCCCTGCTTGCTATAAAATAGAATACTTCTTATACGAAATCTTTCGTTTTGCGAAATGGCAAACATCAGTCATGAGCGCAAAAAATGAAGATGGCAGTATAAATGGATTCGATGTTAAAAAGGTTATAACCATATTATCTTCCCTAATGTTTTGTGATTGATTTTCAAATGAATTTCAGCATTTGTTTTGTGTTCGTTTGTTTTTTAGCATATTTTTCTCACTTTTTTGTGCATATTTTTCGGCACCACCAAAGGCTTTGTAAATCAATAAGTTGCAAATGTCTATTGCGACTTTTTCGGGGGTCTATTGCGACTTTTTCGGGGG
>NZ_KB908364.1 GCF_000382385.1 Segatella maculosa DSM 19339 = JCM 15638 | reverse complement strand
CGAAGAAATCAAAAAGTTATATGAAAACAACAGTTCAATATTCTAAAAACAAAAGACAATGGAAAAGAAAGACAACCTCTCCCTTTACAGGGAAACATTCTTGAAGAAGACGCATTACACGGCAAGAGACGGCAAACAGGTGTACATTCCGGTCGTCTATCATGAGAAAATGCTCAAAATCGTACAGCTTATATGCAGCAACAGGGTTAATATCTCTGATTTACTGTGCAACATGCTCGAAGAACATTTCAGAACGCACGGAGAAGAACTCAAAGCCCTCTATGAGGAAGCCCTGCTTAAGAACATGGAGCTATGACGACCTTTCTCATCATCGCCCTGCTGGCATACAATGCTTGGCTGGCCTATCATCTTTTGAGCAGACCATCTCCCGCCAAAGAGCAAACGGCTTCAAGGGAAGAGAAGGAGAAGGAGCGCAAAGTGCAGGACAAGGTTGCCGAAATCGTTGGCAAGAGCCGTTTCAAGATGGAGACGCCAGCACCCGCACAACAGGAAAGGACGACGCCACTCGCTGCCACTACGGCGCCACAAGCTGCCACGCAGGAAAAAACGGAGGCGGTAGACATCGAAGACACTACCTTTGCCGACGAAACGGACGAGAAGCCTTCCCGGCAAGTTCCCACTGACCGCCTCGACGAAGCCTTTACCGACATCAGGATAAATGACGTTGCAGACGGAAACGAAGACGTAGAGGACGATGCGCCCGATACACCTGCGGCAAGGGGAACGAGCTTCGAGGACATCGACAGGGCGGTGAAGTCCGTGAGGAAGCCCGAAGCGGACGAAGCAGAAAAGCTCCACGCCGGCAAGACCTTCAAGAACATCGCCGAGACGGAACTCTTTCAAAAGCTCACCGATAGCTTCGCCGGCATCTCCGACAGGGTCAACGAGGTCATCGACCTCTATACCGCCCGTGCCGCAGAGGCAAAACCGATCGTCCTTCCCGTGCGCATCGAAGACTTCGATATCCGCGATTTTGTATAACCCATTAACAAGAAACGACAATGAAAGAAAAGGACTACGGATAAGGTGCACCTGCTGCCACTATATCCACAAGAAAATTAAGTAAGACAATTTCAATTCAACCCCGACGGGCGGCGTATGAGCGTTTTTCATACACGCCCGTCACCAAACAACGTTTTATGAACAACAAGCAAAAACTATTTCTCTCGGCAGTATTGCTTTTTACTGCCGCTTCCGCCCTTGCGCAGGGCAACGGTCTCTCGGGCATCAACCAAGCCACGAACATGGTGACCTCGTATTTCGATCCCGCCACGAAACTCATCTACGCCATCGGCGCCGTCGTGGGGCTTATCGGAGGAATGAAGGTGTATTCGAAGTTCTCATCCGGCGATCCGGACACCTCGAAGACCGCTGCCTCTTGGTTCGGTGCCTGCATCTTCCTCATCGTGGCGGCTACTATCCTGCGTTCCTTCTTCCTCTAAACGACGAAAGGAATAGGAACGATGGCTGAGTTTTCAATCAACAAGGGGATCGGGGCGTCGGTCGAATTCAAGGGGCTCAAGGCGCAGTACCTTTTCATCTTCGCGGCGGGACTGCTCACGCTGTTCGTCCTGTTCGTCATCCTCTACATGACGGGCATCGACCAGTGGTTCTGCATCGGTTTCGGGGTCGTCTCCGCCTCCGCCTTGGTGTGGGGTACGTTCGCCCTGAACCGCAAGTACGGCGCGCACGGGCTCATGAAGCTCGGTGCCGCCCGCAACCGTCCGCGCTACCTGCTCCACCGCAAATCCCTTCCCCGTATCATCAGACACAAGAAACTTAAAAAGAAAGACGAAAATGAGGAACATTCTTAAAGCCACCACGGTGGAAAACAAGCTGCCCCTGCTTGCCGTGGAGAGCGGGTGCATCATCTCCAAAGATGCCGACCTGACGGTCTGCTTCGCGGTGACGCTGCCCGAACTCTACACGGTCACGGCGCAGGAGTACGAGGCGATACACGCCGCATGGTGCAAGGCCGTCAAGGTGCTGCCCGACTTCTGCATCGTGCACAAGCAGGACTGGTTCATTAGGGAAAGCTACCGTCCCGACCTGCAAAAGGAGGACATGAGTTTTCTTTCCCGCAGCTTCGAGCGGCACTTCAACGAACGCCCGTACCTCAAACACAGCTGCTACCTCTACCTCACCAAGACGACCAAGGAGCGCAACCGCCGCGAGAGCAACTTCTCCACGCTCTGCCGCGGACACATCGTGCCCAAGGAAGTCGACAAAGAGACGGCAGGCAAGTTCTTGGAGGCTACGGAGCAGTTCGAGCGCATCATGAACGACTCGGGCTTCATCACGCTGAAGAGACTCTCAGACGAGGAGCTGGTCGGCACCGACGACACGGCGGGCATCATTGAGCGGTATCTCTCCCTGCTGCCCGAGGGCGACACCTGCCTGCAGGACATCGACCTCTCGCCGCGCGAGATGCGGGTGGGCGACAACCGCCTGTGCCTCTTCACCCTCTCCGAGCCGGGCGACCTGCCCGCCAAGGTGGCCACCGACATCCGCTACGAACAGCTCTCCACCGACCGCTCCGACTGCCGCCTGTCGTTCGCCGCACCCGTGGGACTGCTGCTGCCCTGCAACCACATCTACAACCAGTACCTCTTCCTCGACAACAGCGAGGAGAACTTGCAGAAGTTCGAAAAATCCGCCAAGAACATGCAGTCGCTCTCACGTTACAGCCGCAGCAACGCCATCAATCAGGATTGGATCGAGGAGTACCTCAACGAGGCACGCTCCTTCGGGCTGACCTCCGTCAGGGTGCACTTCAACGTCATGGCATGGAGCGACGACGAGGAGGAGCTCAGGCACATCAAGAACGACACGGGCAGCCAGCTGGCGAGCATGGAGTGCATGCCGCGCCACAACACCGTGGACTGCCCGACGCTCTTCTGGGCGGCCATGCCCGGCAACGGCGCCGACTTCCCCGCCGAGGAGAGCTTTTACACGTTCACCGAGCAGGCGGTGTGCCTCTTCGCCGAAGAGACCAACTACCGCAGCTCGCCCTCGCCCTTCGGCATCAAGATGGTCGACCGCCTCACGGGCAAGCCCCTGCATCTGGACATCTCAGACCTGCCCATGAAGCGCGGCGTCATCACCAACCGCAACAAGTTCGTGCTCGGTCCCTCCGGGAGCGGCAAGTCGTTCTTCATGAACCACCTCGTGCGCCAATACTACGAGCAGGGCACGCACGTGGTGCTCGTGGACACGGGCAACTCCTATCAGGGACTCTGCGAGATGATACGGCGCAAGACGGGCGGGGCGGACGGCGTCTACTTCACCTACACGGAAGAGAAGCCCATCTCGTTCAATCCTTTCTACACCGACGACTACGTCTTCGACGTGGAGAAGAAGGACAGCATCAAGACGCTGCTGCTCACGCTGTGGAAGAGCGAGAGTCAGGAAGTCTCCAAGACCGAGTCCGCCGAGCTGGGCAGCGCCGTGTCCGCCTATGTGGAGCTGATACGTGCCGACAGGAGCGTCACGCCCTGCTTCAACACCTTTTACGAGTACATGAAAGGCACCTACCGGCAGGAGCTGGAGGCACGCGACATCAAGGTGGAGAAGTCCGACTTCAACATCGACAACTTCCTCACCACGCTCCGGCAGTACTACCGCGGCGGACGTTACGACTTCCTGCTCAATTCGGCGGAGAACATCGACCTGCTCTCCAAGCGTTTCATCGTCTTCGAGATCGACAGCATCAAGGAGAACCGCGAACTCTTCCCCGTGGTGACCATCATCATCATGGAGGCTTTCATAGGCAAGATGCGGCGACTCAAGGGTGTGCGCAAGCAGCTCATCGTGGAAGAGGCGTGGAAGGCGCTCTCCTCGGCGAACATGGCCGAATACCTGCGCTACATGTATAAGACGGTGAGAAAATACTTCGGCGAGGCCATCGTGGTGACGCAGGAGGTAGACGACATCATCTCCTCGCCCGTGGTCAAGGAGAGCATCATCAACAACTCCGACTGCAAGATACTGCTCGACCAGCGCAAGTACATGAACAAGTTCGACCAGATACAGGCGCTCTTGGGGCTCACCGACAAGGAACGCGGTCAGATTCTCTCCATCAACATGGCCAACCACCCGGGGCGGCTCTACAAGGAGGTGTGGATTGGGCTGGGCGGCGTGCAGAGTGCCGTCTACGCCACGGAGGTAAGTCCCGAGGAATATCTCGCCTACACCACCGAGGAGACCGAGAAAGTGGAGGTGCGCGCACTGGCGGAGCAGTACGGCGGCGACATCGAGAAAGCTATCCGGGAGCTGGCCGAGCGAAGGCGGGCGGCACGGAGCGGCTAATCCCGTCGGACATAGCATTGGATGTATCGGTTTAGCCAAACGTGTCCAAACACTTGGACTAACTTGTCCAGCTCATTGGACA
>NZ_KB908363.1 GCF_000382385.1 Segatella maculosa DSM 19339 = JCM 15638 | reverse complement strand
ACCCGGAAGCGATAAGCCGATGATTAAAAAAAAACTCCGGGCAGGAGATGAAAGAAAAGTAAAAAGTCTTCCCCTCCAGCTCAATCCGATAATAAACGGTTCTTTCGTGAAATAGGTGTCTTTTCTAATCTAAGATACCTATAAACTGTCGCTTTGGATTTTATTCCCAGTTGAGACATAATCTCATTTAGGGGAATATTGTCTTTGTAAAGAGCAGCGCAGGCCTTTGTCTTTGCTTCTTTCTTTTTTTTGTGTCGGCCAAACTTAACTCCTCTTTTCTTTGCTTCCTCTCGACCAGACTGGCAGCGGTCTACAATTAAGTCACGTTCAAACTCGGCCAGTGATGCAAATATGTGCATCATCAAACGACCACTTGCGGAACTTGCATCGACATTATCCTTAATGGATAAAATGCCAATTCCTCTTTGTTGCAGGTCATTTATCGTTGTTATAAGGTCTCTCAGGGAACGCCCTATGCGGTCGAACTTGTAAACAATGAAGATATCATCTTTTCGGAGATAGGCAAGTGCTTCCTGAAGTTTCGGGCGTTCGCGAAGTCCGGAACATTTTTCTACAAAAATCTTTTCGCAGCCGGAGGCTTTCAGTTCTGCAATTTGAATGTCGAGATTTTGTTCTTTTGTCGATACCCTTGCATACCCTACTCTACTCATTCCCTTGTTTCCCTTTTGTTCGTTTGACTGTATGTTTGAGCTTTAAAGCCATGAGGTTTAGTTCAATAGTACTTTCAGTCTCGATAGTATCTCCGTCATCAAATATAAGTTCGCTGATAAGTTCACCTGTACGCTGTACAAGTCCCTTTTGTTTATCTTTGTCTACTTCATTATGAATGGCCGTTATGTTTCTTGCTACTTCTCGAAGTTTTGCAAAGGATTCTATAATACTGAAAGTTGCCGATGTTGCCTTACTGCTTTTTAACACGGTTGCCAACATATAAAGCCCCTTTTCGGTAAATGCATGTGCTGCATATTTAGAGTGTTGGCCACGGCCATTTTCTAAGGTCGAAAATTTCGACCTTAAAGAATCCGTTTCTTCTTTGGTCAATTCTATTATATAGCCATTAGGAAATTTTTCCTGATTATTTCTGACGGCTTCATTTACACGTTTGGTCTCTACTCCGTAGATATTGGCCACATCTTTGTCGAGAATTACATTATATCCCCTTACATTATGTATCTTTGAAAGTACATCGTCTGTATTAAAAGGAATTAGTTCATTCATATAGAATATGTTTTATTTAATTATCCCTGCAAAGATAAATAAAAAGAAACACTTTTCCTGCATTTGCTCGTTTTATTTTTTATCTGCGATAAAAGTTTTATTTTCTGATAATTAAAAGAAACTTGATAAACCTGCCTTTACAAATTTGAAAACTAATTGAATAGAGACTATCTTTATAAAAATATAAAATAATAGTTAGTAAACAAAGGTGTTCTGGAGATAATTATTTTATAATTTTGTATTTTTTTAGGTCATCATTGAAGTCTTTATCATTAGGGAGAATAGTATCTACTTCTATATTACTATCTTCCCTAATGTTCCAGTTTCTGACAATGCTTTCCACACGTTCTCTGTATCGTGTACCTTGTTTGTCATTGTCAAAGCAGCACACTATCTCTTGCGGATTGTATGTTTTTATCAAGTTCGTGATTTGGTTGCCTGAAAGACCACCACCGGTTGAGACGAGGGCGGTGTGTTGAAACGTTTGCTTATCCTTGTATAATTCATAAAAGCTCATTGCGTCGATGGCGCTCTCAAAGATGAAGATGCGGCCGACTTTTCGGGAATATACGCCCCAGACAGAACTTGAGGCATCGCCACCGGCGGCCATGCTCTTAAAATTGTAATTGCGAATTTCATAATTGGTTACGGTTTTAGTGCCCGGCACTTTGTAAGGAAAACCAATATTAGGGATGTCCTTCTTGCCTTTTTTGTCTTTGATGATAACAATGTGCCGAAGAAAAGTTGCGACGGTATCATGGGAAAGCTGCCTACCCCTTGTGAGGAAATGGCAGTTTTCTATAGTTGCCTCTGATACGTCGTATCTTGCAGGTTCAAATTCCTGTTTCTCTTGAAAGTTTAGACTTTCTTTCGGAATATAGGAAATCCCGGCATAATGTTTCAGAATAATTGAAATTCTGACCATTTCATTGTGGTGTGGAAATTGTGGCCACGAGTGTATATGGAGTTTGACGAACTCTATTACATCTCCATGATGATAGTTCCTGTCACAAAATCGCTGCGTGTATGTGTCCGTAGGATGTTGGATGAGAATTTCATCCACTTTTGTGCCACCTTGATATAGAGCATAACATGGATTGGTGCGGCCGTCTTTTTTCTTCAGACGATAGCCCAAATCTTCTGCAACTTGAATGATTGAAACCTTTTGCTTCAGTTCGTCAAATGTCGTCATAATAATTAAATAATTATTTTATTATCTACAAAGTTGCTTATTTATAAAGGTTTGCATAAATAATTATTTTATATTTCTATATTTGAAGTACATGTTAAAAGCATCGTAAACAACTTCACTTAGCTTTACACCATCATTGGCAGCTATCTGTCTTATCTTAGAATGATAGCTCTCATCAATTGTTAATGTTTTTATCTTTTTCTTTGCCAGTGTTTCTGTGGACACTTCGTTTGTCGACGATGAGATAAGGGCATCAATGCCACTTTTTTCTTGGCGTGAAGTCTGTATAACTTTCTTTAATTCGTCTTTTTTCATTGCTCTTATTTCGTTAGTTCATTACACAAGTTCATATAATCGATAGCACCATTGCATTTACTGTCATAATGGAAAATGTCTTTTCCATTTGCCTGAGCTTCTGCAAGGTTTATATTATTACGGATATATGTAGTGAAGACTTTTCCGTGAAAAGTCTCCTCTACTATTTCAGATATGCTCTTATTAAGATTGGTACGACCGTCATACATGGTAATCAGTATGCCATAGATTGATAGGGAGGGATTGATACGGCTCTTAACCTTATTGATGATGTTCACAAGTTTGTCCATTCCTCGCATAGCGAGATATTGTGCCTGTACCGGTATAATGATACCGTCAGATGCTGTTAATGCGTTCAAGGACAATAAAGACAGCGAGGGTGGGCAATCTATGAGGATATAATCATACCTATCCCTAATGTTCTCCAATAAAGATTTCAAAATGAGTTCCCGTACAGGCTCATTCATTAGCTCCGTTTCGATGGCTGAGAGGTCAAGACAGGACGGAACGATTTCCAATCCTTCTTTGTTTTTATACACAGGAAAAGACTTTCCGGACTTCATAGATGAATAAATGGTTTCGTTAAGGTCAGAGCTTAGACCTAAACTCATGGTAAGGTTGGCTTGGCCGTCAAGATCCACCAGTAGAACCCGGTAGCCTTTCTGGGTGAGTGCTCCGCCAAGATTTGCGGTCGTTGTGGTCTTGCCCACACCGCCTTTGTGGTTGATGATTGATATTACTTTTGTCATAATTTAGAGTTTTAATTATATTGCAAAATTACAAAATAATTATTTTATGAACAAACAATCACCCTATAAATAGAGAGTTGTTAACAATAATTGTATTATAAAATAATTATGAATAGCATTAAAACGACTTTTATGCGGAATAAAACGACAAAGTTTTTAAAAGCTCGTAAAAATCCGAATTTATCTCATTTTATTCCAACTTCTCATCCTCTTTGAGGTGATAAACAAAACTCATATTGCATCTTGTAATTCTTTTGTTTCCTTTGAAATCCGGTTTGTCTAACTCTATTTCTAAAATCTGTGTTCCATCATCTGGAATAAAATTAAGAGGATATATTATTGTTCCTGCTCTGAATTCCATTTCTTGTATATCATCATTTCCATAAACAAGGACTTTAACCCGATCCCCCTGCTCAAATTTTTCCCATTTTCCCATAATCAATAGCTTTATTTAATTCCAAACTCATTTTCTAATACCGTGCGTATATATCCGGCTTTATTCGTAACGTTGTTATTCTCTTTGATTTCATTGATGCGCTTTAAAATACGCACCGGTAACATTGTATCACTGGTGGCAAGTCTCGCAATTGGATTGATGATTTTATTTGGGTAGTTCTCATCAAATGAAGTTGAATAGATAGGGCGTAGCACGCCAAGTATTAAAGTTAGCGTCGCCTGTATTGAGGTTACATCCTTTTGCTCTATTCGCTTTGGGACTTTTCCTTTCGGAGCGTTGGCATCTATAATTGTGAACCAGTAAGAAGCTGGAACAGGACGGCCGTTGTTTGTTTCGTATTCCTTTGGTGTATACACAAAACAAACATCGCACTCACCTTTGTCGTAAAGCTCGCGGAGTTCTTCTTTAGCTGATAAAATTACTTTTTTTACAAAATCATCATTGCGCTTGTATTTGTTCTCAAGAATAAAGACTTTACGTAGATATTCGACGGTTAAAAAGAACTTCCCTTTGTTTCTATACTGGCAAATCCATTCATAAAAGCGGAAAGTGTATTTAGTTGAAAATTTCTTATATATTTTCGTGTTTATTGCCGTAAAAATCCTATCCAATTCTATGATGTGTGGAACCAACATCGGGGTTATTTCTATCTTAAACATTCTTTCTTTCGGCTTATAGTTGGCAGCAGCAATAAAGCCAATGTCTGACCACTCGTGATCAGGATTATCATCATCGACAGATCCTATACCAAATCCCTCCTTTCGCAAACGAGACAAAGCATTTTTAATATCCTTCAGATGGTCTTGGTCAAAGTTCTTCAGGGGAATATCATAGGAACACAGCACAAGTAAATCTGGGTTCCCAAATAAATCTTTGTGGTTTTCTTTTTTCCACTGTCTGTACTTATGAGTGAACTCTCTTATAATCTCGATGTAGCATCGAGACATTACCGGTGTCCAGTTTGCCCGGCGATTTGTTATAAGGTTACTTTGTGTAACCAATGATAGAGTATTCTCCATATTAAAAAGATTGTTTCTTCTGCAAAGATAACACTTTTATCCGACTAAACAAAAAGGAAAGTCGCAATAGGCCCCCGAAAAAGTCGCAATAGACCCCCGAAAAAGTCGCAATAGAC
>NZ_KB908362.1 GCF_000382385.1 Segatella maculosa DSM 19339 = JCM 15638 | reverse complement strand
GGCCGGCCAGTAGACTTACAGCCTTTTGTATAAGCCACTTCTATTATAGCACGAATAGGTGCCCAATCAATGACTGTGTTTATTTGTGAAAAGAATGTCTGCTTGACCTTTCTCTGTCCAAGGAACAGGTCAGCAAAACTTGGAGAGGATAACTTCTGTTTCATACGATAAAGGTACAAAAAATATTTAAGAAAATTATGGGAAGAGTTTTGCAGAGGTCTCAATCCTTTTGCATCTCTGCCAAAGTAGCAAATCTATAATCTGTTTTTTATCCAGATTAATGATATTTACCTATAAATATTATTGCTGTATATTTATTCTTATTTAGTAACCATACAATAAAGTATGATATTGTCAATGCCATGATAAAGGCAAGAAAAATGCATGCCCATGTGCTTAAAGAGGGCATAGCAGTCTGTATGCCATCAACAATATAGTCCATGATTGACAAATGCACCACATATAGTCCTAATGATACAATTCCAAGGTGGCAGAGTGTATTGTTCAGTGGGTGGGTGTTATTCAATATCTTTGGTGCTATGCTATTTATAATTAAGATTGCTACAAGAGCAGTAAATCCCCTATAGGCATATTGAAGTAAAGAGGAAGGTAAATAGGGAATGGCAGGAATCCATGAAGGTAATCCGTGCATTGTCCACCCCCAAGCTAACCATATCCAAAGAAAGAAGAAGATTACAAGTGTAATTCTGTTCCATTTCACCTTTAACTTAAAAGCTTTGAACTTATGCAGGAAATAGCCAACAGTATAAAAGAGAAAATAATAGGATAGGAATTGAAACCCTAATATGCGTATCTCTATTGTAACCATTAGCCCCAAAAGCAAGAGGCATGTGCAAAGGATAATCCATATTTCATTTATCTTTAGATTGAATGCTACCAGCTGTGCAAGTCTGAATATGGCAAAAATCCAGAAGAGCACCCAGAGAAACCAAAAGGAGTGATCGGGATACAGCAGAAAGTCTGTCGAGGCTTGCAGTGTGTAGTCTCCTTTTCTGATAAATGTTATAATTATCCAAACAAAGTAAGGAACAAGCAACTGTAAGCTTCTTCGTTTGCAACTCTTTAAATACTCTTCCTTAGTATAACTTGATAAATCTCCTCTAAAAAGCAGCCAGCCACTAACCGCTATAAAAGCTGGCATATGAAAGGAGTAGATGAAATTAAACACGTGGTTACTATTGCATTCATATCCAAGGGTACCCTGAATGGCATGTCCAAGGATGACAAGAAGCATAAGCCACCCCTTGAGAGAGTCTGCCCATATGAGTCGTGGTTGTGTCATGTTTATTCTTTTATAATATTCAGTTTGGTGTTTTTAGATAAAGAGCTGACAAATCTTGGATAGACTTCATACATTAATCTCCACAGATTTAACAAGCAATTGCAAAGTTATCTTATTTTTCTTATAAATTACTCTTTTGATATTAAAAAGTTTAGTCTTACTCTCGGTTCGGAGTAGATAAACTGTCAAAACTCTGCTCATACTCATTGAAGAGGATAGGCATTAGGGATTGTTTCAAGTAAAATCTTCTTCCGAATTGGTGTAACCTCTGTTTCATCAATATGGCTATAAAGCAGCAAAGTATTGAAACATCTTTCCCGTTTCTGCCTGTTTTTCTCTTCTCTCTCATATTGTGAAGATGCTGTTTTGGGTCAGAAAGTGCTTCGATGAGCGTCAAATGGGGCCGTGAAATGACTCAAATCATGCTGTGAAGTGCCCCAAATGAGGCTGTGAAATGCGTCATATTGCGGTGTGTTCTGCATCAAGTTACGACGCAATAGAACTTGAATTGTGTACTATGGTTTTCGAAGTGGTGAAATTGCATGGCAGGCTTTAGACCTATATTGCCCTTATCTTTTCGTCGAAATCCTTGGCCCCGCCTTTCTCATGAAATAGTTTTTGCAGGAGGCGTTGCCGCATGTTGGTTACGCTTTGCGGACTGATTCCGAGCAAGGCAGACAGTTCGCTGGGAATGAACCGCAGACGGATGAGCATGCAGATGTGGCGTTCTTTTGCGTTGAGGTCGCTATGGTTAAGTAGCTTTATCAGTGGAGTGTCGTGGTTGACAATGAGCCGAGACAGTTCATTCCAGTTGCTTTCGGGGGCCATTTGTCCACGTGAAGCAAGGCGATGCAGACTGAAAACGCAAGCGCTGGTGAGCATTTCGTTTTCTATGTTCCATTTTTCAGGCGCTTTTCTGTCATCTTGATAGTGGGCGATGCGCTTTTCCAAGAGGCTGATTTTGCTTCGAGCCTGCTGATATTCTTCGAGGTATTGAACGTATTGGGCATTGACATTGTTGAGGCTGTGACGCAGTGTTTTCAGTTTGTTTTTATAGTGGCGGTGTCCCGTGATGGCAAGGAAAGCAAGACAGATAATGCCCAACAGCAGGGCATTGATGCGTTGGTAGGCCCGCTTTTGCAGCGTAGCATGCTCGTAGTCGGCCTGCAATTGGGCAACCTCATCGGTGCTGATATGCGGTGCTTCCTTTGTGGCTCGGCGATATTCCTGCAAAAGAAAAGTGTTGTCTGGCTTGAATTTCAGGAGAGAGTCGAGGGCAGCCATGCGCGTTTCGTGGTCGCTGGCGTTGGCAGCTTGATACCAGTAGTCTTCTGCCATGGCTGCTTCTCCCTTTCTTTGCCACAGATTTCCTATGGCCATTGCAGCGTGGTAAGAGTCGTCAAGAGGGTAGGCTTGGGTGAGATATGCACCTGCATGCGCATCATCCTGATGGTCGAGATACCACTCCCCGATGCTTGTCATCGCTTCTGCATAGGTGTGATGGTCGGTTTTATCGATGAGGGGTAAAGCTTGTATCAGGCACAGCATGGTGCTGTCAGCGTGTCGCAAGCGTTTGTGCGCATGACTTTCATAGAGATAGCATTGAGCAATCAGTGGTTGATTTCTTTTGAATGCCCGTGCAGATTGACGTGCTTCCTTAAACTGTTGCAGTGCCCGCTGATAGCAGCCGTTGGCAAGATTGATGCTCCCAAGTTGCAGTTTGGTGAGGCATTGTTGGTATTTGTCGCTGTTGGCAGTGTGTTGTTCTGCAGCAATGGCATTCGTGAGGGCTTCTTTGTAATAGCCATGCTTGTGTTGGTTGATACTCTTGCAGAGCAACGCACGTGCGAGTAGAGTGCTTTCGTCCTGCTGTCTGTAGTAGTTGATGAGCGTGTCAATGGTTTGGTTTGTTTGGAAGAGAAGCGGTTTTTTCAGGAAAGTTTCGCAATAGAGCAGGCTGTAATAGGCCTTGTCTTCAGGGGTGGTAAACAGCGTGTTGTTTTCATATAGCAGGTTGAAAGCCGAGTCTGGGTTGGTGCGCTGCAGGCTGTCAACGTGCATGAGGAAAGCGTTGCGGGTGCTCTTTGTAGAACATCCCGCAACGAAGAGAGAGATTATTAATATAATAAGGTGGAGTTTCCTCATTCTTTTATTTGAGTCTGAAAGCTACAGGTATGTTGAACTTCACTCTTACGGGCTTTCCTTCTTGTTTTCCCGGAGACCACTTGGGCATTGCTTTTATGACTCTCTCGGCCTCTTTGTCAAGCAAAGGGTGTATATGTCTGACGACTTTTACATTGCTGATGCTGCCGTCTTTCTCAACGATGAAGTTAATCATGACCTTTCCTTCGATGCCCTTTTTCTCGGCTTTTGGGGGATATTTGATGTTTTTGGCAAGGTATTGCATCAGTTCCTGCATACCACCTGGATACTGGGGCATCACTTCTACGATGTCGTAGACCTTGGTTTTCTTCTGTGCCTGTGTCTCTGTTGTCGCGAAACTGAATATCAATGCGAGCATGAACATCAGGGCTTTCATTCTTGTTGTTATTCTGGTTTTCATTTTGTTTCAAGTTTGTGGGTTTATAATTCCGTTGTTTGTCATGACATTGCAAAAGTAGTAAATTCTTCGTTTGCAGTCAAGTAATTCGTTACACAGGTTTACACAAGGGCCGCATTTCCTTTTCTTTGCTTGTAAGTTTCCGTTGTATTCTCTTCCCTTTTGTTATATACGACAGTTCTTAGTCTTTTTAAAAAGGACTGGTTCTGTTTACTTTTTGTGTATAATATTTTACATAAATGCAATTGGAAGGCTCTGGCTTATTTGCTCAATCTTGTTTGGAAGTCTCTCCACTTCTGCTCCACTTTTCTTCATTTGCCCTGAAGTTTAGATTAATTAACATTTTAACTATCTGATAATCAGTGGCTTTTCATTTCCTAAGAACAAGAACAAAGAACAAGAACAAAGAACAAGAACAAGAACGACGGAAAGAAACAGAAGAAAGGGAGCCGCCGACGCCGACGTGTTCTCTCTGTAGTTTTTTTTACAGTTGCATCGCAGTCTTCAAGCTTGCGGTCAGCCTCTCTGCCGTCAGCCGTTTGTCGGTATGTTCTGTTTTCTGACCTCGTAAATCCTGTCTTTCTGTCATGATTTATGAAAATTTTCAGTTGTTTTCAAACTTTTCTTTAAAAACATTTGGAAGTGGCGTGTTTTTGTATTACCTTTGCAAGCGCTTTCAGGAAGAAATCACTTGAACATTGATTATGAATTCCAGGAGCAAGGCAGGGGTCTTGCAAAAGGCTCTGGCCACTTAGAAGAAGCGTTCTTTGAAAGGATTTACATAAACAGAGAAGTAGTACAAGAAGCGAGACATGTAGCGATATGTGTCTTGGGTAGAATAAACGAACCGATCAATTCGAGCAGTGAAGTGATGGGGAACGGGACAGTGAGTGATTGCTTTCTTAGTCCGTTGCTTTCTTGCTTTCAATTTGTTTTTTTACTATTAAATCAGGGAGATTCGTTCTGAACAGATTATTCATGGTATGAGCTTGAAGCCGAGACAGTTCTGCTGTCTTTTCTTTTTGCTTCTTACCTTTCAAACTTACTTTACAATGGAGAGTTTGATCCTGGCTCAGGATGAACGCTAGCTACAGGCTTAACACATGCAAGTCGAGGGGAAACGACATTGAAGCTTGCTTCGATGGTCGTCGACCGGCGCACGGGTGAGTAACGCGTATCCAACCTGCCTCTGACCAAGGGATAACCCGTCGAAAGTCGGACTAATACCTTATGCAGTCGTCGGAAGTCATCTGATGACGACGAAAGATTTCATCGGTGAGAGATGGGGATGCGTCTGATTAGCTTGTTGGCGGGGTAACGGCCCACCAAGGCGACGATCAGTAGGGGTTCTGAGAGGAAGGTCCCCCACATTGGAACTGAGACACGGTCCAAACTCCTACGGGAGGCAGCAGTGAGGAATAT
>NZ_KB908361.1 GCF_000382385.1 Segatella maculosa DSM 19339 = JCM 15638 | reverse complement strand
TCAAATCTCTCAAAGAACCTCTTCAGCGTGTCCTTCTGATGGAAACGAACATTTGTGTTACCATCGCTATTCTCTATACCGACTATCAAATCGCCAATAACCGCCACGCCAGGGCGATAACCAAGGAACTTCTTGTATGTAGGCTTTGCATCATACTTCTCTGTCTCTATGAACTGATGGTCGAAATAAACATCATACATCTCACCCTCTTTCAGTTGGCCAGAAGCAAATATACAATTGAGCAATAAAGTATTGAGAGTGTCAGCCGTATTGAAATCGTAGGTCTTGCCCATATCTGATGTGTATGAAATGTTTTCTTGCGTCAACTCCTTTATCGCTCTGAGGATAGTATCAGAGCTACAAGTGCGAAGTGTCGGATGAAGCGAGAGGTGGTTCATCAAATGAGTAGTGACATCCTCAATACATGAACCGCCACAGAAGTAGATACTCATAAGAGAACGGATGATTTCGCTGTACTGATAACCGAACAATCTACACCTTAGACCGAGGGTTGAGTCGATTACAGATGATAATGTGGAGTCAAATTGCTCCATGATTGAAAATAATCCCCCAAAAGGAGTGAGTCTCTCAGATTTAATTTGTATCTTCGCCATGTCTATCGTCGGATTCTCTTGTTTTTTTTGCAACACTAAGATAAGTGAAAATTCTGACATGGCAAAATCCTGAGCGACTTTTTGTTGCTCAGGTACTTAAAAAGTTTAATTTATAATAGTGTTGCGGGATTAAGGTATAGGAAAAAAAATGATGGGCAAGAAAGTAAAACGAGGTAAAAAAGAAAGAGGGGTGTTTAAAATGCTTAATCAGGGCTCCATTTCGTTTATTATGGTGGGGATTAAAACAACTTTTGATATTAGCTTCTTTAGGCATGCTCAGCGATTGGTTGAACGATGATAGTTCTAAATAAACGAGCCATACGAATTCTAACAGTCTATTTATTGCTTTAAACAGAGTTTTTAGCGCATCTGATGATGGGTGACATGAATCAAAACATAAGTATTATATATGGGATTATTTAGTAAAGGAAAAAGTGGAGGACTGATGAATGTCATCCGCTGCGATGAAGAAGATTATCTGGTTTGGAAATGGCGACCTACAGGTCAGAATGCTAATTCAACAAGTCGTGAAAACTCCATACGCTGGGGCAGTAGCCTCAGAGTAAAGGACGGTGAGGTGGCAGTATTTGTCTATAAGCAAAAGGAGGGTGCTTTGCAAGATTTTATAGTAGGACCTTATGATGAAACAATAAAAGCTGCAAACTTCCCGGTATTATCAAGTATAGTAGGTCTTGCTTTTGGAGGAGAATCTCCATTCCAGGCAGAAGTCTACTTCATAAACCTTCAAAGCAATAATCAAGTCCGCTTTGCTATTCCGTATTTTGATGTCACAGACCCTCGTCTGCCAGACTTTCCTGTTCCGGTAGCAGTTCGCGGAACACTGACCTTTGCACTTGAAGATTACAAGACTTTCATCAAATTGAATCGTTTGATAGATTTTGATCTTGAATCTTTTAAACGTCAGATAAAAGATGCAATGGTTAGAAAGATAAAAGGCATTGTAACAAATGTCCCCTCAGATCTGGGTATGCCTGTAATTCAAATAGAGCGCAAAGTAGATGAAATAAGCGAAGTTATTGAAGCCAGGTTAAAAGATCGATTGGATGAATTTGGAGTCAAAATGAAGCACATTGATATTAACGCAGTAGAAATTGACAAAGAATCTGACGGCTATGCTGAAGTTAAGGGGTTAACTGGCGGATTAACAGCGAAGACTATGCAAGCACAAGCTGACCTTGGCATAAAGAATATGCAACAAATGCAAGAAATGAATGCTGCAAACCTTGAAGATACTATGCGAATTCAACGAGAAGAGGCGCAGCGTGCACAAAGACTTCAGACAGAGCAGAATTTCATTGGTGCACATGCTCTCGACCAACAAACAAGTGTTCTTCAAACCGCTGCGAGCAATCTTGGACAAATGGGAAGTATCTCTACTGGAGGAGACCAAAATGGCGGAATGAATCCAGCTGGAATGATGACCGGAATGATGATGGGTGGTGCAATGGGTGGTCAAATGGCCGGAATGATGAACAATATGGGGCAACAGATGCAAAACGCAATGAACACGCCACCTCCTATGCCTAATGTTCAATATATGGTTGCTGTCAATGGACAGCAAAACGGTCCTTTCAACATGCAACAATTAAAACAAATGGCGCAGTCAGGACAGTTAACAATGCAGACATATGTATGGAAACAGGGTATGGCTCAGTGGGAGTTGGCTGGTAATGTTCAAGAGCTTGCAACACTATTCACTACACCGACGCCTCCTCCTATGCCGGGTGGAATACCAACACCACCAATTCCTTAACACATAAAAATTTAGCAAAATGGATGATAACAGTTTTTTCTCAATTGACAGGTTAGTAGAGTTTGGACTTGGTATGGCGATGGCCAGACAGATGGTCAATATCATGAACGAAAGCATGCAGACTATATATATACCTGGTTCTGCAAATAATATTCGACAGCCTCAACAAAACGATATTTATGTGGCTATAAACGGACAATCTGTAGGGCCACTCAGCGCAAATGAATTTTTACATTTGGTTAATGATAAAAAAGCAACTAAAGACAGCTTAGCTTGGATGCCCGGATTGTTAAACTGGAAGCCAATAGAACAAATTCCAGCAATTCTGAAGATTGTAGCATTAACGCCACCTCCATTACCTGCAAATTTATAGATGATATGAAAGCAAATATGTTTTTAGTAACAATAAGCATCGCTCTCTCAGCATTGATTGGATATTTAGCATTTAACGTTGCTGAGGGCAAAGAACATAGTGAAGTATGTGGTTGGGGTAGTACAATATGTTTTGTTGTAACACTTATTCCAATGATCGGTTTGCATTATGATTCAGGGAGACTTGGGGTGAATGTAAGAGTCTGTTCTGCACTTTTCTTTATAATGTTTCTGATAAGTCATTTTTGTTTCGCCGGTTTCGGAATAAATATTCCTTACTACATTGTTATTAACGGAATCCTATTAACCATTTATTTTGCAATATTTTACAAGATGCAAGGAATAAAACATTTATAATAATCTTAAAATAAAAAATTATGTATTCAAAAGAATTAGAAGAAATTATTGACGCTGCCCTTGCAGATGGCACTATTACTGATGTTGAGCGTAAAGTTTTGCACAAACGTGCAATGGCAGAAGGAGTTGATCCGGAAGAACTGGACATTGTTATTGATGGCAGATTGGCTAAAGCGAAAAAGCAAGAGGATTGGCTTCGCCCTGCTCCTCCAAAACAATTAGCGAATGAGAAGCTTGGTAATGTAGTCAAGTGTCCAAGTTGTGGTGCACAAGTTGTGGGAGGTTCAGCAGTATGTTCTGAATGTGGATATACATTCTCAAATGTTGGTGCAAATAGCTCGTATGAACGCCTTGCTGAAAAATTGGAACAAATTAATATCGCTTATCGTGATAAGTTTTCAATTACTATCCCTTTATATGGTGTTAGTGCTAAGGCGAAAGAAATGGCTAACGTTATTAGAATGTTTCCTGTGCCTAATACCAGAGCTGATCTTTTGGAGTTCTTATCATCAATGTCTGCCCAAATGGAATCAATGAAACAAGCTCAATCGATGCAAATATTTGAAAGTGAATTGCTGAGAAACGCTTATCAAGCAAAATATAAAGAATGTGTTAATAAGGCTAGAATTAGTTTTTCCAACGATCCAGATTTTGCACCATACTTAAATAAAAAACAAGGATTCTTCTCAAAATTTTTTGGACGATAAAAAATACAAATATGAGTTTTCTTAATCATCTAATGGGCAATGCTTCTTTAGCTAATTCGTAACTTGGAACAACATTAGGAAGAGAGATGAGAGGTGTGCTATAGCCACAATTATCTTAGGCATAATCATTTATCATATTTGGATATAATGAACTTGCGCTACTTGTTAGTGCGTTTATTAGTTTCCCTGTAACAGCCATTTATGTAAAGGAGGGTGGAGATGCCACTGATATCGAACATAATAAATTGGTAGGCACATGGAAATCAAAATGTGAGCAGATTATGATTAAAGCACGTTATGGCCTACGAGATGATAAAAAGTTCTTGGAAGAATTAGAAAACCATGCTCAACACATAGGAGTAAAAAAGAAGTAAATTAAGATTTAATTCAGATAAAATGTATGTAAACAATATATGATGCTTTAGATAAATACCTTGCCAAAGGTTTCGGAAGCATGAATAAAAATGATTTCGAAGTATGGATTTTCAACCAATTATTACATACAAAGCTAAAAGATAAGGATAATTATGCTATAAGTATTTATCTGAAAATACCAGAATCGAAGGTTAGACGTCTTCGATATGAGGCGTCACTGAAGTATTCTTCTTTTTCTGAGCCAGAACTTTATTCTGCATTAAATAAACTGTTGGAGAAAGCTAATTTAAAAAATGGTGGTCAGAATGTTCAATTCGTAGTTGAAGACATTTCTATAAGAAAATATTTGGATTCGCTTCTAAAGCGTGACGGAAGATTTTCAGATAGCTCATTTAATTCTGAAATCGTAACTATAGATATTGACGACCTTGAATATATCTTACGTATGTCTGCAGAAGGCAGAAAAAGTATTGATGATATTCTCTTGAAGGCTAAAAAACAGCTTAACTCTACTCATATTACTTTCAAATCGTTAATGAAAATCTTTGCAGATTCGATAACAAAGGGTGCTGGTAAGAAAACTGGTGAAAAAGTAATAGATTTATCATTTAAAGGTATTTTATCTTTATTGACTTTGTAATAAATAAAGAACAGCCGAAGCACTTGAAAGGCAGTAGGCATTATTAAAACTTTTAAAATATCCTCAAATCCACAACTAAGCCCTTGAACGTCCTTATTGCGTTTACACGTCCTCTCATTACTGAATTTGCAGATAATTTGAACTTGAAGCACCCACTTCTGCCTACAATATCCCCTTACCCCACAATGTGACTTGAGGCAATACACAATATCATTCCCATAAGTTGTAGGCATTATCCAAAATCAGTCTGGAAAACATCTGCGTAAGCATTATTACAGGTATAGATATTCAGCACATACCGCCTTGATGTCCTGATCCACTTGGCTGGTACAGAGATAAACCTGAAGACAAACGCTTTTATGCGACTTGTTGCATTGAGTCCGAACTTCTTTACGTCAAGTCTTTGAATAATGGCCTTGTAAAAGTTACGGATAAGTGCTGTAAGAAGAAGGAACACCGTGTTCTCTGCCATGAAGGATCTGGGCAATCTGTTCCACCCGAAACCATTGTTCATATCATCGAAGA
>NZ_KB908360.1 GCF_000382385.1 Segatella maculosa DSM 19339 = JCM 15638 | reverse complement strand
CTTTCGTGTCTGGGCACGAAAGGCGTGAAGGGTGAGAAGATAACATGGAGGAAGATATATGCCGCATTCGGAGTGGGCGGTGTGCTGTTCTTTCTCAATGGATGGCTGCTCCATCTGCCGTTGCCTTTTACCATCGATGTGGGGCTTTATGTCGTTATGATTTCAGTGGGTTACGTCTGCCTGCTGATGGCAGGGTTGTGGATGAGCCGGCTGTTGAAGCACAACCTGATGGACGATGTATTCAACAACGAGAACGAGAGTTTTATGCAGGAAACACGGTATCTGGAAAATGAATATTCCGTCAATCTGCCCACACGCTTCTACTACAAGAAGAAATGGAACAACGGGTGGATCAATGTGGTGAACCCGTTCCGTGCCACCATCGTGCTGGGTACACCGGGCAGTGGAAAGTCTTATGCCGTGGTCAATTCGTTCATCAAGCAACAAATAGAAAAGGGGTATTCGATGTATGTCTATGACTTCAAGTTTCCCGACCTGTCGATGATTGCCTACAATCACCTCATCAACCACTTGGACGGGTACAAGATAAAACCGAAGTTCTATGTCATCAACTTTGATGATCCGCGACGGTCACACCGCTGTAATCCCATCCATCCCGACTTCATGACGGACATTTCGGATGCCTACGAGAGTGCCTATACGATTATGCTCAACCTGAACAAGACGTGGGTACAGAAGCAGGGTGATTTCTTTGTGGAAAGCCCGATTATTCTTTTCGCCGCCATTATCTGGTTTCTGCGCATTTATCGGGACGGAGAATATTGTACCTTTCCGCATGCCATCGAACTGCTTAACCGCAGGTACGAAGATGTATTCCCTATTTTGACGTCGTATCCCGAATTGGAAAACTATCTTTCTCCCTTTATGGACGCGTGGCAGGGCGGAGCGATGGAGCAGTTGCAGGGGCAGATTGCTTCGGCGAAGATACCGCTGTCGAGAATGATTTCTCCGCAGCTTTATTGGGTGATGTCGGACAGCGAGTTTACCCTCGACATCAACAATCCCGATGAGCCGAAGATACTTTGCGTGGGCAACAATCCCGACAGGCAGAACATTTATGGGGCGGCACTCGGTCTGTATAACTCGCGTATCGTGAAACTCATCAACAAGAAAGGAAAGCTCAAATCATCGGTCATCATCGACGAATTGCCTACGATTTATTTCAAAGGTTTGGACAACCTGATTGCCACGGCACGAAGCAATAAGGTGGCAGTGTGTTTGGGCTTTCAGGACTTTTCGCAGCTGATACGCGACTATGGCGATAAAGAGGCAAAGGTAGTGATGAACACGGTAGGGAACATCTTTTCGGGACAGGTGGTGGGAGAAACGGCGAAGACGCTTTCGGAACGGTTTGGAAAAGTGTTGCAGAAGCGGCAGTCCATTTCCATCAATCGACAGGACGTTTCGACCTCCATCAATACGCAGATGGATGCCCTCATACCACCGAGTAAGATTTCGGGACTGACGCAGGGTATGTTCGTCGGCTCGGTGTCGGATAATTTCGACGAGCGTATCGAACAGAAGATTTTTCACGCAGAAATCGTCATCGATGCCGAAAAGGTCAGGCGGGAAGAAAAAGCATACAAGCCTATTCCCGTTATCACGGACTTTACCGACAGCGACGGAAAAGATTGCATGCAGGAAACCATTCTGGAGAATTACAATCGTATCAAGGCGGAGGTTAAACAGATTGTTGCAGAAGAATTAGAGCGAATTAGTAATAATGAGAATCTGAAACATTTGTTGCCGGGCGGTTGTTAAGCAGATTTTTTAGACGAGAATGCTCTTCATCTAACTCCGCCGAACAGTACGGTACTGTCCGGCGGAGTTTTCAAGATTTTCTTTACTTGGGTATTACTATCTCCGGTGGAATATTATCTTTATTATAGTTCATTCCTAATTCTCGAACAACTTTCCAAAACATTTTTTATAAATCTAAGGTGATATAACAAAATCTATTTTATCAAAAGAGGATAATTATATCTCCTGAAATTTTTGAATATATCACAAAATGATTCTTTATCAGTAGGCTCTATCCAGCCTGTTACATTACTTTGCAATCCCATTATTTTGTCTTCAAGTATGATGTAAGTTGTAAAAATCTTATTACTATTTTCACAAATAACTAATCTGCTATTATCAGTACACATATCTCCTTGTGTATTTAAGAATCTTAAATTTAATAATTTCTTTACAATAGTGGTATCGTCCGTATATAATATTTTGCAATGTGCGATATTATTAGGGATCTTATTACGTTCCTCAGAATCAAGAATCAAATATGCAGACAACTGTCCTTTCCCAATTGGCAATATATCTGACAATTTTATGTATTTTTTGTTGAGTTCATTACTTTTTATCAACACTCTTCCTTGAAAATCTATATACAAAGGATTGATGCAAAAATAAAGAGACAATAACAATATCCCAAATATCATTAACGAAATCTTTAACTTAATTCTTACCATATCTTACCATACTTTTTAATTTGTTTACCTCCATTCTTTTTCAAAAGTTCTGTATCTGTTCGAACCCCACCTTCAAAAAAGACTCTCACGTCAGAGCCAAAAATCTGGGAGGTTTTATCAAGGTGGATATTTCTATAGCCGAGAGTGTATTACCCCCCCCGGTATAGTCGGGCATAGAAAACTCCCTGAAAGGAAGAACATACGAAAAGATGCAGCCTTTCAGGTAAGCAGCTGCTACTTTCGGCAGAAATGCTATTCATTGAACTCACGTTTCTCTTGGTTTGTACCAATTGTGCTTAATGTTAATCCATTTTACCTCTTTATTTCGTTTTTGTAACTCATTTTCATTGGCAAACCTGACTAATGCCAAAGTTTCAACATCTTTCAAATAGACAAAAATGTTTCCGTCTTTATCTACATCCAAACGAGGTATTTCATATTTCATAAATACCTGTGCCAACTTTTGGAGTTTTACAGTATCTGCATTAACGCTATCTTCTATTAATGTCCATTTTGCATTTATTATCCGATAGTTTGTTTTGTCAAGTATTACAACATAACACCCCACTTTTGAAGTATCTCTAACCAAATGTGGTGCATCTACAAAAATAATAGGATTTCTTTCGCTATCTCCACCTCGAATAAAGACAGAAACATTGTTGAATTGAGAAAAATCCTCAAATTCATATTTAGCAAGAAATGCTTTTTCTTTGGATTGTTCAATACAACTATTGAAACATAATATTATCAAGCAATTTATTACTATCTGTTTTAACATACTTTCTGCTTTTAGTGATCAAAACCTTTGAATACTAAAGGCTCTACAATAACTCTATAATACATATCCTTATAGCCATGCTGATCAGCGTGTCATACTCCCATTTGTATAGAAAATTAGTCATCATCAGAATCAAATTGCGGCCGATAACCATTAGACGAAGAATTTGCTAAACTATTCCAATGTGCCCTCATTCTTAATTCAAATGAGATTAGTCCTAATGCTTTCCCCGCTGCACCAAATAAAAAATCCAAAGTTCTTTACCTTGTCGCTTTCCCCGGTGGTCCTTTCCGTACGGTAGTTCATATCTTGAACATCCGTCAGCCGGAACTTATACCCCATGGAGTCTTGATAGGTCGTAACCTGCGTTGAGCGATAATTTTATCGTATGTCCTACCAATTTTCATTAAAAGATAAAAGTTTCACATACTTTCCATATAAATAAAAGGACCAAGAAACGACACCATCTGTTGTTGGAGCTTTGTTATCAAAAGTAAATTGTTTTTGATAATTATAATGCTTTTTTATAATCCCTATTTTCGTATTTCCTCTCAAGATAAAAGTATAGTCTAAAATTTTTGTATAACCGAATATCTTATTATCATACCTAACATCATCTTTATCACATAAATCTATGGATATAAAATTTCCTTTTTCTCTATGCGTCAAAGTCATCACTAAAACTTTTTTTAACGAGGAGATATTTTTTTTCTTTAAGTAAGAAATCGTTATATCCAATATATTCTTACGAAGGTTAGCGTGGTATAACTCATAATAGTTCAATTCTATATATGAAATATTTCTTATCCCCTGTGCTGTGCAGGGGATAAGAAATAATAAGAAACTTATAATTGTAAAAATAAAATATTTCATGGTTTCTTCTTTTTGTGTCCAACTATAGAAACTTCTTTTAGATTGTACGTAGGTGTCTTAAAACCAAAATCTTCGAGTTGAGAATTAGGACCAAATTTGACATATGAATCTTTTCCGGGTAGATATATCTTAAATCTCGGATTCTGCTTACTCTCATCTGTAATCCATTTAGCATAAGGAATATCACCCTGGCTTCCATAAAGCCCAGAAGGATAGGGCATATTTTTAGGATGGCTATGGGTGTCACTTCTTAATGTATAACCATTTCTTAATTGCTTATCAAAGAGATCTGTCATGCCTACCTCAGTATTATGTTGATGAGAAGTGGTAATATAATTTAACCCTCTCTTACCTTTGATTCCAGTTTGCATTAGGCTCCATTCTACAGATGTATTTTGAGCTAAATATTCAAAGAGTGAAGTTCCTTGCTTGTCACCTCGCACTTGATATACATCATACAATAATCCCTTATCATTTTTTTGACCAGTAGCTTTTTCCACTGTACCATAAGTAAAACTGATACTTTTTCCTCTTATCCGCTTTCCTCTATGATTAACAATATAGAATGCATCGTGCTTATTTGTCTTTATGTGCTTTACTATTTTTCCTTGTTTATTTATTTCCCATTCATCTTGACCATCTGGGTCTATATAACGAAGAGGATTATCCTTTGTATAAACATATGGTGAAATCCAATTCTTTAGATCTGCAATTGGATCCACACTCATCCATAAACTTATCCTCGGATCGTAGTACCTGGCACCGTAATAGTACAGTCCTGTTTCCTGATCTAATTCCTTGCCATTGAATTTATACGGTATATCTTCTGATGAGGAGTGCTCGTCTACCAACAGTTCACCATAGGGCAGGTAAGCATCGAATTGAGTGATGTTGGCATCTCTATCCGTGATGTAACTGGTTGAACCCAAGTGGTCGGAGTGATAGAAGAAGATATCTTCAATATTGGTGGTATCCGTTGGGATATAACCATAGCCCGGTTGCGCATTGTCGGGGTCTTCGGGTGCTCCCCACTGGATGGGCGGCCCCGGAGGCGTACCTGGCGTAGTGTTGCGCTTCGGATGCTGCACCCAACCCTCGGGCACGGAGTGGTCGCCCAAATCCCCGATAATGTCGTTATAACCACGACCGGTGTTGTCGGGATCTGCCGTGGCTCCTTTCATTGTTGGTACACCAGGCGGTGTGCCGAGCGACTTGTAATACTCCTCACG
>NZ_KB908359.1 GCF_000382385.1 Segatella maculosa DSM 19339 = JCM 15638 | reverse complement strand
TCAGACAGCGATAGCCAGAGTCGTGAAAGAGAATCATGATGAGCATGATTTCAGCCTTTGACATCGTGGAATCACGGTGATATGGGCTCTTATTGGTTGGTTTTAGCGTGTATTTTGCCATCATTGCGTCATAAAACTTGCAGAAGTCGTCTGCCATACAAAATATTTCCGTAACTTTGTCCTCGGTGATCATAGCGATTTTTGTTTGTATTTCTTTGTAAATCAGTACTATAAAGTTACAACAAATTTCGCTAATCACCAAATTTACAGACACTTATAATTCATCGAACTCACGTTAATATAAAGGATACCTTAGGTTATGATTCTATCGAAATAGATGTTCTTGCTCTTGAAAAAGGGAGTTTTAAAATACCTATATCTATAAAGAAAATAGCAAGCAAGACATTAATAGGAGTAGCGACAACTGTCATTGGAGAAATTACGGTTTCTGCTATTAAGTCTATAGTTGCTCAAAGAGATCCTCAAGGAGAGAGAATAGAAACACAATATATTATAGAAGATAGGGATTCTATAGAAAGTATTAAGCGTATAGCTGATTTGGCTTTAGGTAACAACTCTATTAAGTCTTTGGATATGACCTATGAAGAAGATGGGCAAAAGACAAATATAAATATGACCCGTGAAGACATTAAGACACTATCGGAGGTAGATATTAAAGATGATATGGAAGAAACATGTCATTTATTAAAGAGTGAACAACTTGAAATAGTTTCACCAGTATTTATTGACGAACCTTCCAAATGGAAAGTAAAATTACGTGGTAAAACAATAAGTGCGACTATTATAGACCGAGATTTTCTTGATATGATACTACAGTCAGAGATATCATTTGCAAAAGGTGATGCTATTGTTGCAGATATCGAAATATTAGAAAAAAAACAAAAAAAACGGAAAAGCTTTGTCTATCGAATTATAGCTGTTCATAATTATCCTCGCTATAGTCGTGTTCTTAAGAAAAATATACAATAAACTCTATGACCCTCGAAGAATACAACCAATTAGACAGTGGCTTCGCCCATTGCAGCGGAGCGAACTGCGAACGAGCAAACGAATGCTTGCGGCACACGGCACACAAGATGCTCGCAAAGAACACGCGAGAGAGCTATGTCGTGGCAAATCCGGCCGTGATAACGGGCGTGCAGCCCTGTCCGCTCTTCGACCCCGACCACAAGGAACGCTACGCGTGGGGCATCTCCCGCATCTTTGATAACGTCCGAGTGGCTGATTTGGATAGTATCCGCCGTAATCTTATCTACACCTTCGGGCGAACAGCTTATTATCGGATTAAGCGAGAGGAGCGTGTCTTAACTGAAAGTGAGCAGCAAGAGATAAGAGAAGTCTTTACAGACATGGGGTATGACGGCTCTAAAATAGAATTCGATCGCTATGAAGAACAATATCCTACAGTCATGCGTACCTACAAGTTTGTATAGAATAAAAAATATCTCAGTATTGCGTGACAGTTTCATCAGTATGAAACTGATTTGTTTATAAAGAAAAAATGAAAAGACAGCTTTATGGAAGATATTGAAAGCTTATTAAGTAAGGTTCGAAGGCTTATAGATGAAGATAGAATCTTAAAAGAAGAACAAAGGAAACGTGGAGAGAATTTTAATGTTTTCAAGATAATACATGTTGAAAGTGACGAGGTGCATACGCACTCTGCTATGCTTGCAGCATTGATGAACCCTAAAGGTACACATAGTTGCGGAACAGCATTCTTAGCGTTGTTTTGCCAGCAACTCCACGACTTAGTTCGCGACAGTATCTACGCTAACTTTGTTTTTGACCCTACTCATGCTATAGTAAATATTGAAAAGTCGATTGGAGGTATTTCGGGAGATAAAGAAGAAGGTGGGAGATTGGATATTCTGATTGAGTCAGGCAATGCAGAAGGTGATAAGAAAAAAGCTATTATCATTGAAAATAAAATCTATGCCAGCGACCAAACCAAGCAGCTCTATAGGTATTATCAATTTGCAGAGCAACAGTATGGTACGGGGAATTATCTGATTTTATATCTGACCTTAGATGGACATTCGCCTCACGATATATCCATTACAGGGAGCAGTCGGAAGTTGAAGAAAAGCGAAGATTACTTTTGTATTTCTTATAGAGATTTCATACGACCGTGGCTTCAAAAGTGTACCGAGAAGGCCTATAACAAGCCCTTGGTAAAAGAAACTATCATACAATATAGAAACTTATTATCATCATTTACACATCAGAATATGGACGAGCAGAAACAAAAAGAGTTGATTAAATTGCTTGCAAACTCCGAGAATATCTTTGCAGCAATCAGAATACACGATAGCTACACTGAAATCCTCAATAGGGTCATTAATACAGAGTTGGAAGAGCAAGTTACAGAAATAGCTAACGAGTTGGGATTGAAATTAGAATTCCTCCCAGAGAAAAACACAGGGGAATTCTACTGGCAACAGCAGTATAGTCATTTCTTTCTTTGGAAAGAGGAATGGAAGAATGCAAAGATATGCTTTGAATTTAAGAGTGCTAATTTTAATAAGCTAAGCTATGGGATAAGGTACAATAGTCCAAAAGCGAGAGAAGAAAATGAAGAAATTAGACGGATAATCCAAGATAGGATTCGTGATGGGCGTTCTGGAGAATGGTGGGCTTATATAAAAGACTTTAGATATAGTGATTGGAGACGAGAATCTGTCTATCGAGAACTGTATAACAACAAGAATATCCAAGAAGAGATGAGAAAGTGTATACAGAGCTTAATTGATTTGACTGAAGGCATAGCCTTGTAAATATAGATTGTTTTTAACGATGACTTATAGTTTGATAAACGCTTGATAGGGCTGGTATGTCCACGAGAAGATGTACCTTTGTATTGTAGATAGTAGGTCGAGAAGAAATCCTATTACATATGACTTAAATTTCAGCTATGTCAACCAACAAGGGAAAAGACATAATGACCATCATGACGGTAGTAAAGAGGCAAGGCTGTATTTAGATTTTTATGCCAAGCCGAATAGCAAAGACGAATGTGAACGATTTAAGAAGATTATCTGTAAGGAGTCCTTTCCTTCAAGGGGATTCTCGAAAGACCATCATTCGCTACTTGCTTGAAAGCTATATCCGACTTCAAGAAGATGAAGCCCGGTCCTTACTTCCTTACTGACCTCATGCTATACTATATTGAGAACGGTTGCGAACACACCATTCCATTTGACGATATGTGGGAACAGTATTCTTATCTTTTAATAATAAATCTCTCATTCCTTATACAACCTTTTAAACCTTTTCACTATCTTTGCAATCGTTATTTTGTACTATTAAACCTAACGTATGGCAGAATATCAAGAACAACATAAGAAATCAATCCGTTTTTTCAACGACCATGAAGTTAGGGCGGTGTGGGACGAGGAACACAGTAAGTGGTGGTTCTCTGTGCTGGACATCATTGCTGCGATTAACGAGCAAGATGATTACCAAAAGACGAGAAACTATTGGAAGTATCTCAAAACCAAACTAAGAAAAGAAAATAGTCAGTTGGTTAGTGCTACTAACCAACTGAAGCTAAAAGCCTCTGACGGGAAGTCTTATAAGACAGATACGTTTGATGCAGAGGGTGTAACCCTTTTGGCAAAGCATATCAACAATACCAAGGCAACAAGCTTTCTTGACTGGTTCCTCTATAGTGATAACACTATTGATGGACAGAGCAAGAAAAAGGCTTATCAGCTTTTTGAAAGTGGTATCTTGCAAACGGCAGAACCTGGCAGTATTAAGTGTCTGCAACAGATACATGCTTATCTCTTTGGTAGTTTATATGACTTTGCGGGACAAATTCGCACAAAGAATATTTCAAAAGGTGGTTTTACCTTTGCTAATTGTATGCATTTCCCTGAAACCCTACAAACAATAGAACGAATGCCCGAAACCACCTTTGATGAGATAATGGACAAATATGTAGAAATGAAAATTCGTGCCAACGAGTACCATGCGAACTCGTTCGCAGATGGTCGGGTGCAGCCGAATTTATGTAACGTTGCCCATCCTTTTATGGAGGGTAATGGTCGCAGCACTCGCATTTGGCTCAACCTCATGCTGAAGCGTTCTCTCAAGCGGTGTGTAGATTGGAGTCAGATAGATAAGAACGAATATCTGACCACAATGCGTGAGAGTATTTCTGATAGTACGCACATTAAGTCTTTAGTAAAATCAGCTCTCACATCCCAGATTAATGACAGAGAAATGTTCATGAAAGGTATTGATTATTCATACTATTATGAACAAAATAATTAAATGAAATTTGAGGGAAAGTAGATAGAACCTTATTGTTAAGAAGACTTAGAAAAAAAACTATTAATATAAAACTAAAAATTAATTTATTATGTACGATTTCACTAGAATAATACTAATTATTGGTAGAAAGGAAAAGGCTTCTAATAATATTACGATGTTAGGAACAGGCTTTTTTGTTAGTAATGACGGTAAAATTGTTACAGCACGACATGTAGTAGGAGATTTGCAGAAAGATTTATGTGTTATATTGCCAAATATTCCTAATATTAATACTTATCAAGATGTTTCTGATTTAAGTTGTAGGGGTGTTTCTGTTACAATAGAAGATGTAAATCCAATAACCGATTTATGTATTCTAAAGATAGTTGGAACATGTTCCTCTCCTTTCCCTGTACTAGGATCATTAGATGCGGTAATTGTTGGACAAAGGATAGGAATATTTGGCTATCCACACTGTGTTCATGGTAGACGAGTATTAACTTATCAAGAAACAGAAATAGGGGCAAAAATGTTATTAGAGACTTCTAGCATTAAATCTAAATATGCAACGATAAACGTTCAAACACGGCCAGGACAGTCGGGCTCCATAATTTTTGATATTCACTCCGGCACAATATTAGGATTATTAATTGGTAGTTATGCTCCACCTTCTGGTATTAGTCTAGCTGGAATTAACCCTTATGAACTAAATCAAACATCATATTGTATATCAGCTAATCATATAAAAGAAATGTTATGATAGAATTTGAGAACTTAACTCTTGAAGAGTGGGGGCAATCCCTAAAGCCTTACCAATTCAATATCATATTACAACTGGTTCGTAATTATGGAGAAATGGAAGCTGCAGAAAAATGGATAAATGCTAAAGGTCCCCAAGAAACAGCAACTTTTGGAGGCATCTCTAACTCGCTAAATACAGGTAAAAACTACTGGTATAGCTTACGTGATGAATTTAATAAATTAATATGTGGGCACCCTGATTATACGAAAGAAAGAGAGAAGTTAATTTCGACAGGAAAAATTATTGGACTTGGTGGGGTTTCTTATATCTCTACATTACTATCTCCTATAGTCGGGTTATCAGTACCAATATTAACTCCTGCAGTTATGTTACTACTTCATACAGCAGGAAAAATGGGGATCAACGCTTATTGTTCTATGGTAACAACAAATTCTGATAATTAACTCAGATGATAACATCCAAGATGTTTTCTAATCAATACTACTCAAATTGAGGAAACATTTTTGTACCATAAGGATATAACTGATAATCAGTGTAAGATATATTTGAGGAAGTAAACTTGCTACTTTCATGCCTCAAACTTATCGCTTTCAACACGAAGCAGGAGTACACCTTGTCTAAAGTAGGAGTAGATACCATCTAAAGTAGGACTACATCGTGTCTAAAGTAACGTGAGTTCGATGAATTTAGAATAAAGCAAGCTGTGTGTCAAATGTCCTTTGCACTCTGACGCATGGCTTCTTTGGAAATAGGCAATAGGCAGCAATGGCACCCAGAAGGTTGACGATGAAATTGTCGAAGCACCTATGTCGGGAATGTTCTACCTGCGCTATATTCTTAAGTTCATCGTTTATGGTTTCTATGATGGCCCTCTTTCTGAGTAGTAACTTATCGGGAACGCTCATCAACGCACCTTTCATATTAT
>NZ_KB908358.1 GCF_000382385.1 Segatella maculosa DSM 19339 = JCM 15638 | reverse complement strand
ATTTGTCGTCCTCGACAATGCTTCTGTCCATCGAAACAAGAAAATCAGGGAACTTCGTCCTATATGGGAACAAAGGGGACTCTTCCTTTTCTATCTGCCACCATACTCGCCACAGTTGAACATTGCCGAGACACTGTGGCGCATACTCAAAGGCAAGTGGATGAGACCACAGGATTATATAACTTCTGACATGCTGTTCTATACAACCAATAGAGCTTTGGCGGATATAGGAAAAGGATTGCGTATAAACTTCTCTAAACATGTCGCTTAATTTTGAACAGTTACTTATGAAAATAAAAAGATTATCTTTAGCATGGGTATCTGCCATCCTCATGATGCTGGGAACGGCCGGTTGCAACGACGAAGCCGCAATCCCCACCCCTCCGGATATCCACATGGTGAAGCTCAGCAGCCATTACTTTGCCACGGCAGTAGATGAAGAGCTTAGCATAACGCCCAGGTTCAACAACCCTGAAACGTTCGCAAAAGGCTTCTCATGGACTAATTCAGACTCCACCGTAGCCTCCATCGCCGTCGATCCCCAGACCCTGGTCTGCAAGGTTACGACCTTGAAAGTAGGTACGACTGTCCTCAGAATAACATCGGAAGACGGCTCTTTAAAAGACAGCTGTATCGTGGATGTCAACAGACAGTCATATACACTCAAGGCACCTGTCTATATCAATCTCTTTGGCAATGCCGACGCTCCTTGGAACAACATAGGAAGCTACTCGGAAGGAGCGGGGCTCAACGAGATGAAAGACATCAACGGCAACCCTACCTGGGTAAACATCAAGATTACCAACGCCTTCAACTGGGGCGAGAATGACGGCGACCCGGATGAGACAATAGAAGACGGGAGACCGATAACGCTGCCCAATGCCGTGTCCGGAAGTGCCTTCAAGAACGATAGGAAAGCCGATACAGGCGTATTCGAAATCAGCGGACTGAGCTACAAACAAAGCTATCATCTCGCATTCTTTGCGAGCAAACGCTTTTGGGGAGATGTCTGTTCGGCTAAGATTACAGCAGCAGGAGACAATCGGGCGACAATAACCTTGCTGACAAAGAAGACCTCTTCCGACCCGGGAGACACGGGAGCGGCAGTTCCGAAAGGTACGGCCATCGGCGGGACACCTGCCGAAGACAACACTTTCATACGCTACGGAAAGATAAAGATAACCCCAGATGGAAGTGGGAAAATCATTATTACCGTTACCGGTGGAGAAGGAGGAAACCAGCCGGATGGCACAAGTTTCATCAACGCAATCCTCATTTCACCTATCGAATAGTTTCTTTCAAGAACATAGATTCAAATCAGTAGAATGGATAGGCTGCCCTGATCAAAGGCGGCCTATTCTTAGTTTTCTTGATTTTATATGAGGAAAAAACATTATCTTTGCAGTATAATCGCTATTACTTTCATGCTTAAAAAGGTTACATTCCTTATTTATATATGTACACTTCTGTTTTTTTTCCCCACTTCGGCACAAACCGATTACGCTTTTAAACACATTGATACAAACAACGGATTGTCGCAAAGTACGGTGTATTCTATCCTTCAGGATCACACTGGTTTTATCTGGATGGGGACGAAAGTGGGGCTGTGCCGATACGACGGGAACTTCTTCAAGGTGTACAGCCATAACAATTCCAAGCTGGGAAGCGACTTCATCACGTCGCTCTACCAGTCAGAGGACGACCTTATATGGGTGGGAACCGACCAGGGAGTATGGATCTACACGCCCTCGGCCGACTCTTTCCGGCCTCTTAGGGCTATCAGTGACAGGAAGAATCGGATAACAGGAAATGTAAATTTCATTGCTGGGCACCGCGGGAGAATATACATCGGGGTGAACGAACAAGGTCTCTTTGTCTATGACTTAAAGACGAAACGGCTACAGAACTACACCTTTCCGCACCACCCGAACATCGCTTCCATCGGTTTCGGTATCGGCAACAGGGTGTGGCTTGGCTTCTATGGCGGCGGACTTTGGTACACCTCTCCCCAGTTCCAAAGCCTTACACCCTTTGTAGAAAACGGCCGCCAGCCCTTTAGGGGGTGTATCGTTTCGGCCATTCAGGAGGTTAATCCCACGATGATTTTTGTAGGAACCGACAAGCGCGGACTAAGCATCATCAACCCGAAGCATGCAGCCGTTACCGACGTAAAGTCCAAGGAAAACGGCTACGACATCTTTGTAAGGGCACTGTCAGTGAAGGGCAATGAGGTGTGGGTAGCCAGTGAACAAGGACTTTACGTTTACAACATAGCAACAAAAGCGCTACATCACTATACCAACGATACTTCCAATCCTTTCTCCTTATCGGACAATCCGCTGTATTGTCTGCTTCACGACCATGGAAATGGTATGTGGATGGGAACTTATTTTGGTGGGGTAAACTATGCGTCATTGTCTTCCCCGCCCTTTGTCCGTATTCTTCCATCACCTGCGGAAGGCAGACTGCATGGACGAAGGGTGCGCGAAATGGTACTGGATACCAATGGACAGCTATGGATCGGTACAGAAGACGGAGGTCTGAACTGCATGGACATGGACACCGGCAGGATTACCCATGTACTCGAAAGCATATTTTTTCCCAATGTGCACGGTTTATGTGTGCATGAGAACGAGCTGTGGGTAGGCACCTTTGCCATGGGGTTAAAAGTGATAGATACCCATACACACAGGGTCATCAAGAGCTTTCGAGCCGATGGGGAGCCGGGGGCATTGCATGACAACACCATCTTCAGTATCGCCATCTCGCCTCGGAAAGAACTGTATTTTGGCACGATTCGCGGACTATGCCGGCTCAACAGAAGCACCGGTCACTTTGAATATGACAGCAATATTCCCTCTGTTCTTATCAACAAGGTGAAGTTTGACCACCTCGGCAACCTATGGGTGGCTACGCAAAACAACGGCGTTTATCTTAAAACGGGCACAGCCCAGCGCTGGATTCATTTCACCCATAGCCACATCGGGGACTATACGCTGAGCAAAGCCGTTGGACTTTACGAAGACAGAAACGGCAATATGTGGATTATGACATTGGGAAACGGGCTCTTTTCCTACAGCCCCCGTACTGGGAAAATACGAAAAGTATCACTGGACGGCTATGGAACGGCCGAGCCGGTGGTGCTCGACCTCGTAGAGGATAGGGATGGATTCCTCTGGATGTCGACACTAAGCGGTATCCTGAAATACGATACCAGCACAAGACAATCGCAGCTGTTCTCTGCTCAGATGACGATGCTTGACAATCAGCTTAATGTCTCTTCGGCCATTGTCGACCGAAAAGGCGACATCTACTTCGGCTCTTACAATGGGATAGTAAAGTTTTCTCCCAGTGCTTTCAAGCGGCATTATACCACGCCAAAGCTCATTGCAACGGAACTGATTGTGAATAACACCGATGTAGACAACCATACTTCCGGCAGTCCTTTGAACCAAAACATTTCCTATACGAAGGAGATAGAACTGGCATACAATCAGAATTCCTTTTCCCTGCGTGTCGTCCCGCTGGCCTATGAACAACTACAGAGATATCAGATGGAGTATATTTTGGAAGGATTTACCGATACGTGGCAGCCCGTCAGAGTAGATTACCGCATCGGATTCGACAACCTCCCGGCTGGTGAATACTTGCTTCGCGTAAGGATCAAGAACAGCAAAGGAGTGTGGGATGTCCGGGAATACAGCCTGAAAGTGGTGGTAAAGCCCTATCCATTGCTCTCGTTCTGGGCAAAGCTGTTTTATCTTCTCTGCGCCTGCGCAATGGCCTACTTCACGGTCCGCTATCTTTACAGGCGCAACAGGCGCAAACGCAAGCAGGCAATGGACAAACTGGAGCAGGAGAAAGAGATGGAACTCTATGAAAGCAAGATTAATTTCTTCACTCATGTGGCACATGAAATACGCACTCCCCTTACCCTCATCAAAGGCCCGTTAGAGCATATCATAAAGCAGGAAAGGGTAAAAGACAGCCAGACCAAGGAGGAGCTACATATCATGTCAAGGAATACCGAACGGCTGAACAAGCTCATCAACCAGTTGCTAGACTTCAGAAAAGCTGAACGAGACGGGCTAAAGCTGAACTTCGAGCACTGTGACATCCCGCAATTAGTCGATAAAACATTTCGCCGCTTCCTGCCATTGATCCGGGAGAAGAACATTGATGCCACACTGTCTGTCTGCAATGCGGGTATTATGGCCTATGTCGATCAGGAGTGTTTCACGAAAATCATCAGCAATTTGCTTGGCAATGCCGTAAAATATTGTGCCTCCCGAATATCTATTCTCATAGAGTCAAGCCCGAACAATACGTTCTCCGTTATCATTAGTAATGATGGAAATATCATTTCGAAGAGCCTCCAAAGTAGGATTTTCGAACCCTTCTTCAGGATAGAAGGTCATCAGCAGACAGCACAGACTGGAACGGGAATAGGGCTGGCACTGGCCAAAAACCTGGCCGAACTGCACAAAGGGACACTCGCCATGGACCAGAACGACCATCTGAATGTATTCCGTCTCACCCTTCCTATTAACCAGACGGACTATATTTCGTTATCTGCAGAGTCGGATCTAATCAACATGGACGAAGCTGAACCCAGAAAATCGGGACGCCCTTTGCTGCTGTTAGTAGATGACAATGCCGAGATGCTGGAATACGAAAAACGCACATTGCAGGATTATTACGACATCGTTCTGGCTGCTAACGGACAGGAAGCGCTCTCCATTTTAGAACGGGAGAAAGTGAGTCTGGTGGTTACCGATGTGATGATGGCCCCCATCAATGGTTTTGAACTGTGCCGGAACATTAAGAAAAATGTAAACTACAGCCACACGCCTGTTATCCTCCTCACTGCTGCCACACTGGATTTGGCACGGATGGAAGGAATGGAAAGCGGTGCCGATGCCTACATAGAGAAGCCTTTCTCTATGGAATTCCTCATCAACACCATTACCAATCTGCTGCGATCGCGTGAAGAAATAAAACGTACCTATGCCGGTTCACCCTTTGTTTCGTCTAATACCGTGGCGAAAAGCAATGTTGACAAGGAGTTTCTAGAACGGCTGCGAAGTGTGATGCAACGACACATGAGCAATAGCGAGTTCAATGTCGACCAGCTCGCCTCAGACATGAACATGAGTCGCTCCAACCTGAACCGGAAGGTGAGAGGGACACTTAACGTATCTCCCAATACCTATATCCGCATCGAACGGCTGAAATATGCTGCCCAGTTACTAAAGGCCGGCGACTGCAAAATCAACGAAGTGTGCTACAAAGTAGGTTTTAACAATTCCGGCTACTTCACCAAATGCTTCTATGCCCAGTTCGGAATCCTGCCCAAAGACTTTATCAAATCCAGCTGACACCCTTTCAGACAGGAAAGGAGAAAGGTAAAAAGAATATTATGACAAGGTGAGTCCATCCGTCAACGCTTAACATAAATTCCACTTCGAGGTGTTTCAAGGCTAATTTACTTGATTTTTTATTTATCAAGTAATTTTATTACCTGATTATAGACCGGCTGTCCGCTAAAATGTGTAGCCCATGTTATTGATGTTTGCATCGAAAACAAAAGTAACAAAAAGGGCTGAAGTCCGAGTGAGAATTTTAGCCCTTAACTTTTGTATGTCGAAAAGGCTTACCGATAGTAATAATTTGTAATTATTTGCCAAAACCTAACTGATTATTTTTGTAATAGTTCGCTTGTCTTGACCCAATAGAAGAAAGCTTCAGGTAGTATTTTTTTCAATTTGTTGAGTTTATTGTTGACGGAAGGAGATAATTCCATGGCAAGTATGGTGTTCGGATTTCTATCGTATTTCTCAATTCTTGTGCTTGATTTTTCTATTGAGGTAGCAAGGTAAGCTGCACGAGCCGAATCCACGATAGCTTCTTCTATGCGATATTTCCCCTTATAGATGTAGCCGTCTATTTTCTTAATGCCATTTTGCAGCATTTTGAAATCACCTTTACCCATCTGCCCTCTAGTGCCCAGACACAAGGCGGTCTCCCTAATATCCTCATAAATGAGTGACAGTTCAGCGGGTAAGCCCCGATATTGCAATTCTATTTTCCCTATTTGGGTGAAAGTATCCTTAGTGTGCTGAAAGTTACCGGAATGTTCAAACAGCCTGCCTACATCATGCAGCTGCTTGATGATTTCCAGTGAGCAATCCCTGTCCCCCTTGATGTAAGGAACGCCCGAGGTGTTGGGGGCAAATGCCGTAAGTTTATCACCAAGAATATCGTCAGCAGATGGCACGGTTACCTTCAATGGCTCATCGTCCAATTCTATAAAAGGCCCTTTAATCTCGACTTCTTCAGTAGCGTGGTATTGTAAATCCTCGTACAAGACATCAAGCAGTATATACCCAGGCTTATCATCGTTTTTATAAGCGATGTGATAAAAGAATTTCGAGTGGCTCTTGGGTATATTCGTGTCCCTCTGCTGCCGCTCTTCAAGAGTCTTAGATATGAAGCCGAACTTTTCTATATCTTTCAAATAAGGCTCAATATCCGTCCCGGGTGGGCAGATAATGTCAATGTCGATGGATAGTCGGTGAGCGGATTCACCCAAAATAAGCATCAGAGCCGAACCGCCCTTGAAACAGAAAGGGCAACCTGACAATTTCAGCATCTCCAACAGCGACATTGCCCTGATAACTTTCTCTATCAGATTCAGGTCTTTATACTTGTTACGCACAGAAATGGATTTTATCCACTCGGTGGTCATACATTCTTTCTTGATCATACAAATTCCTTGATATATTTTTCTATTTGCGGTTTAATATTGCGCCGTGAGGCATATCGCAGTAACATGCCAATATTCACATTATAGTTGGCAAAGGCATTCTGCATCATGTACAAGGACTCTTGACCTTGCAGGTAGAAGAAATCCCTGTCACATTGGATATCAACTAAGAGTTTCTCTATTGTTGGTATATTGATACCGTTTACTTCCTGTATGGGCGATTCTGAAACAAGAGGCTTCACAATAAAGGATCTTTTGTCCAACCGGATATAATCGGACATAATATCCTCCTTTGGCGAAAGGAAACTGCGTTCGTGCATATCCTGTACAAAGTGGAAAATGGTTTCAGTGGCATCGCGCTCCGTTTCTATATAGATATTGTTGTTGTACGACAGGTGATGCTGTAAGTCGGATAGGATTTCGCCGTTATAAACACAAAAGTCCAATAAGGGATATACCGCTTTTAATTTCTTATACAACCGAATGGAGTGAGCATTAGGAACAGGACGGAAAATGATTTTTGGGGTTATCGTATATACTCCTTTGCTTATTCTGAATATTTTTTTTTCGTCCAACAACTTGCGTAAATGCCAGGACAGCATCTTCTTGGAAAGTTCAATCTTCCCGGAAAGATACTCAGACAAGTCATTCGTCTTAAAATCCTTGTTGGCGTTTGCAAAATCTACAATGATATTACTGACATTCATTCTGCTAGCATTAATGGTTCGGTGCAAAGATAGTTAGATTTTGGCAATAAAACAAATATATTGCCAAAATCTAACACATCAGTATGTCGTCTGCTGCTACCAGCCATCTCGTTTACGCAACATTTCATCTATCTCTTCCCGAAGGAAAAGCAATCGTCCGTTAGCTTTGAGATAGGGGATTTTTCCTGCCCACACCCAGTTGTAAATGGTCTTTTGTTCCACCTTCAAAATTTTGGAGACATCTATGATATCCAAGTATTCGGGTTTCAATGGAGGGTGAATGGTCGTATCTACTTCCTGTTCTCGTAGGACAAGCAGACGGTCGAGCTTGTCTTCCATATTCTTCAGTTTATCAAACAGGCGTTTCTGCCATGTATCTTCTGGCTGTTGATCTAAGTATGGCATAATTCTCCTTTTTGATAATTCCCACTTGTATCTTGTATCAAAATACGCTGCTCTTTCATATAGGCAATATATTTCTTTGCGGTCCTGTCCTTGATTTCCATTTCACGCATCAGAACCTCACAAAGTTCTTGGTAAGTGAGCTTGAAAGAACTTCGGAAGGCTTCTTTGACAACGCCAATAAGCTCATCAGTCTTGCGCTTTTCCTTGTCTTCCTTGGATTTTTCACCACGATAGACGTGCATGTCCTCTGTCTTATCCCAGCCGAAAAGCATCATCGGTACGTCCAACGGACTTCCGTCACGGACTTTCAATGCCTTCACCACAGAGTATTCGGGATTGTCATCTTTCTCTATGGAGAGAATTCCCGCGGCTTTGCGTTGCAGCTCGGAACCGATGTGACCACGGAGCTTAATGCCATTCGGCACAAAGTGCAGCACGCAGATGATGCAAGTATTATATATGCCAGCTAAACGGTACAACTCATCTACAATGGCAATACTTTCCGTTTCATCGTTGGCGGAACGTATCAGGTCGGCTATGCCGTCAATCACTACAAGATGGATACCTCCATGCTTATGATGAAACAAATCCATACTCTCACGGATAAGTTTCAGTCTGTCTTTACGGGAGAGCGACGCAAGATACAGGGAGTGGTAAAACTCCGGTACGGTTTTCAATGAAGCACGTTGTAAGGTCTTACCCAAATTTTTGTGCAGTTGTGCTTCGGACTGTTCCGTATCATAGTGCAGGACTGCCAAGCCTTTGGGATTGGCGGTAATCTCCAATCCCAAGGTCTTCTCTATCGGCAATCGTTTTTCTCCCAATGTTCCGGCAAGGATGGCACCAACATAGTTGCTCTTGCCCGTACCCTCACCTCCGGTAATGCAGAACAGATTATCCTGCGTACCGAGTGGAACACCATTCACAGCCACAACCGATTTGGAAATGTCCGGTGGATTCTCATAATCAATTTCACAGGAACGTAACATCATCATAGTTTGGCTATATAGGTCTGAGAACATCTTGGCAAGCAGCTCTTTCAATTCCTTTGCCCCGTTGCCCAAGGCAAAGAAATCTGAAATGTCTTTTTCAGACTTCGTGCCACTTAGCGGAAGTGAAAGGTTCAATACCTTGTATTCTGCCAGATATTCTGCTTGTCTGTGACTCTCGCGTACGCCTGTCTCGTCAGCATCATACAGAAGTATGATATGTCGAAAGCGAAGCTGAAGGCTCTCGATGATGCTTGTCGGTATCTGTGCCGTTTCACTGTTGAAGCAGATTGCATTGAAGCCGTGTGCATACAATGAGAGTACATCCTTTTCTCCACCTGTTATGAAGAGCATATCGCCTTTAGCGGGAATCTGCTCCATACCGAAGCAATAGGTGGCAGGCATCCGTCCACCATAGAGAAAGCGGATTTTCGGACTGTGAGGTCGGTATATCTTTACATAGCCGTTTCCAATATAGGCAAACATAGGTTCCGTAGGTGAGCCATAAAGTTCAAACTTACGACCTTCAGCAGAAATACTCTCATAGCGTTTAAGACTCCGTACCCGAAAGCGTCGGAGTGCATCCTCATGGATGCCATAATGCGCCCAATAGTTCAGCAGCCCGTCATCAAAAGGCTGTATCTCAAAACTGTATGGTCGTTCTTCCGTATGCTTGGGCATATCAGTCTCAGGACTGAAGCCGATAGTTTTTTTGTATGACTGTGTTATATGCTTGCTATGCTGTTCACCATCACATAAAGAATACAATCCAAGTTCTTGTACTATGGTTTCCAGGACCTCGGGAAAACTTGTTTTCAGGTTTAGGCCACGCATAGTTGCTACAAACCAAAAACAATCTCCCGAATAGG
>NZ_KB908357.1 GCF_000382385.1 Segatella maculosa DSM 19339 = JCM 15638 | reverse complement strand
CGGTTAGGCCCTGACGGAAAAGCCAAAACAAGGCTACGCACCACATCGATAGGCTTAAGGCCGTTTGTCGACGTGGTGCGTAGCTTTGCTTTGGCGGTGCCCGTACCACTTTAATGGGTGGGCTTATGCGTTAGGGATTGCAGGGGAAATTCTCTTTGTAAAAGAGGATTGGAACGTAAAGCCCGGCGGTTTCCGAAACGCCCAAATTAAAATTCTCCTTCAATGGCTTTATCAAATAGAACATTGAGATCGATTCCTCTTTTCCGCAAAAACATCAGATATTTTGCAACGGATCCTGTACTTCCGTTCACTTCTATATTTCTAATCTGTTTAACAGAAATCCCCGTTGCTTCTGAAACATCACTTCCCTGCAAGTTTAACCAAACCCTTGCCATTTTCAGCTGTTTCCCAAAAGCTTTCTTCTGTTCCTCATTCATGATTGATAAAGTTAATTGGATTTATAAATCTTTTATTTTTGATGATTTCGTAGTGAAGATGATTTCCAGTACTCATTCCTGTAGAGCCTACAAAACCTATACATGCCCCCTTTTTAACCCTTTGTCCAACTTTAGCATAAATATATGTAAGATGTGCATAACAAGTAACGAAACCATATCGATGTGCTACGACGACCTTTTTTCCATAGCCGTTCGTTATCCCGGCAAATATCACCGTCCCCTCTGCAGCACTATGTACCGTCGTGGCATACTGTGCAGCCATATCCAGTCCGGCATGAAAGATTTTTACCCTTCTGATTGGATGAAATCTGTTTCCAAAATTGCTGCTTACTCGATATTTTCCTTTTATCGGTTTGGCCGATGGCACATACTTAAAAATATCTTTTTCCTTCTCAATTATGTTATAGACCGGTGCTATCTCCTTAAAAGTCCGGGCAGAAGCAAGGACCTTTCTACACAATTCTTTCTTACTCTGTCCTGTAGGGGACAAAGTAAGAAAGGATATGAGAATAGAAAAAAGCAAATTCATCTACTCTTAAAGTTTTATTTCATAGTCATTTTTTTCTTTGATTTCTTTACCCTTTTCATCAATATAAACCTGAGAGTATTTGATAACATTTGTTAATTTATAAACTCTGCCATGAACATCCGCCATTCCTATAATTTTTAGATCCTTCACGCTAAAAGCACCTATCTCCGAAAAGAATTGAGGTTTAACCGCCTGAGAAACAGAACTATTCTTTGGTATTTTCAATACAACCCTTTTATCTGGAACATACCGAGGGTGTTGTGTAGAAACTGTAAATGATATTTCTATCTCTGTATCTTTAAGTACATATGGTTTTCGCTCGTTTAATGTATTAATAAAAGTTGAAGTCATAAAAAATCGAGGGGAAATACTTTGGTGGTCCTTTGATTGTCTTACTCCAACACAATAAATCGATATATCGACAATCGGAGAGAAAAAAGGAGTAAATGTCGAAGAATATTCATTTCCATATTTATCTCCGACCGTCAACTTAATTGTATTATATCCTTCTTCTTTTTGCTCATAAATATAATTAAACTCTTGTTTTTTAATTCCATCCATCAATCTAACCGTCTTTCCTGAAGCAACAGGAACAGGTTTTCCATCTATGTAAATATAAAAAAACGATTCAAGATTTCCACCTGTAATTTCATACTTTAGATAATGGTAATTCCCCTTATCCATATAATTATCGACGATTACAGAACCACGACAATTCTGTCCAAGAGTCTGTGATTTGGGCAACAAATTAGAAAAAGAAACGTTTGTTCCTGTTTCCACATCAATTTCTTTTTCTACATCATAAGAATATTTTCCATTTTGGAATTTAAAAGATAGTGTTTGCTTACCTCCATTTTCTGGAACGTAATATAGTACTAATGTGTTATCAGCAAATACATCTCTAAAAACTGTTTCTGTTGGATAATGTAAATCTTTCTTTTTATCTTTATATACATATCCGTTTCTATTATTTACTTTGAATGAGATTTCTATACTATCCGCTTTTGTCTTAACATCATTCAAGGAAATCTTAAGTTTAACAGGTTTTCCAATCTTGTTAACAACACCTTCATTCTCTATTTGCTCTATTTTTGCAGTAAAGGAATAATCTTTTACCTTATCATCATCATCGTCATTAGCACAAGAAAAGAACATTAGGGAAGATAGTAGAAATACCCCAAGCGCACAAAAATTCATTATTTTTTTCATAATTATAATTGATTTATAGTTAGAATATAAGCTGTCTGATTCCAATTCCAATAGTCGTATTCCACTTCCGCAAGTCACTCATTGGAGAATAGCACTCTTTTACCTGCAGGAGGAATGCCGTCTTTGAAAATGCAAAAAATTCCGCTTCACCTGCAACAAGTGGTATTGCCATAAATCTGCTCTTTATATCCGATACTCTGCCATCGGAATTCACGTAATCTTTTGCTTTCCCTATATCTTCATATCCACCTTTTACGCCAATACCAAGATTAATGTAAAGGTTGTTATGGTTGGAAACAACCATATGCAAATATTCTATTTCTGCCATATAGTTCAGAATATCAAACTCACGAGTATAGATTTTTCTCTTATACTGTGTATATTCTCCTGTAATCCGGAATATGTCGGAGCTCGTCATATAATGTGAATATCCAATACCGGTATTCCATCCGGTATATTTACCCAGTGAAAAACCACCAAAAACATCGATACCACCAATACCTTTTGAATGTCGCTGCCCCATCATAACCATAGGGAGTAGTAAGGTAAATAGTAATAAAAATAGCTTTTTCATATTTTTTATTTAATTGTTATTAATCATTCCTTTTTGAAATATCTTTGCGTCGAGAATATCAGCTGCAGGAACATTAAATTTAAAATGCCGCCCTCCATTTTTTTCTTGTATTTCTATGACAAACTGTCTATCTTCAGGAATCGTAAACTTATCAAAAGCCACTATCCAGTCCATTTTGATTTTATTCTCTACGATAGAAGAAAACCCTTTCTGAAAGATAGGTTCAAGAACGATTTCCTGTGATGCGGTTTTCTTCATCGTTTTTCTGTCCGTGATATAGTACTTTATAAAATCTATATCATAATTGATAGAAGACTTGTTATGCAGCTGAAGATGCATCAAGAGCGTATTATTCATAACATATACATTCCATACGGAAAAATTCACACTACCTTTTCTTGCTGCAAGATTGTAGATATTTCTCTTTGACTTCAGAATATCGTTACTTATAGCATTCTGATCAACTTCATTTATCTCGACATCATTAAAAATGGCAATATCCTTTTGATTATTCAGTTTAGAACTATCAGCAATGACATATGAGAAAGATCCCGGAGATTTACTATAATCTACATTCAAAGTATAGAAAGTCCCATCTTCAGTAATAACAGAAACATTTGTTTCGGGGAAGTTCGAGTCTACAGCCTGCACTCTGATTATGTTGTCAACTTTTCCGGCCCTTTCTACACTTATTGTATTATCCCCAAAGTCTATATATTTAATTTTTGAAGGATATATAAGATGCGTACTATTTTCACTACACACAGCTATTTTCTGCGGTTCTACATACGTTTTACCTTCCCTAATGTATGAGAACTTAGGTTTGTCTTCATAACGGAGCATGTAAGAGTGAAAGACTCCGTCTGAGGTCACAACTGACAGATTAGTAGTGCCACTGAAATTACGTTCCTGTGATTTCAGCCTTATTACATTATTCACGTCTTCCGGCTTATCTACAGCAACCTTATTACTGTCTCCCACATCAAAATACTTAATTGAAGTAGAATATATAAAATGCAGCGTTTTATCATACGAAATACCAATCTGCATTATTGCACCCGGTTTTAGATATTGTGCAAATGTACTTACACACCACAATACAAGGCAGAAAATAATCAATTTTTTCCCCATTGCAAATATATTTTATAGTTGGTTCTCACCGTAGCCTTTTGTGTCCTCACTTTTTTTGAAATGACGGATTTTCCGGCAGAAATAACAGCCCTCGTAGCACTTCCGATAATTCCGGTCCCGGTAGGATTTACTTCACCTACTCCGGCCTCTGTCACGTCTCCCTTTGCCTCTGCCTTGATATTTCCCGGCACATGAATACCAAGAATTCCATCTCTGTCGTAAACATCAAGATTTACAGGATAAATACTATTGGAAAGCCTTAAAGACGAAACCTTGACGGTCATTCTTTCACCTGAAAAAGAAACCGTCCCATAAACAAAGGTGTTTTTGGGGACAGACATTCCATTTATATTCATATCCTGTAAAAGATGCATTTTTAATGTGGAGCCGGCAGTAACTGTCTGGTCACCGTGGACAACGGCAGCAATGGCGTTGTCCGTATTATTTTTTTTTGAAGAGGAAGAAAAGAACCTCCGTCCTTGCGGTTTAACTGGTTCTTTGGCAGGAACCGTCATTGGTGTCATCTCTCCATCCGAATAAGCTGATAATTCTTCACGTGAAGATAGTACTACGGTTTGTCTCCGTTTTGAAGTCTTGGGAGTAGCCTGTACAGGAGAATATGCGTATGCTCCGGAAGTAGTACTTCCTGAATAGCCATCCATATTTCTTGTGTTCCTATTTGTTCGAAGTTGTTTTTGTAGTTCCCGTACTTCAGCGTTGTCTTCTACGATTTCATCTGAAGTCTGCGGAAGCGTCCCAGCTCCGGAGGTTCCAGCAGAGAGTGCAGGGGTTGACTCTTGTATTGCACCTGTCTGATTCTCACTTTTTCCATCTCCGGATTTCATCATATCTTCGACCGTAACTTCTCTTTCATCTTGAACTCTCACGGAAAGTTCGTCTTCTTTTTCCTCTCCGGGCAACGTGGCAAAAACCACGATAATACCTAAAAGAGAAAAAGCCACAGAAGCGACAATAATGATAATCTTTCTTTTATCTGCTGATTCCATTTTTCTAATATTTACATTGTTTCCTGACTTTCCGTTTCATTACCGGTTGCCGGCTGTTCCTCTGCTATTCTCCAAGTCTGCATGAGTTTATTAAAAAAGAAACCAGTTACATTCTCCGGAAACTGTGGTGTTGTTCTAACGATGGTACCCTCCGATTCTATGATAAACTTCCTTGTTGTACCAGATTCCGTGTAGACTGTCAATTTAGATAAGAACCGTACCTGATAAGGCTCGTTTTCTCCTTTAAAACTCAACAAACTGTCTATCTCACATTTATATACTGCACCACTATTTACCGCATCAAAATAAGCCTTGTCATTATAATATTTGTTGGTAATGGCCGTTAAATCAGCCTTGTTTATATAGAATGAAGCGTATGCCTGATTTCTCTTGACGCTCACCCTGTCAAAAGAATTTGCATATTGCGTCGCCTGTGCGCACGTATTCTTTATTAGTGCTGCAAAGAGTTCCGTTTTCCTCTCCGCGCTCGTCTTTAGATACTCCCCGCTCCTTTCCACCACCACGACTTTATCCATAGCCGTCAACGAGATATATGCACCCCACAAAAGCACACATACAACGACTGTTAGGGAAAACAATATGCACAGCTTGGTATTAGTGGAATTCACCTTCTTTGCCTGCACGAGTGCATCAAAATCTTTCAGTATCTTTTCTTTCTTCATAAATTATCAATTGAGCAATTTCCATGTATATTTAGATGCAGCACTGAAAAGTGCCAGTTTAAAAATCAATGCTACCACTAAACTCAATAAATCAAAATTGACCGATGTTGTCTCCCAGCTTCCAACAATCGCATCCGAAAGTGTCTCAGCAAAAAAGTTGGCTATCAGATATGATGGTATCAACATATAACATATGGCCAGATTCTTTAGATACGTTATCGTTATACCTCTTGTCTGTTCACTTAACGCACAGACAACGGCAATAGGTGTGACAATCTTCAATAACGCTAAATAGAGATACCGTCCTGCTGCAAAGATGAAATAAAGATATTCCGTGAGATAGTATATCAGCATTTCTATAAAGATATACACAGGGAAGAACAGACTTTCTAAGGCGGAGACTATCATACTGTCTTCTTGCACCTTAGAAGAAAAATCTTTCAAGAGTTCATCGTACATGGCCTGCCCGTCAACATCCTTTGGTCCCGGAAACTTTGCCATGAAAGATGTCTGTACATCAGCCAAAAGTTCCTCTATTGTATTGATCACCGGCGATGCAGCAATGATGATACCTGCACAGATGAAGTATGTATAGAAAAGGGTAAAGAAAGACTTTATATTGATAGGTCGCTGCGCGTCCCCACTATACGCCTCCTTATATGCTGCAATAAACTTATTTACAAGAATTATTACGCAAATCAAGGCCGCGACAGTGTACATTCCGTTTCCAACCTCATTCTTTTCAATGATGGCAGAATATGCTTTCTTTATGTTTTCCAACACATCCGATTTCATCTTTTCTTCAATTTTTTCATAGCATTGTTATAGGTCTCAAATCTTGACTTGTTCAATTGGAGCTTAGAATAAAACTCTTTGGTCTGCTTATTTAACTCCGACAGCATTTGTAATCTTTCCCCGTCCGTCATTTTGGCGGATGGTGTAACTATAGATTGGGCCAGAGAGAAAATTCCTTGACTTTCCTCCAATATTTCTTTCACTCTGTCCGTATATCTCATATACATTTTTACATTGGCATAATCTCTCCGGGTAGTTTCGTCTGCCGCTAATTTTACGATTTTAACCTGCCTATCAATGACATTAAAAAGTAGCTGGCTGGTTTTCAGAAAACCACTAACCTTTGCATACAAGTTAATAGACTCTGTCAGAATCTCTTTGTTTTTTGTCAGAATCTCTATCTGTGATGCAGCCTTTTCCAAAGAAGAAGCCCATCCTGCCTGATTAATTGCCATTTGGCCCGGATCAGTTACGGCCATTTGTGCACTCATCTGTACTAATCCAAAAATTACAAATAAGCTAATTAAGAATACCTTTTTCATACTTCCTATTTTTAGACTGTTTATATTTTTCTATCGCTTCCTGCATATTACCTGAAGTACGGTAATTTTCATCAATAGCCTGCCATGCCTCACCATCCGTTTGGAAAGCCAGAAACTTTTCTGGCGACAGCTCCAAGCGCATGACAGTAGCATAATTGTCACCAAAGCACATGAATATTTCCGAATACGGCCTTTTCCCTGAAAAATCATTCCCTATTGATTTCATCAGGTTTATTTGGCTCTCCTTATCCATTTGGAAGGCCCTCACTACATCATTATAGACGACTTCCGCCGCCGGCAACACATAAAGAATCTGCGTATTTGCAAACATACCCTTTGTATACTCGTTGTCCGGTAGCTGTGATGGTGTCTGTATAACCGTTATAATCGCCCCGTTCTCCTTACGTAACTTTTGATAGAAGAAAGCCACCGTCGAATGTATATCCGTACCACTGGACAAATCTTTGATAGCCTGTGATTCCGCATATTCATCAAAAATTAATTTTCCTCTCACGCTCCGGTCTGAAAGAATTTTGTTTTCAATGGTATCATACAAAATACTCATGACCACGGTAATGAGAAAAGGGTCTTTCTTTATTCGTGTCAACTCAAACACAATAAAGTCCTTATCCTTGATTCTTTCCTCCCTATCAGATTCCCTACACACATTCTCATAGAATCCACCGGGCAAGAACTCACTACAATTATGCTTGAAGCTGTCTAAATCAAAATATTCAGGTTTAATATCAAATCTTTCAAACAAGGAACTTCCCTGTTCTACAACATAGTTATAAAAATCTGGAAAACTATGTCCTATTTGTCTATCCTTGTAATATTGAAGCAGAATTTTGGTAAGGGATACTACTTGTGGTGTTTCAGTAACCAGCATCGGCATACGCCAAAACTTAAAAATCAGATTAACGAGCATCTTTATTTTGTCTGGTTCCGGATAGCCGTCCACCCTAAAAGGATTTATGCCGAGCGGTTCCTTTCCATCATAATCGATATGCAAGGACCTTTCCGGATAGAGTTTTGCTATTTGATAGAAACTCTTTCCGAACTCCACCACAATATCTTTAACTCCATTTTCGATGTCCTGTTGTACGATATTCAGAGCCGTAACAGACTTACCACCTCCTGTACTGGCCACTATGATACCATTCCTTGCAGCTATTCTCTTTTTCCCAGCATCCCACAGGTCCTTTTTTATAGGAATTTGATAGATACGGTCATTAAAGAACGTACCCTCTTCATCACTTGTGAAAGCCGTATAATTAATATTCAAGCAAAGTGCTGAATGTAAGTCTGCCAAAAACATTAACTCCTCCGGCATTGATGCCACCCTACCGATGACAGAAGAGACGAATATCCTGTAAAGTGCATCGTATGACGGTATATAATACCTGCAATCAGCATTATTAAAGACATTCTTCACCATATCCGTCCACTTCTCCAGTTGCTCGTCCGTATCATCAAAAACGGTGATATTATAGCTTGTCCGGCACAGCAGATTTTCACTTTCATTCAGTATCTCATCCTGCATGGTCTCCAGTCCATGATACTGCACTTCTATTTCCTTGTCGAATGACCTGTGCCGTCCAAAAAACCTAACTCGTTCCTTCAATTCCTCCTTATAGGCACTTCCATTGAACTTCCACACCTGATTGATGACATGCTGACATGGAAGAAATACACCGAGCTGTTCCAATGGTGCCATATACATCTTGTTACTTTTTCCCAACGTAGCATCCGGAACGTAATCAGAAAGGCTGTCCGGTAGGTAATTTTCATCGCAGATAGAAAATACGACAGCTTTTTTATTTCCTATCTGCATTTTATCTGCAAATTTAATATCCCTAATTCCAGCATCCTGATGGAATCCATTCACATATCGAAGCGCATATTCTACAATATCTCCTTTTGACAATTGGAACACCGTTTCATTTCTGACATTTCTGATAATGGAAATTGCACTCTCGACAGAATCGACGAATTCACCGAGTTTATCCCTATCGGCCTTTGCCATTCCCTCTTTATATGCGAAAGGATTACTTTGATATCCCTTTTCTAAAGTGGACAGTCCGGAAAGTGTAAAAGCAAGAAAAGAGAAATGCTGTAAATATTCCCTTCCATTAAAGTAATCACGCTGTGCCCGTTGTATATAACTGCTTCCACCAATGGCCGAACTATCAAACTTTTGTTTTAAGAAGACATCCTGCTTATGGACATATCCGTACTTGATGTGACTGAATGCCCTGTAATAGTGGTTATGCCTGTCATCAAATCCGGAAGCATCCATCGTATAGGCCTCTGACATCTTTAATCCAAAGACAATTGTAATGCTTCCATCTTTGGAAAGGATACAATTGTCCTCAATGGACAAAATACCATATGCCTGTGCTGCCGTTATTTCCATCTCAGAATATCCCTGTTTGAAACAATTATTATTTTTCTGTCGTTCTTGTATTTTCGCAATTTATCTGTCCGCGACATATTCATGAAGACAACCCGAACAATTACAAAAACAATTCCGAGGATTACAAGAAGACCGACAAAACCAATAAAAGAACCTCCGTGTACAGCCCCCATAAAAGAGACAAGGCCAATTATCGTAAGCCCTCCACCAATTCCACAGTAGGCATAAAAATATTTGGCGGTCATTCCCTTTATCTTCAAATCCGTCTCCAGTCCTTTTCTGACCTTGAACTTCATTATATAGACAAAGACATGCTTCCTACTAATCGTACTATACCTGCGAGCACGGCAATTCCTATTATCACATACAGAACCACCCAGACCACATTCATGATTGCACCCTTTCTTGTCCCCGTCCCGTCACGGTCGACAATTCCATCCAAATTTGTAAAAATGGCAATGGCCACACTAATAACAATAATACCAGCAATTACGGGCACAGCATAATTGCTAAGCACTTCATTTACTTTCCCTTTGACACTTGCCTGCAATAACAGACTTGTTGCATTCAATAAAAGACTATTCATTTCTCAATTTTTAATTATTAAAAAACTGAATGCAAATGTGTCTAAAAATTCCCTTAATCGGAAATTTTTAAGATTTTATTACGGTTTTTTTTTTTT
>NZ_KB908356.1 GCF_000382385.1 Segatella maculosa DSM 19339 = JCM 15638 | reverse complement strand
GCAACTGAAAACATTGTACAAGGAGTTGCGCAGAGAAGCAAGAAAAGAGTTTATCGCATTCTGCTTTGAAATGGTCAGTCCCCAACACAGAATGCAAATTATCCAAGCTATCGTTTAATTAAAATCATACGACAATGAAAGCAACCGACCATTTCAAACGAACCATTCAAGCCTATTTGGACAATAGGGCAGCCGAAGACGAACTCTTTGCCGTAAGCTACCGCAAGGAGGGCAAGAACATCGACGACTGCATTACCTATATTCTCAACTACGTGAAAAACAGCGGATGTGCAGGCTTTTCAGACGGGGAGATATATTCGCAGGCAGTGCATTATTTTGACGAGGATAATATCGACGTTGGCAAGCCCCTTAATTGTCACATAGCCGTAAACCACGTGGTACAGCTTACTGACGAAGAAAAGGCGGAAGCACGCAGGCAAGCCATTGAGCAATACCAACGCGAACAGCTTGCCAAGATGCGCAACCACAGCGAACGTACCAAGAAAGCGGAAAACAAGATTGTACAACCCTCACTATTTGATTTTTAACCCTTAGACAATATCGCAATATGGAAGCAATGGATTTGAACAAAGCACGGATTTACGTAGGCACTTATGCCAAGTACAACAACGGCACTTTGCAGGGCGAGTGGGTAAGCCTTTCGGATTTTTTCGATTTGGACGGCTTTCTGGAGTATTGTGCCGAGATACACGAAGACGAGGAAGAACCCGAATATATGTTCCAAGATTGGGAGAACATTCCCGATAGTCTGATAGACGAGAGCAATTTGGAAGAAAATTTCTTTGAACTTCGAGACGAGTTGGACAGACTGAACGACACGGAGAAAGAAGCCTTTTGGACATGGGCGGAGGGCAATAACATCAAACTCACACAAGACGCTTACGACCTTGTGAAGTCTTTCCAATCCGCCTATATCGGCAGTTATGCAAGCAAGGAGGAATTTGCGGAAGAACTTGTGAAAATGGAAAACGACTTGTCCGATTTTGCATTGAGCTACTTCGATTTTTCAAAATATGCCGACGACCTTTTCGACACGGACTATTGGTATAAGAACGGCTATGTATTTCGTAACGAATAAAGCAAGGAGGAAAGAGTATGAAACCGAGAAACAGATTTGAAAAGGCTGTGCTTGCTGAAAGCAAGCATTTGCGCCCCATTACCAAGACACAAAGCAAGTGGGCATTCCATGAGTGCATCGGCCACTTTGCCTACCGATTACCCAAAGGTCATACTACGTGTATGGACTGCGGACATAGTTGGATAATGGAAAAACCTGCCCAAACTTGCACCTGCTCCCATTGTGGGGCAAGGTTGCAGGTTGAGGAAACCTACGGGCGCAAATTACAGCAGAAGCAATACTTCACTATCCTCACTACCTGCGGAACATACCAAGTGTTGCGTATGTTCCTGATAGTAGTGGGCATGGAGAAAGGTTGTAAGGCGAAATATGAGACAATCGAAATCGGTCAGTATTGGTGGAACGGGCAAGGGAGAAAGGTTGTGATAGCCGTTCAACGCATATTGGGGCATTATGTGGACACGTTCTCTTTCTATTCGCCAATGGCTGTGCGCAACGATAATGAAGCCTACCGTTATGTGGCTTGTGCACCCATATACCCCAAGTTCAAGGTAACGGACACACTCCGCAGGAACGGCTTTAAGGACGATTTTCACCAAATCGCACCTGTTGCCCTTATCCCGGCACTACTCACCGACAGCCGTGTGGAAACCCTCATCAAGGCAGGACGCATAGACCATTTGCGCTATTTTCTCAACAACGCAAGGGCATTTGAAGCCTATTGGCAGTCCTATAAGATTGCAGTTCGCAACGGGTATGAGATAAAAGACATTTCCTTGTGGTGTGATTATGTGGATATGCTCCGCAGGTTGGGCAAAGACGTTCACAGCCCGAAGTACCTTTGTGCCAAAGACCTTAAGGCCGAGCACGACCGCATAGAAGACAAAATACGCAGGCAAAGAGAAAAAGAAGAAATCGAGAGAAAATGGCAAAAGGCAATCGAAGATGAAAAACGTTTCCAAGAACTCAAATCCAAGTTCTTCGGTATCCATTTCACGGACGGCACAATCCAAGTTCGCGTATTGGAGAGTGTGCAAGAGTATTTGGAAGAAGGGGTAGCTATGCATCATTGTGTGTTTTCCAATAGATACTACCTTAAAGAAGACTCCCTTATCCTTTCGGCAACCATTGAGGGCAGGCGGATAGAGACTATCGAAGTATCGCTGCAAACCTTAAAAGTGTTGCAAAGTCGTGGCGCGTGCAACAAGAATACGGGGTACCACGAGCAGATAGTAAATCTTGTGAATGCCAACAGCAAGCTTATACGCCAAAGAATGAGGGCAACAGCATAAAGAAAAATATAAACCACCAAATTATCACAGCAATGAAAGTAGAAATAGAGAGCATCGTATGCAACTGGGCAGACGAGATACCTTACATACTCGTAAGGGTTATCAATGCGATAACCCTATCTGCCAATAAAGAGGAGTTAAGGACAGCCATTAAACAGATAGCCGAAGAAACGGAACTCGACAAGTTCTTTGCATACGGCTATGGTGCACATCACTTTTGGCTCACACACCGCAAATTATCTAATGGAGAGCCAAAGGAATACAGATTATTAAAGGTCGAATTTTAAGATTATGAAGAAGAAACGAATTTATAGAGTGCGGACACAATACATCTTTGATGGCGTGTTTGAAATCCTTGCCGAAAGCGAGGAGGACGCACGACAGAAAGTCCTGCAATCGTGCGGTTTGGTGATGGGTGGAAGCATTCACAGCACCTTGCCCGATGAAGAGATAAACTGGGCATTCTCTACCCACCCCGAAGTAAAGACCACGCGAGTAACCATTCAAAAGGAGTAAACAACAGCGTACTTAACGGGTGGTATATCCGCCGCCCGCTCCTTTCTTTCATGAGCAAAGAAAAGGCGAAAAAGAAAGGAGCAAAGAAACCATAAGTCTTCATTCTGCGAATGGCAGAAAGCAATACGAAGAAAAATAGCACACAAAAACTCCCCCTATCGGTATTTCATACGGATGGAGGGAGTTTTTATATGGAGTCATTCGGATTTTACTCAGGGGATATAAAACAGAGCAAACTCCACGCGCCGCCGTTTAAGCAGACCGGGCAGCACCCTGCCTTTATAGCGACAGAAAGAGAGGTATTCAGACAGGATGTTTCTGTCGCCTTGTTCGAGTTTCCGTATCAGTCGGCTTTTGGGACGATTTCTGCCACCGAGTAGCGTGCCGGTGCCCACATTGTAAGAAAGAACGGTCAGGAGCAGGGCATCCTTGCCGAAGCGGCGAAAGAGGGCGTATCGGCTGAGCAGGTCGGCACGTAGGAGCGAGTCCGCCTGCCGTTCGGTCATACTTGCCATAAACCGCTCTCCTTTCAGCAGTCGGTGACCGTAACCGACATACGGATACCGACCGCGCCCATGCCAACCCTCGAAGAATTTCACGCAGCGCACGGCACGTTCGAAGCGTGAAAGCGGTTGACGTGGCTGTGCAGGCAAGGAAAGAGCAGTGAGTACAAGCAGACATAAGCAAGATATCCGCCTAACGCCTGCCGCCAAAATGCCTCTCATCCTCTTTTGACGAAGTGTCCTGCCCCCCACTCTCGTCCTTTTTCGTGTCGTTGTTGAAACTAAAATCCAGCTCCTGTGCCTGTCCGTCGGAACTCTCCACCGTAATCGTGAGCTTCTGTGCATCGGTGGTGGCGGAGGTGTAATAGAGGCGGAACATTTCGCGTTTAAGCGGATAACGGTCGTTGGGCTTGAATACCATACCGTCATCCATGCGTAGCACGCCCGCGCCATCATATTGGAAATACCTGATACTGTAGCGCGTGTCGGCAAACCGCCCCTGCCGTACGAGCGTGCAGCGTATCTCCACGGTCTGCCCTTTTGTTATCCTACCCGGTATGGGCATCGTCTCTAACTTGAACGGATATGCCGTTTGAATATCCAACTTATTATCACAAGCAGATAGACAAAACACGGCGAGGGCAAGCACTCCCATTACCCAAATCATATTAAAAATTTTCTTTCTCATCATTTGTTACATTTTATCGTTATACATTCAGTCCTGCCCGCCAAGAGAGCAGGTACTCATTCAAATCCTTGTGGCCGGCATACAGAGAGGAACGGTCAACGACTTTATCCCCGAAGTTTACCCTCAACCTATCAAAAGTCCTTCGCCCCGCATCATCGTTGTCGAGATAGCATTCAATCCTCTGATAGTCGCCAAGCACTTGCAACGCTTTCTCCACGTTGGAAACGGAATTAAGCACAAGCCAATCCGAAGCAATGATGCCCATTTGCATAGCAGAGAGATAATCCATAAAGCCCTCAAAGATAGAACAGATGTCCGAGCCGTTGCGCTTCAGTGAAATATCCTTGGGCGGTATGCACCCCTTGAAGAAGCGATTGCGCAATTCCAGTCCTCCGCCCCTGTTGCGGAAGCCGATGGCATAATACCGCTTGCCCCGCACACGATACCTCACCTCCTCGCAGTTGGGGATGGCAACATGAGCATCGATGCCCCGTTCTTTCAAATAGCCCAGTAGTCTGCCATTCAATAAGGGACGCACCCAAATATCCTCAAAGGCGGGTTCTCCTTCTTTGTTCCTTGGCGATTGCTCCATAACGGGAAGCGGACACGCCCTGCTCTTTGCGATAAAAGCCGCCCGCAAAAGAAAATCCTCACTCCCGATGAATGCTCCTGCCAAGTCGAAGATGTCGCCACCATTGCCCGTTCCAAAGTCGAACCATACATTCTTGGTGGTGTCGACCTTGAAGGAGGGCGTCCGCTCCGTGCGATACGGAGCGGAATACCACAAGACCTGCCCTCGCTGTTTTGCCGGACGAACTCCCATTGCGTTCAGGAAGTCCGCAATGGGGATTTCTCTCATTCGTCGTGCGTCCATCGTCAGTCCATCATGATTTTCAGTCCGACACCGTACTGCACATGGAAATGCCCCGTAGAGCCTCCCCACAGACAGCGTTCCCTGCCGTAGAGCAGCAGCACCAATCTGTCCGTCAGATAGGTCTCCGCCTGTAAGGTGATTGCCCCACCATAAACAAAACCGTCTTTATTGCGTACGGTAGAGCCGTCGAAGAGCAGTTTCTTACCGCCATTGACCGTCTCATAGCCTGCCAAGGCGGAAACACCCGCCGACAGGAAAAAGGTCTTGCTTCCGTCCGAAAGCATGTCACAGAAGAAACCTCCCTCACCCGTGAACTGCTCCACGGGAATGCGGCTCTCGCGATAGGGATGGTATCGACGGAGATATTCCGCTCCGAACACCCATTGATGGCCGCCTTTGGTATAGGTGGCAAGCGAAGCCCCGAACGAATAGCCCGTTTCATTCTTGGAGGAGGGAGAATAAAAACCGTCTGCCATGCCTGCCGTGAGGCGGATGCCTTTCATTCCGGGCAGACAGCGTTGGGCGTGCGCCTGCCCCCGAAAAAGGGCAAGCGACACGACAAAGAGGAAAAATGCAAGCTTTCTCATCATTACTTCACTTCAAGTTCGCTGATTTCCCTTGCACGCACAAGGTCTTCGTTCTCAATGGTGAACGATTGATGCCTGCCGCCGTTCTTCTCGCACAGCTCCACGACAAGTTGCTTGCCGTCGGGGATGGTGAACTTCGACATGGCAAAGACCGTGCGCTCATTCTTGCCGCCCGGCACGCAGGTAACATAGTTCTGCGCTCGCAGCGGAAGCACGACCTGTTCCTGCACGGCCGTGCGCTTGGCCACCTTCTTGTCCACGATTTTGAACGTGATGTAATCCACGTCGAAAGGAATGTGGCTTTGGTTCCTGATTTCGGTGTGGAAGTAAATCAGTCCGCCGTGTGTATAGATGCCTTTTAGCAGGTATTGCACCCCGAAACGCTTGCAGCCGATGTGCTTGACTGTTCGTCTGTCCTGCCTGTAAATGGACTTCATGATGAGCCGCACGAGCATCGGGCTCTCGCTGCCCAGTTCGTTAAGGTACACCTCCTGCGCATTGTTCGGACGGTTCGCACTTTCACCGTCGTGAATGATGTCCGTCATCTCCACATTGAGCAGCAGCGGCTCGTCGGCATAGCGCACATTAAAAGTGTAGAAGCAGCCATCTTCGGTGATGACGCTCATGTTCGTCTCCCCCTGAAAGCCCTTGACGGTGGATTTTACGCGGATGACGTTCTCCGCTCCGTCCGCCTTACCGGCGATGAGGTTGGGCGAGCCGAGGTCTACGTAGCGCACTTCTGCGGGAAAAAGGATGTGCACCGTTTTCCCGTAGGTCACTTCCAATCCGTGGGGCGGTATCATCCGCTCGAAGGTCAGCTGTCGCGTCAGTCCGTCATACGGTGCAGCGGCGGCAACGCTCACCGGTTTCACCTGTTTAATACCCTGTTGCTGTGCATTCGCACATGCCACGCCCATAAAGAGGGCGAGGACAAATAACATTTTCTTCATTTTACTGTTGGATTTAGTTGGTAATAAAAATATTGTCGATTAATCTTTCTTTTGAAAAAGCAACACGCGGTAGCCCGCCTTGAGATGCACCTTGACGGCGCGCACCTTTTTGGCGAAGTACTGCGACGTGCCTTGCAGGAGCCCCTTGCCCACGTCGGCGGCGAGCTGTGCCCCCGCATCGGTGGAGATGTTCATGCTGCTGCCCGCGGCGGTGCCCATGTTGGCGGCAATCTCCTTGGCGGCACTGCGCTCCATCGAGTTGGGAATAAAGATGCCTTCCTGCCCGTCGGTGTCATAGACCGAGAGAGCAGTGGGGATGAGCATACCGCCGTATTCGAGCGTCTCGATGACGATGGTGAGCCGTTCACCCTGTATCTTGGCCGCGCCCGTTATAAGGGCGTTCTTCGGCAGAATACGTTCGCCCGCCGCCATCGGTTCAGAGAGCCGCAGGCGCACCGTCTGTCCGTCGCTGACGGTCTGGTTGCCGTAGACGGTGGCGGCGATGGTGTTCTTCTCCGCCGTAGCCTGCACACCCACCGCCGTCTGAAAGCCGTAGTTACGCGCTTGGGAGTGGGCAGTAATAAAAGCTTCGTCCGTCATGGGCTGCCCGAGCGCAGAGACCACCTGCCGCACCACCCGCTTGACGGGTGTCACCACGGCTTTCCTGTGTGCGCCTGCCGAGGCAGCCGCTTGCAGCGTATCGCCCATGGCTGCCTTGCCGAAAGGCGCAGAGCCGCCCGAAGCGGGCATGTACTTCGCCGCCAGCCGGTAGGACTTTTCCAAGAGCGCCTCCTGCTCGTCCATCGCAGAGGAACGGCTGCTTTGCGTATTCAGACGCTCTTCCAGTTCGTGCAGGCGGACTTTGAGTTCTTCCTTTTCCGTGTCCTGCTTCGGCTGCTCGCGCTCGTAAAAGCCGCCCAGCGTGGTGTTGAGGTCGCGGTAGGCACCCAGTGAAGAGCGTACGGAAGATGTGCTGCCCTGTGCATTGTCCTGCGGAGCGGGTTGCCCGCCCGTGCCGAAATCATCGATGGCGGCATGGGCTGTACTCGTATTATCCGAGGAAAAGAGTGAGCCGAGGTCTTGCAGGTCTCGGTTGCGCTGTTGCTGGCGTTGCTCCATCTCTGCCGCCTCATAGGCTTTCCGCTTGTCGGCGATGATGCCCGTACTGTCGGCGGCGGGCATCTCTATGTTGAAGCCCTTGTCCGCGTCTTCCTTTGCTTTGTCGGCGGACGAGGGCGCGAAGATGAGCCACATCGAGCCGGCGAAGAGCAGCACCATGAGCGGATAGACGAGCAGTTTCATCCTCCGCTGCCGCTCGGCTTCGGTGAGCGGCCGTTTCTGTTTTTCTTTACTTGTCTGTATCATTATCGTTTTTGTTTGAACGTTTGAATATGTTTGATTTCCATGTGCTCGCCGCCACCACGCAGCAGACCATAGACTGATTTGCCGACGGTATAGAGCGAGAGCAGGGCGAAAAGGACGAGCATCGTCAGGACGATGCGCCGCCGCGTCCGCTCGGACAGGCTGTCGTGGTAAGCCCGCAACCGCCGTAAAGCGCGTTTGCGGAAGTCGTAGACTTTCCACAATGCCCGCCATAGTGCCTTGCTGGTCTTTTTCCTTTTCATCGCTTCACGGTTTGAAGGTCCTTGTTTTCGAGAATATTAAAACCCTCGATAGTAAAGCCGTTGGGATTGTCGTCCGAACGGGCGGCATTCAGGAGGCGGCACTCCGTCTTGAGACTTCGTCGGGTGACGTTGCTCTGACGGATGATGAGCTGTGTGGCATAGGTCACGGCGCGATAGGGATAGGCGTCGAAGCTGCACACCACGCTGTCCACCCGGAGCGTCTGGTTGATGCCACCCGCGATGATGCGGTTGTAATAGCCCTTTTCGGCAAAGTCGGCATAGCAGTCGTAGGCGCTCTTGTCTGCCAAGAGCAGGGCGCGGCGGACGTTGTGTTCGATGGCGCTCTTGTCGGGCGAGAGGGTGAAGAAGAGTTCGTGGAAACGCCGCACATGCTCCCGCGCTTCGGCGGGGCGGTTCTGCGACAAGTCCTGCGAGAGGGCGAGCATCAGGCTCTTGCCCCCGTCCAACACGTAAATCTTCTCGCGCTGCCGCTCGGCAAACCGGTAGGAACTCCACAGCGTATAGCCCACGATAGCCGTGCACAGGCAGAGGAAGATGATGCCGAACAGGCGTATCTGCCTGAACGAGCTTTCGATGTTCTTTAGAGATTTGAATTCCATTGTTCTATTCGTTTCTTTCTTTTCTGTTTTACGATTTCATGCGCTGGTAAGCGGACTTGATGAGGTGTCCCGCACGCCCGGCGGCGTTGCCCGCCACGGCTCCCGCCGCACCTGCCGCACGCTTGCCGGCAAGGCTCGCCATGTTGTTGATGCTGCGGTTGTAGCTGCCCATGCCGCCTGCCTGAATGATCCAGCCCGAGACGGTGGGGATGGTGAAGTAGCCCACGATGCCGATGACGAGGAAGACGATGTACACCCCGTTGCTCGCATCGATGGAGAAGGCGGGATTGTTCTGCAACTCGGTGATGTCGTTCTGCAGCATCAGTATCTGTATCCTTGCAAGAATGGTGCTGAACAGGTCGGACACGGGCAGCCAGAGGTACACCTGCACATAGCGACATATCCACTGCGTGAGCGTGGACTGAAAGCCGTCCCACACGGAGATAGCGAAGGCAATCGGACCGAGTATCGCCAGCACGACGAGGAAGAACGTGCGCAGGGTGTCGATGATGAGCGCGGCGGCCTCGAAGAGCAGCTCCATGATGCTACGGAAGAAGTCACGCACTTTCTTTTCGAGGTTGTAGGCACCCCGTTCGAGATACATCCCCGTCATCGTCGCCAAGTCGGCGGGCGAGAAGCCCAGCTCCTCGATCTGCTTGTCGAACGCCTCGTCGCTCACCAAGTAGGCGGTTTCGGGGTTGCGTGCCATCGCCTCGTATTCCAACTTGTCTTTCTGCTCGCGGTACTTCTTCATGTCGAAGGTCTGCTCCTGCAACATCCCGTTGGTGCCCTTGACGATGGGACTCATCACGCCGTTAAGCGTGCCGAGCACCACCGTGGGGAAGAACATGATGCACAGCCCGATGACGAACGGGCGGAGCATCGGAAAGACGTCGATGGGCTCGGCACGGGCGAGCGACTGCCACACGCGGTAAGCCACGTAGAAGAGCGCACCCAGACCGGCGATGCCCTTCGCCACGCCCGCCATGTCGGCACACAGCGGCATCATCTCCTCGTAGAGCGAACGGAGGATTTCGTGAAGGTTGTCGAAGTTCATGGCCTACCAGTATCTTTGGTTCGCATTGCCGTAGAGCGCCATCACGCGGTCGAGGTCGTTCCTCTTCTTGGCGCGCAGGTAGCTCACGGAGATGTTCTTATTGGTGTAGTAATTCACGAGGTTGCGGTAGTTCTTCATCCGCATGTAACAGCGGTCTACCACGTCCATTCTGTCCTTGTCGGTCATCGAGAGCGTGGTGATGTTCACCACCTGCTTGAGTTCCTTGAGCACGTCGTTGCTCTCTTCGAGGAGCTTGGTGTAGCCGAAGGCGATGGCACTGAGTTCTGCGGGTGAAAAATTGCTGTCGTGCAGCATCCGGCGGTAGCTGTTCACGTAGACGTCGGTAATCTCGCCCACCATGAGAATGGTCTTGCGTACCTTCTGGGCGTCCTTGATGAGACCATTCACTGATTTGAGGGCGTCGTAGTATTTCTTGCCCTGCTCGTAAATCTTCACGGTCTCCCGAAAGTTCTTGACCATGTTCTGCGCCGTGGTCGTGGTCTGTGCGATGTTCTTCCCGGCGTTGATGATACTCTGCGCGATGTTGGAGGGGTCGATGACCGCCCACTGCGCGCTTGCCCTGCCCGCAAAGAGCAGGCAAAGGGCGATGATGGTAAATACTCTTGTTTTCATTTCTTTGTCATTGTTGATGTGAATACTAAATGTGCTGTCTCTTGACTAAGATAAGGATGTGTCAGCCTCGCATACGTGGACAAAGCAGCTTATACGCGTTTGTATAACCGGTTATACAGGCTTGTATAATTACTTATACAGACTTGTACAGCTCATTATACATGTTTGTATAATTCATTGGACACATTAGTCCAACCGTTTGGACACGCCTGTCTAATTGATTGGACACGTTTGTCCAATGAGCTGGACAAGTTAGTCCAAGTGTTTGGACACGT
>NZ_KB908355.1 GCF_000382385.1 Segatella maculosa DSM 19339 = JCM 15638 | reverse complement strand
AGAAAATCAAAAAGATAAGAGAAATAATAAAGCAAAATTCAATCAACAAAAGAATTTTTGATAATAAAACAATGAAATATCAGAGTAAATAACTACATTTGCAGTTGTGCACTTTTGTTTGACAACGTACATAGAGATCCTGACAGGATGAATTCTGTATCAAGTTATATAGAAAAACATCCCGTATCAATCATGAAAGAGGCATCACAGAAGCTCAAGGAAAGTATAAATATAATTGATAGATAATGAGGAAAGAATATATTTTTGCATTGATATTTGCAATACTATGTTTCCTTGGGGGAAATTATTATAGCACCTATAATAGTAAAAAAAGAACTCTATTTGTTAATAAAGGAAAAGCAACAGAAAAGGAGACTAAAGATCCTTTTCAAGATACAAATCTCTACGATTCGACAAATTCTGAAAATACAGGAAACAGGTTTAAAAAGGGTATTATACCCGATGCCGAAACAGCATGTAAAGTAGCCATTCCCATTATTAAAGCAGTGTATGGAGAGCAACAGTTAAACTCTGAATTGCCACTTCAAATAACGCTTATCAATGATAAATACTGGACGATAGAAGGGACATTACATACGGCAAAAGGAGGTGTTGTATTTATGACCATTAATAAGAATAATGGATGTGTATTAAATTTGATGCATGGTGAATAATATCATGTTTTATTATGATTACTTAGAAGATACAACAAAAATTAGAAAGCAAATTTCACAAGAAATGGAACGATATGATAAAGAGTCTAAAAGATATAAACCAGTTATTGAAGACTAAGAGCATCATATTCCTGCCAATCATTATTGGAATAGTGTGTCTTGTCATTTACATTACATACCTATTAAAAAATGAAAGAACTTTACAAAAGGATTAATCTGATTTTAGCAAATTGGAATCCTCTGTCTATCCCCAAAAATATTGCAGAAGTGGAATATTTACATTATATACCTATAATTATATCGCTCTACAATAGTAAAAAAAAGCTAGAGTCTTATTTGATAAAAATAAGTTTAGAAACGGGATTGCCGCGTAACAAAAGACTTTTAAAAGAGATTTCACGAATAGTTAATGATATTATAAAAGAAAGTCTTGAACAAAAGTAAAAGAGTGCAGCTATGAGTGATTAAACCGTTTGGTATATGCCAGTGGTAAGGCCAAGCAGGCAAGTTACAGCATGCAGATGACTTTTGGACGCATGAGCGAACCGCTTACCAAGGTGCAAAAGGTGGACTCCACAAAGACAGCACAGTCTTATGACTTCACCTATAAGTACGAAGACAGTAACCATCCCACGGCACCCACGCAGATTGGACATGAGCATTATACATACGATACCAACGGCAATCCCACGCTGGTGGAGAACGACAGCCTGAACAGCGAGCGGCGCATGTATTGGGACGAGGACAACCGCCTGATGGTATTGTCGGACAACGGTAAGACCAGCCGATACACCTACAATGCCGCTGGCGAGCGTATCATCAAGAGCCACGGCGACCTTGAAGGCGTATATATCAATGGTGCGCCACAGGGAATCACGTTCCACGAAACGGAAGATTACACCATTTATCCTGCTCCGATGATCACTGTGACAAAGAGCCGCTTCACCAAGCATTACTTTATTGGCGACAAACGCGTGGCAAGTAAACTCGGTATAGGCAAGTTCAGCAATGTCTATGGCATCAGTGGCAACAACGTTACGGCAGGACAGAAAGATTATGCTGCACGCATGATGCAGATAGAGAAACAGCGCGATGAGTATTACAAGTCGCTTGGCAGGCCGCCGGGAGTACCAACAATGAAAGGAGCCACGGCAGATCCCGACAACACCGGTTATGGCTACAACACCATCATCGGGGAGCTGGGCAACCATAGTGTGCCTGAAGGTTGGGTGCAACGGCCGAAGTTCAATGACAAAGGTGATGTTCCCGGTCCGCCCATTCAATGGCAGAAGCCTGAAGACCCTGACAATGCGCAGCCGGGCTATGGTTATGTCCCTGCGGACACCACCAACATTGAGGAAATCTTCTTCTATCACAGTGACCATCTCGGCAGTACATCTTATATTACAGATGCCAAGGCCAACATCACGCAATTCGATGCTTACCTGCCTTATGGTGAACTGCTCGTGGATAAACATAGTAGCAGTGAGGACATGCCGTATAAGTTCAATGGTAAGGAATTCGACCAAGAGACGGGATTGTATTATTACGGGGCGAGGTATATGAATCCCGTGACATCAATGTGGTATGGTGTGGATCCGCTAGTGGAGAAATATCTATCCATTGGTAGTTATATTTATTGTGCAGGAAACCCAATACGCCTCATTGATACAGATGGTAATAAAATAGTAGATTCTAGGTTCCGAAACGCAGTAAGTTATGACAAACAAAGTAATGTTATATTTACTAAATATGCAACAAAAAACATTAAGAGAATTGTAGCGGCACTACAACTTACCCGCACAGGAAGGAAGATATTGAACCAAACCATAAGATCTAAAATCTTTGTAAAGATGATTTTGTCAAAAGAAACGATGATTTCTAAAACAAAAAATGGTCGCGAAGCTTATACTTATGGTATTACCGAACAAGGTAATAGGAATTCTAAAGATGACTTTGGAAAGAGAAGAAATGCTAATGGTTCATATAGAATAACAGAGTCTACCATCACGGTATTTGAAGGTACATTGATAGCTGACGCCAATAGAGACGATACGAAACATAAAGGATTGACCTTAGAACAGGCTATTGGTGCTGTTGCTGGTCATGAACTTGTGCATGCTACAGATGCAAAAGAAATAAATAGGGATATCAGACATGAAATTAAGAATGGAACACCTCGAAATGATAGAGAAGTCCTTCCAAATAAAGTTGAACAAGAAATTATAGAGCAATCAAAAACTTTAAACAAACAATAAGCATATGAAACAGAATATTATTTCACTATTTATATTCACAACTTTTGCAATTCCACTCTATGCACAAAGAAAAGCGCATATAAACTTTGGATATGTGCAAATTCCTGATAGTATAGCATCTATTATAGATCGTGGCTATGATTGGGGGCCCAATGATGAGCATGCCAGTTCTTTTATTCGTAATTTGCAGGACGGCAAAGAGCATACTTTAATAAATGGTATATATGCTTATAGTAGCCCAAATCCACACCATCCGCGCAAACTCTTCATCTATCACAATAAAAAACTGTTTATCTTTAAGAGTTATGGTGCATTCGATCCACAAGAAGTCATAAAAGAATATGTAACTTTTTTATCAGAAAGTAAGATACCAGATTCTCTTGCTATCAAATATCTAAAGGTGATTTATAAATACTTAAAAGAAGAAGAAGGACAAACTTATGGGAGCTATATTAGACCAACAAATGAGAAAGCGAACATATGCGTAGAATGAAGCTATTTCACTGCAACCCAGTTAAATCGCATTATCGCTGTGTATCATTCCAATGGCAAGTTCACGACCTCTTGGAGCATAAGCTTAAAGTAAATCATCCCGATGCAGGAGAAGTGACCTGTACTTATGATGCGGCAGGTAATCTCTTAACAAAACTCACGGCGGAACTCAAAAAGACGATTTCGAACAAGGCACCCATCACTTATACCTACGACTACGAACGGTTAAGTGAAGTACTCTATCCCAAGAATCTCTTCAACCGCGTTACCTATACCTATGGCAAACCGGGCGAGAAGTACAACCGTGCAGGCAGACTTGTGCTCGTAGAAGATGCTTCGGGCGGCGAAGCCTATTACTACGGCAACCAAGGTGAAGTCGTAAAAACCGTTCGCTCGGTGATGGTGAGCACCGCCGATGTACGTACCTATGTCTACGGTGCCACCTACGACAGTTGGAACCGCGTGCGCACCATGATTTATCCCGACGGAGAAGTCGTGACCTATGCCTATAATGCCGCAGGACAAATCGCGAGTGTCAAATCCAACAAACAAGGAAAGGAAGAAACCATCGTAGAAAAGGTGGGCTATGACAAGGACGGACACACAGTCTACACCAAGTTGGGTAACGGAACGGAAACCACCTACACCTACGACAAACAACGCGAACGCTTACAAGAAATGAATCTCACGGCAGCAGGTACGGCGATTATGACCAACAAGTACCAATACGATGCAGTGGATAATATCTTAGGTATTACCAATGCCGTAGACCCGACACAGGCCAATAGTAATAACAACAATAGCAATAACAACAAAGCGAAACTTGGTGGCGCATTCAACCATACCTATGCCTACGACGACCTTAATCGTCTGATAAAGGCAAACGGAAAAGCAAAGAGTGCGACCTATGAAATGCAGATGACTTTTGGACGCATGAGCGAACCGCTTACCAAGGTGCAAAAGGTGGACTCCACAAAGACGGCGCAGTCTTACGGCTTCACGTATAAGTATGAGGACAGCAACCACCCCACAGCCCCCACGCAGATAGGGCATGAGCATTACACCTACGATGCCAATGGAAATCCTACCTTAGTGGAGAACGATAGCCTTGGTACCGAACGGAGAATGTATTGGGATGAGGATAACCGACTGATGGTATTGTCGGATAATGGCAAGACAAGCCGATACACCTACAATGCTGCAGGCGAGCGTATCATCAAGAGCCACGGTGACCTCGAAGGCGTATATATAAACGGTGCGCCACAGGGAATGACGTTCCACGAAACGGAGGACTACACCATCTACCCCGCCCCGATTATCACCGTGACGAAGAACCGCTTTACCAAGCATTACTTCATCGGCGACAAGCGCGTGGCAAGTAAACTCGGCGTAGGCAAGTTCAGCAATGTTTATGGCATCAGCGGCAACAACGTTACGGCAGGACAGAAAGACTATGCCACTCGCATGATGCAGATAGAGAAGCAGCGTGAGGAGTATTATAAGTCGCTTGGCACGCCGCCGGGAGTACCAACAATGAAAGGAGCAACGGCCGATCCTGATAATACCGGTCATGGTTATAACGACATTATCGGGGATTTGGGCGACCATTCTGTGCCTGAAGGTTGGGTGCAACGGCCGAAGTTCAACGAGAAAGGAGATGTTCCTGGCCCGCCCATTCAATGGCAGAAGCCCGAAGACCCGGATAATGCACAACCGGGCTATGGTTATATCCCTGTCGATACGACTAATATCGAGGACATCTTCTTCTATCACTCCGACCACCTCGGCAGTACCTCTTACATTACCGACGCAAAGGCCAACATCACCCAGTTTGATGCTTACCTGCCCTACGGCGAGTTGCTCGTGGATGAGCACAGCAGCAGCGAGGATATGCCGTATAAGTTTAATGGCAAGGAACTCGACCAAGAGACGGGGCTGTATTATTATGGGGCGAGATATATGAATCCCATGACATCACTGTGGTATGGGGTAGATGCACTAACAGAGAAATATCCGAGTATCGGCGGGTATGTTTATTGCGCGGGGAATCCTGTACGGCTCATCGATACAGATGGAAATAAAATTGTAGACCATACTGGTAGTAGGGTTGCTGTATATATAAATAAACAGGGGAAAGTTATTTTTACTAAGTTTGTAACAAACGATATTAAAAGAATTGTTAACTCACTAATGCTTACGAAAGAGGGAATGAAGAGCCTGAAACAGGCTATCAATTCCACTATTCGTGTTAAGATGAGAATATCTGAAGAAGCTAAAATAGAAAAAGTCAAGAAAGGATATAGTTTTACTTATGGCGAAACAATACAAGGAAACTTTAATCCTAAAGATAATTATGGGCGCAGGGTGAATAAAGATGGAACATTGGGAATAACAGAATCTTCAATTACAATTTATGAGGGAACTATAGAAAATGATGCGAAAACAGAAAATCCAAAGCATAAAGGATTAACTATAGAACAAGCAATTGGGGCTGTCGCAGGTCACGAAATTGTACATGCAACCAATCGAAAAGAGATAAATAAGGATCTTAAATATGAAAAAGAAAATAAAGGAGGTGATAGATCTGATAAAGAGACTGTCCCTAATAAAATTGAGAATACGATAATAGAACAGTCACGAAAATTAAATATAGAAAAGAAATGAGAAAGAAACTATTTTTATTATTATTATTAATTTGTATTGCAGATTCTTTGCCTGCAAAAAATAGTCGAAAATCTTCTTTTTGTCAAGTTTTGATTCCTAAGGACATTGCAACACAACTTGATGAAAGTTATGGTAAAGAATTTGTTAATGCAAGTGCAAATGTGTACAATTTACTCAATAGCAAGGAAAAATATTTGGTAAATGGAATATATGCTTTTAAAGGACAAGGACCACATTTCCCCCGAAAAATATTTATTTATCGTAACAAAGAGATTTTCTTTTTTCAGAATATTGGCGCATTTAATCCAGACGGAGTTATTAAAGAGTTCTCTATATTTTTATCCAAGAACAAATTAACAAACACTGAGATCATCATGTATCTAAGAGCAATATATGAATATCTAAAAGATGAAAATGGTATGGAGTATGGAAGCGAAATAAAGAAAGATAAATAGAAGGGGTTGGATTAAGAATGCTCAATATGAGTGAGCTATGCAACATTTATGGCATCAGCGGCAACAACGTTACGGCAGGACAGAAAGATTATGCCGCCCGCATGATGCAGATAGAGAAGCAGCGTGAGGAGTATTATAAGTCGCTCGGTACACCTCCGGGTGTTCCCACGATGAAGGGTGCCACGGCAGATCCCGACAACACCGGTCGTGGTTATAACGACATTATTGGGGATTTGGGCGACCACTCCGTGCCTGAAGGTTGGGTGCAACGGCCGAAGTTCAACGAGAAAGGAGATGTTCCCGGCCCGCCCGTCCAATGGCAGAAGCCCGAAGACCCTGACAATGCGCAACCGGGCTATGGTTATATCCCAACGGATACCACCAACATCGAGGAAATCTTCTTCTATCACTCCGACCATCTCGGCAGTACGTCTTACATTACTGATGCCAAGGCCAACATCACCCAGTTCGATGCTTACCTGCCGTATGGCGAACTACTCGTAGATGAGCACAGCAGCAGCGAGGACATGCCGTATAAATTCAATGGCAAGGAACTCGACCAAGAAACTGGCTTATACTACTATGGGGCCAGATATATGGATCCCCAAAATTCTATGTGGCTGGGGGTTGATCCGCTAACGGAGAAATATCCGAATTTAACAGGATATTGCTACACAAATAATAATCCTATCAAGTATATTGATCCAACTGGTACAGATTGGTATAGAAATGATGAAACTGCTGCTATTTTCTGGCAGGAAGGGAATGCCAACTCTATAACATACGATGGTCAGGAGTATAGAAATATAGGTGAAACATATAGTATATATCAATCTGGAATGAGATACGATTATCAGCAGGATAAGATTATAAAAGTATCCGATGCAAGTGGTAGGTTTAATGTAGAAGGTGGGCAATATATACCTAAGAGTTTTATAACAGATGATGGAACTAAAGTTAGTGTAACTTTTAAGTATAAGAGTCCAACTGGGGGTTATGGTGATTATGCATTGTCAAAAGATGCTGTTAGTTTATTAATTAAAGGGATAAACGATGCTAATATTTCTGGCGCAGGAATTACTTCTATTGATGTTTCTACAACTACAACTGGGAAACATTCCCCTTCAAGCAATCATTATGCATCAAATGGAGGAAGAGCTATAGACATTGACATGGTAAATGGAATCCCAGTTAAAAATCCTAAATCACATGAAAAAGTTGATGCTTTTCAACGTGCAATTAGAGAGAATCCTATCTTAAGAGAGAATTTTGGACCTAATATACAAGAAAAAGAGGGGAAAACTAAGAGGATCTCTGGGCATAATAATCATATTCATATTGCAACTCAAAAGCGATGAAAAAATATAGGGCATGTTTTTTAAGCATAATTATATTGTATTGCTATATAGGATTACCTATTTATTCACAGAATAAGGATACTTTGTGCATTCACGGAGATTTTGTTTGTACAATAGGTAAATATTTGGTTTATTGTCAAAATAACGATGATACGGAAGCGATTGAAAGGAAACTGCAAAGACTGGATATAAGGAATTACCGCAACCACAGTTATTGTATCGATTCAACCATGACCTCGAATTGCTTAAAGATCTCGGACTCTGCACTGATATATGCAAAAGGTAGGAATATTATACTTTGGCATGTTCCTCAAAATGCAAAATATATTTATTGGCATTCAAAGCAGAATTTACCCATTGTGAACCTAGCTCAAAGTCGGAATAGGGATTATTTAATGGTGAGTCGAATAGATTACGAAGCAGAAGAGATGCTATTAACAATTATGGGAAAGAAAATGAATATTCTTTTTGAAAAGAAAATTAAGCTAAATGGTATGGAGATAGAGGGGGCGATTCCTATATCGTATGCCATTGAATCTTGTTTTGTTATTCTTGTCCAGGACAAATTATATCTCATCGACTGTGAAAGATTAAAGATTAACTTAATCACGAATCATTGTGATGTTTTTACCACCAGTACTCACTCAATTATCTATTACAAATTTATTTCAGATGATAAAACTAGAGGATATGAGTTGATACCATCCCGAAACGAAATACAAGAAATAGACAGGAGTCTTGAACAATCCTTATATGATTGTCCTCTGACTTGGTTGTTTACTTCAAGAGTTAACGACGAAAATATTCCCATATATTACGTATGCGGAAAAGCGTATCGATTAGAAAAACATAATTGGCAAGAAATTCCTAAAATAATTATCTATCAAGATAAAGCAATTAGTATTACCGTCCCAATTATTAATGGTACTTTTCAATATAACTGGTTCAGTTTTTCTTTTCTTAATGATAGTGATTGGTAATGCTTCAGATTGGGAGTTGTGAAAATAGGGTCTTGATTATCAGGACTATCTGATAAATTAAAAATGCGAAGGCAGGAATTAGCGCTTTGCCTTCGCATTATTTTCGCAATTATAGCATAAGCAAATGAAGCAACAGGATAGTTTTGGAACTTTATGCTCCAGATTGGGAGTTAAGTTTTTATGTCCCTATTGTCAATCTGAGTCAATCGTCAAAAGTGGGAAGAATTGCAATGGCAAACAACGCTACCAATGCAAATATTGCCACAAGCGCTTTATCACCGACTACACCTACAAAGCCTATCTTCCTGACACCGATTCCAAAATCATCCAACTGACCAAAGAGGGATTAGGCATTCGTAGTACGGCACGAGTATTGGGGATTTCAGTTACCACTTTGCTCAAAAGAATTTTACAGATAGCAAGCAACATCAAACAACCACCTATCCTGTAGGCAGAACCTACGAAGTAGATGAAATGCGGATATTTATCGGTAAGAAAAATTGCTTACGATGATTGGCTTATTCCTTAGATAGAGAAACAAATCAGGTGGTTGCTTTCAATGTTGGCAGACGTACCAACCGTACTTTGTCGGTAATACTTCACAACCTTTTCCTATCCAAAGCCAAATTTATTTATACCGACAAATTGAAAAATTACGGCTATCTTATCAGCCGAAAAATTCACCGTACCGTTTTCCGTTCCACCAACCATATCGAGCGGCACAATCTTACACTTCGCACCCACCTAAAATGATTGAACCGAAAAGCGATTTGTTACAGCCGTAGTTTATTAGTACTAACGGCTATCATAAAAATTTACTTGTGGGTATAACTCTGTTCCTTAATTGTCGCATCACATCCACAATGCTCGATAGGTGGTTGCGCTATTTGTTTGGAATGAGATGAGATAAGACAGGAGTGTTCTTTATCCTTTGAATTTCCGAATCGACAAGCGAAAGTATCTCTCGCTTCACCTTACGATAGTTGGCTTCGATAGTCTCTTTGAGATTATCGCAGCCATCTTCGTTTATGAAGTCTGCTATTGTTGGTATAGGCTGATAGGCTTTCATTTCGGCAAAGACTTTGGCGCTATCCACCACAATCTCTGCATGGAAAATCTTCTGGTCGATACGCTCATCGAAGTTGTCGGATACTGCACCTACAAACATACCTTGTGTAAGATTGCTGATTTTCGATGCAGGGATAAGGCCGTCCATCTGGGTAGAGATTGAGGTGGACTTATCATTGCGATTGATGGTCATTGACTGCCGTTGTTGAAGCACCTTGCCGAAGCGCTCGGAGAGAGTCTTGGCAGTTTCACCTACCACTTGCCCACTGAACACATTGCCAACAGTGTTCTGTATCACCTTGCTCTCCTTATCACCATAGTCACGGGTAAGTTGCGAAAAGTCTTGAAAGCCCAAACATACCGCTACTTTGTTGCTTCGGGCGGTAGCAATAAGGTTGTCCAGCCCACGGAAATAGATAGTTGGCAACTCGTCGATAATCACAGAACTTTTGAGCTGTTTCTTCTTGTTGATGAGTTTCACAATACGACTATTATAGAGTCCAAGAGCAGCTGAGTAGATATTCTGGCGGTCGGGATTATTTCCTACGACCAACACCTTCGGCTCATTGGGATTATTGATGTCGAGCGAGAAATCATTACCCGTCATCACCCAATAAAGTGCTGGTGAAATCATTCTTGAGAGCGGTATCTTCGCTGAAGCAATCTGTCCCTGCAACTGATCCTGTGCTCCACCCTCCCAAGCGTCCATAAAAGGGGAAAGGTAGTTGGCAAGTTCATCGTAGGAAGTGAGTATCGGGAATATCTGTGCGTAGGGACGGTTCAGAAATTCGATGGCATGAGGGAAAGTGCAATACTTTCCGTTCTCATAGATTTTCAGAAACCATATAATGGCTGCCAACAAGATGATGGGTGACTCCACGAAGAAATCCCCCTGCTTCTGTATCCACGAGCGGTTCAGGTTGAGCATAATCGTGTAGGCACTCTCGTAAGCATCTGATATATCCGTCATAAAGGCTGGATTGATGGGATTGCAGCGATGTGACTTTCTCGGATCATCAAAGTTGATGACATAGAACTTCGGTTTTATCTTGTACCCGTCCAAGTGGTTGATGAGGTGATTGTAGGCAATCATCGACAGGTCGG
>NZ_KB908354.1 GCF_000382385.1 Segatella maculosa DSM 19339 = JCM 15638 | reverse complement strand
AAAATCCGAGAAACAAAAAGGAACGACAACGGGCGGACGGTTTTCACCAGAAAAACTGTCCGCCCGACTTGTTTTCTGTCATTTTGTTGTCTCTTTTGTCTCCGTAACGACGCCACAAGCTGCCACATACTACCAAAACAGACCGAGAATACTGATAATGCTATAATTTTGTAATGTATTCATTAAACAAATTGCCCATAGGTACTTACCTATTATTATATATAATTTGTAAAGTGAAAAGCTATGCCTTCCCATTTTCACTTATATGCGTTTGTATATCAGTAGATTACGACAAACCCTCTCATCTGGCTCCTTCTCTCTTATCCGCTCTTCTTTTCGACATATCATTCATGGACATATATCCTGCCCGTTGCTGGGTGGCGGACAGTTGTGTCTTGCCTTTCCGCCATCCCCTTCCTCCCTGAAATAAAGATTTATCCTCATAAATAGGTATGTAAAAGGTTGTCATCGGGAGGAAAGAACGCCGTCTAACAGTGATTCATACACATATATCCAGCGTACACAGGGCAAGCGGCGAACCATACGCAGCAGCATTTCTATACCACTCTTACACAAGTGTTTCGGAAACAAGAGAGAGGGAGACCAGTCTTCGTTTTCTCAACGACGAATGACATGCTTATCGGCCGGTACGGGGAAATTTAATCGTTTTTAGGTATTGCGCAGTATGCCATAAACGCGTATTTTTGAACTGAAATAAGACCTACAACTAAAATAAGAATGATATGAAAAAACTAACTTGGTTGGAGAAAGGCCTCTTTCTCCTGATTGCAGTACTCACATTTACCGCATGCGGCGATGACAAAGACGACCCCGTTACAACCGGTTCTCCTGAAGGAACCTATCAAGGTTGGGCTAAAGCCACATTCAAATACATGCCTTCGGGTATGGCATTGGATAATCAAAAAGTGCAGATAACAGCCAATGTTGATGGTACCGTAAAGATTGTTTATGCCTCTATGGGCGTTTTCGGCACAATGACCATCCCCTCGACCACCTTTGTGCTGAAAGACAACCAATACATTTTAGCAGGCATGGGTAAGGCTTCCATCGCTCCGCATGGTGGCGGTGCTGCTACAGAATACGATTGCAACGTGAAAGGAAGCATCAGTAAAGACAAGAAAACCTACAACCTTATCTTTACCGTTCCTGCTGCAATGGGCGGATTGGAGATAACGGTAAACAACGGTTCGGCACCTTTACCGATGCTGGTGGCCGATGTCTATAAAGGCTATCTCACTGCTTCCTCCGCAATGTTTGCCGGCATGACCGAGAAAGACGTTACCGTATCGATAACGGCCAATACAGACAACAAGACCGCAAAGGTGGTATTAGACGGAAAGACCTTTGGTATAAGCACGATTGATAACGTGAAAATCACCAAGAAAGATGCTAACTACGAACTCGAAGGAACAGGCAAATCGCTCATGGGAATGGGCTCTGGTCCTAAGAAAGAGTATGCCTGCACGCTGAAAGGAACCATCAGTACGACCAAGAAAGCTGCGGAACTTACCTTTACGGCACCGGCAGTAATGGGCGGATTGAACATGGTCTTCAAGCTCGGAACTCCTCCGTCTCCCTCTCGGCAGTCTGTTCACGAGGAGGTGTTACAGGCTTTTGAGCAGTTCTTTGCTAACTAACCACTGAGTTTTCACCAACGAAGCACGAAACATCAATACCGACTATGAGACGAAACCTCTTACAGTCGCTATGCTTATCCATCATGACAGGGACGATTGTACTATCGTTCCTGTCATGTGATAACATCTATGACGACCCTTCCGAGGGCGACCCCTCGCAACACAAAAAAGACAATACGTATACCAACATCAATGCCACAGAATACACAAACTGGGTATATCTCGACCTGAAAAACGGGTCACAGAAAACCCTTCTCTATGACAACACGGCTGATATACCTGTCGAATGGCACTTCGCATTACACCGCTACGACTGCAAAACCAATGGCGGTGCGGCATTAGAAACGGCCTACGCTGACTTGGAGACTTTCCGACGCGATGCCGGAAACGGTACCTATGCGCGTCCGTCGGATGCTTCGTTTAAACCCGATGTCGCAGACCGCATCATTATAGATATGTCCGGCATGATGCAAGGCAAAGTGATTTATGCTAATACGCCAAAGAACAAAGAGCTAGGAAAATGGCTTGATGTAAATATGAGCACAATGCCTCCTACTTACAAGCCCTCCGAGAAAGTGTATCTCCTACTGATGAAAGACAAGACGATAGCAGCGATTCGCTTCACAGGGTTTGCCAATCCCAACAAATACAACATCAAAGGATATATTTCCTTTGATTATATCTATCCCGTAAAATTCAAGGATTGATACCATGACTAAAAGACTTTTACCACTGTTTGCAGGTCTGCTCTTCTTCTCAATGCGGATTTTCGCCGACCCGATACATGGCATCGTGGTAACAGATGGCAACAAGCCCGTGCCTTTTGCCTATGTGATGACCGAGGGAAAGAAATATGCCACGCAGGCAGACAAAGAGGGGCGATTCACGCTCAACGTGCCTTCGGGCAAATATACGCTTACGGCTATGCTTATCGGTTATGAACGGTGTACCGTCAAAGTGTCATCGTCGGCCACAACGGAAGTAAAAATGTATATGAAAGAAGACCTCATCAACTTAGGTGCGGTCACAGTGACCGGCACCATGACGAAGAAGACGCTGGCCAATACCCCTGTGGTAACACGGGTAATAACGGCTGCCGATATACGGAAGCTCGATGCCACGAATATCCGAGATGTACTGGAAGCAGAGCTTCCGGGCATAGAATATTCGTATGCCATGAACCGTCAGGAAGTGTTGAAAATGCAGGGATTGAGCGGTCTCTCGTTGCTTTTCCTCGTCGATGGGGAACGTCTTGCCGGTGAGACACTCGACAATGTGGACTACAGAAGATTGAATGTAGACAACATCGAGCGTATCGAAATCGTGAAAGGAGCAGCCTCCGCATTATATGGCTCCAATGCCGTGGGGGCTGTCATCAATATCATTACAAAGTCGGCAGCTGACCCGCTGACCGTTCACCTCAACACTCATTTCGAGAGCAAATACGGTACACAACGCCACGGAGCGGAGGTAGGGTCGCGCACAGGGCGGTTCTCCAACCTGCTGAACATACAGACCGACCGGATGAAATCTTATACCGTTTTTGATAAAGGGCGTGCAGACAGCACACAAGTGTATGGCAACCGACAGTGGAACTTTAAGGACAAATTGGTCTACAAATGGTCGGACAAGACATCGTTGACGGGTAAGGCCGGCTATTATTTCCATGAGCGCAACGTGTCGGCGTATAGCAAAGACCGCTCGAGAGACTTCCTCGGAGGGCTACGCTTTGCAGGTACATTGAGCGAGAAAGACGTGCTCGATGTGTCTTATAACTTTGATAGATACGATAAAAGCGACTTCTATCCTGTAACGAAAAAAGACATACTCAACTATAAAAATGTGCAAAACTCCCTACGCGCACTCTATACCCATGCCTTCGACAAAGACCTTTCGCTGACGATGGGCGGAGATATGATGGCCAATTATCTGCAAACCTATCAGTTTGTGAATGGGGGATCACACAGACAATTCTCGACCGATATCTTTGCACAAGCTGACTGGAATATCGCTCATCATTGGAATATCGTGGCCGGTTTACGCAGCGATTACTTCTCGGGTTATGGGTGGCAACTGACACCGAAAATAGCGGGAATGTATTCGTTGAACAACTTAAAAGTGCGTGGGTCTTATTCCAGAGGCTTCAGAGCGCCTACTCTGAAAGAGATGTACATGAATTTCAATATGGCAAATGTATTCTATATATATGGTAATAAAGACCTGAAAGCAGAAACGAGCAACAGCTTTTCGACCTCCGCAGAATACGTTCATCGCAATTATTGCTTCACACTGACAGGGTATTACAACATCTTGGACAACGAAATATCTACCATCTGGAACCCTGCCTTGGATGCAGGAAAGGGCGCAATGGCCTACTACAATGTGGAAGGAACCAGCCTTGCCAGCGTAGATGCCACAGTGGTGGCACGCTATTCGTGCGGTTTCGGAGCAAAACTCTCTTACGCCTATTTCCACGAGTTCACACGTCATAACATGCCGATAACGTCTGATTCGCGTCCGCACACATTCACAGCACAGGTGGATTACAGAAAGACTTTCAAACACTATGAGATGAGTGTTACACTCAACGGCCGTTATCTGTCGGAAGGAACATACAGTACGTTGGACACCGCGACCAAGACTTATAGGAAAACCACTTCGGCCGCATACAGTCTTTGGAGGCTTATCGTGCAGCAACGGCTCTATCAGGCCTTTCAGATTACTTTGGGTATAGACAATCTTTTCAACTATCGACCGAAAGTATACCAATACAATTCGCCATTCACCACAGGCACCTCGTTCACCGTGGGCGTAGCCGTGGAATTGGAACAACTCTTCAAACACTTATAAAAAGATGGCATTCCGACAATAAAACGACAATGATATGTGGAAGATAAAGCAGAAACTTGGGTTTAAAAAACATAGAAAAATATGGTTAGGCGTACTCTTAGCCTTGTTTGTGGGCTTCTATGATATATGGTTGAGCCGCACGAAAATCGCACTTGTAAACTTTCAACCCGTTATGATGCAGGCCTTATCGCAGGCCGACGATAACCCGTTCATCAAACTCTATGATGTGAAGACCGACGAGTTGGGGTCGTTGGACGATTACGATGTAGTGCTCATCAACGGCATGGGGTTCAATATAACGGCCGAACAACGGCAGCAGATACAAGAGACAGCCAATGAAGGAGTACCCGTCTATACCATGATGGCCACCAATCCGGACAACGATATTTCCAATTTCACCGTAGAAGAGACAGCGCTCATACAGAAATACATGATGGGTGGCAGGCGGAAGAACAACCGAAGTCTGCTCAGTTTCTTACGTAGAAACGTGGACGGGAAGATTATTTTCACCGGAACACCGGAGAAACCGGAACAGAAACCCTCGGATTATCTCTTCTTCCCTACAGACAATGACGAGGAAGAAGAGTTGGAGTTTACCTCCGTAAGCAGCTATGAGAAATACATGAAGACGCACGGCCTTTTCAGGGAAGGTGCTAAAAAAGTGGTTGTTTCGGGTGCGGTAACCGACCCCACAGACCTCGTTCGTGCGTTGGTGAAAGAGGGATACAACGTTTATCCCGTGTCTTCGTTTATGAATATGGCAGACTTCATTCGGCAAATACGTCCCGATATGGTCATCAACAGCGCACATGGAAGGTTGGGAGACGATGTTGTGCAATACCTCAAAGCCAACAATATATTGCTTTTTGACCCAATGGATGTAAACGCATTGACCGATGATTGGGAGAAAGACCCTCGCGGAATGATGGGTGGTTTCTTGTCGCAAAGCGTAGTTATGCCCGAGATTGACGGTGCGATACGTACCACAGCACTGTTTGGTCTCACACGCGACAAGAACGGATTGCTGCATCCGTATGCCATTCCCGAACGTTTGGAAACATTCATCAAGACTGTGAATAACTATTCGCGCCTTACCTCCAAGAAGAACAAAGACAAGCGGCTGGCCATCGTTTACTTCAAAGGACCGGGACAAAGCAATCTTGTAGCCAGCGGAATGAATGTAGTCCAATCGCTCTATAACACACTTTTAAACCTTAAAAAAGAAGGTTATAACCTATCGGGACTACCAGCTTCACTCACTGAATTCAAGCAACAAATAGCTCGGGAAGGCTCTTTATTTAACTCGTTTGCTGAAGGCGATGTCGCCCGATACATGAAAACAGGGCATCCACAGCTGGTGACCAAACAGGAATACGACAGCTGGACGCATGCCTCCCTGCGCAAACAAAAGATAGAAGACGTAGATAAGGAGTTTGGAAAGTTCCCCGGAGACCACAACAAACTAAAGACAGCAGATGGTCGTCTGGCCTTTCCACGCATCAGATACGGAAATATCGTCCTCATACCGCAGCCCTTGGCCGGTGAAGGGAAGGACGTTTTCAAGATTGTTCACGGAACAGACAAGGTGCCGCCGCATAGCTATATTGCCCCGTATCTTTGGATACAATACGGATTTAAAGCAGATGCATTGCTGCATTTCGGTACCCATGGCAGTCTGGAATTTACCCCGCAGAAGCAAGTGGCCTTGTCTAACAATGACTGGCCGGACAGGCTCGTGGGCGCACTTCCACACTTCTATTATTATACGATTGATAATGTGGGTGAGGCAATGATAGCCAAACGACGCTCATATGCTGGTCTGTTGTCGTATCTTACACCGGCTTTTCACGAGAGTGAGCTACGCAACACCTACAAGAACTTAGAGGATAAACTCTCTGCTTACTTCAATAACAAGGGCAATAAGCATGCCCTCGCTGTGGAAGCCAAGCAGCTTGCCATACAGTTAGGCATACATAAAGACTTGGGATTGGATGGCGATTTGAAGAAAGTTTACAACGATACCGACCTACAACGATTGGCCGATTATGCCGAAGAACTGTCCTCTGAGAAGATAACGGACACGCCTTATGTCATGGGAGTTCCCTATTCGCAGGAAGATATACGGTCTACTATTTTCTCTATGACAGTCGATCCCATTGCATATAGTCTTTATTCATTCGACAAACAGCAAGGAAAAGCACCCGCAGACCTGTATTTACACAAGGCAAAATTCAACGCCTTATATCTGAAGAAGGCCGAATCGCTGGTGAATCGCTTCTATACCAATCCCTCATCGCTCACCGATGGACAGCTATTGCTCATCACCGGTCTCACCACTGCTCAACTGCAAAAAGCTCATGATATAGAAGAAAAGAAGAATATGCCTAAGGGCATGATGGCCATGATGATGGCGGCATCGCGGAAAGATAAGAAGCACGAGGGTAAAGCCCATGGCGGTATGATGGGAAAGATGGAGAATAAGGATATGGAAGTGCCTGCTCCGTCTAACAGCCCCATAGCCAAATTCATGAGATACCAGATGCGCAAGATGCTGGCAAAGAAAGACCCTACCCGTATGTTGGCAGTGGCCAAGAAGATGGGAGCCAGCCCTGAAGCCTTGAAGAAGATGGAAGAAGGCCTTAAAAAGCAAATGGGCAGCACATCAGCGGGCAGGCAGCATACAACCGAAACCGACGCATTAAACCCCAAGGATATTGAGTTTGCCCATGCTGTAACCGAAGTGGAGACTTCATTGAGAAACATCGGCCAGTATAAAGACCTGCTCGTAAAGAGTCCGAGTTTGGAGTTGGCTTCTCTTGTCAATGCTTTGAATGGCGGATATACTGCTTCTTCCCCCGGTGGAGACCTCATCCTCAATCCTAATACTTTGCCGACCGGTAGAAATCTCTTTGCCATCAATGCCGAAGAGACTCCTACCCCGGATGCGTGGGAGAAAGGTATCGCCTTGGCCAAGAATACCATCGACGAATATAGGAGAAAGCATCGGGGTGAATATCCTCGTAAAGTAAGTTACACTCTGTGGTCGGGCGAGTTCATACAGACAGGTGGTGCTACCATTGCACAGGTGCTTTACATGCTCGGAGTAGAACCGGTGAGAGACCGATATGGCCGTGTAAGCGACATCAAACTCATTCCTTCGTCGGCTCTCGGCAGACCTCGTATCGACGTGGTGGTACAGACTTCGGGGCAGTTGCGCGACTTAGCTGCCTCCCGTCTCTTTCTGATTACGCGCGCTGTGCAGATGGCAGCTGCGGCAGACGACGACAAGTTTACCAATGAAGTGAAAGTTGGCGTGGAAGCATCGGAACGCTATCTTATCGACAAAGGTGTTTCTCCGAAAGAAGCCCGTGAGCTGTCGCACTATCGTGTCTTTGGGGGCGCAGGCGGAGGCTATGGCACCGGCATTCAAGGTATGGTGGAACAAGGCAACCGTTGGACAAATGAGCGGCAGATAGCCGAGACCTATATCAACAATATGGGAGCCTTTTATGGCGACGAAGAGCATTGGATGAACGATGTGCATGAGGCCTTTGGGGCTGCACTCACCCGCACAGATGTCGTTGTTCAGCCACGTCAGAACAACACATGGGGCGCGTTGAGTCTCGACCATGTATATGAGTTCATGGGTGGAGTCAGTCTTGCTGTGCGTCATGTGACGGGCAAAGACCCCGAGGCCTACTTCTGTGATTACCGCAATCGCAACAATTACAGAATGCAGGACAGCAAAGAGGCCATCGGCGTTGAGGCCCGAACGAAGATTCTTAACCCATCTTACGTGAAACGTGCACTATCCGGTGGTGAAAACGCCACCGATGAAATAGCCGAAATGGTGAGAAATACCTATGGATGGAACGTGATGAAGCCTCGGAACATCGACAAGGAGTTGTGGGACGAAATCTACAATGTGTATATCAAAGACAAGTACGACCTCGGTATCAAGGAGCAGTTTGCAAAGGTGAATCCCACTGCTATGGAAGAGATGACCGCTACCATGATGGAGACTGCCCGCAAGGGTTATTGGAAAGCTTCGCCACAGCAGTTGGCCGATATCGCCACCCTCCACACCGAACTCGTTACGCGTTTCGGCCCTTCCGGTTCATCGTTCGAAGGAAACAACCATCCCCTGCAAGACTTCATTGCGGGCAAAGCACCTGCGGCAAGCGCAAAGACTTACCTGCAGCGTAACAGGCAGATGACCGTTGCCGCGCAAAGAAAGACCAACGGTAAGAGTATGGTGATGAAGAAAGAGACAGAAGAAGCTGCTGAAGATGCCGCCGAAACGAGTACTTCACTCAACGGTGTCGTCATCGTTTCCGTGGTTTTTGCTGCTTTTATCGTCATGCTGTTGATTCTCCGTCGTAAACGTAAAAACGAGCGATAGGCCACTTAACCTCGTGTCATGGAACAGATTATCTATGTACTTCTGCTGTTCATCTTTCTCAACTGCGTCATGAAACTCAGTCTGTGGCAGTGGTGGCAGCGCATCATTTACAGCCTTGTCTTAGGCGGTTTTGCCTATTGGAGCATGGATTACGCCATGCTCCAATCCAAGACTCGCATAGCCGACTACCTGCAAAATACCGCTGTTTTACAAAACATGGCTATTATTGTGACCATCGAATCGGTGTTTTGTTTGGCTTTTACACTCACGTATCTGCAAAACGATGACCACACGATACGCAACAAATGGTGGGCGAAGGTGCTCTTTTGGTACCCGGGGCTGCTTATGTTTCCCCTCGTATTCTACCTCCTTACCCAGACGCTTTTCGCCGCGGTGGGTGTTGATTTCGGCCTCACGGCATGGCTTTTTGCCGGCGCGGTGGTACTTTTGCTGCCACTCATCGCCGAGAGTTTTCGCTTTCTTCTGCCCGAACGCGACCATCGGGTGGAGGTTCATCTGCTGCTTTCGCTCTTTATCTGCATCCTCGGACTGATAGCGACAGAGAATGGAAAGATAGTCTACGCCGTGAAAGAGCATCCTGTCGATTGGATCGCCCTCACATTTACATTGGGCGGTTTCGCGCTCCTTTTCGGCTTAGGGTGGCTTCTCAGCCGTTACAGATGGCTTTTTCGTAAATCATAAAATCATACATTTAACCAATGGAATATATATCACGTGCCCTTTTCGGGATAGCCAACAGTCTGCTGATTCCCGACATCATCTTGTTGATTCTCTTCTTTCTGCGCGCCCTTGTGCTGCTTGGCGGCACTTACAATGGCTTCATGCTGCGCCGCAGAAACAATCAGTGCTTCAACCATCTCATAAAAGACCTTACCCCCGACGGTATCGAAAACCTCAAGGAAAGCCTGCCCCAGAAGACCGACTCCCTGTACGTCCGTTATCTGAAAGACATGCTCGACAACGGCAAAGACCATGAGGACTATACCGACTATCTCATCACCCAATATGAAACTGAGACTGTCAAGGAGGTGAATCTATCGCGCCTGCTGGCCAAGTTAGGCCCTGTTCTCGGACTTATCGGTACGCTTATCTCCATGAGTCCTGCACTGGTAGGCCTCTCCACCGGCGACATCTCCGGCATGGCCTACAACATGCAAGTGGTCTTTGCTGCAACGGTCGTGGGTCTGGTTATCAGTGCCGTAGGCCTGTTTACCCTACAGTTGAAACAACGATGGTTCGCCCAAGATGTAAACAACCTCGACTACGTGGCACGCATATTGAATCTAAAGGAGGAACACCCATGAGCCGTAGAAGAAGAGGTAGCCGTCTTTTAGTAGATGATGATGCCGACCCGCTGAGCGTGGTTGTCAATCTGTTTGACGTGGCCATGGTGTTTGCCGTCTCTCTGATGGTGGCTATGGTGATGCACATGAATATGACCGAGGTTTTCGGAAATGAGGACTTTACTGTGGTTAAAAACCCAGGGAAGGACAATATGGAGATAATTACAAAGCAAGGAAAGCAGATAAACACGTATAAAGCCTCGGGAGAAACCACCGATAACAATGGTGCGAAAGGCAAACGGTTAGGCACTGCTTACCAGCTGGAAAACGGACAAATCATTTATGTGCCCGAGTAAGCACACTGTCCTCCCTCCTTTCCTGTCATAACGCATGGCTATTTGAACGTTTACCAAAGGCACGGAGAATCCCCGAAAGTGTTGCACGATAGGGTGCATGGATGCCCTATTGCCGCCCTGCGATGTATGGGGCAAGTGCTGAAGCACTCGTTTTGCAGGTCACATCAACACCTTATTATCATGGCATGGGGTACAATGTAAGTGCCGGCAGCGTATGATTGCGCAGTGCCTTAAATGCGAAATATAATGGTACGATGTGTAATCTAAGCTCTGCAAGAGCGCAATATGGGCCCTCTACAAAACTATCACCCACGGATTCGTTCCTGTCAGAAATAGTCAATACCTTTATATTAACGTGAGTTCGATGAATTATAAGTGTCTGTAAATTTGGTGATTAGCGAAATTTGTTGTAACTTTATAGTACTGATTTACAAAGAAATACAAACAAAAATCGCTATGATCACCGAGGACAAAGTTGCGGAAATATTTTGTATGGCAGACGACTTCTGCAAGTTTTATGACGCAATGATGGCAAAATACACGCTAAAACCAACCAATAAGAGCCCATATCACCGTGATTCCACGATGTCAAAGGCTGAAATCATGCTCATCATGATTCTCTTTCACGACTCTGGCTATCGCTGTCTGA
>NZ_KB908353.1 GCF_000382385.1 Segatella maculosa DSM 19339 = JCM 15638 | reverse complement strand
TAGCCAGAGTCGTGAAAGAGAATCATGATGAGCATGATTTCAGCCTTTGACATCGTGGAATCACGGTGATATGGGCTCTTATTGGTTGGTTTTAGCGTGTATTTTGCCATCATTGCGTCATAAAACTTGCAGAAGTCGTCTGCCATACAAAATATTTCCGTAACTTTGTCCTCGGTGATCATAGCGATTTTTGTTTGTATTTCTTTGTAAATCAGTACTATAAAGTTACAACAAATTTCGCTAATCACCAAATTTACAGACACTTATAATTCATCGAACTCACGTTATATTAGATTTTCCTGACAGGGATTTCCAAAAGTCACGATACCATTTCTCTGTTGAGATATCCTCTTCAAAAGAAGCATCGTACTGATTGACAATATTCATTACAGTATTTTGTAAGCCAAATGCTGTCCTTATGTAATCATATGTCTGAATATCTTTCAAAAACTCATTGGGCCGAATCAAGACTCCAAACTCTGGTAACGCAGGCCACGACACGTATTCCTCGTGCCAACAGCCACTATATGCGATACACATCTCGATGACATGCAGTAAACTTTTAAAGTTTAATTGGGGTGGATTAAGGCGGTTTATTTCTGGGCGGCCTACTTTTTTCAGTTCTTCAACCATTTTCTTATTAAGCTCATGCAGAAGTAGTCTTTCACCTCCATCCACTTTTTGGATGCTTAGTTTAAGTACCTCATCTGTAATATTTTTCACAGATGGAAATATGCCCTTATGGTCAAAATCCCAAACAGCACCTGCGCCTACTATTATCGTTACTCCATTATCCATCTCCTTATCTTTACCTACATGTATTGATTAACTCTATTATACTATTCACACAACGCCAGCAACTTTTCAAAGAGTACATTACATTCCTCTTTCATCGTTCTCACATTATACAGTTTTCTATTAGGATGAATGAAGTGAAACATAAGCTTCTCTTTTGGATAATACTGGGATAGTTTACGGTGTTCCTTTTCCATGAACGCCATTACCTCATTGTATCTTATTAGCCATCATTCTTCCTGAGCCATATTACATCCCCTTCTGCTTCTCACACAAACCTCCATATCGGGAACCCCTTCACGCTCTTTTTCTCGTCCTCCTGCATCATCTCAAATAACTGCTGAAAATCTTCCTTCCTGTCTAATAACAAATACACTCCTGCTTTCACCATATCCTCTGCGAACTCATCATCCAGCATATTCTCCAGTATTTGGCACTCATCTGCCGTCAGTTCACGCTGCCGTTTCATAATCTGCATCTTATTGATGATGTGCAAAGGTCTCATTTCGTCCTTTGGTTCTTTCTCAATCAGCCATTCATTCAGTTTCAACGCTTTCTCCAGCAGTTTCTTGCTTCTTTCTATGTCTATCTTTTCCAATGCATCCGCAGCCGTTATCATCGCCAGCACATCGTAGTTAGACATCATATAGCAATACTCATGTTGTCGCGCAGCCTCTTCTGCGGAAGCAATAATATTATCAAAGTCAACATTATCGACCTTCTCCCATAGTTTATCTAGCTGCAAATAGGAATATGGACTCACGTTGATTATCTCATCTTCACTTATCTTGTACGCTATCCGTATCGACTTATCAAAGAAGTCACCAATAGCACACATGCCATCTTTCCCTACTGCACACCATAGCAACAACTCTATATTGCCGATTTCCCACAAAAGCAATGTTGCCTCCTGCCCAGGTAGATTCACCATATTTCCTTTCCCTACAGTTTCTATCAGTAAGTCTATGAGCTTGCCTTGGCCATCTGTGATTGTCGTCAGGTCAAAAGGCTTCGTGACATGAAGTTTGTCGAGCACATTGTCCAGCTCTTTCCACCGTATGAGCTTTTGACGCAGTTCCTCTACATACTCCTTCTCATGCACTTTCATTTGAAGGTCAAGCTTTCCAACGCTCAACACCCCCGTATCATTCAACGCCACGCCGAATTCCGCCTCATTAATGGATTCTTTTAGATATTTTGCTGTGGTTGTCAACTTCACAGTAGCCTGTCCCATATCCGTATTATCCATCGACATGTTGATAGTCATAACATTACCAATCTTAATGATAATACGTCCGTCCTTTATCTCATTGTGATAACCCTTGAAATACACCTTATCTCCAACCCGAACTTCACCATCATCATCCCGCTGGAATATAAATCGTCCTGGACCGTTCGACAATGGCATATCTACATCCAATTCCTTTGATATTTTGGCATAGATATACGAACTGTGCGTACTCAGGTATTTCATCAGTTGCAGTCTGTCCGCATATTTTGAGGGTGCTATAAACGAGAAGTCTTTGATACCCTTCTTCAAAGCCTCTTCCATCGACAACAGATTCGAATGTGCAAAGCTTATCATCTTCTTACTGTTGCTCAGGAACACCATCAGTTGGTCTTCAAACTCCTTAAGATCATCAGTTAGTGGATGAAACAATGTCATCCTTGTCGCGTTCTTTCCCATGTCGCGCAACAACTTGTTTACCAAGTCTGGTAATAACTCCCTGAAAAACAGCATCCGCTCTTTTGAATCCTTCTTTACCTGACAGACAATAAAAAACGTCGGCTCCTCCAAATAGGCTTTCAAATCAGCCTTTTCAAGTTTATATTTCCACTTCTTTGTGACAAAACAGCCTACCTCTGTTCCTTTTATCTGTACAGGCACCCTTCCTTGCAGGTGTTCTTTATCTCTAATGCCATCGGCATAAAGGTACAATTGCCCATCCCAGCATGGTTCTTTGTCATTGTCTGTAATGAACTGCGAGATAACCTTGCTGTTCTCAATAAAGCTTTTGAAGTGATTCAACGCTTTCTCTTCAATTGCTTTTGTATCTATCGCTTCCTTTACTTTTTTCATTTGTACACCGCTTTTCATTCGTTATTTGCCATGATTATTCATCACAATTTCCACCCCGGCATTCAATGCTCGAATGGCCGAAGGTAAATGGATATTATCATTACCGTCTTTTTTCGACGACGAGAGCACATCTCCTTGTCCGTTCTCCGAGAAGTGCTCATATTGCGAGAAATACTTGTAATAGTGAAACAATCGTGTTGCCTCTTTTTCAAGTTCAGGAATCCTAATCAAGAAGTTTACAACATCTTTGGTCATAACACTCTTCACCCTCGAAAAACCTTCATCTTTCAATTGTTGTTTCGATTGCTTTATTACCGTTAACTCTTCCAGATTATCGTCAAGTGTCAGCTGTCCCAAGAAATTATCTTCCATCGTCAACTCCCACAAATGGTCTATAAAGACATCATCAAGTATCTTTCCCGTACTTTTCACCTGATCTCTGTATACCTCTTTGCGTTCCAACATAGAGTTGGCATACTCTATTGTTCTCAGATCCAGCTCTTCGTAAACTCGTTTCCTGCCAGCACGCTGTATGTATAGGGCGAACAAACAATCGGTAAAGCAACAACGCAACAATAATCCTATCGGTAACTGAAAAAATGAACTCTTTCCAGTTTTCAAGACCTGCGCAGTTAACAGCAGTGATGAATACAGATTTGAGTAGATACGATATAACAAGAGTAGCTTAACCTTTTCAACCCGTTCCAGTTCACCTTGTGAATGCTCTTTCCCGTACTTTTGAATCTTCTTCAGCAAGTTTAACTCTTCCACAAACAGTTCTTTAATTTCAGTCGTCATCATTATAGCACGTTCAACTATTTAATACATGAGTTTACTGCACCCTTCGTTTTTTTTCTGGAATTTGCACTTATTTAACGTGAGTTCAATCCCTCTTCCCCTCCATCTTATCTATAAATGTCTCGTATATGAGAGGGTAAGCATCACTCGCATTGAACGAAATGCCAGGACGCAATAGGGATTGCATGTCGTTGGTAAACTCGGCATCTTCCATCTTTTCCAGCATATTATTTACAAACTGCTTGTAAGATGGTGCCTTATCCACAACAAATTCCATGTATTTCTTGTAGCATTGCAAAACTTTATCGATATCAACATCCTTACGCTGTAAGGCTATATAAAGGTCAAAAAGATCGCGACCTTTCTTGCGCTGATAAAGAGCACGAAGTTTTGTACCAAGCAATTCTTCGAAATGATAGGTCGTAAGATTAGTTTCACCTGTAAACCATGAGTTCTCCACTTTGAACGGAATCTTTGTCAGCCCAAGTACGTTGAAATGCTCAAAGCAGTTAATTTCAACTTTCAATCGTATCTGCACTGTAGGTGGTATTTCAGACTCAACACGAAACAACATTGTATTGTTGTGCCGTTTCTGTTTCGTGACTCTATCAGGCAACCATTCAAGAACCTTGCCTAATCGATACGTGATTGGCTTGATAGGTCCAGGGGTAATCTGAACCAAATCGATATCTTCACTATAGCGTGGCTGAGGTGGAAGATACAATTTATGCAAGGCCGTACCACCACGGAATGCTAACTGTGACGCCAAGAACTCATCACTAAAGATGGCAACCAAGGCACGACATATAATCAGATCTTGCTCTATCTGAGCATTATCTATCCACGGAGCATGTTCACTCCATTGTTGTATCGCTGTTCTATTAATCATAAATCATCAGTTTCGATTTCTACATTAATATTTATCTTCCATCGGTTATCTCTATTTGATGGATTATCTTCTGCCGATGTACTTAAAGGTTGATATTTGAAATAACCCGATGATGCACGAAGTTGTTCGTACAAGTCATCTGCTAAGCTCTTTTCCTCAACAATATTTTCAAGTATATAGCCAAGTCGCTGCCATACAACTTTCTTCACATAAGATGCGAGTGGCGCAAACTGCTTATTAACGTCAATCTGCTCTGAAAGTTCTTCAAGTATGGTAGCGACTCGCGACAATCCTCCTACATGTTGCTGATACTGTACAAGGTCTGCTGCTGTTAGAAGAGGATTAGATATATGGATTGTTCCTGTTTCAGTATTCTTTGTTATCAAAACATCCTCTGGTAATTCGTCGCGATAGAACCAATCAATGGTTACATTACGAGTAGAGACTGCCCGACGCTTAGGAAAAGTCGTCATAACAGAGAATTGCTGGGGACGCTGATGAGCGGCACCAAGCAGCTCTGCAGCGCTAAGCATACAGACATAATAAGGCTTTTGAAGGTAAGCCATTAACTGGTCAATATAATAGGTCGCAGGAACTGATCCACGCAAAACATAGTGAACTGGAATAATTATGTAATACCCTCTATATACACTAGCTATGGTCTTATTTGAGCATAGTCTAGAGAGTTCATTTTGAAGAATCTGTTCTGAAGAGCACATACCAGCGGCTCTCACGTCTTCGACAGAAAACGTGGGAAAACCATGAATAGCCCTATCTTCAATCCACTTTTGCAATGTCATATTGAGTAATTTTGGTGCAAATATAACAAATTTATCATTATTTTTGCATCAGTTTTACCAAAAATCACACTCTTTTATAGAAATATATCCAAATTCATATTTTCAGCGAATTCTGGTATAAAAATCATGCATATAACTCTATATACGACGAGACGATTGCTGTCCAAAAGAGAAAGAGTAATATGTGATGCTGTCATTACACGGTTTAGTTTATCCCCATATAATATATCCATAATCCAAACTAAACTTTTTATTTTGGCGAATTATATCGTTACAAGATTAAAAAGGACATATTACACCTCAACATGTTCACCGAGGGACAGACGTCTTAACGGTGCTTCATGGCAATAAAAATGGGCGTTTTTGCGTTATAATATAAACATCTGCAAAGAAATGAAAAGAAATGAGCATGAAAAGGCTATTTGGATGGACAGCGATTGAAGCACAAATGCACTCGCTTCACAGCGAATGCAAGAATGTGCAAAAATTCGTATTAACAAATGTGAATTGGCAAAGAAACGCATCGCCATATTTTCAGATGTTTGTTTTTTCTTTTTTTTGGCGGCAACGTCATTTGCAGATTCTTGCCAATTTTCTGTCCCTCAGATGTCCCTCGACATGACTTTTGTCCCTCTAAAATGATGTTATGTAGTTGACTATCATAGAATTATATTTGCAGGTGTTAGATTCTGTATCGGTAAATGATAATTATGGTTCACTATTTTCCATATTTCTTTCTATGAAATCGTGAGATAAAGGGCTGAAAAACAAAGAAGAGGGCACGTCTGACGTGTCCTCTTCTTGCTTATATAAGATTTCGAAGAGTTATTTTACTTTATCCACGATGGCCTTGAATGCTTCGGGATTGTTGACAGCAAGGTCGGCAAGGACTTTGCGGTTGATTTCGATACCGGCTTTGTGGAGGGCACCCATCAATGTGGAATAGCTCATGTCTTCCAAACGCGCTGCAGCATTGATACGCTGTATCCATAGTGCACGGAATGTACGTTTCTTGTTTCTGCGGTCGCGATATGCGTAGGTGAGTCCCTTTTCCCAAGTGTTCTTTGCTACTGTCCAAACGTTCTTTCTTGCTCCATAATAACCTTTAGTGAGCTTCAGAATTCGAGTTCTCTTTGCTTTTGAAGCAACATGATTTACTGATCTTGGCATAGTTTTCTTTCTTTAATGTTCTTACTAAAAAGTGAATTAACGGAGACAGAGCAAGTCACGCACCTGCTTCATGTTGGTTCGGTCAACCAGTGTCTGGTGAACGAGATTTCTCTTTTGTTTCTTTGTCTTCTTAGTCAGAATGTGACTGTGGTAAGCGTGATGTCTTTTAATCTTACCGGTACCGGTGAATGAGAATCTCTTCTTTGCACCGGAGTTTGTCTTTACTTTTGGCATTTTTTTAATTTTTAGTTGTTATTTATAAGTGGCAACGCATATACCGGGCGTTACGCACGTTTTTTTAATCTTCGACGGGGCTCTCGCTCTTCAGTTTGTCAAGTGCATTCTGCCCGTTTCTTGCATTTGCAAACAAGCCGTTCTTCTCGGCATTTTCCTCTTTCTGGCTTTGTTCCATGGCCTTGGCTTCGGCTTCTCGCTTTTCGCGGTCAACCTTCTGTTGGCTTTTCTTCACCACGCCGACTTTCTTAGGAACAAGGTAAAGGAACATCTTTTTCCCCTCCAACTTTGGCATTTGTTCAACCTTGCCATATTCTTCAAGGTCGTTTGCAAAGCGAAGCAACAGAACCTCTCCCTGCTCTTTGAACAAAATGGAGCGACCGCGGAAAAAAACATAGGCACGCACTTTGTTTCCCTCGTTCAAGAAACCTTTTGCATGTTTCAATTTGAATTGATAGTCGTGCTCGTCGGTCTGAGGTCCGAAGCGGATTTCCTTCACTTCGACCTTCACCTGCTTCTGCTTGATTTCCTTCTGATGCTTTTTCTGCTGATAGAGGAACTTTGAATAGTCGATGAGACGACAAACCGGTGGCTGTGCGTTTGGGGAAATCTCTACGAGATCTACGCCCTGTTGGCGTGCCATATCCAAGGCTTTGCGTGTAGGCACGACTTCAGAACCGTCTTCTCCAACGATACGAACTTCACGTACGCGTATTTGTTCATTAACACGGTACTGATTTTTCAATTTGTCATTCTTCATTCAACTGTTTTATATTGTCTGTTTTTTGCTAAACGCCTGCAAAGTTACCATTTTTCAATGAACCAACCAAGAAATCTGTTTAATTTTTAAATAGTATCTGAACTTTTACGATAAAATGCTGGAAGAAATAGGATTGAACGCTTGTAAGAAAGAAAAATAAACACGCTCTTTGGACTGACAATGACGAGCCTTAGCCCCAATGCTGTTCCGAAGTAGTGAACAAGGCGAGCTAATCATGAAGGACAAAGTTCAAAAGTCAAACTTCGAAGCAAATGAGGTTCAAAGTAAATCAAAGTTGAATGAAGAAGATATTTCAATGACCAAGAAGCCCCCACATATATGCCAAGCATAATCAGTCATTAAGAATTAAGGGAAACACAGGGAAATGCAGGGAATGTAACTATTTGAAATTGTACGTTGTCAAAGAGAGTGTAAAGTAAACTGTGTCAGTCTACAATAATAAGTAGTTTAACACAGTTTATTTTTTATGGACAACAAAGAAATTGATTACAAGCGAGTTGCGGAACAGCTTCGTAAGGGAGAACCATTATTTGGTAAGGATGGTGCTTTGGCACCAATGTTGGAGCGCATTTTGAATGCTGCCCTTGAAGGTGAGATGGATGCTCATCTCACTATTGATGAACGCTCAAAAGGCAATCGCCGTAATGGTAAAATGCCTAAGCAAGTACAAACTTGTTATGGTGCGGTTACTATTGAGACACCTCGTGACCGTGATGGTTCCTTTGAACCTCAGACTATCAAAAAACGTGAAACTATCCTTGCTGAAGGTATGGCGGATCAGATTATAAACATGTATGCTTTTGGTACAAGTACTCGCGATATCAGCAAGTATTTTGAGCGTGAGTTTGATACCAAACTATCTGCAGAAACCATCAGTTCCATCACAGACAGAGTACTGCCGGAAATCAAGTCATGGCGTTCACGAATGCTTGATCCTGTATATGCAACATGCTGGCTGGATGCCATCCATTATAAGGTGAAGGACGAGACGGGACGTGCCGTATCACGTGCCATTTACAACGTCTTAGGCATCAACAAGGAAGGCCACAAGGAACTGGTATGTATGTCTCCAAGAGTGAGGGCGCAAACTTCTGGTTAGAGGTTCTAAGCGATCTTCAGAACAGAGGTGTCCGGGATATACTGATATGCTGCATTGACGGTCTGAGAGGCTTCCCTGATGCCATACAGAGCGTATTCCCCGAAACAAGTGTCCAACTCTGTATTGTCCATCAAATACGCAACTCTATCAAACACGTCGGCAGTAAGCATCAAAGGGAGTTTCTCCGTGACCTTAAAACAGTATACGGTGCTGTTAGCAAAGAGACAGCAGAAACACAGTTAGACGCACTCGCAGGTAAGTGGGGAGAAATGTATCCCATCGTCATAAAATCATGGCGTGACAACTGGGAACGCCTCACGGAATACTTCCGGTATACACCTGCGATACGCAAGCTGATATACACCACCAACACGGTTGAAGGCTACCACAGGCAAGTACGTAAGGTAACAAAGAACAAAGGCGTCTTCCCGTCCGATACTTCTCTCGAAAAGCTTGTGTATCTGGCATACCGGAACATACGTAAGAAGTGGACTATGCCACTTGCAAACTGGTCTCAGATATCACAACAATTAGCAATAAAATTTGGAGAACGTTTTGAAATCATGTAACTTTGCCTCGGACGAAAGGTTCCTCATCTGGCGGGCACGATTAAAAATCGTGTCATCCAAATGAGGTAAAATATAAACGATTAGAGCCTTGACACAGTTGAAATTACACGACCTCAAATTAAGACTATATGCACTGCATGATAGGCGTCTACGCATTTAACGGAAGAACCCTTCTTTTACCCTATAGGTAAAGACACCTTTCCCGACAATTATTCCTCGTTCTGGTATTGTTACACCACTATATTTACCTGTTTTATAAGACCCTAACTTAGAACTTTCGAATACATTTTGCCCCTTATAAGTCCCTACATATTTCCCTGTAACGGTTGTCTCACCGATTTTAAAATTAACGGAAGCAGCATAGCCTTGGCTTAAGGCAAGAGAAGTCTTACCCGTCCAAAAGTTTGTGCCTTTATCTAAAGCATCAAGGCCACCAAGCAAACCTCCAGCAATACCGCCTTCCAAAGCTCCTATGCTTCCAGAACCTAAGCCAGCGAGAAGACCTTTTCCAAAACTGGAGCCACCTACCCATGAATTGCCGGCACCAGATATAAAACCTCCTGCAAATCCTGCGCTTGCACCCGAAGTAGCACCGGCAAGGAATCCTGTAGAAGCTATTCACTTGGCTAATCCTGCTGCTCCAGTCCAGAAATTGCCTCCTGCCATGGCAACGTTCACTCCTGACGCCAATCCTGCACCGACAGCTCCCGCGACAGCACCAGTGGCGAAGTAGCCAAGTCCCTTCGCATTAAGCTGGAATCCGTGTGAGGCCCAATTGAAAATTCCTCAAATAGCCGCCCCTATGATAAGGTTCCAAAACTCCCCGCTCGAATCCGTGTACTTCAGCGGATTGTCCAGGCAGTAGCTGTAACGGTTGAAATTCTGGCTGTTGTCGGGCATCTGCACATAGTTGTCAGGGCTGAAGAAGCGGCCGAGAACAGGGTCGTACAAGTGACCGTTACTTTCCCTGCTTCGCGACAGTGACCATTGGTTCATATTGATGATGTCGAACTCGCTGAGCATCTCATGTCCCGTGTAGCCTCGGTGCAAGCCTATGGCATTGAGCGTAACAGTCTGTATGTCCCACGCATCGTAGGAGGCATCGAAGACCTTCGTGCCGTTCTTTGACAGCTCCGAATACCATCTTTCCTGATCCGGGCCATAGCTGAAGTCCACCCTGAGACTCTTGCCCACATCTTCTATCAGCTAGATCTTTCCGAAGTCGTTGAAAGATGTTGTCAGCGCATCGCCCAGTATCTTCCCGTCAGCGTTCTCCACCTCCGTCACAGCATGCGGACGGACATTCTTGTCGTAAGAGAAGTTGCCCACCCCTTCTTGAAGAGGATGTTGCCGTTGGGGTATAGCTTATCTTCATGGTTTCAGCCGCCCCGCTCTTCACGGAAAAAAGCCTGTCGAGATTGTAGTAGCCGAAGGATTCCTGCGAGTCGTTGGTTCTCTTGCGTGACAACAGATTATCGGAGCCCCATCGTAGGTCTCGTCAAAGGTCTTCAGGACGCTACCTTTTATCATTTACACGTATGTATTGGGTTGTACCTTCTTCATTCTTCATAAAGAGCGTATCTTGGACTATATTATACTTGCTCTTTTGAATTATCCCATCAAAATACCAAATAATCGTATCTTTATTTATAGAATATTTGATAGGAGAAGTTCCTTCTTCGTCTACGAAATAGATGGAGTCACTCGTTATTTTTAACCATGTAACTCCCTCTAAACTCCAATAACCATATAATGATTTTGGGGGCATGAAATTATGTCTTGTCACATTAGCCAAACAGCTTGTTAATATAACAAAGAAACCTAAAACGATTATATTCCTTTTCATGACTTTTAATGGACTATTGAATCATAAGAATACAAAAAATAAAATATTATACTATACGACAAATCGTTCCGTTCTCCAATAGAACACTAATACCATTTATCTTGAAATTCTTATTTACCATTTTAATTTCATAATATAGTACCACATCATATTTTTTCTGCTTCCCATTTATATCTGGCATAAAAACTTGATAGCTCACACGATAGATGTTAAAAGAATATTTACTTACATTTATCGTTTTGAGAGAATGTTTATCAAAACCATAATCCGATGTTATTAGGTCATGGTCTAATCCATTTTGTTTCAGTTCATTTACCAATTTCCCAAATAAACGCTTGGTGCAAGTTTTTTGATACAAGTCTATCAACTGCTTATTTATGCTATCTGGGGAGGTTTTGCTCTCCCAAATGCGGGTATTACATGTCAGCACTTTCTTAAAGAAAAATTCAGCGTTTGAATCTTGAGCTTGTATCGGAAGTAACGATACATAAAAAAAGCATACGATCAAGTATATTTTCATCTTCTTCATAATAAAAGTTTTACCATCGAAAAATATTAAATGGGGTGTGGTGTATTCTATAACCTCTTCCAGGATAATCACCTTGTTCTATAAAATCAGATACCCATTTTATTCCGTTATACATATCTATATGCCCATGGGGACTTCCACTAGGGTAGTTTTGGAATACTCTTATATCACCCTTTATAGGCGTATAATCTGTCTGTACGTTGTCAAATAAAAGTGCACAACTGCAAATGTAGTTATTTTCTCTGATATTTCATTGTTTTATTATCAAAAATTCTTTTGTTGATTGAATTTTGCTTTATTATTTCTCTTATCTTTTTGATTTTCTCCCCTTGCCCTAAATATACGTCTCTTGGTGTAAGATTATCCAACGATTCATGAAA
>NZ_KB908352.1 GCF_000382385.1 Segatella maculosa DSM 19339 = JCM 15638 | reverse complement strand
GAAACTGAACAAGGAAATGAATGTACTATCTGAAAAACTTGCTGATATTGGTGAATTTGTCACCTCTGAGGCTTTCGTGCAATGATGTCAATACCTTTTATAGATATATCCGAATACAACACCTATAGTATTATAAGGAGGAACGAACTATGAAACGACGAGACATCATTTATTTGAAAGAGAACGAATTTTGCATCACCGGTTCCGACATTTGGATGAGCGAGTGGGAACTGGCGGAACTCTTCTACGCAACACAAGGGGAGATACGTGCTGCCATCAACCGCGTACTGAAAGACAGCGCAATACCAACCTGCCACAGCACGAGATATATGCCTCTTGGAAACAGCTATGCTGCCGAGGTCTATTCCTTGGAAGCCATCATCGCCATATCCTTTTATCTTCATACGGGATTTGCGGCAAAGTTTCGCAGGTGGATAATACAACGGATAACGAGGGATAACAAACAGGCAGTCTCTCTCATGCTTTGCATCAGTAGCGGATTGGAATGCTGAACAGACAGGAATAGCGACACACAATCCGAGAAACAAAAAGGAACGACAACGGGCGGACGGTTTTCACCAGAAAAACTGTCCGTCCGAGTTGTTTTCTGTCATTTTGTTGTCTCTTTTGTCTCCGTAACGACGCCACAAGCTGCCACATACTACCTACCAAAACAGACCGAGAATGCTGATAATACGGTTGAAAATACGGCAAATCACACGATAATATGACACAAATCATTTCAAAAAATCATTTGCTTTTATGCCTGATGAGCCTTATTCTCCGAGACTTCTATATAGGTCTACGACACAGGAAAGCTGCTGTTGGCGTGTTTCAAGCAGTTCCATTTGGGCATCAAGAGCATCGCGTTCGGCCCCAAGTACATCGAGATAAGTAGCTCGCCCGTTCATATAGAGTTGACGAGACACCTCAACCGAGTGTTCCAAAGTCTTCACTTCTTCCTCTTTTAACGCATAATAGGCGGCGAGATTCTTGTTCTTTGACAGCAGCGTACATACCTCAGAATAAGCTGTGAGCAGTGTTTTGTCATATTCATATAAGGCTTGTAGCTGTGCGGCATCAGCCTGTTGGAAGTTCGCTTCGATAGCTTTTCGGTTGATAAGTGGTGCAGTTAGTCCTCCCACAACACTGTAAGCGAGCGACTTTGGCATACGCGTTAGGTAGGTAGGATTAAAGGCTTCAAGCCCTAAAGTGGCACTAATGTTTACCGAAGGCAAGAAGGCTTTGCGCGCCGTTTCTACGTCCCAATGAGCTGCAGCGAGTTCATGTTCAGCCTGACGGATATCGGGTCGGTGGCTCAGGAGATTGGAAGGAAGTCCTGTAACGACCATTTTCACGTCTTCATTCAACAACTGTTTGGCGTCTCGTTGAATAGGCGTTGGGTAACGACCGAGCAGTAAGTTGAGTGCATTTTCACATTCAGTAATCTCTTGTTTCAATGCAAACTCCTGCGAACGTGCCTTTGCAAGCTCTGCTTTGAACTTCTCAACAGCCAGTTCTGTGTCGCTATCGGCCTCCTTTTGTATCTCAGCTATCTTCTCCGCCTGACGCTGAAGATCAATGTATTTGCGTATAAGTGCGAGCTTGTTATCTAAGGCTAACAAGGTATAATAATTGCTTGCGACCTGTGAAATCAATGAAGCGCGCACGGCATTCTGGCCTTCTAAGGTTGCCAAATAACGCTCGACAGCCGCTTTTTTGCTTGACTTCAACTTGCCAAAGAGGTCGAGTTCCCAGTCAAAAGCAAAGCCCGGGTGATAGTTCATGAGTGGATTGGGGATGAGTTTCCCAGGAGTCATCTCGGTAGAAGCATTGCCGGCACCCTCACTTGTGTATCGTCCGGCCTTGCTAACTCCTACTTCAGCCCCCACGGAAAGCGATGGAAGTATGGCTCCTTTGGCTGCAATCATTCCGCTTTTTGCTACAGCTATCTGTTGCAATGTTATCTTTAAGTCTTGATTATTGACTAAAGCGGAGTCGATAAGTGTCTTGAGTTGTGGGTCGGTGAAAAACATTTTCCATGACGTAGGTATAGTCTTTGCCGTCAGCGTATCACCATTATATTGCGTGGGTAGCTGCAAACGTGTGCGGCTATTGACTTGCGTCGCTTGGGGAGTCTTGCAAGATGACACTCCGATGGCAAGCAGAATAAGAAGGAAAATATTATTTCTTTTCATCATTTTCAAGTTTATATTGTTTGTCTTTCTCCTCTGTCAAAGGCTTGTTTCGTTGGTAACGAACCATCTTTACATGGTCGGCCATGCGTCCAAAGATATAATATAAGCCCGGAACAAGAATGAGTCCAAAGCATGTTCCGAATAGCATTCCACCCGCAGCTGCCGTGCCAATGGTTCGGTTTCCAATAGCCCCTGCACCGTGAGCAAATACTAATGGCAGCAAGCCGGCTATGAAAGCGAACGATGTCATGAGTATAGGACGGAAGCGAGCTGCCGCACCTTCGATGGCCGCTGCACGTATACTCTTGCCTAAGTTGTGGCGTTGCACGGCATATTCTACCATTAACACGGCATTCTTTCCAAGCAAACCAATCAGCATGACCATAGCAACTTGGGCGTAGATGTTGTTTTCCAATCCCGTGAGTTTCAGGAAAATGAACGTTCCACAGATACCCGCGGGTAGACAAGTAATAATTGGAAGTGGCAAAAGGAAGTTCTCATATTGTGCTGAAAGGATGAGATAGACGAACGTTAAACATACAATAAAGATGATCAGCGCTTGGTTTCCTTGGTCTACTTCATCTTTAGTGATGCCGGCAAAGTCGTAATCATAACCGTGAGGTAGCGTCGAAGCAGCCACCTCTTCGATAGCTTTGATGGCCTGACCACTACTGTATCCAGCTGCTGCTGAGCCTGTAACTTCAGCAGAATTATATAGATTATGACGCGTCATCTCACTCATTCCATATACCTTTTCCATGTGTAAAAAGTCGGCATAAGGCACCATTTCACCTTGGTTGTTCTTAACATTTAACTGCATCAAGTCTTGTGGAAAAGCACGATATTTTGGGTCGGCTTGCACGATGACCTTATAGGGCTTACCAAATCGAACGAAGCCCGTTTCGTAGTCAGAACCAATCAATGTGGAGAGATTATCCATGGCTGTACCAAGTGTAATGCCTTTTTGTGCGGCGATATTATTATCTACTCGAAGCATGTATTGAGGGAAACTGGCCGAGTAAAAGGTAAAGGCTGAGCCTATCTCTGGACGCTTATTAAGAGCTGAAACGAAGCTCTTGCTGACCTTTTCCATAGCATGATAGTCGTTACTTCCAGTCTTATCAAGGAGTCGAAGCTCGAAACCTGACGCCGCACCATAGCCTGGAATAGAAGGTGGTTCGAAGAATTCTATGTTGGCATCTGTTATCTGTTGGCACTTGTTTTCAAGGTCATTGATAATCTCTTTTGCCGTCCGACTGCGTTCCTTCCAAGGCTTAAGATTAATCAAACACGAACCCGAGTTGGCACTGGTTCCTTCAGAAAGGATCTCATATCCAGCCAAAGAAGACACACTTTCTATGCCATCTTCCTTTGCAATTATACTCGCAAGTTGATGTGCAACCTTATTCGTTCGCTCAATAGTAGCACCAGGTGGTGTCTCAATTACAGCGTAAATCATGCCCTGATCTTCTTGAGGAATAAAGCCCGAAGGTAACGAATTGTTGATAAAGAAGGCTCCAATGCAGAACAAAAGTAATAGCGGAAGCGTGATAATCTTCCTCGAAACAGTGCGTTGAAGCACGTTGCGATAGCCGCCGATTCCTTTGTCAAAACCCGCATTAAACTTATCAAGTACACGATTAAGCCACGTCTTTTTGATGTGGTTATCACGCTCTCGAGTCAATATTAGCGCACAAAGCGAGGGCGTAAGTGTTAGGGCTGTGAAGCCCGAAAGCACGATACCAGAAGCTATTGTGATTGAAAACTGCCGATAAAACATGCCTTCTGGCCCACCCATAAAGGCTACAGGAATGAACACAGATGCCATAACCAATGTCACGGCTACTATGGCTCCACTGATTTCTTTCATTGCCTTTTGCGTGGCTTCCAAAGGTTCTAAGCCCTCTTTGGCTATCTTCACATTGACCGCTTCGATTACCACAATGGCATCATCGACCACGATTCCAATCGCCATTACTAAGGCAAAGAGCGATATCATGTTAAGCGTTATGCCGAAAGCATTCATGACAGCGAAGCTACCTATTAACGAAACAGGGACTGCAAGGCATGGAATGAGGGCAGAACGCCAGTCTCCAAGGAACAAGAATACAACGAAACCAACGAGTATAAAGGCTTCAAACAGCGTGTGAATTACCTTTTCTATAGAGGCATCAAGGAATCTACTGATGTCGTAACTCAACTCATAATGCATGCCCTTTGGCATGTCTTTTTGAAGATGAACCATTGTTTTCTTGACGTTCTGGATAACTTGTCGCGCGTTCGATCCATAGGCTTGTTTCAGTGTTATGGCTGCGGATGGGTGACCATTCAACGTAGAATATATGTCATAAACCTCACTCCCGAGGCTCACATCTGCTACATCTTTGAGTCTAATAAATTGCCCATCAGGAGTTGATTTCACGACAATATTGCTATACTCTTCAGGCGTTGTATAACGTCCTGGATACTTCAACACATACTCAAAGCTTTGTGCATGCTTGCCCGAACTTTCCCCAAGCTTGCCTGGAGAAGCTTCAATGCTCTGTTGTTGTAAGGCATCTGTGATGTCGGTTGCAGACAAACCATAGGCTGTAAGCTTATCAGGCTTAAGCCAAACACGCATGGCAAAGCTCCTCGTTCCAAGGATATCAAGATCTCCAACGCCATCAACGCGGGCGAGTTCTGGGGAGATATTGATGTCCGCATAATTGAAAAGGAAGTTCTGATCGACTTTAGGATCATCGCTATATAGGTTGATATACATGAGGATGTTAGGCTCCTCACGAGATATTTTCACACCTTCGCGCACAACAGCTGGCGGTAGTTTGTTGGTCGCTGCTGACACTCGGTTTTGCACATTGATAGCATCGACGTTGGGATCTGTACCAAGTTTGAAGACAATGTTTATCTCTCCTTCGCCGTCATTGCCTGCATCCGACTCGATATACTTCATTCCCGGCACACCATTCAGTGCCTGTTCAAGAGGAATAAGCACTGACTTAATCATCAGTTCATTGTTGGCTCCCGGATAATCGGCTACCACATTAACCTTTGGAGGGGATATAGATGGGAACTGAGTAATGGGTAAATTGAACAGCGAAAGAATGCCAATGAAGACGATTACCAATGAAACAACGATGGCAAGTACTGGTCTTCGAATAAACTTTTGAAACATATTGACTGTTTATTAGCGTCTTTTTTCTTCTTATATATGGTTGTTCTCATCATGAAATAATATGGTGTGAGAACTTTTCTCGGTTGTAAAGTGTGATGAAAAGCCACCTGAAAGCCTTAGTCGGCATTCAGTTGAACACGCTTCATGGCTTCACTCGGTGTGTAATAACGCGTCTTTACGTGTTGACCATCATGCACTTTCTGCACTCCACTCAATAGAATCTTGTCGTTGGCAGTTACTCCTTCGGCGATAATAAACACCTCTGGTTGTTCAAAAGCCACTTTAATCTCACGTGAATGTGCATAGCCTGCGCCATCAACAACAAACACATAACGGCGGTCTTCCTCTTCATACGTGGCCTGTTGTGGGATTACCAACACATTGTGTAAAGGCATATTGATGCGCACTGTGCCTGTTTCGCCATTGCGAAGCAAGCCTTTCGGATTGGCAAAGTGGGCACGAAGAGCAATATTTCCAGAGCTACTATCAAACTCACCAGCTATATTTTGGATGTAGCCTTTAGCTGAAAAGGCGCTTCCATTGGCAAGAATCAGCGTCAAAGGAAGTTTATTTCGCTCGGCAGAATGTTGCTGATAGTCTATATATTCGGGTTCAGAGATGTTGAAATATACGTTGAGTGACGAGTTGTCGGATAGTGTAGTGAGCAAGTCACCTCCCTGCACTAAGCTTCCAATCTTTTTCGGAAGACTTCCTATAACGCCTGTAAATGGGGCGCTGATTAAGCATAACCGTGCTTGAATCTGGGCTAATTTATAATCTGCTAAGGCTGCATTGAGCTTCGCTTTAGCCATCTTTTGTGCGTTGGGCGAAACAATTTGCCCCCTCGTTAGTGTTGTTGTGTTTTGCAGTTCAATGCGTGCTTGCTCGGCTTCTGCCTTTGCCCGTGCCACATTCTGTTGAGCTCCAACAATCGAAATGCGGAAAAGTGGCTGACCGGCTCGCACCTGTTGCCCTTCTGTGACATAAACTTGCTGCAGAATTCCCTCCTGCTGTGCGCGTACTTCTATATTTTTTCGCGATTCAATATTGGCCACATAGTTCTTTGAAACTTGTGTATTGGTTACCCAAGGAGACGTTACTGCGTAGACCGTTTGGTCGCTGTTTTCCTTGTTTTTGCGACATCCTGTGACTACAATCAATGTGATGATAGCCATCAACAGCATCTCTTTCTTCATACCTAACTAATGGGTTGTCCGATTATCTTTTACTAATGATTCAAGTATTAAATACAAATTTATAGATTTTTTAAGTAGGTTGTTGTAAATCTATCATTAAAAAGATTTAATAGATAGAAATTAATTGCTTCTTTAGCTCATTTTTTATATAATGTAAAGTGAGGTTAATCATCTCGCAATCTGCCTCATTTCATCGTGCGTTTTGCCCCAGATTACGCTACAAAGTCATAGGAATTGTGAGCGCATCTCACTTGTTGTGTTTTTTAATCCAACTTTAACCCCCTTGTCTTTGGCTTTGGCGTGGGTTATCATTCGGCTTTCAGCGTGCTGAAATAAAACACAATGCGTCGCATCATACAACAGAAGCATCTCTATAACTCCTTTGAGAAAAGAAGATGATTTGTTTGCTTTTTTACAAAAACAATGCAGGATTTTGTAAATAAGTTATGACATTTTTCATTTATCTTTGTATTTAAGAACGAGACAAAAAGTTTGTTTCTATAAAACGTTATCATTGCTTATATGGCATCATCTCAGTTGATTTCTCTGCCGAATGCATTGTCGGTGTCGTCGCTTCTCACGATAGTAAGGGGTGCTTTCCAACGTGAATCGTGCTGTGCATCAGCACTGAGTGGCGAGTCAATCAAAGCAAAACGTCTACACCTTATATATAATAGGGGCTCTCGTTTTCATCAAATAGTCGGCCCCTATGCCTCACTTTTCCTCGCGAAAGGGCAGGATAGGTGCGACAAACTGCGGCAAAAGCCGACTTTTTGCGCGGTAAAATGCGCATAAATTAAATATCTAATCAATCATAGCTATACCTTCTATTTGCTTCCTGACAAAATGCCAGAATTGGTATCACTATTATTTATTCGTTTGTTTACATTGTTCTTGTGTTTACCGAAGTCTACGTTGATATATGCTTCAAGCATGAATATTCTGTTCAGGTCATGAGAAAAAGCATCCTGCCTGTAAGGAGCCAGCTTCGACCAATTTTCTACGTACTGACTATACCTGCTACTGAAAGGATTCAACACCTGAGCTTGTATGCCCCAGTTATCCTTATTATAGCCGACAGATATTGAATGTAGAGTCTCCTCCTTGGTTAAAGTCTCTCCCCATAGTATTTTATGCCCTTTGCTGGCACTGGCCATCAGGAACCAATTCCCTTTAAAAAAGGTAACAGAACCATTTACACCGAAATCAGAATAGGTGTGGGTATAATTATTTCCCTCACTTATGTATCTGTTCAAGTATGTGCTGATATTAACCTGAAAATTTTCACCGAAAGGAGTCAGCTTCAGATTTAAATTATTCTGCAATCGATGAAAACCCCTCTGATTTTCCATTGTACGTATATACTTATTATTCTCGAACAATGTCGTCTCCATCAATGGCTTGTCATCAAAGCTGTATCTGATAAGATAATCCAAATCCAACCATTTGTACTTCCAGTTGATAGTCAAATCATTAGAAACGAATTTTACTGTCTTAAGATTAGGATTTCCTCGTCTAACTTGATAATTATCTATATTCTGACTCACATCATTCATATCTGATAATGATGGAGAATAACCTGAAATATAGCCAGTGTATCTAACAAGTAAATTCTTGGTCAGATTGTATGACAATTTAAGTGTTGGGCGAAAAATAATTTTACTCTGGCTTACATCTCCCTGACTGTTATATGTTCTCATTACACCACTACCCATAGTGTATACCAATTTCCCTACCTTAGACATAAATTCCACATACCCATAGGTCTCAGCTGTTCGCATGCTTATATTCGCATTGATGGTTCCACCATAATTATTGGAAACGAAGGCCTGATTATGTTTTATGCCAAGTGATAACATGGAATTTTTAATCTTTTGCTCATAAATAGCCTCAGCGATGAGCGAATATTTATCACCTTTTGTCTGCGATGCATATTCCTCAACAGAATTTACTCCTCTCTGAACAAAATGCCTATTATTCTTAGTTTTTATATAGGTTCCTACCACATCAATAAACAGATTCTTTCCTTTAGCCAATTCTGTCTGGTAATAAATATCTAATGAAGGTATATTTTCCCTCGACTTTTCATGATCGGATATTTTATATTCCTGTCCAGCACTTGTAAGTTCGGATTCTCTGTCTGATATGGAATAAGGCATATCCATATATGACTGTCTATAGTTGATACTTAGCAGATTATTGTTTTTACTATAGTCATAACCTAATAGGAAATTCATCCTGTCATACTTTACCTTTGTAGGCAAGCCTGTTTCCACATTGTATAGTGGAGTTGCAGTTCCATTAAAGGTTTCAACATTTTCACGTATCCATTTCAAATCTCTGCGTTCCCAATTAGATATAAACTTGAAAGACGAACTTCCAAAATGATAATTAGCGGAAACATTATAATCTCCTGTTCCGATTTTATTTATGCCATTGGTTAAATCGACTGAGAAATTTCCACCTGAGTTCCTCCGTTTCAGAATAATATTAATGACAGCTCCCACATTTCCATAACGCAATCCCGGATTATCATGGTATTCCACCTTTGCTATATCGTCTGGTCTTAGAGATTTCACCTCAGGAAGCTTTGCCTTTACTCCATTAATTTGTAATTCAACTGTCCCTCCTGTAGTCATCTCTATGCTATTGTTAATAGAATTGATCTCAATGCGTGGAAGACTTAAATTCTGCAGTAACAAAAGGCCATTACTGGATGTCTTCCGTTGCAAACTGTTAGGGAAGAGTATCTGCCTGTCTATTTTCTGGATTTTATTACTACCAACAACTTTTACCTCTCCTAAAGTCTTTGGCAATACCATCAGTTTAATCTTTCCCATATCAACATCATCCGATGCATTATTACAGGTAATATATTGGTCTTCATAGCCTATATATGACAGATGAACGATAAAGTTATTCGATTGAATACTTTTAATATGAAATTCACCCACATCATTGGTTACGCCACCAGACAAGAATGTCGAATCTGTCGACAGAATTCTAACTGAACATCCAATTACTTCCTTGTCGTTCTCATCTACAATGTTTCCTTTTACACTCATTTGAGAGTATGCTCCTTTGGAAAACATCAGAAACAGGAGCATCATAAAAAAATGCTTCATTATTTTATAACATTTAAATAATTTTCCTCATCATATTACATTTATATCTTTAGCCCTTGTACATCTGGAATCTGGCATAGAAAAAGATTTTCTTCTGTTATCTTTGCAATGTCTAGATAATAGGCTTATTTTCTGTTGCAAATATATTTATATCTCCAAATTATATCGTTACACTTTTGTATAATTCTGAATTTGTTGTCTGAAATATTACACAAAAGTGTAATCATGCAGCCTTGCAAAGTTCACCATATTTAGAAAAGAAACCCATAATACCTCTTTTACTGGAGCATACTGGAACGGTCTCAGATGTCAGGTAGTCAATGGATTTTCCGATTTGACGTGTACCAAATCCCAACACCTTCATTACTTTCAATAGTTTGCTGTCAATCTCTGCAATCATATAGCTGTACTTGTCCTCCACTATCGGCTTTACTGCTAATGCCATTAATCGCTTGAATAATGTCAATGTGGATATTCCCGAATCCTTTGCAACGGCAAAGCGCCCTATATGCCAAAAACTATATTTACTTTCCTGGTGAATAGCATTTAGTGGGTTTATCCCATATATTTTTTCGATAGGAAGAATCTTGTGTTTATCCCAATGAAAACTCCTGATGCAGCCAATTATATTCCCAAAGGAATCCCTTGCAATATAGATTTGGGATTTGTTATCATACAGATATTCCTCTTCTTCAAGCACTGATTTTATATCTTCATTTACTTCTTTCTCTGTAAATGAAGATAAGTGATGGGAGTAATTTTCCCTGACCACAAACTGTGCTATTTCCAACAGACTCGTTTTGTCTGCCATGAAGATAGCGTAGTCCTTAAATGTTGCAATCTGTTTTTCCATAATGCTTTTTGTTTCTTGATTTATATGGCAAAAATACTTCTTATAGAAATATCACCTATTACACTTTTGTGTAATTTGGCATCTCTCTCTTTGTTTTTTACACTTTTGTGTAATCTTTTTGCGGTATTCCACATTAAAAATGTACTTTTGTAGTGAAATATATCAGAGAGTCTTAGCACGTTTAGCATATATGACAGACATAAAAGATTTCTTTATAGCATCGAACACCGTGCGTAATGCACCAGATTACGATTCAAATGTATTGTCAACATTGATTCATACAGTAGAGTCCTTTGCACGTGTAACCTATCAGAGCATTTATTTGATAGACTATTATAAGCAGGAGTTTCTTTATGTGTCGGACAACCCTTTGTTTCTTTGTGGTCATACAGCAAAGGAGGTGAAGGAATTGGGGTATAGTTTTTATTTGAAATATGTACCAGAGGAAGAACTAAAAATGCTTGTTGAGCTGAACAAAAGTGGGTTTAAGTTCTTTGATACTTTCGATAACGTCGATAAATACCAATGTTCTATGTCCTATCACTTTCATCTGAAAAGTGGAACAAAAAGCAAACTGATAAACCATCAGATTACTCCCATTTTATTGACAGACGAAGGCAAGATATGGATAGGTATGTGTGTCGTATCACTATCTTCACATAAAACAGTGGGATATGTAGAGTTTCACAAAAAGGGTAATCTTAACTATTGGAAATATTCTTTCGAAGGACATCGGTGGAAAGAATGTGATGGAATATCACTTAAAGAAGAAGAACTTGAAGTGCTACGGTTGTCAGCAGCAGGGCTTACCATGACGGAAATTGCGAACAGAATGTGCCGCTCGTTAGATTCTATCAAAACCTATAAACGCCACGCCTTTGACAAATTAGGCGTGACGAATATCACCAAAGCTATTTCAAGAGCTACCTTAAACAAACTCTTCTGAAAAAAATAACTTACGGCAAAAGCGAAGAGAGATAGAATTTAGGAAAATAGTTCACAGGTTTTCCTGTAGCAAGATTGTACATTGCCGTTGTACACAAGCCTGCTGCAATCCATGATGCTATGGACAGTTGTGGAGGTGGAAGCATTTCGCTTTCCTTTTTATATTGGGTTACAATTTTGTCTAACCACTCTTTAGGTTGATTCCAAAAAGCCCCGTGTCCAGTAACATACTCAGCTACCTTTAATTCAAATCCCTTTGGCTCTTCAGTCAGTTCAGATAAAGAATGCCCCAATGGGTCTACAACCGTAACAAAGCCAGCCCAACCAAAGTTGTATGGGTGCAGTACTGGTATTTTTCTTTCTTTGCAAATTTCATCAAAGACGAATGGAGTTTTATCCTTAAAGTCCAATGCATTGATGGCTACATCATGCTCATTCAGCATCTCTTCGATGTTATCAGGAGTCAAAAACTCTGTATGGAAATCTATCTGTGCATCAGGATTGATGCTTAGCAAACGCTCAGCCAAACATTCCGCCTTGTATCTGCCAATGTCATTCTCTGTATAGTTCTGCCTGTTCAGGTTGCTTCGCTCTATCTTGTCTCCATCAACGATGGTGATATGTTCAAAACCAAATCTTAAAGCGCATTCAGCGATAATGCTGCCTATACCTGCACCACCAAGGAATATTTTATAATCCTTTATGATGCTTTGTTCTCTTTCGCTCACATAGAGCCTGTTTCTGCTGTATCTTTCTTCCATAATGAAATAATTATTTTAGGCAAAAGTAGATGTAATAAAGCATATATACATTACACAAAAGTGTAATAATCAATCACATTGTTGATTATTTTAGATTTTATAACATATTCAGAAGAGAACATGTTGCTACTCCTTATAGTTATCCTCCAACAACCTTTCCAAATCCGACTCCTTATAGAGTATCTTCCCTGCAAACTGAGTGTAGGGAATAATCCTCCTGTCCCGATAGTCCTGCAGGGTGCGGGGGCTGATATACAGCCGCTCGCATACTTCTTTACCTGTGAGGAAATGCTCACCGCCAAACAGTGGCTTGTGTGTCTGAGCAACTTCCTTAATTCTCTTGCTTACTCCGTTGATAGCGGACAGCACCACCTGCATATCGTCCACCTCCATGTTCAAATCTCTTACCTGTTCCATATTCTTCATGTTTATTTGTTGAATTTATTTTTCTCCGCTTTCGATTTCTTTATTTTGGTTTGGAGCAACCTCTCCACGTCCTCACGCTTGTAATAGCACTTATGCCCGATTTGGGCAAAGGGCAAGACACCCGTATCACGATAGTGCTGTAAGGTACGCTTGCTGATGTTGAGCAGCCTGCACACATCCCCATTGTGCAGCCAATCGGTATGCCTGCTTTGTTCCCCGAATGCCTTGTGGCATGTCTCGGCAAGGCTGAGTATCTCGTTCCTCAGCTTTGCCCAGTTTGAATCCGTAATGATAAAATATCCCATAGTTTTATTGTTATTTTGTTTGTAATTC
>NZ_KB908351.1 GCF_000382385.1 Segatella maculosa DSM 19339 = JCM 15638 | reverse complement strand
CCGTTGAATGAACTATTTGATAAAACAATTATTAATCAAAACCCAGAAAATGACCGCCAACTTTCGCTTTGGTGAAATTTAACCGGACAGTAGTGATTATTTCTTTTGAACTTTTCCGTGTAAACGTTTTGAGTAGTCGCGCTTTCTGTTAGTTTTTTCCTTCCTTTAATCCATCTCGTTTTCAGCAATATTTTGGTTTCCAACCGAAATGAAATAAAATTATTATAGATTGTCCTTCAGGACATTGATATGATGAATTATAATATGAAAAATAGGATACATTTCTTGATTTGGACATATCGCTGCACTATTCATACCTGCACAACTGCATGACATCTGTCTCAAAGCTTTCCTTATGCATAGCTTTGGATTTCAGGCTCCAGCGATAGTTGTAAACTGTTTGCGGTGAATAGAACAACAAGTTTGCCATTTCCGAACTATCGGTCACACCCAGTCTTAGCAATGCAGCTATACGCAGTTCCGTGCTTAGCTGTCCGTCTTTAGTTTGAGTTATAGATGCATCATCACGAAGAAGCTTATTGAGTTCCATAACGAATGACGGATAGAGTTGGATGAAAGCCCTATCAAAATTATTTAAAAATTCGTTGGCCTCCTCTGTTGTCAAGTCGGCACTTGATAGTTTTGACAGTAGGTCGCGCACCTGTCCGACTTTTATTTTTCGTTTTACAAGCGTTTTAAAATTCTTAAAACGGTTGATATATTTATCACATAAGTCAATATACACCTTTGCAAGCGTCTCACGCTTAGCGTTGACATCAAGCAATCTACTGTTTGTAAGTTGTATTCCTCTATTCAACTTATCAAGATTATCATAGCTTTTCTCTAATTCTTTTCTACTTATAGAAAGCAACTTGTTCTGTCGTTTGATATAATACATTCCCCCCATAACCAGCACAAGCAACAACGCCAGTCCAATCGAAGACAGACGCAAATAATTATTGTTAGACAACAACTCCTGTTGATACGCATTGATGATAGCCGGCCACTCTCGTGCTATACCCATGAGACGCATACGACTGTTGTAAGCACGGGCATTGTGTAATGAGAACTTGATAAATTTTTCCGCATGATTCACGGACGCATCCGGCTTATTATAAATGTATATGGCAAGAAGTTGCATAGCTACTTCTTGGCGTGTAGCACAGCGTATATCGCCAATAGATGCCTTGATAAGCCAGGTCTCGTAACCATCATTATCTCCAAGCATACCAAGACATAAGGCAAGGTTACATGCGCTCTGCGCATAGAGTGGATCACCATAGCGAAGTCGGGACAAGGTCTGTCGCCATAAATCAACGGCCGTCCGATAATCACCTGAATACTGCTTTTGAATCGCATTGCAAAACATATAGCGACTACTGTTTTGGGGAGTGTGCTTCATAACGAGGGAAAGCGAGTAAAGCATTTCAGACTTAAGTTTATTAGCAAATTCGCTACCACGATAATAATCATTCCAAAATGTTGTGAATATATACCTTGTGCGCCAGTACTCTCTTCGCAGATCTTCCGTCACTCCTATACTGTCTACTTTGTCGAAACATTCCTGACCGTCACTATAGAAACCGGCAAGAGAGAGCAACAGAGAACGGTGCATAAGCGCAAGCGACTCATAACGGGTGTTATGGCATGAACGAGCTAAAGCCAACTGCTTGCTAACGTAGACCATAGCCGAGTCATACTGGTAATCATAGTAGCAATCGAAAAGCTTATCATATATATTCAAAAGCGCGTCATTGTTTTGAGTATAGCGTGCCGCCGATTTTAAACCACTAATTTTAGATTCGCGTTGTCTAATATAAATGTCGCTATTATCCATTTCTTTCTCTAACTGTGTATAGAGATTCCTGTTTACGGAACTGAATATGGCAACAGCATTAAAAAGGAAAATAGCGGTTAGTAGAAAATGTCTCATATATCTCAAATTAGTGTTACAAAAATAGTAAAAAAGAGGGTAACAAAAGAGAATTTAAAGCAAAATATTAATTTAGTTTATTTCTACATCTTCGTTGTTAAAATTAAATTATTTCATAAAATATTAATAATAAGAAGGTTATAAAAAATATAGAGCTTTATTATCTCCCTAATACCTCCCTCAACATATAAAATAACTTTATTTTCGCGATATTTGTAAAAAATCAGCGAAACAAACACTAACAATCATGAAAAATCATGGTCAAATTATCATAAATATACTCCTCTTGTTGTGGAGTATACCATCAATGGCTCAGCAGCAATGTACGGCCACCGATTATCCATACGTCAGACCCACACAGCTATATGGCAGATTGCTCACAGAGGTGATGGACATTGACAGTCTCTTTGGACAGAACAAGCTATTCGTAGAGTCTAAGACCTTTGTCGATGTAGTTCCGCAAAGAAATGTTAACAATATTCTTGCCGACTGGTGTCGCCACAACGGCAATGACGTAGAGGGGTTTCTCAAAAGCAACTTTGTTATACCGGAGCCGTATGAAAGAAAAAGCATGGAGCGGCATAAGGATATTCACACATACATAAAAGATATGTGGAAGTTTCTCACCCGACCTACCGACAGTATAGAACACGGCACGCGTATCATGATGAAGCATCCGTACTTCGTGCCGGGCGGACGTTTCCGAGAGATGTACTATTGGGACAGCTACTTCTCTATGATTGGTATGCTATGCGACAATGAGCACGAATTAGTCATGAATTTGATTGAAAACTTTGCCGATTGCATCCGCCAGCTGGGTTTCATCCCTAATGGTATGCGCACCTACTATCTCGGACGCTCTCAGCCACCATTCTTTGCCTATATTGTCAGCGATGCCGCACGCTATTATGGCGACAGCATCATTGTACGCTATCTGCCGGAACTTGTCAATGAGCACCGCTTTTGGATGTTAGGCTCCGACAGTCTCAGTGTCTCTTGCACTTCATGCCTGCACACGGTCATGATGCCGGACGGAGAGATTCTCAATCGTTACTATGACAAGTTTGACACGCCACGTGAAGAGGCTTGGCGCAATGACCTGGACACCGAACGTAAATTAAAAGCGACTCATCCCGATATCAACTCCTCACGGCTCTTCCGTGACCTGCGAGCTGCTGCCGAAAGTGGCTTCGACTTCTCCTCCCGATGGATGACAGATGGACGCAACCTCTACACGGCACGCACAACAGACATTGTGCCTGTAGACCTCAATAGCCTGATGTGCCATTTGGAAAACACAATTGCAAAAGGCTATTCGCTGAAAGGAGAAAGAAAAATAGCAGCACAATTGACTGAGAAAGCAAAGGCAAGAGCAAAAGCTATCAGAAAATATTTCTGGTCGAGCAAGGAAAATTGGTATTGTGACTATGTGTTGTCTGCCAAGACACATTCGCCTTATCTCTCACTTGCCGGTATGTATCCGCTCTATGAGAGCTTAGCAACCAAAGGTCAAGCCAAAGCCGCAGAGAAGACCTTTACAAAGACCTTCCTCAAGCCCGGAGGTGCTCTCACAACCCCTTATGAGACCGGAGAACAATGGGATGCACCAAATGGTTGGGCACCATTGGAATGGATTTCATATCAAGGACTGCAGAACTACAATCTCAATACTACTGCCACGAAGCTCCGCGACCGTTGGATGGCAACATGCCGGAAAATGTTTGAGAAAACCGGCACACTAAAAGAGAAATACAATGTTATGACTCAAGACGATACATCGGGCGGTGAATATGTTAACCAAACAGGATTTGGATGGACCAATGGAGTCTTCAGAGCTATGGAAGAAACGATTAACAAATAAATCCAAAAACCTAATAACCAACAATAGTACGTTATATATAAATACCTCAATAACTTTTAAACAAAAATCAAACTTATGCAGAAAACATTTATTACGAGGAGGTTGTTGCTCTTTGTGGGCACCCTTTTCTGCCAATTGGCAATGTTTGCACAATCTCAAGTTACGGGAACCGTGTCAGACGAACATGGTGACCCCATCATCGGAGCCAGCGTCTCTATCAAAGGTGGCTCCACCGGGGCTGTCACTGATCTCTATGGAAAATATTCCATATCCTCTGTGGCCAGCAACGCAACACTTGTTTTTACGTATGTTGGCTTCGAGGCTATGGAAATTCCCGTTAACAACCAATCGGTTATCAATGCTACGATGAAGGAAGACAACAAAGAGCTTAATGAGATTGTTGTCATTGGTTATGGTACAATGAAGAAAAGTGACCTTACGGGTTCTGTAAGCGATCTGCAGGCTAAGGATTTCAACAAAGGTCTTGTTACCTCGCCTTCCGACCTTCTTCAAGGTCGCACAGCAGGTGTTAATATTACCAGCAATGGTGGTGAACCTGGTGGTGGCGTTACCGTACGTGTTCGCGGCAGCAACTCTATCCGCTCAGGTCAGGACCCGCTCTATGTCATAGATGGAGTACCACTTGACGCCTCAACCAACCTTCAGGCAGCCGGTGGCGCTATTACCGGTGTGGGCTCATCAAGTTATACCAATCCGTTGAACTATATCAACGCAGATGACATTGAGACCATCACCGTGCTCAAAGATGCTTCAGCTTCAGCCATCTACGGCTCACGCGCTGCCAACGGCGTGGTGCTCATTACCACAAAAAAGAACACTCAAGGCAAAGCTCAGGTTAACTATACCGGCTCTGTAAGTGTATCATATCTGCCCAAAAAGCTCGACCTGCTCAATGCCGACGAATATCGTGCATACGCTCAGAAGAGGAATGTTAAAATAACAGACCTCGGGGCTGATACCAATTGGCAGGACGAACTCTTCCGTACAGCTGTGTCACACAGCCACAATCTCTCTATCTCTGGTGGCAACGCCAACGGCGGTTACCGTGCTTCCGGCAATATTCTGGCCAACGATGGTATCATTAAAACTACCGATATGAAGAAATATACGGCACGATTCTATGTGCACCAGTATATTCTCAACGATCGTGTACACCTCGAAGGCTCGATTACGGACAGTCGTGTCGTACAAAACCGTGCACCGCTCGGTGAGAGCGGCGGTTACGAGGGAGACCTCATGCTTTCTGCATTGAAGCTCAATCCTACATTCCCTATCTACAATGAGGACGGCTCTTATTATCAGAATTCCTCTGCCGTGCGCAATCCTGTGGCAATGCTTAATCTCACCGACGACGAGACCCAAACCGACCGTCTGTTGGCAAACGTTGCTGTCACTGTGGATATCATAAAAGGATTGCAATACAAGTTCAGCTATGCACTTGACCGCATGAAGACCTCTCGCCGGGTTACGCAGAATCAGGAACTTATCTATATGCCGTCGGGCGGAGAGGCTTACATCAACAATGTAGAGTCAAGAAACTACCTCTTTGAGAACTACTTCACCTATGATTTCAAGGTTCATAAGATTCATTCTTTCAACCTCCTTGCCGGTCACTCTTACCAGAAATATCACGACTATTGGTACAGCATGGGTGAAAAAGGCTTTAATGTAAAGGATGTTAACTACCTCTACGATTTTAAGTATGGTAACTACAATAACATTATCGGAAACTCTGACTTATTGGAGCATGAACTACAGTCGTTCTACGGACGTGTAAACTATAATCTCATGGAGAAATACCTCCTTACTGCCAACTTCCGCTGGGATGGCTCTACACGCTTCGGTGAAAACAACAAATACGGTTTCTTCCCGTCTGTTGCACTGGCTTGGCGCATGAGTGAAGAAAACTTCATCAAGAATCTTAATATGTTTGACAATCTGAAGTTCCGTGTCGGATACGGTGTTACCGGTAACCAGGAAATTCCAGACCGTATTTCACAGCTTAAACTTGGAACTATTACCGGATCGTTCATTGATGGTTCCAATACTCCCACCACAGGTATTACATTGACCCGTACCCCCAATCCTGACCTTAAGTGGGAGAGCACACATCAATTCAACATCGGACTTGACTTCGGTTTCTTTAACAACCGTCTCACTGGTAGCATCGATTGGTACAATAAGACAACTCGCAACGTTTTGCTTCAGGTGTACTCCATCTCCCCAGCTCCTACTACTACCATGTGGGATAACGTTGAAGGCATGCGCATCGTGAATAAAGGTTTTGAGATAACCCTTAACGTCGACATCATACGCTCTAAGGATTTCGACTGGAATGCAAGCCTCAACTTCTCTACCAACAGTAATAAGGTGAAAGGACTGCCAATGTCTTACATCTCTGTCGGCTATCCCAGCGGTCCCGGCTTCTCGGCCCCTATCCAGCGCATTATGAGCGGCCATGCACTCGGCACATTCTACGGTTACCATTTCCTCGGACTTGACGAAAACGGTCACAGCATGTATGAAACCGATGAAAACGGCAACCCCGTCAACAAAGTAATAGGTAATGCACAGCCCGACTTTACGCTGAATCTCAGCACCACTTTGGCTTGGAAACAATGGACTTTGGGGCTTAACTTCAACGGTACGTTCGGACAAGACATCTACAACAACCTTGACAATGTTATCGGTGATGCAACCGTATTCGATACCGGCTTCAATATCACCAAAAAAGCAACACAGGACAATGAGGCTATGGACAACGCACTCGACTACAGCGACCGCTACATTGAGGACGGCTCATTCCTGCGTCTTGCCAGTGCCGCACTGAGCTATGAGGTGCCTATCAAACCCAACAATTGGCTCAAAGGAGTGACACTGACCCTTACCGGCAACAACCTCTTCTGCATCACAAGCTACTCAGGCTACGACCCGGAAGTAGACACATACCGTGTGACCGACGGCATTCCGGCCATTGGTGTGGGATGGACCAACTATCCTAAAGCACGCAGTTTCACATTTGGCGCATCGTTCAACTTCTAAAACACAAAGTAATGAAAAAAATATATTTAGCGGCCGCCCTTACATTTGGGCTCGCCTTCACCTCCTGCTCCGATCTTGAGGAGAAGATAATGAACGAGCAGGATAATAAGTCACTGATCAAAGACGACAAAAATACTGCAATGCTTGCCGCACCTGCCTATGCTTCGCTTCGCACCTACATGGATGATAACGGCATGTGGATGATAACAGAGTGTACTACCGACGAGTGCTGCTATCCTACTCGCGGCTCCGACTGGAATGATGCCAACAACCGCGCAGTGTTCACACATACCTACGATGCCGACAACCTCAAGGTAAGAGGGGCTTGGGACGGACTGATGCAAGGCATCACCTATTGCAACGTAGCCCTCAATTATCTCAGTGAACTGAATCAGACCGAAGATGTCAAGAACTATACAAACGAGGTAACCTTCATACGCACATTGCATATGTTCTATCTCACCAACTACTTCGGGCATTTCCCAATGCGTGAGAGTGACGAGACCGACTTCAAGACCAAGCCACAGATTCTTGATCGCAATGCTGCTACCGAACGTATCATCAAGGAGTTGACCGAGCTCATTCCCAACCTCAAAGAGAAGGGAGAAGTGCCTTACGGCCGCATCACCAAAGCTGCAGCCCAACAACTCCTTGCTCACGTCTATCTCGACTACGGCATCTTCACCGGTACCAAGGAAGGCAAATGGGACGATGTTATTAACATTTGTGACGATGTTATTAATTCCGGTAAATATAAACTCGCCGACGACATCTGGAAGCTATATCTCCACGACAACAAAGCCTACGCCGACCAAACAGAGGCAGTATTGCCAATTATTTATGATCAGCAGGCAGGCATAGGAGGGCGTTCGTGGCTCAACTTCACGCTTCATTATAGCATGACGTTCAACAACTTCACGTCATTCTGGAACGGAGCTTGTACCACAGAAGATTTCCTCAACCGTTGGGACACCACCGACCCACGCTATCAGGACAACCGTCTGAAATCACAAATTGGCTTCAATCTCGGTATCATCGAAGGCCAGCAGTATGCCATTGACGGCACACCGGAAACAACTCGCAACGGCGACCCACTGGTATTCACACGCAACTTCAGCGTTGAGAACTCCAACGAGGCACAGGGTGTTCGCATCGTGCGCTATGCTCCTAACCCCGACTACACTTATGGTGCAGGTTCAGACAACGATGTGATGTTCTTCCGTTACAGCGACTTCTACCTCATGCGCGGTGAGGCCAAACTACGTAAAGGTGATATCCAAGGTGCACTGAAGGACATCAACACTATCCGCGAAATACGTGGCGCACGTAAATTGACAGTTTCTGAGTTAAGTCTTGACAGTTTTTTTGCTGAGCGCGGATTTGAATTCTATTGGGACGGTGCTTGGAGTCGTGACGACGCAATACGTTTCGGTAAATATTGCAAGGCCCGACAAAATGTCAAGGCCTGTGACGAGACACGTATCATGTTGCCTATACCCAACACAGCGATCGAAGCTAACAATGATCTCAAGCAAAATCCCGGTTACTAAATATAATACAGCAAAGGCAACTTTTAGAGTTGTCTTTGCTTAAAACCAAACACGATGAGAAAAGCTTTTACCGTCTTACTGTTTATCACTTGCATACCACTGTTGGCTGAATCTTTTTCTATGAAAGAATGCCTTGCCAATGAAAAGCATCTGACAGGCAAACCATCAAGCAGTCACTACCTTTGCGTCACTGCATCGCCACATTTGTATTCTATCGGTTGCCAGGACGGGCAATTTCGTGCTACAGGCTGGCATATCGAAGGTGAGATGGGCGGTGTATGGATGCACCCCGTGAAATTGCTTGATGGATTTTCCTTCAACATTAACGGCAAAGAGCTAATCAAAGCCAACAAATTTATAACCTACCCCTACGCGCAACAGTTTACCTACGACCTCGGTGATTTGGTGGTAACTCGCACCGATTTTGCCGTTGACAACTGTGCCGCATTAGCATCCGAGTTGGTCATAAGCAACGTTTCCGGCAAGACCGTAAAAGCTTCTCTAAAAACAATTATCCGCTCTAATCTCATGCCCACCTGGCTCAGTGACCGTGCTGGCATCAACAATGGTAGCGACACGCTTCTGTCTTTCAATCAAGGATTACTTCTTTTAAGGGATAATAACAACAACTGGTTTTCAGGAGCCTTGCTCAGCGGAGCAGGAAAAACAACACTCGGCCATGTTAGTCAGCACGGGCTCAAAGCACACTATCCGTTACTTGCCAACTTGAAGCTCAAGCCTGGCAACACCATGATCATAAGGCTCACTATAGGAGGATCTTTGCATTCGGCTGAAGACGTTGGCAAAATAATAACTAACACAAACAAAAATATAGCAACTCTTTTTGCCGCAAAACAGAATAGGTATCAGGTTATAGACTCCACCGCAAAAATTTCCATTCCCGACCAGCGGCTCCAGCAAGCTTACGAATGGGGGAAATATTGCACCGATTGGCTCATTCGCGACGTGCCAGGCCTGGGCAGAGGGATGAGCGCCGGACTACCGGATTATCCCTGGTTTTTCAGCAACGACCAGAGCGAGACTTTCCGTGCCATTGTCGGCACTCGCGAGCCAAGCCTTATGAAGGAGAGTCTCTATATGCTGCTTGACCATTCCAGGAAATATGCCAATGACAATGGCAGTGTTCTACATGAAATGTCTACCAATGGACAAATCTATGCAGGAGACAGGAAGGATGAACCTCAAGACTTTATGCATGCCGTATGGACACTTTATAAATGGACCGGCGACCACACATTGCTTGAAGATATGTACTGTCAGGCACTTAATACTGACTCTTTCCTTACAGCGCATGATACAAACAACAATCTCTTTCCCGAAGGCTATGGTGGCGTGGAGATAGAAGGGCTCAACGGCGAGATGTTCGATGTAGCTTGTCACACTGCCGAGTTCTATAACGACATGGTAGCCATGTCACGGGAACTCGGCTATACTGATGCTGCGAAAAGCTACCAAACCAAAGCCGACACCCTTACCGCACACATCAACCAATGGTGGTGGGATCGCGAGAACAAACGCTACTATGATATCCTCGCCGGTACGACACAGGCCCTGAAACTCATTGCAAGCGCAAAGAAAAATTTTACCGACCCTTCACGCAATCGGTGGGCAATTGATTATCTCGACAATTTGGAGAAACAGATAAAGAACGGCAAGTCCTACAACGGCTACTCCATTTTCTTTAATCCGTCGTCGCTTGCCCTCACTACCGACGTTGCCGACACTAAGAAAGGGCAAGCCTATCTTGAAAGTGTAAAATGGTTTTGCAACAAATACGGTCTTTATATCTCTGGCATTTCACGTCCCGACAACCTGCACAGCGAGGAAGGATCTGTGGCCGAACGACTACAAGGCGAAAGTTTCAACTATCGTCAGGCTGTCATGCCCCGTAGCACATCACAGCTTGCCATAGCGGCGTGCAAATATCAAAATGCCGACTCCGCTTTGTTCTTCATCAATCGGATTCTCAATAATATAAGCTATGCCACCCCCGGCACATCATATGAAGTGAGTCCCGACTACGGACAATTTGTACAGGCTTGGAATGTGGGTGGCATTAACATACCGATTATACAATATTTCTTCGGCATCAATCCTATGGCATCCCACAAGCAAGTAGTCATCAATCCTAATATGCCATCAACATGGAGCCATGCCTCTATAGACAACGTTCTCATCGGCAACAACAGTCTCAGCATGGACTACCACAGAGAGAATAATAGCATCAGCTATAAAATAACTACAGCACACCCCGATTGGACCATAGTTTTCCACTTGCCCCAAGACATGAAATCTCTCATTGTCAATGGCAAGGCAGCAGCTGCAAGTAATGGTACCGTGCTGCTCTGCGGAAAAGAAAACAAACTGAAAATCAATAAATAATATCAATAGCAACTGCATTATGACAGACTACAACGATCTCTTACAAGCAGTAGCCTAATCAAAAACCATCATATATGAGAAAAATACTTCTGTTCATCGCTATGCTTTCACAGTTTATCTCCTCTTCCGCTCAAGATCCGTGGAAAATTGAGGTCAACAAAGTAAACGCACACGGCTACTATGGTGAAACTGTTGCCAATGGCATCCTCGGCATAGTTTCATCCTACGAGCCGTTACAAGTTCAAACCACAATTCTTGCAGGAAGCTACGACAAGTTTGGACGTGGCGAAGTGAGCAACTTTTTAGAAGGCTTCAACTTTCTGAACACTCATCTTTATATCAATGACTCAGAAGTCAGCTATGATAATGTACGTAACTATAGCCAAGCGCTTGATATGCACAAAGCCGTCTTCACGGGATCGTTTGAGTGCAAGGGAGAGGCACGCGTCAGCTACAGCCTGCGCTCACTGAGACAGTTGCCATATAGTTCCTTAATGGTAGTAGACATAGAGCCATTGAAAGATATCACCATCAAAGCCATCAACACACAGCGTCTGCCCAATGGTTTTCACAACAGCAATACACGCTTTCAAACTATTGACGATCGCGGCACCATCATCCCGTTGATGTCTATGGAGGCAGATAGTCCCACCGGCAGACTACACGTGGCTGCATGTTCTGACATACTTTTCCCAACAAACAATAATAAACCTGTACTCACCATCCAAAAAGATGATCATGAGATAAGCCAGGCGTTCACGCTGACACTCAAGAAAGGAATGCCATATCAATTTGCCGTTGTCGGATCGACCATATCCTCAGCCACTAATCCCGACCCAATCAATGAGGTAAAGCGTCTAACCACAATCTGTCAGCTCAACGGGCTTGACAATCTTATCGAAACACACGAAGTACAGTGGACTGACCTGTGGAAAAGCGACATCATCATCGATGGCGACAAACAGTCGCAACAAGATGTACACGCCATGATGTATCATCTCTACGCTTTCCTGCGTGAAGGATCCCGCATGAGCATTTCGCCAATGGGTCTATCCGGGCTTGGTTACAACGGTCATGTGTTCTGGGACGCCGACACATGGATGTTCCCAGCACTGCTGTTACTGCATCCGGAGATGGCAAAATCGATGCTCGACTACCGCTACGACCGTCTTGAGGCAGCACGCCAAAATGCCGCACAGCATGGTTTTCGCGGGGCAATGTATCCTTGGGAGAGTGCGGACACCGGTTTTGAAGAAACACCCGTTAGCGCGCTAACGGGCACCTACGAATACCACATCACGGGCTGCGTGGGCTTCGCCGCATGGCAATATTTCTGCGTAACCAAAGATGAGCAATGGCTGCGTGAAGAAGGTTGGCCTATGTTGCAAGCCACTGCAGACTTTTGGCTCAGCCGTGTCACCAAAGGCGACGATGGCTTGTATCATATTAACAATGTGGTTGGCGCTGATGAATATGCTCAGAATATAGATGACAACGCATTTACCAATGGTATTGCACGGGCCAACATGATGTACGCTGCCAACGCTGCACGACAACTCGGCCTACAGCCCAATCCCGAATGGGAAAACGTTGCCGCCAAGCTGAAATTCATCAATAAGAATGGCATCACCATAGAGCACGCTACATATCAAGGTGAGGAGGTTAAGCAGGCTGATCCAAATCTGCTGGCTTTCCCACTTAAACAAATCACCGACCGCAATCAAATTCTCGCCGACATCGAGTATTACAGCAAACGTGTGCCACTAAAAGATACTCCGGCTATGACACAAGCCATATATGCACTGATGTATGCTCGACTGGGTATGGCCAACGAGGCTTGGCACTATTTTCAGGATGCTTACAAGCCCAACCTGCTGCCGCCGTTTGGAGTTATCGCCGAGTGTAAAGGCGGCGACAATCCCTATTTTATCACTGGCGCCGGCGGAGTGTTGCAGAGCGTACTGATGGGATTTGGCGGAATAGACATCGATTTGGATGCTACAGGTATCACACAGACACAGAGCGTACTGCCCAAACACTGGAAGAAGCTGACGCTGACAAATATCGGCCCTCAAAAAAGAACTTATACTGTATCACGCTAACCAACATCTGTGACACGACACCTTCATATATTAATAACCAGCGTATCGTGTGTATATCACATCCGCAGCCTGCCACCAGTGTGACAGGCTCAGTAGAAATTTACTGGGGAATAATTTGTTATTCTCTTCACTAGTGTCCGGTTAAAATTTCCAGACTATCATTTATTTCGTTAATATTCAATGAGATACATCGATTTAAAAATTTTCCGATTTGATTTCTTAT
>NZ_KB908350.1 GCF_000382385.1 Segatella maculosa DSM 19339 = JCM 15638 | reverse complement strand
GACATTGCAAGACGTCAGTTTGTACCCACAAACTGCTCTTGCTCCCCTCGTTCGATTGTCGGGGAGATAAGACCGTAATCACTCCGTTCTCATCGGTCAGTATTCAGGAATTAAGAAACAATGAATCATCTACAATGATAAACTTTCAAGGAAACTTATATGAGCAGATACAAGAGAAAAGCTGCCCGATGGCAGCAACAGGATAAGGAAGAACAGCGAATGAACAAAACAGAGTTCATCAAGGTAAGATGCACCTTAGAAGAGAAGCAGCGTATCAAGTCAAAAGCGGAAAGTGCAGGGCGGAAGTTCTCAGACTACTGCCGTGAGATTCTCCTTAACGGAGAAGTTATTGCCGTTCCCAAGATGACCGACAATGAAAGGGAAGCCATTGCCATTCTCCAGCAGACAGGAAAGTTCTATGGGCAGGTTTCCAACCTCATCAAGGTCAAGGACGAAAGGTGGGTACTCATCACAAAGAATCTATCGCTATGTGCCAAAGAAGCATTTAAGCGATTTTACGACTCGCATTTTCGTGTGAATGATGAGGTATATAAGGTCTTAAATCTAACAAGAAATGATAGGAAAATGTAAGGCGATAGCGCACGTCAGCACGGCTTTGGACTATATCTTCAGAGAGGGCAAGCTTGGTTATCGGCTTGCCTTCCACAATCTTTGCAGCAGGGAGCCAAAGACTATCTATGAGGAAATGAAAGTGGTTAGCGACTATAACAGCCGTTGCAGGAACAAGTTCCTACGCATTGAAATAGGCATCGCACCGCAGGACGAGAAAAAACTGCCTGTGTCCGAACTGATGTGGATAGCCCATCTGTTTGCCAAGCGAATGGGACTTGACAACCACCAATGGGTGGCAGTAACGCACAAGGACACCGACAACAGACACATTCATATCATTGCCAACCGCATCAGCCTATATGGAGAGGTCTATGATACCACTTTTGTGAGCAACAGGGCTGCAAGAGTGGCAGAGGAAATCAGCAGGGAGAAAGGCTTGACCATTGCAAAAGAGGTCAAGGCAGAAAGGAAACACCAAAAGACAAAGGCTAATCCCACGAGAGAGCAAACAAAACAGCAGGTACAGCAAATCTGCTATGCCTTGCTTGACAAATACAAAGGTACAGGCATCACGGGACACTCTATGTTTCTCTACGAACTTCACAAGAACGGCATTTCCATAGAGTGTATGAAGAACAAGCAGGGCAAGGTATATGGCTTGAAGATCTCATACGCAGGACAATCTTTCAAGGCTTCCGAAATCGGCAGGGAATTTGGCTACCGCTCCTTGCAGAAGAACTTTGAAGGAACCAACAAGGAAGAACAGAAGAAGCCACGCCAAACGATACAAGAGCCAATAGAAAAGAAAGAACAACCTGATACAGGCTACCAGCTTGTACCTAAAAGCCGTTCATACATACCACAAGCATCAGAAGAAACTCCACAGATTGCACAGGCTATCAGTACAATGGCAGATGCAGCCATTAGCGCAGTCGATGAAGTAGTGGAAGGATTGGGCGGTTTGATTACACCATCCGCACATGGAGATGACTATGCCGAAGCAGCATGGCAGCGCAGACTCAGAAATCAAGCCAACAGAAAGAAGAAGCGAGGAAGAGGAATATAATCCTATTTCAACTACAAACAGCATTACAAAAGTGCAGAAAGAAGAATATCTCATTAAGAACGCTTGTTATTCGGTAACAAAGTATTATCTTTGCAGACAGAATAACAAGCGTTCTTTCTTTAGCAGTAAACAGCGACAAAAAGCATTTCGCTCGTTTCCAAATCGTTACCTATTTCGTTTTACCAATAAGGTAACTTCTTTATTTTCACCAAGTTGTATTTTAAGAATTATCTTGGAGCGCAATATGGCTGAGATTACACGACGTGTCGGTTGGTCAACTGACTGATGGCAGGCAAAGCGCTTAAAAAAATGAAATATTGCACATTCTATCCATGTGGTGAAGCATCTTTTAATGATGTATATTTCTTTATTCTGCACGGTTTGTATGCCGTTTGTTTCAACCAAATTATGCCAAGAAGCCTGTAGGGATGTACGGCCCGTGCGTCCCTATAGGCGAGATAGAGCGACTGAAACAAAGTTCAATTTTTCTACTTCCATTCATAAGGGAAATAGTAGCCCAGTTCCGAAGGTTGATTATAAGCTACATTTTGTGTGGCAACACTCAGGCGATAGGGGATATCGAGCATTAAACCGGGGTTTCGAATCTCTGTAGGATAAGGCGTAAGATAGATACGCAGCTCTGTATTGTCTTTTGTACGGGTTATGACTTCCTCACGCCAATCGCCAAGGAAATCCGCGGAAAGGCAGGGATTCGATTTCGACCAATTATTGAATGCGCACCCTTCAAAATAGGTAAGAGTAAAGAGTTGCTTCTTGTTCCAATCATATTTGTAGACCGTTTCATGATCAAGCAACTCTTGTAAACTGTCTCCATCCCAATAGATGGAGAAATTGATCGACCAGTTTCGGCGGTCGAACCGCCCCACTTTACGTCCATCGGTGACATAGATGTTTCTGTCAGCACTGCTCCAAAGCTCAAATCCAGGATTTAACGGGTCAATATTTGCTGCCAAACAACGGCCTACATCCATTTTACTTTTATTTTGGAAGACCACTTTTCCTGTCGCAGCATCATGCAATTCTACGCCATCGACACGGTTTTCATGACAATCCCAGACAAAAAGTCTGTTCGTATGCGGCTCCGGAACCAGATGTAGGGCATCTCCGTGGCCGAAGTAGGTATTATAGAGTGGCTTTCCGTTATCATCTATTGTCATGGCCCCATATATAACCTCATCTTTTCCGTCTCCATCAACATCTGCAATACGGAGATTATGGTTTCCCTGTCCCATATAGTCTTCATAACCGGGCATGTTGGTGTCGAATACCCATCGACTTGTGAGTTCTTTTCCGTCCCAACCCCATGCAGCAAGAACCGTGCGTGTATAATATCCACGGCAAAAGAGTGCCGAAGGGTGTTTGCCATCGAAATAGCCGACACCAGCAAGAAAGCGATCGCAGCGATTACCATAGGCGTCGCCCCAATCTTTAATGTTGCCACGAGCAGGTACATAATCCACCGTTTTCAAAGCCTTGCCGGTTGTCCCCTCAAACACCGTCAGATATTCAGGGCCTGAGAGCGGTCGGTCAGCCGGGCGTCCATCTTGATAACACAGTCGGTTTTTATTTGCATCGCCTATCACGCCACCCGTTCCATCTATTGTTCCGTCTGCGGTCTTACACATCAGTTCGGCTTTACCGTCATTATCGAAGTCGTAGACCATGAACTGCGTATAGTGTGCACCAGATCGTATGTTCGTCCCAAGATTGATACGCCAGAGTCGGGTTCCATCAAGTTTCAGAGCATCTAAATAAGTGGGGCCGGTATAACCATAATGTGAATTATCGTGTGCGTTGCTTGGTTCCCACTTCAAGATAATTTCATATTGCCCGTCTCCATCCAAGTCACCGATAGAGGCATCGTTAGCCGAATAGGTGTAAGACCGCCCGTCGGGGGACACTCCGGGTGCAGGTGCCGACAACGGTATTGATAAGTAGCCTTGCGGTGCATGGGCTTTCATGTTGAACGATCCCAACATATTGCCTTGAATATCTTTTAAAATATAGGTTGTGTGTTTGTTAGCCTTGTAGTGGTCAACAAAGTAACAGCCTCCATTGGTCAGCGGTTGTGGTGTAATGAGATGATTATTACGATATATAAGAAAGCTCTTGTCTTTTTTATCGGTTGTCAACATTCGCCAACTGACGGCAACTGTTGAGTCGGAAAGCGGAAAGGCCACTAAGGCACGTGAGCGAATAGCATCGGTTTGAAGATTTGAAGCATAATGACATTGGGCATGCAGGGAAACATGTAAAATGATAAACGCGAGAAAGGCAAATAGTGTTTTCATATAACTTTTTATTTTCTTTATGGAATGCAGTTCCATGTTGATGCAAAAATAAAAAATAAAGTTTGTAGTTATTGGTGATATTGTTCGGCATGTACAAATTTCGTTGGTTTCGTACAAATTTCCATGTGATAGGACAAAAATCAAAACTTATAATGCCTCACAATGTACTATCTTTGCAAAAGAAATACCAAAAACATTACTATCAATGAAAAGATTTGCCTTTAAAATGTATCTAAAACCGGGATGTGAAAATGAGTATGCCAAACGACATGCTGCCATTTGGCCGGAACTGGAAAAGCAATTGGTAGAGCATCAGGGAATAAGTAATTACAGTATTTTTTGGGATAAGGAGACCAATGTGCTCTTTGCTTATCAGGAGTGTTCCAAAGACACAAATTCTCAAGCCACAGTCGATGCCATCACTCGGAAATGGTGGAATATGATGGCCGACATTATGGTTACAAATAAAGATTACTCGCCGGTGAGTGTTTCGCTTATCGAATTGTTCCATTTATAAAACACCTTGTAGAAATTGTTATTCGTATAAAAACATGAAACTAAAATTAATATTATCAGCAATGCTGTGGGTTCTTGTATCCTTAAATATAGAGGCCCAGATAGCAGAACCGCTCAGAGATGTCAATAAGGTTGTAGACAACACTTACGATAGTTTGACAATAGCCATGACCGCACGCCCCGTCCCCGGGTCAAGTCGCAAAGAGAAGAAGCCCGTTTTATTCCTTGTAGGCAATTCTACCATGCGCAATGGAACCCTTGGCAATGGCAATAACGGGCAATGGGGGTGGGGATACTATTTCCAGAAGTATTTTGATGAGAATAAAATCAGCGTGGAAAATCAAGCACTTGGCGGAATGTCAAGTCGGACCTTCTATACGAAACTATGGGCTCCAGTTCGGGATGCTATCCGGCCTGGTGATTGGGTAATTATTTCTATTGGGCATAATGACAATGGTCCTTATGACAGAGGCAGGGCGCGTGCGAGTATTCCCGGTGTTGGAAAAGATTCTCTAAACGTAACCATTAAGGAAACAGGCGAAAAAGAAACCGTATACACGTATGGGGAATACATGCGCAGATATATTCGCGAGACACGTGCCCGAGGTGGACAAGCTGTATTGATGTCGCTTACTCCCCGTGACGCCTACGATGACAAAACCGGAAAGATTGTTATAAAAGAACACAGTCGCTGGCTTATGCAAGTGGCGGCCGAAGAGGGTGTACCGTTCATTGATTTGAATGAACTTTCAGGTGCAAAACTTGACGGTTACAGCAAATGGAAAGAGAAATATCACTTCTATGGCGACCATATCCATACCAGTGCCTTCGGTGCCAAGATGAATGCTCGTTGTGCAGCAGAGGGGATTGCTTGTAGTCCAAATCCCATGTTAATTCCTCTCCAACAAATGATGTTACCCTTGGCTTTACCTATATATCAAGTAAAGCGTGAAGCTGGCAAACCTATGGTTTGGATTACCGGTGACTCTACGGTAAAGAATGAAGATAAGAACAAAGAAGGCATGTGGGGGTGGGGTGCTTTTGCCAATATGATCTTTGATAAAAGGAAAATACAATGGTATAATGCTGCTCAAGCAGGACGCTCCACGCGAACCTATTTAAACGAAGGGCGTTGGGAGAGAGTCTATAATTCCTTACAGCCGGGCGATTTCGTTTTAATTCAATTTGGACACAATGACATTGGTAGTATCAATAAGGAAAAAGCACGTGGGGTTATAGCCTCATCGGCAGATACCTGCCATGTATATCGAAACGAAAACGATGGTAAGTATGAATTAGTTTACAGCTTTGGCTGGTATCTTAAGAAGTTTATTGATGATGTGAGAGAGAAGGGAGCAATACCAATTCTCATATCGTTAACCCCACGAAACGAGTGGGTTAACCATAAGATAGAACGGCGAAATGATACTTATGGAAAATGGTATCGTGATATTGTCAAAGAAACGGGTGTTGACTTTGTTGATCTGCATAATATCACAGCTGACTGGCTTGATAAACATTGCGGAAGTAAGGAAAAATCTTCAGAGTATTTCAAACACGACCATACTCATAGTAGCATGAAAGGTGCCTATCTGAATGCAAAGAACATAGCAAAAGGCTTGAGAGCGGAAAGCTGTAGTCTTGCAAAATATCTCAAATAAGAGAGTAAATCGTATGATTTTACCTAAATCCGTACATTTATCTCATACATTAATATGTTGTCTCCGTTAATTTTGTAGCTAACAACCTAAACAAGAATAAAATGAACAGAAAACAACTACAAACAAATCACCTTGATAAATCTTGAAACTCAAATATCAAGAATTGCAAATCAATTAACCTTTAATATCATATGAATAATAGGAAGCTCATAAAAGGAACATTACTGCCAATAGCTGTGGCATGTTCGGCCTTAACTTTCAGTCCGTTGAGTATGTTGCAAGCGAAAGCTGCTGTAGGTAGTCTACAGCAAACCTTCAGTATTCGTGGAACCATTGTTGATGAGGATGGCGAACCCATTATTGGGGCAACGGTTCTTGTTGTAAATGGCGGAAAGACACAAGGTACCGTCTCTGATTTCAATGGTACATTTGTAATTAATGTAAAGCCTGGAACAAAGTTGAAAATTACTTTCATCGGCTTGAAAGATGAAATCATCGAGGCCAAAAATGGAATGAAAGTAGTAATGAAGTCTGACGGTGCTGTGAATCTAAAGGCTGTGGAAGTCGTAGCCTACGGTGTACAGAAAAAAGTTACTGTCACTGGTGCGCTTTCATCTGTTAAGGGAGAGGATCTTGTAAGAACTCCTGTTTCATCCGTGAACAATATTCTTGCAGGTCAGCTTTCAGGTGTCACAACAGTACAGTATTCAGGCGAGCCTGGCTCAGATGCAGCTACAGTGTTTGTCCGAGGTCAAGGAACATGGGCTGATTCAGCACCACTTATTCAGGTTGATGGTGTTGAACGTTCAATGGGTGATATTGACCCTGAAGATATAGAAAGTATTACAGTACTGAAAGATGCTTCTGCAACAGCAGTATTCGGTGTTCGTGGTGCTAACGGTGTCGTATTGATAACGACAAAACGCGGACAGGAAGGTAACACAAGAATTGATCTCTCGTCATCGTTCTCCATTTTGCAGCCAACCAAAATGCTTGAACAAGCAAACTCTTATGAGTATGGTAAGTTCTTTAATCAGATGCAACGAAATGACTTTGATTTTTCATCGGGTGAACCTTTCACACCGATGTTCTCAGATGTACTTCTCGAGAAATTCAAAGACGGCAGCGATCCTATCCGCTTTCCCAACATGCGTTGGAGCGACTATATTATGAAAAAATCCACCATGCAGACAAAGCACAATATTAATATCAGTGGTGGAACAAAATCAATGCGTTTCTTCATTTCTGCTGGTTTCATGACTCAAGGCGGTCTTTTCAAGGAGTTTATCGATGATTTTCATTATGACTATCGTTATGACCGTTTCAATTATCGAACGAATCTTGACTTAGATGTCACTCCGACGACCACACTGTCATTTAATGTGGCTGGCAACGTGAGTAATTCCCAGAAGCCTCATACCAGTATGGGAGCCTCGGGCATGATTATGGAAATGACACAGTCTACTCCGTTCTCAAGTCCGGGTATCATAGGTGGTCGTCAGGTCATTACAACAACAGACTACACAGACGGTATCACCCTTCCATTTGTAGGTGGTAATGCTATGACTTATTACAACAATGCCGGTTGGGGTGGTTTTTATCATTATAACGACAACAAACTGCAGATGGACCTTCTTTTACAGCAGAAACTTAGTTTCTTAACCAAGGGATTACTTTTCAAAGTAAAAGGTTCTTATAACAGTTTGTTCGCCGTTACCAAAGGAGCCACGGTCGGTCGTGCCACTTACTTTCCTGTTATTCAAGACAATGGTTCGATAGCTTACCGAAAGGCTGGTGAAAACACCCCTCCCTCGTATGAAGAATCTACAGGTAAAGCTCGTGATTGGTATTTTGAGACCTCTCTGAATTACAATCGTAGTTTCGGTTTGCACACGGTCAGTGGGCTTTTTCTCTATAACCAAAGCAAGACCTATTATCCAGGTAGCTATTCAGATATTCCGCGCGGATATGTCGGATTGGTAGGTCGTACAACCTACGATTGGAATAATCGCTACATGGCTGAGTTCAATATCGGCTACAATGGTTCGGAGAATTTCCATCCCGACCGTCGTTTTGGCATCTTTCCTGCAGGTTCGGTAGGTTGGGTTGCCAGCGATGAAGCGTTTTTCAAACCTTTAAGGCGTGTTGTCTCATTCTTAAAACTTCGTGCATCATGGGGTTTAGTTGGCAATGATAAGATTGGTGGTAGCCGTTTTATGTACCTTTCTGACCCTTATATCGTTAATAACGGGACTATGGCAGCTCGTTCGGGTTGGGCCTATAACTATGGTATTGAGAATTCAAAACTTTACAGTGGAGCCTATGAAAAGAGCAAGAATAATCCAGATGTAACATGGGAAAAGGCTTTTAAGCAAGACTATGGTGTTGATATCAATTTCTTGAACGACCGCCTTCGTGCTTCTTTCGATTACTATAAAGAACATCGTACCGACATTTTGCTAAGTGACTTTACCGCTCCTGATTTGGTAGGCTTCAATATGCCTTATTCAAACCTTGGCATCGTTGACAGCTGGGGGTGGGAAGTGTCATTGAAATGGAATGATAAAATAAATAAAAATTTCCGCTACTGGGCTACGTTGAACCTTTCGAACAACAAGAATAAAATCATTGAAAAGAAAGAGGCTCCTTTTAATAATATGTATCAGTATGAAAAGAACCATCGCATTGGTGCCCGCTACATGTATAAGTTCTTCCGCTTTTATGATGCCGACACTCCACGTCTATATGAAGAAACATTCGGGACACCTTTCCCAAAACAACTTGTAGACTTGAAAGATGGTGACGCTGTTTTTGTGGATCTCGACCGTAATGGTGTTATTGACGGAAATGATAAAACCCGTGAACTCGGATATACCGATGACCCGGAATACATGGCTGGTTTAAGTTTTGGATTCTCCTACAAGGATATTGAGTTCAGTTCGCAGTGGACAGGTGCATGGAATGTTTCTCGTATTATCAGCGATGTGTTCCGCTATCCATTCATCGACCGCACGACAAAAGATCGTGGTGGCCTACTGAAATATCACCTTGACAACACATGGAATCCTGAAAATCCGGGCCAGAACTATGAGTACCCTCGCGCTTCATGGAGTCATGGTGATGTAAATAACTATCAAGACTGCAGCCTTTATGAGAAAGATGCCAAGTATCTCCGACTGAAGACATTGATGATAGCCTATAATATGCACTTCACTTTCCTCAAAAAGTTGGGGGTGACTCGTGCACAGATGGCATTGAGCGGCTACAATCTGCTTACATTCACTCCTTATATTTGGGGCGATCCCGAAACTCGTGCGAGTGTATCTCCCTCTTATCCTCTTCAGAAAACCTATACCATAAGCTTGAAACTTAATTTTTAATGCACTATGATTTTGAAACTTAAACATATCTTGGGTGTGGCCCTAATCCTTTTAGGATTGGTTTCCTGCACCGATACCGTAAAGTTTGGTGATGCTTTTTTAGAGAAGGCACCCGGCGGGACTGTTACTGCTGATACCGTTTTCAGCAATCCAGAATATACACGCCAGTTCTTAGCGGGTATTTATTCGAAGATGTACTATAACCTTCCGACACTTTCTACCAACAATGCTCCGCAATGTCTTAATTATTGGAAAGGTATGCCCGATGCACTTGGTGATGATTTTCAGCTGCTTTTCAATAATACTATTGTATTCAGTAAATATTATAATGGTTCTCTGACATCAGAAATAGATGGTAGGAAAAACGGTAATATCTATCCTTTCACCAATGAGTTTATTTGGGAAAATGTACGCCACTGTTGGGTAATCATCGAGAATATAGACAAGGTGCCGGGTATGGAAAATGATGAAAAGGCTCGTATCAAGGACGAAGCACGCTGTCTACTGGCTTACACCTATTTCATAACCTTTCGTTGGTATGGAGGTTTACCCCTTGTGTATAACTCCTACACCGGATCTGAAAGCAGCTACGATTTGCCCCGTCAAAGTGTAGAGGCGACAGTAAACTATATGACCAATCTTTTAGATGCGGTCATTAATAGCAATCATCTGCCGTGGGCGTATACCGGTTCAGAGGCCGCTGCCGAAACCGGGCACTGGACGAAGGCTGGTGCGATGGCCTTGAAATGTAAGATACTTGCCTTTGCTGCTTCCCCACTTTTTAATGATTCGAAGTCTTATTTTGCTGGCAAATATACTACCGATAAAGATGACTGTGCTTGGTATGGCGGCTATAAACCCGAATTGTGGCAGAAACTTAAGAATGCTTGTGCGGACTTTTTTGCTCAAATGAATTCCAATGGGCATTACCATTTGGTACAGCCATTGGGAACTACTCAGGAAGATTATCGCTACGCTTTTCGTAGTGGCTATATTCAAGAGAATAGCCCAGAGATACTGCATAGTATCCGTGTCAGTAATAAGGCTCATTATAATGACTATCTCTGGTACTTTTTGGGTTGGGGGAATAGTGCCAATGGCAGCGGTGGAAATGACCGTTACTCCTATTGTCCGACACAGGAATATGTAGAAATGTTCCCTTGGGCTGATGGGAGGCCTTTCGATTGGGAAAAGACAAAACGTGAGCATAAACTCAGTAAGATGTTTATTGACGGTGATACAGTTAGAGGTCAGCAACTATTGCAAAATATTACCTATACCAGAGACCCACGCCTTTACGAAACTGTTATGGTGAATGGAGATCGCCAAAGTCTTAATTGGGGAGATGGTAAAGCCTATGGAGCGAATTGGGAAATGTGGGTAGGCGGGACACAGGTTGGACAGGCCTCAAAAACCAATTCGGGTAAATACGGTACAGGCTATCGCATGCTGAAATATATTGTAGGTGAGTGCTTCCGTCGTAAATATCCACAATGGAATGCCATTATGTTGAGTGATATCTACCTACTTTATGCAGAGGCCTTGTTGCAAGCCGACGGTAATCATACGGAAGCTATCAAATTGGTTGATGCCGTGCGTGCTCGTGTCGGACTGAAAGGGCTTGTTGAATGTAATCCTGACAAACAGCTTCTTACCAACAAGGAAAACCTGCTTGCGGAAATCATGCGTGAGCGTGCTTGCGACCTTGCCTTTCAGAATGAACGTTATTTTGATATGATTCGTTATAAACGTGCCGATTTGTTCGAGCGTCCACTCCACGGACTTCGTATCTATCGCCTTGTACGAGACGGAAGGAATTGGAAACGTGAAGAGAGTCAATGGTATAATAAATCGTTTAACAAGAAACTTAGAGAGACCGATCCAAACTTCTACGAACCATCTTATTTTGATTTTGAGCGTTTCCAAATTACAACCGGTGCTCGCTACTGGTGGAGTAATGGATTTGATCCGAAATGGTACCTACAGCCATTCCCTATTTCTGAAATTAATAAGAAGTACGGATTGGTGCAAAATGCAGGTTGGTAATCTTAGTAAGCTAATCAAAAAGAAAAATAGATGATTATGAACAAAATACAGATAATTGTGTTTTCCTTACTGGTCGGGCTCACGTTTCCGGCTGCAGCACAAGGGAACAAAGTAGAGGAGAAAGATAAATTCTTCGGACAAACAATTGATGTGGGGGCCGATAAAGAACTGACACGTGAAGAATCGACAGCAGCAGTCTCTGTGATAACATCACAAGATTTCGATCACCGCAGTGCCAAAAATATCGGAAACAGTATTCTTGGACAAGGAAACGGTCTGGTTTCTTTGCAAAACAATAGCCGGGTTGCTTTGCAGAATCCAACATTCTACGTGCGTGGGCTTCAAACATTGAATAGGATGAATGCACCTCTCATACTTGTCGATGGAATCGAACGTGACATCACTTCTATCACTGCCGAAGAAGTCGAAAGCGTCAGTGTCCTTAAAGATGCTGCCGCTGTTGCACTCTACGGTTACAAGGGAACAAATGGCGCAATCCTTATTACAACAAAACGAGGCAAATACAATTCGCGCACTATCAAATTTACTTATGACCATCTTTTCAATTCTTTGGTAAAGAAGCCCCGGTTTGTTGATGCCTATACCTATGGTAGAGCTATTAATGAGGCTCGCCAGAATGATGGTCTTACGCCGCGCTATAACAATAAGGAACTTGAAGTTTTGCGCACTGGGACGCTGCCCTATCTTTATCCTAACATAAACTGGGTAGATGAGACATTTCGTAATCAATCCATGACGAATAAGTATAACTTGGTATTCTGTGGTGGAGGAAAGAGTTTTCGCTATTACACGATGCTTGACCTTATCTCAGACAAAGGATACATAAAGAATCCCCATGAGAACGACGGCTACTCGACGCAAGATAAATATGTGAAAGGAAATCTGCGTATGAATCTTGATATCAATCTGACACCTACCACAGACATACGTGTCAACTTACTCGGCATACTACAAGAAACATCACAGCCTGGAAAACAGGCCGATTTATGGTCCATGGTTTATTCATTGCCAGCGGCTGCATTCCCGATAAAAGACGAACACGGCGTATGGGCCGGCAGCGATACTTGGTCAGGAACCATCAATCCTGTGGCACAAAGCATTGGAGCAGCCTACTATAAGAATCATTCACGCTCACTGTTCTTTGATGTGACGGTCAAACAGAATCTTTCTTCTTGGCTCAAAGGACTTTCTGCTGTGGCTCGTGTAGGTTATGATAATACTTCCAACGTCTACGAAAACCATAGCAAAACGTACGTTTACAGTGTAAATGCACCTTCATGGGCCGATAGTGATACCGAACCTACGGTGAAGAAAGCCACTTATGGAACCGATAGCCCCATGGGAGAAGGAGCTGCTGTGAATGCATATTCCCGTCGATTACACTTTGATGGAGGCTTTGACTACCAACAAACATTTGGACTTCACAGCTTATTCTCGCAATTGAAGTGGGACTATGAATATGAAGATCCTGAGGGACTCAACAACACGCTGTATAGACAGGACGTCACATGGTGGACGCATTATGGTTATAACAACCGCTATTTTGCCGACCTTGCACTTGTGGAGAGTGGCAGCAGTCGATTGGCGCCCGGAACAAAATGGGCTTTTTCGCCTACGCTTTCAGCGGCGTGGGTCATCTCTAAGGAACATTTCATGCAGCATATTGGCTGGTTGAACTTTCTGAAACTGCGTGCTTCGGCTGGTATTATTAATGCCGACTATCTGCCGGGCGACAATGAATGGACCTACTATGCACAACAGTATGCCACCAGTGGCGTTACTTATCCTTTCGATAGCGGTTGGAATTCCGAGTTCGGTCGCACTTATCTCGGTCGTATGGCCACGGCTAATCCGAGCCATGAGAGGGCCTATAAGTACAATATTGGTATAGATGCTAAACTTTTGGGTGACCTTGACGTCACGATTGACCTATGGAAACAGCATCGCACTTCCATTTGGGTTTCGTCGGCAGGCAAATATTCGGCAGTTCTCGGTATGGATGCCCCTTATGAGAACGCCGGTGTCGTTGACAGTCATGGTTTGGAACTGGGCCTTGACTATAATAAACGGTTAGGACATGTAATTTTCAATGCAGGTGGCAACTTCATGTTTACCAAAAACAAAATCAAAGACATGCTCGAAGAGCCTCGCTTGTATAAGAATCTCATACAGACAGGAAATCCCTATACACAGATTTATGGACTTGAGGCAATAGGATTCTTCAAAGACGAGGCTGACATCGCAGCAAGTCCTGTGCAGACATTCTCCATAGTGAAGCCGGGTGATGTCAAATACCGTGACGTGAATGGTGATAATGTCATCGACTCCAATGACAAAGTTGCTATCGGACACAGTACCACGGCACCCGAAATCTATTATAATTTCCACCTTGGAGCCGAGTGGAAAGGCTTGGGCTTTTATGCTTTGTTTCAAGGAACGGGCAATTACAGTGCTATCCTTAATACCAAGAGCATGTACTGGCCGCTCGTGGGGAACACGACCATATCACAGTATGCGTATGATAATCGCTGGACAGAAGCCACAGCTGCAACAGCAAAGTTCCCACGTTTAAGCAGTCAAAGCAATGCTAACAACTATCAAACTTCTACCTTATGGTTGGCAGACCGCTCTTTCTTGAAGCTGCGTAACATCGAGGTTTACTACAATCTTCCCCAATCGCTTCTCGCGAAGACGAAGGTTGTCAATGGTGCAAAGCTTTATATACGCGGAGTAGACTTGTTATGCTTCAGTCATCTCGAAAAGAGCGATCCCGAGGCCTATGGAGTCATGCCACCCAACAAGAGTATTGCTGTGGGTTTGAGCGTTATTTTCTAATCAAAACAAGAAAGAACTATGAAAATCAATAAATTATTTCAAGGTGCTTTGGTCGTATTAGCGTTGGCTTCATGCAACGACAAGATGAACTATAACGAGTACAACATCTACGGTAAAGACTATATCACGAAGAACTTCCAAAACGTTGGTGGCTTCATGACCGACATCTACAACACGGTCGACTACGACTTTGGAAACTATTCGGGCGGTGCCATGCAGGCTTCGGCTACTGATGAGAGCGTCTACAGCAAGCTGGGCAACAGCATTGAAGACTTCTACAACGGCGCATGGAGCGCCACGAATGCCAAAGGAAGTGTGTGGAACAGCATGTATGCGGGCATCAAAACATGCAACCACGTGCTTGGACAAATGCAGGGACTCGACTTTGAAGAGTTGAAACTCAACGCCGATTACGGTGCTCAGATGCACCGTTATGAGAATTACAAGTATGAATGCCGCTTCATGAGAGCCTATTTCTATTTTGCCTTAGTGCGCCAATATGGTGGCGTACCCCTTGTGACAAGCGAGCTTCCGGCCAAGGTTGTCAATACGTTGAGCCGCAACTCTTCCGACGAAGTCTTTGATTTCATCATCAAAGAATGCAACGACATTCAAGACAAAATCGTTGCCGACTACAGCAATCTCGGTCAATTCTCTACGGGAACCGAAGAGTCGGGACGTGCCGACCGCCTTGCCGTTCTGGCCTTGAAAGCACGTGCGGCCCTCTATTGGGCAAGTCCGCTCTTCAACGCGTCGAACGATCGTGAGCGCTATCACGACGCTGCACGCTACACCAAAGAGCTGCTCGACGCCGCCGAAGCACGCGGCAAGGGACTCACGGCACATTACAATGACCTCTGGGCAGCCAAGAGTTTCAACACGCCCACCATTGCCAAGGAAATCATCTTCGGCCGACGTTACTTCAAGAACCCCACCGGCGACAATCTTGTTGAGTCCAACAACTATCCCGTAGGTATTGAAGGAGGAAGCGGTGGTAACTGTCCCACCCAGAACCTTGTAGATGCTTACGATATGAAGACCACAGGCCTGTCCATCAACGAGACCGGTTCGGGCTACGATGCTGCCCATCCTTATAAAGACCGCGACCCACGCCTAACGGCAACCGTGGCTGTCAATGGTGATCAATGGCCCACGTATTCCGGAGCCACACCGCTTGAAACGTTCCAAGGCGGAGTAAACGGAGAACCGCTTACAGGTGCAACGCCCACGGGATATTACTTGAAGAAGTTCTGCAACGGAGCCATTTCGCTGGCCGGAAACGGTAAGGTGAAAGAGTCGTTCCACACGTGGCTCACGTTCCGTATGGGTGAGTTTTATCTCAACTATGCCGAGGCCGTGTTCAAATATCTGGGAAGTGCCGACGCCACGACAGCCGAATTCCCCATGTCGGCCCGCGAGGCAGCCAACAAGACCCGCCGACGTGTGGGCATGCCCGACCTCAGCAGTAGCGGAGACTTCTGGACACGGCTGTGTAACGAGCGTTTTGTTGAGCTGGCATTCGAGGGGCATCGCTTCTGGGACGTGCGTCGTTGGAAAGAGGCCGACCGTTATTTCAAGGAAATCTATGAAATGAAGCTCGCCAAAGACAGCGATGGGAACATCAGTTACACGCGCCGAAAGGTGGAACGCCAGTGGGATGACCGGATGTATCTCTTTCCCATTCCCCAGACCGAGCGCATGAAGAACGGTAACCTCTTGCAGAATCCGGGCTGGTAAAAGGGAGTTGAGGGGCACAGAAACGTCACTTGTGTCCCACGCCTCTTAGGATGAGCGAATTCCCACCGCGGTGGGAAATTAGTGCCATCGTGTTGGGAAATATTTCCCACCGCGGTGAAAAATATTTTTCACCGCGGTGGGAATTCACCAACTCCTATATCCGTCCCCTACAACTATAGCTTTTCACGAACAAATATCCTATAACATGAATCTACACCTTTACGCAATGAAAAAACTTCTATGCCTCGTTGTCGCGCTGCTGGCCTGCAGTTCAGGCCTTCAGGCACAAAACAAATCGCGCGGTTTATGGGCCTCGCTCAGTGAAGGAAAGCAGAAAAAGGTTTTCGTCAGTTGGCGAATGCGTAAGACCGACGACGTTTTTAAAACCACTTACAAGCTGTATGCCGACGAAAAACTCGTGGCCACACTCAAAGACCGAACCAATGTGAGCCTTCCACTTTCCTACAAAAACGCAACTTTCAGGCTCGAGGTGCTTGACAAACAATCGAAGCTCATCGATTCACAAGGCGGTGTCAGCTGTGATCCTGCGTTCTATCATAATATCAAGCTGAACCATCCTGCCGACGTGATATGGAGTGACGGCTCGACGATTACGTACACACCAAACGATTGTTCGGCCTACGACATGGACGGTGACGGCGAACAAGAGATCATTTTGAAATGGGCTCCGTCGAATTCGGGGGCTGATTTGAAGGCCACGGCACCTGCCATACTCGACTGCTATAAGCTCGACGGCACGCAGATGTGGCGCATCAACTTCGGACCTAACGTGCTGGCCGGCTGCAGGTTCACCTTCCTTTGCTACGATTTCGATGGAGATGGCAAGGGAGAAATCATCGTGAAGACGGCGCAGGGCAGCCAAGATGCAACAGGAAATTACCTCCATACCGGCCCTGCTGCTACAGCCAACCACTCACTTTCAAGCATCAACGCAGCCGGAGTCGTCACCAACGGCGGCCAAGAGTGGCTCACTTGTTTCGATGGTGTGACGGGCAAAGAGTTGGCCACCATAGACTATTGGCCCTTGTTTGACGT
>NZ_KB908349.1 GCF_000382385.1 Segatella maculosa DSM 19339 = JCM 15638 | reverse complement strand
GAATTACAAACAAAATAACAATAAAACTATGGGATATTTTATCATTACGGATTCAAACTGGGCAAAGCTGAGGAACGAGATACTCAGCCTTGCCGAGACATGCCACAAGGCATTCGGGGAACAAAGCAGGCATACCGATTGGCTGCACAATGGGGATGTGTGCAGGCTGCTCAACATCAGCAAGCGTACCTTACAGCACTATCGTGATACGGGTGTCTTGCCCTTTGCCCAAATCGGGCATAAGTGCTATTACAAGCGTGAGGACGTGGAGAGGTTGCTCCAAACCAAAATAAAGAAATCGAAAGCGGAGAAAAATAAATTCAACAAATAAACATGAAGAATATGGAACAGGTAAGAGATTTGAACATGGAGGTGGACGATATGCAGGTGGTGCTGTCCGCTATCAACGGAGTAAGCAAGAGAATTAAGGAAGTTGCTCAGACACACAAGCCACTGTTTGGCGGTGAGCATTTCCTCACAGGCAAGGAAGTGTGTGAGCGGCTGTATATCAGCCCTCGCACCTTGCAGGACTATCGGGACAGGAGAGTTATTCCCTATACGCAGTTTGCAGGGAAGATACTTTATAAGGAGTCGGATTTGGAAAGACTGCTGGAAGAACATTATAGAAACAATATAGTATTACTATTGTAGATAGAAATAGAGGGTATAAAATGCTTTCTGCATCTATCTTATTTATACATATCATTATTCTTCCAATAGCTTTCAACAAAATCAAGATATGGATGCATAGATTTATTCAGTGACTTTAAGTCTTTATTTAATATTTCCATTAGATCCGTTAAAACAGGGGTTTCTTTATAATTACTATTAGTAATGATTTGTTTCCAAATTTCATGATTTTGCCAATGTGGGAAATTAAGTTGTTGTCTTAATAACTCATTCCAATCACACATATTATTTTCATAGGATGCAACTCTTGCTATCCAGTCCATAAAATATGGGGATTCCTTAATATAATCTTTAAAGCTGTCTATCCAATAATAAGTGTCTAATACAGCCACATGGCTGATAGTATAAAGATTATTTCTGGAAAAAGTATGTTCTTTATCATACTTTTTCAATTCTACAATGTAATTATCAACAATCTGCCTTGACCACCTTTCTATATTGTCATCACCGAGTAAAGAATACTCTTTATTGATACTGATTTTTTTAAGAACCAGCGAGATGAAATTTACTTCATATTTACGAGTTTTAATATATTTATCAAAGTCATTTCTGTCTTTTTCATATCTTTTTCCTGTTTCTTCCTGACTTACAATAGCTGAAGGGTAAGATTTAAGTTCATTAAAATATATATGCGCCAAAAGCCTGTGAATATCATAGACTTCTATAAAAGATTCTATCATTAGAGCTCTTCGCGGAGGTTTATCAGCACTGACAACTTCTGGTTTTAATTCGCATAGCAAGGCAACAAAGGTGGAAAGTTTTTTAAGGATTTCAATTTTAGAATCATCAAATGTATGATACCATTTACTTGTATTATGTATAAAAGAATTTTCTTGATTATGCTGTATAATGTCTTTAATCTCTATTTTATGTAATTCTTCATATTCGGGAGAGAATACAGCACGAACTTTGGCTCCTGATATTTGAGTTTGTTTCTTTGTAAAAGCAAAGTATCTGAAATAAGAATCCACATAACGCATTGAATAACCGTTGATATCTTTTCTTTGCTGATCAAACAAAAAATATACCACATACCGATATACTATTTGTTTCTGGGCTGATATTTCTGCAATAACATCGTCTATATTTGATACGATAACATGATGTCCTTCTCTCTTTGTCTTTTCATTTATATGCGCAAATATGGGATGCTCAAATACAGATTTGTATGATGACGCTATATTTAACGCTTTTGTTGAGTTTTCGTATGACAAAAGCGAACTATCATCGTCCCTAAGTATTTTATATAACCCTATCTCTAAATATTGTATAAGTGATATGGCAAATAGATCTGCAACATTAATTTCATCCATTATCTTATTCCTTTCTACACAATCCATTGCAAATGTAAAGACATTGAGGAATCTCACAATATCTCTTGGAGTCTCAAATGCATCTATTATATTATCAATTTCAAAAATACTCTTTATTATAAGGTCTTTAGTTCCTGCACAACTGTATTCTCGCAAAACGCTATCTAATTTTTCTTGGAATAACTGTTTTGATACAGCATCGTTTGCAGGAAAAAGGCATTCAAAATTGATAAACTTTTTCAAATATACCTCTGGGGCTTTTATACCCAAACGTTTCAATGACAGGCACAGATTCTTTTTATCAGCAGCAACTATATAGAAAAGGTTAGGAAAGTCTGCCGTATCTCTTATAAGATTTAGCACCACCTTGACCTCATCATCATGTAATCTATCTACATCGTCAATGGAGATAAGGATAGGTCTGTTTATTTGTTTGAGAAACTCCATTATTCGGTCATGTTCTTCAGATAAGGACTTTTTCCTATACAATGATTTTAGCATGAAAGAATAATATGTGTTTGGAGCTTTTTCTACAAGTAAGGATAAATAAGAAGAAAATAGTTCTTTGGGCAAAACAAAATGTTTTGACAGCTCCTGATGCAAAGTAGAGAAAAATTCTGTAATAATCGTTTCTGCCTTTTCGCAAAGCCATGGTCTGAATTCTACATAAATAATTTTATTCTTGTATTCTTCCTCCTTGATGGCTTTTTTTATTTGGAACAAGAAAGATGTCTTTCCTATTCCAAAAGATTCACTAAGCAATATTGTAAAAGCATTAGGATTTTCTACAGCATATCTGTTATCGAATGTTGAAAGGATTTTATCCAACAGCGTTTTAAGATTTTTTTTCCTATCATAACTATCAATTGTGGTGGGAGCCTCTATGAAAAAAGAATGTGCCCCTTTATGAAGACTTGTAAGGACTTGAAAATCCCTTCTATATAAGCAATATAATCCTAATTCTGTAAAAAGCAATCCAATAAATGAATATGAGACGTAACTAATTCCGCAATAGGAATAAAAGTAAAAGTCTCCTAATCGCTTAAAAAGCAGGTAAATTGCAAACAAGAAAAATTCCCATAAATGTCTTTGGGAGAATTTCTTAGTTTCACTTTTCAGAGAATTAAATTTAATAGTTTCAATGAATGTAGGGCATAAGAAAAAGACAAGGGCAACAAGGGTGCTGTTATCGGCAACTGTTTCGGTAATTTTTACAATGCTATCAGATATTAGCGTATTAATAGTTCTCCAAAACAAAATCAGCATTGCAAGAATACACGTCATAAGTTTGTATTCAGATAATACTGCCATTTTTATATTTTTCTTTATCTCTTGGAACATTTATTATCCTCCTTATTAGAAAGTTGCCTCTCCCATTGTTTATTTTCCTCTATCATTCAGCTACTAAGTCATCCCATCTCCAAAATTGGCAGAAAGGATAATCCTATCTGTTGTCTGGAGATGTTGTGAGAAGTCTTCTATCTTCATATCTCGATTCTTATTTAAAGTAAGTCCCCTATAGGTCTTCCATCATCTATTCTAACAATAGAGACTAAAAAATCTTTATCCTTTTTTTTATCTGATTTCTCATAATTCTTATCATAGAACTTCTTAAGAGTCGTATTATCTGTTTTAATTTCAGAAGAACTTGTCCCATTCTTATCAACAGTAAAGTTTATCATACCTTTTGAAACATAAGAAGGTTTCCCAGCTATTTGTATTAAATACACATCTTCACATAAAGTTATGTTAAACTTAAATGTTACTGGCTCTACTGTACTTAACTCTATTTTGACTTTTTGACCTTTTGAAAGAAGCCGACGAATTGATATTTGTGACAGAGAAAGTAAAGTATTATAGCATTGCTTAATCTCGTATTCGTATTTCCCAATATCATAGCTATCATGGCTGGCAGGATTCAATATAAATTTACGATGATTATCAAGTTCATCGAATAAAGTTGTATCAGATATTCCACTTTCCTCTGCAAATTTCTTACTATTATTTATCAATCCATTTAAATCTAAAAGACAGTATTCCTTTGTGTATTGCCACTTTAAAGGAAGGAAACGTTTACAGAAAGATTCTGCCTCCTTCCTCAAGAAGTTGCCCGCAATTTCGTATTTATGTTGCTTAATATAATGGTCAGCTTCTTCTATATACGTTCTGCTTATTCTTATGTATGGTTCTTTGGAATCTTGCATATAAAGTTCCCCGTATGACCATCTGGAAGATGATTTTTTACTTTTATGTTTCAAATATTCAAAAAACAATTTATCATGTGTAAAAAGATATATTTTATATTTATCAGCCATATCGTCCAATAAATAACGAATCACTTTCATACGGTTACTCATATCAAGACTGATAAGCATATCATCAAGAGCAAGAAATTGTCCCTCTTGTGGCTTTCCACTTTGTAAGCAGGCAAAGCGAATAGCTAATGCTATTGCTGTCAAACGTGCTTCATTGAAAAATGATTGAGGCTTCAGAATAGCTTTATCACCAACTACTATGTGAAGCCCTATTTTTGGATAACGCCAAACATAAGTACTTTTTGCTTTTTGCTGTCTATATGAAAGTTGGAATTCTTCATGATGTGGGTTTTCTATTTCGTCATCATCTCTCGCATATTTGACTTGTATCAGTGCATCTACCTCATCTTCATCCTTAAAATATTTATTATATATATCAGAAGCATTACGGTTAATCTCATTTATAAACTTAGATAAATTATCATTAAAACCGTCTATATCTCTTCTCACTCTATATGGATAGGGATTTTCCACAAGATTATAATAGGCATCAGCAAGAGTCATATCTGTACCTGTCGGAACATAGAAAGGCAGAATATCTTTAATAAAGACATTCCACAAATTTATTGTTTCTGAATTTCTTGCAGAACGGAATCGAGAAATATAAGAATAGTTGATGAATGCGCTTGTTTTGTTTAGTAATCGCAGTTCTGAATCATCAGCTGTATCAGGGGTAGATGAAAGCCCATCACGGCTAAGTTCCCACTGGTGTTCGTTATCAAGTGTTATCTTAATATGTGGTTTAAATCCGTTATTTTTAACATCATCCAACTTATAGATGTTAATGAGATTTTCCTCGCTATCTTCGTGCCTAAAATATTTTGCCCCATGGTCTGATTTATAGACACTTTGCAACAAAGCGTGGAGTGCATAATAAATAGAAGATTTGCCACTTCCGTTTTCACCATACATCAGTAGATTCTTATCTAGCTCGAGGCTAAATTTATTAGGAAAAGCCTTAAAACCTTCAATCTCAATTTCTTTGATACCTGCCATATCAGTTCATTATTATAGGTTTAAAAATATCTGAACTATAATGTTCCAAATTGTCCAGCTTCTGGATAACACCTGTTTCCTCTATGGATTTATACAATTCAGATACAGAGGCTAAATTATCGTTGTCTATATTGCAATTTTCAACAATGTTTCTTATTGTGTCAAACACATGAATACCTATGCGATGTAGTTCTTCTCCCAAGTATATTTCATAAACACATCCATCAATGAGCAGTTCAAACATCTTGGCTAAATACTCATTTGACACGAACTTGTTAATACGCACATCTTGAACATTATTGATTAGGATAATGCAATCCACTAACTTGGCAATTAGACTTTGCATTTCTCTTGATGGCACAGCTATAGGAATTTGCAACAACGGTTCTTTATCCAATTGGAAGTTGGAACCTTGCATCTTACCTTTGTTTCTTAGCCAAAATTCTATCAGCTTAGAGTTTAGAAGACCTGTTAGGTATTTCATATCAACCCTATCTGTTTGGATAATATTAAATGTTTGAGAAACATAACATGGAAAATTACAAAATGCGAATTTAGGTCTACCAACAGACTTTCTTAGTGCAATAATTTTTTCTTTTACAAAGAAGCGTTCCTCGCGAGCTCTATGTAGACCATAAGGCTTGTTGTCTGAGGTGATAATATATTGGAATTGATCCAAATGGTTCTTGATATGAGGCATATCATCCAAACTATATATACTTTTATATGTTGAATTTGTGTATATGGTCCATAAAGCATTATGAGTATTTACCCGATACCGATCTATTTGTGCTGTTGTATAATATGGTTTAATTAAAGATAATTCTATATCATTCAAATTAAGTTCTTCTTTTTCTATATCAGATAAGACAAAAACACCTTGTCCAACTTTATATTGACAACCCATTTTTCTTTGACTTTTTGCATTCAATACATCTTGTGGGAAAACTATTCCTTGGGCTATCTCTTTATTTTGCAAATAAATTTTGTCGTTGATACTATTAAATAGAGCAAATATATTATGATTCGCCGAAAAAGTTAGAGTGCTATTTATATAACTTCCCCTTCTTACCACAGGCTGAAAACACACAGAGTTAGTAGAAGTGCCATCTAATAAAGCGATAGCGTCTTTTTCTGTTGCATTGCTTGTTATGAGCCGTCTATAATCAAAGGAATAATCATCTGTAACCTTATCTTTATTAAACAGCATAATCATTGTTTGAATGCTTGCACTTTCAAACATCATTACAGCTCCGAAATCAATAAGTTTGCAAATGCGAGTTTCTTTTATTACTTTGTTCCGTAATGTGCTTGCACCAAAGCTTGTTGTCCAGTTATTGGTGGCAATAAAACATAACGAGCCATTATTTTTCAGCAAGTCTATACAATTGCATGCAAAAAGATACCATATATCCATTTTGCCTTTGTAATAAGGAGATTTCTTGTAAGGTTCAAAAAAAGTCTTGGACATTCTCCCCTCTTTTATGTAGGGTGGATTTGCAATGATTATATCAAATCCAGTAAAGTGCCCTTGGTCATCAAGCAACTGTGGATATTCAAATCTCCATTCAAAAGAGTTTTGATAGTATTTATTATTCAACACCTCTTCTTCCATCTTTTTCATTCTGGCAAGACTGCTTTTGGCTTTCTTGTAACCATCTGGATCAAGTATTGCCTTGCGTTCTCCAAACATGGGAGTTTCTTCATATTCAGAAACTAACCGTTCTGCTGCCTGTCGCTTCTTAATGTCACCACGAGCAAGTGTTGTCTTGAAGCAATCTTTTATTTCCGCTATCTTAGAACGCAGAGTTGTTTTGTTCAGATGCTCTTCTGTATAAGATGTTACCAAACTTTTGTAAGTATCAAGTGTAAAGTTTTCCCATTGCTGTCCCTCCTTAGACGCTTTTTCTTTCCCTTTTCGATTATATTCTACAAAGACACCTTCTATGGGCATATCAAGAGGATAGCGACATAGTTGTGAATTTCCACACATTATCTTATAGTCAAGGTTGGGCAATGGTTGTGGCATCGTTTCATCGACCACCAAAGCCAGCCAAAAGCGGAGGCGTGCTATATCAACAGCTCCCTGTTCTATGTCTACTCCAAAGATGTTATTCTGTATGATATCACGCTTGACCTTTGCATGAGAGAAATCTTCGGTGGACTTGAGAAAACCGTAGAGTTGCATACGAGCATGATAGAGTACATTGAGTATCCCCATAGGAAAAGCACCCGAACCAATAGCAGGGTCGCATACCTTGACAGCTTTAAGTAGATTGTATATTACGTTGGCAGTATTCTTATTTTGAAGTTCCGTATTAACAACTCCATTCTTTATTAGGGCTTCAAGAGCTGGATATAACTGTTCATCGACATGAGACTTCAGATACTGCACAATGGTCTCACGACACATATACTGTACAATCTCCTTTGGTGTATAGAAAGCTCCTTTGTCTTTGTTGTCTTCCAACAGATTCTCGAAAATATGCCCCAACATCTCTGGGTCAATGCCTACTTCTGCATCATCAGGATCGTTTTCGTCAATGGTGAAATTGTATTCTGAAAAGAATTCCATCAGTTCTTGAAAATAGGAGTAAGGAAAATCTATATCCCTATTATCCAAAGCATCCTTGTCAAAAAGACCGCCATTCAGGTAAGGTATCTTGATGTTGTCGCCAAGACGTGCGTCGGCGATGTCGTTGGGTCTGGCTTCGTTTAGCGTATTGAAGAAAAGTGGTTCCAGTACATCGCTCAATAATCTGTCGTTGTCCTTATAATGCTCGACAAGTTTTTGCATATATGCTTTGTCACCACCTTCCCATGCTTTGCTACCTGCAGGTACGCTCATCCAGCCTTTTTTCTGCAAGAATTGCAGAAAGACAAGACGACCAAGTAGTTTTTTCACATAGTCGCGATTGTCCTTCGCATTTCCTGTAAGGAAATCACAGAATTTTTTATAACGGTCTTTATAACCTTTGAAGAAGTCCTTGTTGAGTCGTTCTACGGAGAAGGCATCTGTAACATCTGATAACAATACATTCTCTTTCTTTACCAACTCATATAAACGTATAGCAGCAGTAGTACATGGTTCGTTGCCACCTAGTAGAAATGTATAGCGTTTAGAGGCTGTTTCCTTTGTTTGAAACTCTCCTGCTTCATTGAGCACAGTAGTTTTTGAAATAAAGGTGAGACGATAATCGATCTGTTTCTTCGAATAATAGAAAACCAATACACCGTGGTTTATGTCTTGGTCAATATATTTTGCAGCTATATCACGTAGCCCTTTCCTGTTGCGTGCTATGTTTTTGTTATCGGCAACCTCTATCACAAAAAGAGCCAAAGAGTGATTGTCATCAAGATGTATAGTTCCTATTTGTCCGCCACTTATTGCAGATTCGTCTTCTATAGAATTAGGGACAGAAAGATAATCAATCTTATGAAACATTCTGCTCAAAATATTCTTCCACATTTCAAGATTGAATTCCTTTTTCAATTTATTTTTCAGTTCAGCCTTATCCATATGTATATTATTTATTTTTGTTCGTTTTGTTGAATAATAGTATTAAGCAATAGTAACCCTTTCTCTGTAAGTTTATACTTTTGTTGAGGATGATTGGGCTTGTCAGGATACTGCATCTCTATCCAGCCTCGCTGCATAGCTGGGAGAATAAATTTCTTTTTGAAATACCAATGAGACTTATACACTTGCTTATACACTTGCTTATACACTTGCTGTATCTCATCAACAGACAGCATCTGCTTATTTACACTGATTATCAAAGACTTAAGTTGCAAGCTAACTTGTACACTCTCTTCCACATCATTAGTGGTATACTGTCGTTGATACTTCTTAGAGATTGGGAAAGTAATACGTATAAAGTTGTCTGTAAAGACAAAGCACTCTGCACCATAGGCTCTGAGTATGCGAGGAACTCCAGACCCCAAAGACTCTACTAACTCCAGGTCTCTATAGACACGCATTAATTCTTTATTGCGTGGAATGGAAATACCATTAAAGAATTCTTCACGACTCAATGACTCTGGCAACCGTCCCGCAGACGTAATCTCAATGCGATCTGGGAAGATTTCAAACTTGGGTGGCACCTCAAATGAATAGTCATTATGTACAATGGCATTGACAACTGCTTCACGCAAAGCTATCTTATCCCATAAAGGATACTCTGTGCGTTCTGCAGGTGTGATAGTTGCAAAGACTTTATTCTCTATATCTAATTTTGCCAAGATACTCTTTGTTGCCTTAATTAACGAACAGTATCCATATTCATTATTTTCTATTAGCTCACATCTATCAAGGCTTGAGTATTTAGCAAGTTTTATAGAGTTGTTATTCTCATCAGCTAACAAATAAGCAACATAGTTAAGCTTATCATTCTCTGTCAACAGTTCCAAGCTACGTTTGAAGTTATCGTTAAGTCGTTTGCCTCGCTCGTCATAATAAATACGAAGCTGTTCGAAAGATAAATCCTGTCTGTTAGAGATAATCTTTCCAATGGAGTTTCGTGTTCGCATCGCAAACAGTCTGTCAATTTGCTGTTGCTGCATAGGCTCAGCAGAAGTACCTATCCGAATGAATGTCCCTTTGGAAGTCATACCATACTTGGACTTGAAATAAGGTTTCTCAATGCCACTTGCAATCGTTATCTTTACAATGGGACAGCCGTTCCGTTCTTCTTCTGATATATCAAAAAGCCCCATAACTGAGGGTGAGATATTATTTTTGATACGATCCTTTAGCTGTAACATACAAGTATCAACATCATCTACTCCTACTGTATTTCCATCTTTATCTACACCTATATATATGTAGCCACCTTCCTTGTAGTTCAGAAAAGCTATCACTTCCTTCTCTATATCCAAATCAGGGGTAATCCATAGCTTGTATTCTATACGATTTGTCTCATTCATACTCCATCAAGAACAGAAGCTTTCAGAAATGATAACTTCAGGATTAAACAATTCTCTCGGTTGCTGCCCATCTACCGTAACATTAACAGGATCCGTGTTTTGCCCTGTTACCAAAGGATAAGATGACAGGATTTGTATCATCTGTTCAAGAAGAACAGAGCGTTTAACAGGGGTTTTCTTTGTTATAGTTTTCAGTTTGTTCACCTTTCGCTGCAACTGTTGGAACCGACCCGTCGTAATCGCCCTCTTCGCTTGTCGAATTAACTCTGCCTCCTTTGCATCAATATTTGGAATCGTAAGAAAGCTATCCAAATAGGCTATTGCTCTCTTCTCGTTAGGTCCTTGTGTTGGGTTTACTTTTAGCGTATTCCCCTTTTCTGCCTCAGCTCTCTCCGAAAAGAAATCAAGAGCTTTCCCTACTTGGGAATAATGAAGTTCATGTAGCGAAATAGCCTTTTCGTCAACATCAGCCTTAAACATCTTAACTGCCTCAAGAAAAGTAAGTTCTTCCAATCTTCCATCTTTATGGATAAGCGTGAAAGCATCTCGTTTTTCGTTACGAATAAACACCAATGTTGAGTGGTCTGCATTGGTAGCAATTCTACCAACCCGAGCACGCAAAGGCATTTTCTCTATGGCTCTCAACAAATCGGGATGCTCCTCCTTTTGCTTTCTTAACCACATCAGATAGCCTAACTTCTCGTCGCGTTCTTCTTCAAGATTCTTATCAAACAAGCCAAAACTCTCTGGATTTTCCTCTTCTGAATATATTTGACTATCCTCTCCTAAAGCAGCATGAAAAGCAAATAGCTTCATCTTGGCTTTGTTTTCAAGTTCTATATCATTATTTACTTCTTTCGTAGGGAAGAAATTGTAGATATAAACATCCTTTGCAGTACTCCCTATACGGTTCACTCGTCCAATACGTTGCATTAGACGTGTAGAGTTCCATGGGGTGTCATAATTAACAACCACATTGGCTCGATGTAAGTTGACACCTTCAGCCAGGACTTCTGTTGTCAGCACAATGTTGTAATCATCTTTCTTATGTTCTTTATAATTTGCATCGAAGTTTGCACTTACTAAAGGCATCTTTTCTGTACGGTTGCAGCTTTCAACCGATAAGACCTTGTCATATCCTTGTTTTTCTAACTCTTTCAATAGATAGTCTGTTGTTTCTTTACTTTCTGAGAAAACTACTAATTTCCCCTCACGATTAATGGACTTGTCAAACAATTGATTTTTTAGTTTGTCAAGAAATACATCCAGTTTGGGGTCATAGTTTATCTTATCCCATTCAGTTACCAAATCTTCCAATACAGCATTATCGTGTTTCAACCCATCTAAATAAATAGGTTTGACAAAGTCTTCTGGTGTATAGACATCTATTGTGGAATCATTGTAAGGGGATTGTTCAATTAGTTTTATCAACTCCTCCTCTTTGCCTTCGCTTAGGAGTTCATTAACCTTTAGCTTAGGCGCAATATAAATCCTTCTATTTTCAAACATCTTGAGCATGACACAGTTTGACTGATAGTATCGTTTTAGTGATTGTTTGAAAGCATAAAAACTACTATCTAACCGCTTCACAAGTAAGGTTTTCATAATCTTTGCCAACTGAACGGAAATCATATCGGCCTTTTTGTATTTCTTTTTCTTTTCCTTATTAAGATATTTAATGGCTTGATATCTGAAATAAGTCAGACCCTCCTTCTCATCGCTCAACACCTTGATGGTCTTGTCATAAAGTTCGTTCAACTGCTTATCTAATTTATAATATAGTGGCTGTGGTTGATGAACCTTGGGGAATGCAACACCTTGTGTGTCTAAATCAATCTTGTATGCTTCATTCTCTAAAAGGTCTGTGCGGGTGCGACGTACCATCAATGGTTCTACAACTTTTACACGTATCTTCTCGTAAATGTCTCTAATTTTAATTGCTATGATTCTGCTGTCTTTTTCTCCTTTTACCTTCTTATAAGCGTCTATCTGCTCTCTGAAGAAACGTTGTAGGTTTCCTTCCTCGAGTGTACTATCTTTCGAGTCCTGAAACAGATATACAAGATTGGCTATATCTTCTGGCTTATTGTTCAACGGTGTTGCTGAGACGAGAATTACCTTCTTACTATATAAGGTTCCATCCGCATGATGATGGCAGCAAGGAGTCTTGCATAACTTCTGCAGTTCGTTATACATAGAAGCAGTGTCTGTACGGAACTTATGGGCCTCATCAACTATGATTAAGTCGTAGAGAGACGCATCTTTTATTTTGCTTATACTTCCATTTGTAACAATCCTGTAATTATCTACCTTGAATTTAGACAGGGTTTCCTCCCAACTCTCTTGTAAAGCAGGTGGGACGATGACCAATACATGAGAATGGTATGCTGGGAAATCATTGGCATAGAAAAATTTCTTAGCAATTAAAGCCGCAACAACAGTTTTTCCTAATCCGACGACATCAGACAGGAAAAAACCATTATGTTTCATCATCTTGGAAAATCCATCATTTACAGCATCAACTTGATAAGATAGTCTCTTAAAACCTTTTGGTAACTCAGATAAGGAATTAGGATCGAAATCTATACGTTTCCCAAAATATTCCAATAAAAACTTCAAATATACTTCATAAGGTGTGAAGTTAGGATTCAAGTATGACTCATTTTTTATCGTTTCTATATGCGTCAAGTCTATCTCTACAGACTCTTTCCACAAACGTTCGAATGTTTCGGTAGCAAATTGGATATCATCATCATAACGCAACTCAACATTAAACTCAAAATTCTTTTCAAGTCCTGCATCAGTCAAATTACTTGAGCCTGTAATGACCGAGCCATATCCGTGCGGATGATATATCTCTTCCCTAAATATATAAAGTTTAGCATGGATATTTTGTTTAGGATGAATGCGCATTTCTATTTTTCCTGACATGATATCTTTTATAAATAGGCACATCCCTTCCTCTACATCCTTATCATACCGAGCTTCTTGAATATTCTTTTTCAATTCATGAAAGAATTCTTCTTGTGCTTGCCCTTCATCTGGATTAAACAGGAGTCCTTGCTGGTTAGCTTGAGCCGTAAGCTTATCAACATTAATGCCTACAAGAAACCTTATCTTCGGTGTTTGCTCTATAAACTTCCTAATCTTAAAGTAACCAGAAGCACGGAAATAGCCAACAAGTACATCAAAGAAATGTACTTTCTTATATTTGAAAACACCTTCTATTTTCTCTAAAAGTGTATTTTGGTTCTCATTCGTAAAGAAATTAGTTCCCATTGGCTTAATCTTTTGTTGATTTAATCAATAATCTTACATCCACATCCAGAATCTGTGCGATTTGTCCCAATATGGCAATTGTTGGCTGTGTTTTGTTTTGACACCAACGAGAAACAGTATGCTCCGTCTTACCCAATTGCTCTGCAAGCCATCTGTTCGTTCTTCCCTGTTCAACAAGGACAATTTTTAAGCGATTCCTAACGCTTGTTTGTTCATTGTTTGACATTTCATTACAATATATTGCTTACAAAGATAACAAACTATTTGAAAAAACACAAGTTTTATTCTTAAATTGTTTTACAATCAGTTTTTTGCTGCATTACTTTATATACAATACATTTTACAGGAGTAGAATGTAGCCAATTGGTAGTAATAGTTATTTCATCTCCTAACTACGGCGTAATCCATTTTCTTTCACCGCTTTAACTCTTATTGTAGTAATGTAGTAAGATATAATCGGTGAAAGAAAAAGGAAGTATTATCATCAATTATGCGTGTTGCCTATCAGGAATATCGGTGTTATCATGGATGCTGATTTCTGCAACTTCTGACAGACGTACTTTCTGAACAAATGCGCTTCCGTGCTGTCCAACAGAAAGGACAGGGCAATGATGATAGGAAGCGGATAGAGTGGCGCATAGCCTTTCAATTGTCCGCTGATGAAAACAGGCTCTTCACTTGCACCCCTCTCATCGGGATGCAAGGTGGAGGATTTCATAAGTGTTTGCAACCCATGATTAAGTTTTCTCCACGTTACTCCGAAGAACCTTGTAAGTTCTCCCTCTGTCATGGCTATGTCTCCGATTCCCTTGCGGACAATCTGCATATTGCAGCCCCAATCAAAATAACAGCGATGATTCTCCGTGCTAGTCATAGTTCTTAGTTTATAGTTCGTATTCATGCCGTTTCCTCCTTTCTGCCATTTGAATAGACAACAAGCGGGATTGTCTTTGTGTCCGTCGCTGCTTCCACATCTGCATTTACGGTAGTCTTGTCCTTCGCCTTGTACTTGGCTATAAGCCTGTCCATATCCTTTGAAATCTTGTTGTCCGTTACCTGCGCATAAACTTGAGTGCTTGATATGGAAGCGTGTCCCATCATCTTGGCTATGCTCTCAATAGGTATTCCTGCGCTTAGGCTCATCGTACCGAAGGTATGCCTTGCAACATGGTACGACAGTCTCTGTCTGATACCGCAAGCCTTACCCACGACGCTCAGGTTCTTGCCCATCACGCTACGGCTGCAATGAGGTTGAAAGACAAGGCTGTCGCCTTTTTCTTTCACCGTCTGCTGTTCTTCGTTTCTTGCCAGCTCTTTCCTATAATAGTTGATGATAGCTTCCGCTATGGGATGTAACGGCACGACAAACTCAACCTTTGTCTTCTGACGCTCTTTGCGTATATACATCTGTCCATCCGTTGCCGTTTGGATATGCTTGTATTTCAAATTCTCCATATCTGAGATAGCCAAGCCTGTGAAGCAGGAAAAGATGAACATCAGTCTTGCCAACTCTGCTTCCTTGTCATTCATACTCATTGCCATAAGTTTCATTACATCGCCCTTTTGCAAGAAGCGTATCTTCTTTTCCTCCTTCTCATACTTGGCGTACTCAAAGGGATTGCAACGGATAACCCTCCTACTAACCGCACGAAACATCAGCCTACTCAACCAACAGAGGTTATTGTTGATAGTCGATGCTTTCAGCCCACGCTTTTTCAGGAAGAAACGGTATTCCTCAATCAAGTCCTCCGTAATGGTGGAAATGGGTATGTCCTGCAATACTTTATCTTTGACAAACTCACGGAGATTTCTATCAGAATAGTAAAGGTTCAGATAAGTTCCCTCTGCCCTTGACTTTCCAACGCTTTCCTTGACGGCTTGCAGTTCCGCCTTGCTCATTGCAAGGAGCGTGGTGGGGTTAGTGGCAATGCCTTGCAAACTGTTCTTGATAAGTTCCACACTTACCACTCCTTCCCTCGTCAGTATGTCCCGATAGGTTTTTTCTATCAATTCCCTGAACTCATTGATTCTTTGGTTGGTCTTCTTATTGGTTGTCAAACCCTGTTTGGTGTTCCACTCGGAGGGATTGCACTCTTCGCCTGTGCGAATAGTTGTGTTCTTTCCATCGATGGTGATACGGCAGAGAATGGCGGTATTGCCATCTGTCTTAGTTTTCTGTCTGTTGATATAGAACAGTATCTTGAATGTACTTCTCATAATGATTTTAGTTTTAATATGTCTATTGCTAAATACTCATCTGCATATCCTCCATGAAAGAAAGGAAACGATTAAACTCCTCAAAGAGTTTCTGGGGTGTAACCTTTGCATAACGCTCGGTCATACTTACGTTGCTATGTCCGAGCATCTTGCTCACCGTTTCAATAGGTACTCCTTGCTCAAGCGTGATAAGCGTAGCAAAGGTGTGTCTTGCGGTATGCGTGGTAAAGGGAAACGAGATACCTGCACGAAGCCGTAGAGCTTTCAAACAGATCTGATAGTTCTTGTACTTGATATAGGGGAGTAATGTTTCCCTTCCATCGCTGTGGAGCTTCTCCATCAGCCTTATGGCTTCGGGTAGCAGTTTGATACGGCATAATACGCCTGTCTTGTGGCGGTTGAACTTTAACCATAAACTCCCCTCGTCATCACGGAAAAGATGCTTCTTGCCAAGTCCCATCAAATCACAATAAGCAGCACCTGTATAACAGGCAAAGAGGAAAATATCTCGTGCAGTTTCCATTTCCTCCTCCAAGTACTCAAAGTTGAGAGCCTTCAATTTGTCTAATGCTTCCTTGTCCAATGCTTTGGGCAGTCTCTTGTCGCCCTTGCTGATTTTGGCTTTGTCAAATAGAAGAACATCAGCCAATCCCTCACGGTAAGCCAACCTGCATACCGTCTTCAAATGCGTGGCTGCATTATAGAATGTGCTTTCTTGAAAACCGCACTCACCTAAGAAATACTGCCCAAACTCATAGATAAAGTTCTCTGTGAGCTGTGAGAAAGCCAAGTCTGTTACCTTGTATTTCCGTTGAATAAACTTCTGCAAATGAATTCGGGTAGAGTGATAGCCGTGTATGGCTCCTTCCTTGATATCTATACCAACATGACTTTCCTTCTCCTTAATGAGCATATCCAGCCTTTCAATGAGCATGCATCGTGTCTGTACGCTCCCTTGGAACAGCTCTTTCACATCGGCTGCATCAAATGGGCAACCTTTGGATAGCAGAGATTGATAAGCCGACTGAACAGACAACAGTAGATTTTCCAATTTACCGTTTATCTCCACCGCCTCACGACTCTTGCCGTCCATTCGACTCTCTCGTGGATTCCACAAGTCGGGGTTGCAGGAGAGTTTACAACTGAACTGTGCAATACTCCTTCCAAGTGTAATACGTCCCATGATGGGAGCCTTGCCCGACTTGTCAAGACCGCTCTTTTTGAGGTAGAGCAACACTTTCATTTTCTCTTGTTTCATACGCTTTAATTTTTATGGGCAAAGTTACCCGAATTAAAGCGTTCCTCGCTTATGCAGAAAACTGCCGACCGAAGCAACATCCACACGAGCGAAAATAATTCAGTTACCGAACATTACTCCATCGCTACCTATGACGAAATCAGGTAACACTTTGGTAACTGAACTTCTGCCTAAATCTGCATATTCCTACTCTTTACGAACTGTGTAGTATTATGCAAATGACTCCGTTTCCTGCTCATTATCAGTCAGTTTACACCAACTTCTACTTTTCTTCCTTTTCAAGGATTAGTTGCGCGGTAATCTCAGCCATATTACCACGCAATATGGCTGTAATTACTTCGCAATAAGGCTGAGATTGAATTGCAACAAGGCTGAAGGTGTCTTGCCTCGGCCTTGTCCGCCGGCACATTACGCCGGCTACAAACAAAAAAGCCCCAAGGGCATTACTGTCCTCAAGGCACACTTTGAAAAATAGGTTTAATCACAACAGGTGGAAATACACGAAAATAAAGACCGGATAGCATGCCGCAATAAGGAAATATAGCAAATTGCTTTTAATTTTACCGCGTGCATGCAATCTATCTTCCACGATATGAAGAACCGTAATCATTGAAACGATAAGTGTGGAAACGGCATACCTCGTAGTTATATTGCCATTAAAAACCTTTATGACGAAATCAGTAATCCAACCGATAAAGCCAATAATAATAAAAAAAGAAATTATTCTACATCGCATAAAATATTTTTTAATACAAATAAGCTATTAATTCTTATTTGTATTGTTAATTGTAATAGAACGTGTTTTATTATTTTCATTAGCAATCCAAAACTCATCTATCAAGATTTTAGAATTTCTAACAATCTTGTTGTACTTATCCATCTTAATAGTTGTATTTTCAGCAGTATCATTAAAATCAAAATTACACGAAAACAACATTAAAGACAAAACACCAAATAAAACAAATAACTTTTTAATAAAGATGAAACTTATACCTACAATAGGTCTTAATTATAAAACACAAATAGTTTCTTTGGATTCAAATATATAAAGAAAAATAATATGTATGCGAAAACCAATCCTATCTTTTTTATGTTTTAATATATATTATTAATTATAAAGAGGCCTAAGGAAGGAGGCCCGCTAAAATGAATCACTCATTTCGCCTCACAATATGGCTGAGATTAGCGCCTAATCTGGCTGGGGTTGCCTCGCAATATGGCTGGGATCGGACTGCAACAAGGCTGAAGGTGGATTGCCTCTGACCAGGCCTGATTTCACTTGGCCTTGTCCGCCGGCGCATCGTGCCGGCCACAAAACAAAAAAAGAGCCCAGAAGACATTGCTGTCCCCGGGGCTCCAAGTAAAAGAAGGCGGCTACCTACTCTCCCGCATTGCATTGCAGTACCATCGGCGCAGGCGGGCTTAACTTCTCTGTTCGGAATGGGAAGAGGTGGGACCCCGCCGCAATAACCACCTGATGTCTCTTTTGAAGTTGACGGGGGCACGGTTGAGGCGTTGACAAGCTGTTTGTCTTGCCCGTCGCTGTCATCACGGCAAGCGGACCGGTCACGGCTCTCTGCCTGACGGTTTGCCTGTCGGCTGTCGACC
>NZ_KB908348.1 GCF_000382385.1 Segatella maculosa DSM 19339 = JCM 15638 | reverse complement strand
TCGTCCTCGACAATGCTTCTGTCCATCGAAACAAGAAAATCAGGGAACTTCGTCCTATATGGGAACAAAGGGGACTCTTCCTTTTCTATCTGCCACCATACTCGCCACAGTTGAACATTGCCGAGACACTGTGGCGCATACTCAAAGGCAAGTGGATGAGACCACAGGATTATATAACTTCTGACATGCTGTTCTATACAACCAATAGAGCTTTGGCGGATATAGGAAAAGGATTGCGTATAAACTTCTCTAAACATGTCGCTTAATTTTGAACAGTTACTTACCATGAATTCGGCTTAAGAATTAAGTTCCGATGGAATGGCGGAGGTAAAAAATAAAAAAAGGATCGTCCGAGGCCTCGGATGAGCAGAAAACTAAAAAAAACAGCTTTCCGACCCCTCGGACGAGCAGAAAACTGGAAAAAACAGCTTTCCGAGGCCTCGGATGAGCAGAAAACTGAAAAAAATAGCTTTCCGACCCCTCGGATGAGCAAGAAATTGAAAAAAACAGCTTTCCGACCCCTCGGATGAGCAAGAAATTGAAAAAAATGGCTTTCCGAGGCCTCGGACGAACAAAAAATTGGGAAAAACAGCTTTCCAACCCCTTGGATGAACAAAAAATTGGGAAAAACAGCTTTCCAACCCCTTGGATGAACAAAAAACTGAAAAAAATGACTTTCCAACCCCTTGGAGGCAGGAAAATAGATGCTTAAACAAAATTACAAAGCCATGTAATGGAATTTTATTTATCTTATCCCGAACAGGGGATTATTGACGATATTCACAGTATAAAACAACAAAGTTAACAATGAAACGAATAAAAGTCATTCTGCTGGGATGGGCATTCATAGCGTATGTATGCCCATTGCAAGCACAGGACTTAGCAATATCACTCAGCTTAAAAACGCCGGGTAATCCGTCTGAAACGAGCCTATTGAAACAACAAGGCCAGAGTTGGAAGGACAGCGGACCGTTGAACGTAGTGCCTTCAATGACGAAAGACGGTGACGACGAATTGCTGACGGTAACTCTCTCTGCACGTGAGAAGGTGTTTTTCCACATAGATCTCAGTCTCAATACAGAACTGTCATCTAAAGAAGCTGAGTTTTACATGCCTGGCTTTTGGTATCATCGCAATATGCGCTCACCCCAAGAAGCACCTTCTTTTAGAACCAGCAAACATTGGAATTTTAGAGAAGACCGCATGTCTACGCCATTAACAAGCGTTTTCAATCCTCGCAGTGAGAATGGCATATCTGTATTGCGCGTGTTGGATGCGTCTCGTGATGTACAAGTGCAGCTGACCACGGGTGAGGTAATCCTTCCTGGACGCACGACCGTAGGCTATGCCGGATTTGACGGTGATGGCAGTACGGTAGCCTTAAAGTTTGGCTATCCTTACAAGGAAACTCCCAAGCGGTATATCCGCAAGCTGACACTCTCAGATCCCATAACGACTTTTGCTGAATTAGACAAGGGAGAGCAGCAGGTTCTGCGCTGGCGCATACACCGCTATAAGGCCAAGGATTTTGGAAACTTCGTTACGCAAGTGTGGCAATACAGCTACGACCACATGCGGCCTCAGCCTTTGAAAAGTTCCTATACAGGTGCAGAGGTGAAGGCTGCCCTTAGCGATTACTTCCGGTATTCATTTGTAGACAGTTATCCGATAAAATTCAATTCCGGGCTCTCGCTTCGTGTTAATGACTGTATGCCTGCAGCAGAGATGCAGATAGGTTTTTGCGGGCGTGTACTGCTCAATGCTTTCAATGAGATAGAATATGGTGTCGAAACAAAAGATAAGAAATTAGTTAGTATGGGGCAGGCCATCTTTGACAGTTTCCTAAGCAACGGATTTGGAAATAGTGGATATCTGCATGATTTTGTAAACTTCCGTGATGGCTTCCCTCAAGAGAGCATCCATTCCATTCGTCAGCAAAGCGAAGCTGTTTATGCTGTGCTTCATTATCTGAAATATGAAAAGCGCCATGGTCGTCGTCATGTAGAGTGGGAGCAACGTATACGTGCCCTCCTTGACAATTTCGTAGGTTTAATAAAAGACGATGGGCACTTTGCCCGCAAGTTTAAGTCTGATGGAACGGATGTCGATACGTCGGGAGGCAGTACCCCTTCGGCAACTTCTGCATTGGTGATGGGGTGGAAATATTTCGGTAACAAGAATTATCTGCAGGCTGCTCGCCGAACAGTAAGCTATGTAGAGAAGAACATCATTTCGCAGAGCGATTATTTTTCGTCTACGCTTGATGCCAATTGTGAAGATAAAGAGGCTGCTATAGCCGCCGTGACAGCCACCTATTATATGGCTATGGTTACGAAGGGAGAGGAGCGAAAACATTATATCGACCTATGTAAGCAAGCTGCTTACTTTGCCCTTTCATGGTATTATACGTGGGATGTGCCATTCGCTCCCGGACAGTTGACGGGTGATTTGGGATTGAAAACACGCGGGTGGGGCAACGTTTCGGTAGAAAACAACCATATAGATGTATTTGTTTTCGAACTACCCCACATCCTTAGCTGGTTAGCTCAGCAGACAGGTGAGCAGCGGTTTAAAGGAATGTATGATGTAATTACGTCTTCACTCAGTCAGTTGTTACCTGTTTCAGATAACCTTTGCGGTGTGGGCAAACGTGGCTTCTATCCTGAAGTGGTACAGCATACCACGTGGGATTATGGGCATAATGGCAAGGGATTTTATAACGACATCTTTGCTCCGGGATGGACTATTGCCTCCCTTTGGGAACTGTATTCGCCCAATCGTACGACGGATTTCTTGAAATAACATGACTGTTTTTCGGTTTGTTTGAATAAATTCGTACCTTTACACAACAAACTTATGCAGATGAAGATAGTAAGATTGATGATTATGACATTGCTTCTGTCTATCGGTATGACAGGCAGGGGCAACATTCTGTTCAGGCATATTGGCGTGGAGTCAGGATTGTCGCAAAGTACTGTGCTTGCCATCTTGCAAGATCGGACAGGCCTGATGTGGATAGGTACGAAATCAGGACTTAATCGCTATGATGGCACTTTATTTAAATGGTATTACAGTCATCCCGACGGACATAGTCTTGGCAGTAGTTATATTAATGCGCTTTTCGAGGATGCCAATGGCAGGATATGGGTGGGAACCGATTGTGGCGTATGGATTTATAACCCATTTACCGACTCTTTCTCCCGCTTCGATAAGCGCAGTGCCGATGGAGAGAGTATTACTAACATGGTGAACGTGATAAAGGGTCATGGCGATAAGATTTATATCACGGCTAACGAACAGGGTGTTTTCTGTTACGACCTGCGCCATAACCGTCTTTCACACTTTCGATTGAAAGGCTATCCCAACGTTGCAGGCATGTCCATTGACGATGATGGGACAGTGTGGCTCGGACTTTTCAGAGGTGGACTATACACCACCAATTACGCTTTTCGCACGCTCACACCCTTTCGCACACAAGATGGGAAGACTCCCTTTGCTGACAATATCGTGTCGGCTATACTTCCCTTGGGTAATGGACGTTATGCTATCGGTACCGACAAGCAGGGACTTTCGCTCATAGATGCTGCGCACCACAGTTTTCAACCTGTAGTTGCAAGTGTAGGGGGGAAGGAACTTTTCGTACGTAATCTTATTTTAAGCCATCATGAGATATGGGCGGCAACCGAGCAGGGAATGTTGGTCTATAATATAGACACTCATGCTACGCAGCACTTCACTTATAATCCCATGGATCCATTTTCCATATCAGACAATCCGCTTTATTGTCTCTATAAAGACCGTGAGGGTGGTTTATGGGCCGGTTCTTATTTTGGTGGACTAAACTACCTACCTGCCATACATCCCATCTTTGAACGTTTCGTACCGCAAGGTAGTGAGAATGGATTACATGGACGTCGTGTGCGCGAAATGGTTATGGACAAACAAGGGAAGATATGGATAGGGACAGAAGATAGTGGGCTGAACTGTATGGATCCTGATAGTGAAACGTTTAGCTATATTGTGGATAGCAATGCATTCCCTAATATACATGGTCTTTGTGTAAATGATAATGAATTGTGGGTGGGAACATTTGCTTCGGGCTTGCGAATCATTGATACCCATACCCATCGACTTGTGAAAACATTCAAGGCTGACGGTCGTCCGGGATCGCTTCACGATAACACGATTTTCAGTATAGCGCGTTCACCACAGGGCGTAATGTGCCTTGGTACCATACGCGGTCTGTGTACCTACAACGCCAGTACCCAGACCTTTATCTATGACAGGGTCGTCCCTCCTGTGCTCATCAATGATGTAAGTTTTGATTCGCATGGGAACCTGTGGTTAGCCACACAGACCAATGGCGTATTTATGCGGCATAATGGCCAATGGGAAAACTTTAAAGCAACCCAATCGGGACTTACATCAAACAAGGCCCTGAGCATATTTGAAGACAGTAATGGAAATATTTGGGTGACAACGCAGGGAGGAGGTGTGTGTAAGTTTAACTTTCTGACTCACCGTTTCAAACCCTTGCAGCAAGGAATTCTTAACAGTACGTCTACTTTCTTCCGCATAGAGGAAGATCGCGATGGAGTATTTTGGCTTTCGGGTTATGCCGGTTTCGTACGCTACGATCCTCATAATGGCGACGTGCGCACCTATAATAACCGTACGATGTTACTCGATAACCAGTTTAACTATAACTCTTCACTCATTGATAAGCGTGGGCGTATTTATTTTGGAAGTCTTAGTGGTATTGTACGTTTTTCACCCTCGGCTTTTAAAAAAGAACAGCGCGTGCCCCGACTTGTTGCTACCGACCTATATATAGGGAACGAACACGTGGATAATTTCACGAAGGATACACCTTTGGAAAAGAACATCGTGTTTACCCATAAGTTATCATTGGCCTACAATCAAAACGCTTTTAGATTACATGTTGTACCCTTGAGCTATTCAAGACAGAATTGGGGCTCGTTAGAGTATAAGCTTGAAGGTTTCGACAAAGACTGGCAACCGTTGGGGGCAGACTTCTTCATGACTTATGCCAATTTGCCTGCCGGTTCTTATCAGCTAATAGTGCGTATGAAAGACCAGAATGGAAAGACCTACCCCAATGTGTACAAGTTAGACATCGATGTGCGTCCGTTTTTTCTGTTTTCTTTCTGGGCTAAACTGTTTTATGTAGTTTTGCTCAGTATTTTAGTATGGTTGCTAATGCGTTATTGGAATCGCCGTTCCGAAATGCGTCGCCGTCAGGCTATGGAGGCTTTCGAAACGCGTAAAGAACAAGAACTGTATCAAAGCAAGATACACTTCTTTACCAACGTGGCGCACGAGATACGCACACCGCTTACACTGATTTTAGGGCCATTGGAAAACATTCTCAGTACGCAGAAAGTAAAAGACAATGATGTCAAAGACGACCTCAATATCATGTATGAAAATACGCGGAGACTTACCGATTTGATAAATCAGCTATTAGATTTTCGCAAGACAGAGAAAGACGGTCTACGCCTCAACTTCGAATATTGCAATCTTACGAAACTGGTTACCGACATATATAACCGTTTCCGTTCGGCAATGCGTGAGAAAAATATCAATGCCACGTTATCGTTGCAAGGTAACAACTTGCATGGCTATGTTGACCACGAGGGCTTTACCAAGATTGTAAGTAACCTGATTAACAACGCTGTGAAGTACTGCCTATCATATATCTCGGTGACATTAAAGACCGACGATACGCAACTTTTCCTTACTGTAGCGAATGATGGCAACATCATACCTATGGATTTGCGCGAAAAGATATTCGAGCCTTTCTTCCATATCGACACTGCCGAACACTCTACATCGGGCACGGGCATTGGTTTAGCTCTCGCTCGTTCACTGGCCGAACTGCACAATGGTCATTTGCGTATGGGCGATGAGGCGGATATGAATGTGTTTGAGCTTACCTTGCCCTTGGTGCAAGAAGTGCCCGTAAGGTTAGGAGGCAATGGAATAGGGGACGTAACACCTGCAAAAATAGAACTCACAACCACGCAAGAGGCGCAGACCAAGCCGTACACGCTGCTGCTTGTAGAGGATAACGTGCAGATGCTGGAGTACGAAAAGCGGTGCTTGGAAAAAGAATACAACATCGTTACAGCTACCGACGGCGAAGAGGCTTTACTGCAAATGGAGCGTAACAATGTTAACCTTGTGGTTACTGACGTGATGATGGAACCCATGGACGGTATGGAATTATGTCGTCGTATCAAGTACAATGTCGACCTTTCGCATATTCCTGTAATCATATTGACGGCTGTTACTTCAGAACGAGGTAAGATGGAGGGAATGGAAAGTGGTGCAGATGCGTACATTGTGAAGCCTTTCTCCATGGATTTCCTTTCACAAACTGTGCAAAATCTGTTACGGCAACGCGAGGAAATAAAAAAGATGTATGCTACTTCGCCATTTGTTTCGGCATCATCTGCCTCTATCAGTCCTGCCGATGCCGAGTTCTTGGAAAGGTTAAAGGCGGCCGTTATGCGCAACATAAGTAACAGCGACTTTAATGTAGACCTCTTGGCGGCCGAGATGAACATGAGTCGCACGAGTCTTAACCGCAAGGTACGTGGCACATTAGATCAGTCGCCCAACAACTATATACGTATAGAAAGACTTAAAGCGGCTGCTGAAATGCTTAAAGTAGGCGACAAGAAAGTGAACGAAGTATGTTACAGCGTGGGATTTTCCAGTCCGAGTTATTTCACCAAATGCTTCTATGAACAGTTTGGTATTTTGCCCAAAGAATTTAATAAAGAATAATGAAACATTTAGCAAAAACAATCCTTACAGCGGTATTGCTCGCATGGCTGTCGCTGTTACCTCAGTTGTCGTTAGCACAAACAGCAACTTACAGCAACCCTGTGATAGACATGAGTGCACCCGATCCTACAGTGATACGCGCCGAAGACGGCACATACTATCTTTATGCCACAGAAGATACGCGCAACGTGCCCATATACCACTCGGCTAACCTTGTTGATTGGAAGCTGGTGGGCACGGCCTTTACCGACAATTCGCGTCCCAAATGGCTGCCGAAAGGCGGTATTTGGGCTCCCGACATTCAGCGCGTTGGCGGCAAATACCATCTATACTATTCTAAATCGGTATGGGGCGGGGAATGGGATGCTGGTATTGGCGTTGCTGTGAGCAATAGTCCTGCCGGTCCCTTTGTCGATCGCGGGTGCATGTTTACAAGCAAGCAGATTGGCATTCAAAACTGTATCGATCCCTTTTATATCGAAGACGGGGGTAAGAAATACCTTTTCTTCGGTTCGTTTCATGGCATTTATGGTGTAGAATTGAGTGCCGATGGCTTGCATGTAAAGCAGGGCGCTAAGCCACGTAAGGTTGCTGGAACGTTTATGGAGGCAACTTACATCAGACGGCGTGGGGGGTATTATTACCTCTTCGGGTCGACAGGAACATGTTGTGAAGGGGCTCGCAGCACATACCGGATAACCATTGGCCGCTCTAAAAGTCTTTTTGGGCCATATGTAGACAAAGCCGGCCAGCGTCTGCTTGACAACCATTACAACATATTGCTGGATAAAGACGATAGTGTGTTGGGGCCGGGACATAATGCTGGGCTGATTACCGATGACGCTGGCAAAGACTACATGTTTTATCATGGTTTTAAGGCATCCGACCCTGATGCAGGTCGGGTGGTATGGCTTAGCCGTATAGTTTGGACTGACGGTTGGCCTTCAGTGATGATGGAAAAAGACTCTCAGAAGAATAAAATAGTTCCTGTGATAAAGTCTGATAACCGTGGTGTAGCTACGCGTTCAGGACTGTATCCCAATGATTTCGAGGCCAATATCAATGGTAAACGCACTCATCTCTATACGCTATCTAACAGTAAGGGCATGGAGGTATGCCTGACAAACTTTGGAGCGCGCATCGTTTCAATCATGGTTCCCGACAGGCGTGGCACATTGCGCGATGTCGTTTTAGGCTATGATAATATTGCTCAATATGCCGATTATCAGCATTTCGGGTCGGATTTCGGTGCAGCCATCGGGCGTTATGCCAACCGAATTAACCAAGGACGCATTGTTGTAGACGGCAAAACAGTGCAGCTGCCTCGCAACAATTATGGGCATTGTCTGCACGGAGGCTTTACGGGTTGGCAGTATCAGGTGTACGATGGCAAGCAACTTAACGACTCAACAGTAGAGATGAGCCTTGTTTCGCCCGATGGCGACAATGGTTTTCCCGGCACTGTGCGTGCCACTGTGCGTTATACACTCACGGCCGACAACGCCATTGACATTAGATACGAGGCTACAACAGACAAGAAAACGGTTATCAACATGACCAACCACTCGTACTTCAATCTCAATGGCACTCCCTCACAACACTGCGAAAACCAACAGCTTTATATCAATGCCGACCGCTATACGCCTGCCGACACAACCTATATGCCTACAGGTCAAATGCTGAAAGTTGCTGGTACGCCCATGGATTTCCGCAAGCCTACACCATTGAGCAAAGACATCAATAACCAACGTTTTGCCATGACGCGCAATGCACATGGTTTTGATCATAACTGGTGTTTGAACACTTGGCACAACGGACAACCTGATGAAAGCACGGTGGCGGCCTCGCTGTATAGCCCCAAAACGGGGATTATGCTGCAAGTGTTTACCAACGAACCGGGCATACAGGTTTACACAGGTAACTTTCTTGATGCTTCCTTTGCCGGTAAGCATGGCTATCGTTACCCCAAACATTCGGCCGTATGCATGGAAACGCAGCATTATCCCGACAGCCCTAACCATCCCGAATGGCCAAGTACATGGCTCGAACCTGGTAAAAGATACCACAGTCATTGCGTGTACAGATTTTCTGTGCGGTAACCAAAGGTTCTTCTAATGGCAGATTGGGGTTAAACTTTATATAACTTTCAAGTAAGCGGGCCTTTCAAGGGACGGCTATATCGATTTGTTTCTATACGCATGGAAATAATTTTTCTCCCGCAAGCCCGTAAATTTTCTCCCGTATATAATTTTATTTCTTCCCGCAAGAAAATTTATTTTCAACCGCATGAAACTTTAGTTTCAACCGTATGGAACTTTATTTCTTCCCGTATATAAATTTATTTTCTCCCGCAAGAAAATATTTTTTCTCCCGCAAAGAAATTTATTTTCATACGGGAGAAAATTTATTTCTTCCCGCAAAGAAATTTCACCTCTCCCGCAAGGGCGTTTATTTGGGTTCCCAATCTCAGCCATTTTACACGGCAATCTCAGCCATATTGAACGGCAAAATGACTGAGATTACAAGGTAAAACGGCTGAGATTGAAGAGCGACAGACTGTAGGTTATGATGATTATCACGCGCTTTTATTGGGTTTTCCGTTTTTTGTTTGTACTTTTGCATCATGTACAAATCAAGGTATCATTCGCAACATGACATATACGATTGAAGGACCACACCGCATCGACACCACCATCGAACTGCCTGCCGGCAAGAGCATCAGTAACCGCGCATTGATTATCCATGCATTGGCCAGGCAACAGGTGATGCCGCTCAATCTGAGCGACTGTGACGACACGGAAGTTATCGTGGAAGCGTTGGAAAAGATGCCCGAAACCATCAACGTGAAAGCGGCCGGGACGGCGATGCGCTTTATGACGGCTTATCTCTCGGTGGGCGAAGACGAGCATGTGATCACGGGAACTGAACGCATGAAGCATCGTCCGATAGGCGTCTTGGTCGACGCCCTGCGCTATCTGGGCGCCGATATCCGCTATGAAGGCGAAGAGGGTTATCCTCCCTTGCGCATCAGGGGGCGTAAGTTGGAGGGCGGACGGCTCGAAATGCCGGGCAACGTGAGTTCGCAGTTCATCTCGGCCCTGCTGCTGATTGCGCCTACGCTTTCGAATGGACTGGAACTGAAGCTGACCGACACCATCATCTCGCGGCCTTACATCGACTTGACGCTGTGCATGATGCGCGACTTCGGGGCCGTGGCCGAGTGGTCGGACGTGGACACAATCAACGTGCTGGCGAAGCCTTATGTGGCGCGCCCTTACATCATTGAAAGTGATTGGAGCGCGGCCAGCTATTGGTATGAAATCATGGCCTTGAGCGACGATGCTGAGGCTACGGTTCGCCTGACGGGACTGATGGACGGCTCGAGGCAGGGCGACTCGGTGGTGAAATATATCTTCTCGCTCTTGGGCGTGAAGACGACGTTCGAGACGACCGAGCCCGGCGTGCCCACCACGGTGACATTGCATCGCCGGCCGTGCATGCTGCCTCGGCTGGAATACGACTTCACGGGGGCGCCCGATTTGGCACAGACGCTTGTGGTTTGCTGTGCGCTGATGGGCATTAAGTTCCATTTCAAAGGGCTTGCAAGTCTGAAGATCAAGGAGACCGACCGCATTGAAGCCCTGAAGACGGAGCTGCGTAAGCTGGGCTATATGATACACGACGCCAACGACAGCGAACTCTATTGGGACGGTGAACGCTGCGAACCTACCGGTGAGGCTATCGATACCCACGAAGACCACCGCATGGCCATGGCCTTTGCCCCCGCGGCACTGAAGCTTCCGGGCCTGCGTGTGAATAATCCGGAAGTGGTGTCGAAGTCTTATCCCGACTTTTGGCGCGACCTCCGACTAGCCGGCTTTACATTATGATGTATCTCGTCTTTGCACTCCTTGCCTTGGGCCTGATAACAGGGCTGGCGACGCTGCTCGGTCGGAAGCGGGACGAGGAAGAAACGCCCGTCGTCCTGCAGGACTCATGTTCCACTTGCACGGGCGAGAACGAACGGTGCGAGCAAGAGTGCATGATGGAGGCGGCCACGAAGGAGATTGAATATTATGACGACGAAGAGCTCGACCGCTTCCGAGGTCGCCCGTCGGACGGATATACCGACAGTGAGGCCGAAGCGTTTGCCGAAGTAATGCAGACGATGCGCCCCGACGAAGTGAAAGGTTGGAACCGAAGTCTCATTCTGCGTGGCATCAACATGCCCGATCAAATCAAAGATGACTTTATAGCATTGGCCGATGATGGATATTCTGCATTATAGTTTCTTTCAGAACGCACTGCTGGGTTCGCTGCTTGCCGCCATCGTCTGCGGCATCGTGGGCACGTATATCGTGACGCGTCGGTTGGTGTTCATTAGCGGCGGCATCACGCATGCGTCGTTCGGGGGTATCGGTTTGGGCGTTCTTTTGGGCGTAAATCCTGTGTTCTCGGCCATGATATTTGCTGTGTTGAGTGCTTTCGGCGTAGAATGGATGGCGCGTCGCAATGTTCGTGAAGACTCCGCCATTGCCGTGTTTTGGACATTCGGCATGAGTGTGGGCATCATCTGCTGTTTCCTGACACCCGGTTTCATGCCCGATTTGCCGTCGTTCCTCTTTGGTAGTATCCTAACCATAGGCAGTCTCGACCTCTGGCTGTTGGCCGTACTATGCGTGATCGTGGCAGTTTGCATCACGGTCTTTTATAGGGAAATCCTCAGTGTGGCCTTCGATCGAACGTTTGCCGAGTCACAAGGGCTTCCTGTCCGGTGGATAGAATACGGCATGATGGCTCTCGTTGCCCTGACCATCGTGTCAACTCTGCGTATGGTGGGCATCGTTTTGGCCATCAGTCTGCTCACCATTCCGCAGATGACCGCTAATCTTTTCACGTTCACTTACAAGCGAATGATGCTTCTCTCCGTGCTCATTGGGTGGGTAGACTGCCTGTTTGGGCTTGCCATGAGCTATTGGCTCGATGTCCCATCGGGTGCTTCGATCATCTTTGTGAGCATCATCGGCTATGTTGTTGCCAAGCTGTCCGTCAGAAAATGAAACACGTTGCCCCCTATCTCCTTTCGTTCTTGGTCGTGATGACAATGCTTCTCGGCTGTTCGAGTCGGCTGAACACGGCCAATACAAGGTGGTGGCGTGCATTCAACACGCGCTATAACGTCTATTATAACGGTTCGGTAGCTTATATCGACGCTTCGTTGGAGCGAGAGAATGGGAATAAAGACAACTTCACCGAGCTGATTCCGCTTTACACGGTGGGCAATAAGGAGAATCGCGAGCTGGGAAAGGCAAACTTCGACCGCGCCATAGAGAAATGCGAGAAGGCCATCAAGCTGTATAGCATCAGGCGTCGCCCCGTGTGGGACAAGAACCGGCGGAAGACGGCAGAAGACATTGAGTGGCTGAACCGCAAGGAATATAACCCATTCATGTGGAAAGTTTGGATGTTAATGGGGCGGTCACAGTTCCATGAGGGCAACTTCGAAGAGGCAGTCTCCACCTTTTCTTATATGAGTCGCCTCTATGCTACCCAACCCGCCATTTATCATCGGGCGCAAGCTTGGTTGGCCAAGAGCTATATTGAGGCGGGTTGGCAATACGAGGCCGAGAACGTTATCCGCAATATGCGCCGCGACTCGATCTATTGGAGCGCACAAAAGGAATGGGACTACACGTATGCGGATTATTATATACACACGGGCGACTATCAGCAGGCTATCCCTTATCTGCAAAAGGTCATCGGTCATGAGATACGGCGCAAGCAAAAGGCACGCGAGTGGTTTCTGTTGGGGCAGTTGCTTGCTGAAACCGGTCGGAACGCTGAGGCCTATAAGGCCTATAAGCACGTGACAAAACTGAACCCGAACTATGCGCTTGCGTTCAACGCCCGTGTGGCCATGACCGAAGTGATGGCCGGAGGAAAGCAAAAGCAAATGATTGCCAAGCTGAAACGCATGGCTTCTTCGGATAATAACAAGGAGTATCTTGACCAAGTCTACTATGCCATTGGCAACATCTATCTGTCGCAGCGGGATACGCTTCGTGCCATCGGCGCATATGAGCAGGGCAACGAGCGGGCCACACGCAACGGCATCGAGAAAGGTGTCTTGCTGTTGAAGCTCGGCGACTTGTATTGGCAACGAAACCGCTTTGGCGATGCCAAGCGATGCTATGATGTGGCCATCGGATTGCTGGACAAAGACCGGAAAGACTATCGTCGACTCTCGGAAAGACAACAGGTGCTCGAGGCGCTTGTGCCTTATACCGATGCCGTTGAGCTGCAAGACTCCTTGCAACGGCTGGCAAGAATGAGCGAAAAGGAACGCAATGCTGCCATCGACCGTGTGATTGTCGCTTTGAAAAAGAAGGAGAAGAAAGAACAAAACGACCGGCTCTCTCTTGCCAAAGGGAGCGATACTCCCGTGCAAAGCGGAGGGGCGAGCCTTCCGAATGCCGGACTACAACCCGGCAAGAATGGGCAACAGAATACATGGTATTTCTATAATCCCATGGTCGTGGCACGCGGAAAGGAAACCTTCCTTCGCCTTTGGGGAAGACGCGACAACGTCGATAACTGGCAACGCATCAATAAAACGGTGCTTCTGACGGCTACCGACAAAGCGCAAGACCAGCCGGACTCCCTTTCGAAAGCGGAAGATCTGACCGGTAACGACCTGCGAAGACCCGACAGTGCATCAGTGTATCGCAGGGAATATTATCTGAAACAGATTCCGCTGACAGCGGAACAGCTGCAAGAAAGCAACAAGCAGCTTGCCGACGGGCTCTTCCACAGTGGCATTATCTTCAAAGATAGGTTGGACAACCTCGCTTTGAGCGAGCAAGCATTGTTGAGACTCGTCCGTGACTTCCCCGATTATGCGCAGAGAGACGAGGCTTATTATCATCTTTACCTGCTTTATGCGCGTAAGAACGAACCGGAACAGGCCGAGACTTATATCCATCGATTGAAGAAAGAATACCCCGACAGCAAGTGGACGGCCCTGCTCACCGACCCTTATTATCGTGAGAATGCACGTTGGGGCGAGCACATAGAGGACTCACTTTACACGGCTTCCTACGACGCTTTCAAGAACGAACGCTATCAAGAGGTGTTAGGCAATGCACAAGTGTCTGCAAAACGTTTCCCCAACGGGGCTAACCGCGACAAGTTCTTATTTATCGGTGGGCTGAGCAAGCTGAATGATGGCGACGCAAAAGCCTGCCTGCAAGACCTCAATACCTTGGTGGCCATCTATCCCGAAAGCAGGCTTAGCGAGATGGCCGGCATGATAGTCAATGGTATAAAGGCTGGGCGAAGGTTGCAACGTGGCCGGTTTGACATGGCAACAATATGGAGCCGGCGCTCCGAAGTGCTGAATGACAGCGACTCGATACAGGCAGTCAAACTAAGTCCGGAACGCAATGTCGGCTTCGTCTACATGCTGGTTTACCATCCTGATTCGGTCAATGAGAACCGGCTGCTCTTTGAGTTGGCAAAGTATAACTTCACGAGTTATCTCGTCAGGAACTTTGATATACGGATTGAAGACGCCGAGGGTATGCACCGAATGAGCATCAAAGGTTTCCTGAACTATGACGAAGCGTTGCAATATGCACGTAGTCTTCATCAGCAACATGGGCTGGTGGGGCTGATGAAAGCAGCCCGCCCGTTCATCGTCAGCGAGCAGAATCTGCCGCTTTTAGGCCATCGATTCAGCTATGATGATTATGATCATTTCTATCAAAAGCACTTCGCGCCACTGAAAATCAGTACGCTCCAACTGCTTACCGAGCCAGTAAAACCCACCTATCAGGAGCCGAAGCCTTCATCGGGCGAAGAAACAGATCGCGAAATGGATAAGATGAGCTCGCAAGATAGCGAATATTACCCGGTAAAATCAATGATTTTACCGCCTAATATGACTGATATTACACCGCAAAATGGGTCATCTAAGCCGCAGGATAAACCTGCCCAGACAAAAGGAAAGCCTGAAAAGCCGCAGAAACCGGCCAAGCCGAAGCAACCGACGCCGCCGGCCAAGCCCGTGAAGCCGCTCGATTTGGACGATGAATATTATGATTTGGAAGGATTTTAACGATGAGTAATGGAAAGTTATTATGGGTTGATGATGAGATAGACCTGCTGAAAGCGCACATCATCTTTCTTGAGAAACGAGGCTATGACGTCACGACAAGGAGCAATGGTGCCGATGCCGTCGCGCTTTGTAGGGAGAAAACGTTCGACCTTATCTTGCTCGACGAGATGATGCCCGGCATGACTGGGCTCGAAACCTTGCAGAAAATCAAGGACATTCAGCCTGCGACTCCCGTCGTGATGGTGACGAAAAGCGAGGAAGAAGACCTTATGAACCAAGCTATCGGGAGCAAGATAGCCGACTATCTCATCAAGCCTGTCAACCCCAATCAGATACTTATTGCGCTGAAAAAGAACATTCACAAGCGCGAAATCGTCACCGAAGTGACTCAAAGCAGCTACCGGCAAGACTTTCAAAACATAGCCTTGCAGATGATGACGTGCAGAAACTTCGACGACTGGGTTGCCGTTTATCGCCGTTTGGTCAAGTGGGAGTTGGAACTGAGCACCACCGACAGCCAGATGACCGAGATGTTGCAAGCGCAAAAAGAAGATGCCGATAACGGTTTCGCCAAATACATACAGCGACATTATATGGACTGGATGTCAGGTAGCGACGACCGGCCGCTGATGAGCAACCGTCTCTTTCAACAAAAGGTTTTTCCGCTTCTCAATGAAAAGGAGAGTGTGTTCCTAATCGTGATAGATAACTTCCGATACGACCAATGGCGCATGCTTGCCGACGAGCTTTCCGACAGTTTCGACATCGAAGAGCAACTCTACATGAGCATTCTGCCCACGGCCACGCAGTATGCCCGCAATGCCATCTTCAGCGGGTTGATGCCCGATGAAATCCAGAAAATGTTCCCAGACCTTTGGGTCGATGAAGGCGAAGAAGAAGGAAAGAACCTTAATGAGGAGCAACTCATTGCAACACAAATCCAACGCTATCGCCGACACGACACCTTCAGCTATCATAAAATCAACGACTCGCAGTCGATGGAGCGACTGTTGGCTCGCTTCAACGAGCTCTTGCGTTACGATCTCAACGTGGTGGTCGTCAACTTCATCGACATGCTCTCACATACACGGACAGAGTCGCGCATGATGCGTGAGTTGGCCAATAACGAAAGTGCCTATCGCAGCATCACGCAAAGCTGGCTGAGGCATTCGGAGATATCCGAACTGTTCCGCATCTTGAGTGCCACGGACTGCAAGGTGGTCGTCACCACAGACCATGGCTGCATACGTACCAACCGTCCCCTGAAAATCATCGGAGACCGCAACACGAATACTAACCTGCGCTATAAGTTGGGCAAGAATCTGACGTATGATGCACGCCAAGTATTTGAAATCCGCGACCCGCACAAAGCCCATCTGCCTGCGCCTAACCTTAGTTCTTCGTATGTCTTTGCAACGGGGAACGCCTTCTTTGCCTACCCCAATAACTACAACTACTACGTGTCCTACTACAAAGACACCTTTCAGCATGGCGGCATCTCCATGGAAGAGATGCTCATCCCGATAGGTACGATGCGCGGAAAGGCAATAAAAACAAAATGAATATCAACCAAATAGCAGTCCTTTTCCAAGTCGTGGCAAGGCAATGGGGGAGGCGTCAAACAACATGAAAATAAGAATAACATCTTTAGACAACATTCGTGAGGCTGCCAAAGCGTTCTTGGCCGGCATGGGAACAAGCAAGGTCGTCGCTTTCTATGGGAAAATGGGGGCCGGAAAGACCACTTTTATCAAGGCGATTTGTGAGGAACTGGGCGTTGAAGACGTCATCACGTCGCCCACTTTCGCCCTCGTCAACGAATATACGGCGGGGAATGGCGCCCCGGTCTATCATTTCGATTTCTATCGCATCAAGCGGCTTGACGAAGTCTATGACATGGGCTACGAGGATTATTTCTATGGCGGCAATCTCTGCCTGCTTGAATGGCCCGAACTCATCGAAGACATCTTGCCCGATGACGCAATGCGCGTGAGCATCACGGAACAGGAAGACGGGAGTCGGGTGATTGAAAGTCTCTGAAGCCTTTCCCGTCTCCCAAAAGTTCACTCCTTCCATCCCTAAAGAGAGCGGCGAATAGAGTAAAGTAGGGAACTTCTCAATTAATAAAAGAGTTTGGAAGAAATCCTAATATGGTGATGACCTTGAAAGCCTTCATCGTTTTCGTGGCCGTATTGGAATTCTTCCCTGCGAGTTATATATAGTTGAACGGCAAAGTCATGAATAACGGTGAATGAAGGTATTCGGACTTGATGTGTTCCAAGCATAGGTCATCTGTCATTTCCAACTTGTAATAAATGGTTCACAGAGGTCTCATCATGAATACATACTCTTTATGGCAGAAAGAAACTATCGGGAGCACCAACAAACTCTCAGGCAGTATATTCCAAAATGCACAGATATAAGTACCGTTACTGACAAAAGAATTATTACACTTGCTGGTTGACTTTTTACAGTTGAAATTACACAACCGACACAATCCCGTTCGATGTTATTTTTATACTTTTGCAGTACATTATTCAAAGAAATAAAGATATGAAAAAATTATTAGGATTAGTTCCTTTATTTGCACTGACAATTATGTTTGTTCAGTGTACAGGAAATTCAAAACGTGTGAACATAGTTGCTATGGAATCACATAAAACAACACACATTCAATATGATAGTATAATCAGTATGGAAAGATTAAAAGAAATGGGCATTGATAGAGGAACCTTGTTAAAACATATAAAATTACAGGAGAATGCATGGTTTGGTGGCGATTTCCGTGATGATCAATCTAAGCCAAGGTATATTCCAACTCGTGAAGATTTCTTATTAACGATTCCTTTAGTGGAACATTATCTATATGCCCATGGGTTTAAAAAACCTTCAAAAGAACTGTTTGCCAAAAGAGTCAAACAAGTTTTTGGGTATGACCTTGGAACAAGTGCTACATCAACATTTGTAAACATTAGTCATGGAGAGGGTTTCGATTTTGCCTCTTCCTTTTTCGCCATCGAAGATAAAGGCTTCATAACCTATAATTGGCTTCTCAGGGATTTAATCTCTGTTGACGGCAATACGATTAAACTCAAGAACACAACCTTGAAACAAATTTTATTATTAAACAAGTTCTTGATTTATAATGATACAGGTGCGTTGAAGCAGTTAGAGCAGTCTCGATATGTGGGAGAGGCTGATGAAATTGGCGATTACTACAATAGTGCCCGAATGTTAGATGATTTATTAACAGGATATTCTTATTTTGGTAGTCCAGAACTGAACCAGTGGTTCTTTAATAAAGAAAAGGATTATCCTTTTGCTTTCCTTTGTTATATATTTGATAAAGGGAAAGGGAATAACCTTATTGTGCATCCGGAACTGATAGCAACCATCGAGAAAAACACAACAGGCAAGAACAGTGCTTATTATAATGAGAAGTTCTTAATCTATGTGTATCAGGTATTACAGGATGAAGATGGTATGAATGCCGCACAATTTAATCTGGAACAAAAAGCACGAATGTTTTGTTATCTTGCAAATTCTGAATATAAAATGCGTAACAAATATGCAGATTATATTCCTTCAGCCGATTGGCCCCGAACCTCTATCACCTATGTAATAATGACCAACTGCGAGAAAATCTACCGGTATGCACGTGCACATAAATTCTTCGGCATCAGCAGTCCTAAAATGATGGATGAGATAGAGCAGGAAGGATTAGAGTTGAATCCTCCCGGAGGTGACGAATGATGGAATAGGGAATATCGAAACTGTACATTCCACTTGTCAAGTTTTGGCTTATATGAGTATGCTGATTCCTTTTTGTAGCAAAATAGAGGTAGCGGGGTGGGCTTACACAAGGTTTTGGCGGAAAATACAACCCGTAGGTGTGGAGATTTTCCAGACAAACCAAGCGGCACAGACCTTTTGACGAGTTGTTGAGAGCTTAGCTCGAAAAAAGCCACAAGCCCCGTACTACCTTTGCGGATAAAAAGGGAACAGCATCCGTCTCCTTGTCATCGCATATCGTGGAGCATTGGAAAAGAAGCAAAAGTGCAACGCTCGTAGTGGAAAATAGAAAAGGTGGCTATCTCAATATGCGAGATAACCACCTGATGAAATCAAATGGAAAGTTTTACTGAACTGTGCTTCTCAAAGCACGCATAGCAAGATGGCACAGAGAATTGCCAGCCAGAAGAGAATGCTCAGCAGCGTAATTGTCACTTTTAGAATTACCCTGATTATAAAGCGTAGTATCAGAAAACCTGCAATGACAGAGACGGCAGTTACGACTTGCGGTGTTACCATCTTCGAGATAAGCCAAATGACACCGATAACGATGGAAAGCAGGATAGCGAGTTCGATGAAGCGTGTCCAACCGAAGCGACGGACTTGCTTGGGAGAAGTCGGCTGCTGCTTGATATTATCGGTTTTGTTCGATGCGTCTGCCTTGATGAAGGCAGGTGTGTGGACATCTTGATTCATGATGATTGTATTCATATCGGAGCTTTTAATAGTTCAAGAGCAATAACAAGATGCGCAGGCTACACAAAGACAAGTGTTAGTATAAACTCTTGGCATGTGGAGCGGAGCGTTTATCTTGGCTCTTGACACTACAAAAGCTTCCGATGGTATTACATCAAGTCATGTTCTCACTATCGACAGTTGGCAGACCATTAACCTCAATGAGCAGAACGATTGTTCCTGTCAGTTCGGTGTAGAGTTTATCGTACTCAGGACTCGCCCCAAAGTCGTCTGTCAGTTCATACTTGTCGAAAACGCTTTGCACAGCCTTATTCTTCAGAAGCATTGGTGCTAGTCTTTCAGGAAGAGGAGAAGGAAGTTCTTTCTCGAACTCATCCTCTAAGACAGACACAAGCGTGTCGTACTTGGAGAAATGCAGTCCTTGATACAGAACTTCGCTTGCCATACTCTCAGCTTCGAGATGCGAGAAGCCTTGTGCCACTGCATCGCAGTAGGTGGTAAGAGCTTCGTCGGCTCTTGCCGTTATGAATGGTTTGTCACTCAGCATTTCGGGGAAATGCTCACTGAGGTAGTTCTCTAACTTCAGACGGAAGTAGGATAGTTCTTTCTTAGTTGTCATAATCTTCTTGGTTTAGGGTTGTACATTATTTTGAGTTGATGCCCATAGCAACATTGAACTTGTCTAACTTGCCAGCCAACTGTTCCATATCGTGTTCTA
>NZ_KB908347.1 GCF_000382385.1 Segatella maculosa DSM 19339 = JCM 15638 | reverse complement strand
ATCAACTACCGCATTTACTGGGACGGTGACTTGCTCGATGAGTATCATGACCGTGCACATATTGACAAATGGAACTCAGACACCAAGACATGGGACCGCATGACCACGCTTTATGCCAATGGTTATGGTGCAAACAGCATCAACGGTACGAAGTATAACCCCAATCTGCAATGCGATCTCTATGGCGATTGGCGTGAAGAGGCCGTCTATTGGGCACAGCACGAGGGCGACTATTATTTGGTTTCTTTCACATCTACGCGCGAAAGTCAATATAAACTGCCGTGGCTGCGTGACGACCACGTCTACGACATGGCCGTGACATGGCAAAACTGCGGATACAACCAGCCTCCTCACCTCGGTTATAGTCCTGTAGAATACTACAAGGCACTCAAAGACAATCCTGCAACGGCCATCACAAAGCCTTTGGAAACAGCTTCCGACCACGTTCGGACCATATACAATCTCGGTGGGGTGAAGCTAAATGACAACCGTGTTACGCCGGGTATATATATCATTGACGGCAAGAAAGTTGCCGTAAAGTAGGAACGCACGGCTCGTGCGTCCGCTTTGCGCGAGGCTCGCAAACAGGAATTATGGAACGGACGCACGAACCGTGCGTCCGCGCAACGTTTCGGTTGACAGTTGACAACTGAAAACCGGATCGGAAGGGCCCGATTTGCCAACCGCCTGCACGATATTGGCGAGATTTGCATGGAATATCATTAAAAAGCTTTATCTTTGCACGTAATAAACGACATCAATATCATCATGGAAACTTTGAAGAAATATCTGCCCGACGTGCTGGTCGTGCTTCTTTTTGCAGTGATTTCCTTTGCTTATTTCTTCCCAGCCGACTTGGATGGGCGCATACTCTACCGACATGACTCGTCTGCTGGCCGTGGAGCTGGACAGGAAACGGCTGAATATCACGAACGAACCGGTAAGGTTTCGCGTTGGACAAACGCCACTTTCAGCGGCATGCCCACCTATCAAACGGCGCCATCTTACCAGAGTGTGAGCGTTCTGAACCAAGCCGTGAAGGCCTATCACCTGTGGCTTCCCGAGAATGTTTGGTATGTTTTCGCCTACCTTTTGGGCTTTTATATCCTGCTGAGAGCCTTTGATTTCAGGCAATCATTGGCTGCTTTGGGCGCCATTGTCTGGGCTTTTTCATCGTATTTCTTCATCATCATTGCCGCCGGACACATCTGGAAGGTCATGGCTTTGGCCTATCTTCCACCGATGATTGCGGGCATTGTGCTCGCTTATCGGGGCAAATATCTGTGGGGTTTCATCGTTACTGCTATCTTCGCTGCCTTTGAAGTGGACGCCAATCACGTGCAGATGACTTATTATTATCTGTTCATTATCCTCTTCATGATGATAGCCTACCTTGTTGAAGCGGTCAGAACGAAACGCATCATGCACTTTATGAAGGCCACGGGCGTGTGTGCTGCGGGGGCATTGATAGGCATTTTGCTGAACATTTCCAACCTTTATCACACGTGGCAATACGCACAAGAGAGCATGAGAGGCAAGAGCGAGCTGGTTAAAAAGAACGCTGCCAACCAGACAAACAGCGGACTTGACCGCGATTACATCACGCAATGGAGCTACGGTGTGGGCGAGACTTGGACGTTGCTTGTGCCGAACACCAAGGGCGGGGCATCGGTTCCACTGGCCGCAAACGCCAAGGCGATGGAGAAAGCCGACCCGAATTTCATGCAAATCTATCAGCAGTTGGGACAGTATTGGGGCGAACAACCGGGCACAAGCGGCCCTGTTTATGTGGGCGCCTTTGTGCTGATGCTCTTCATTCTGGGCCTGTTCATCGTGAAAGGACCGATGAAATGGGCGCTGTTGGCAGCCACCGTGTTGAGCATTCTGCTCTCTTGGGGCCGCAATTTTATGCCGTTTACCGACTTCTTCTTAGACTATATACCGATGTATAGCAAGTTCCGAACGGTGGCATCTATCCTTGTTATCGCCGAATTTACGATACCTTTGCTGGCCATGATGGCGCTGAAGAAGATCGTAGATGAGCCGGATTTGCTGACAAAAAAGGTGAAGTTCGTTTATGTCAGCTTTGGTCTTACGGCCGGTATCGCCTTACTTTTCGCCCTCATGCCTACGCTTTTCTTCTCTGACTTCATATCGAGTTCGGAGCTTGAAGCCATGAAATCAATCCCTGCAGACTATCTTCCTGCGTTGCAATCTAACCTAAGAAGCGTCCGCGAAAGCATCTTTACGGCCGATTGTTGGCGGTCGTTTTGGTTGATTACCATCGGCACATTGTTCCTCTTCCTCTATCGTTTCAAGAAATTGAAGGCCGTGTATATGGTGGGAGCAGTAGCCGTTTTGTGCCTCATCGACATGTGGCAAGTGAACAAACGCTACTTGAATGACGGCATGTTTGTGGAGAGAAGCGTGCGCGAACAGGCCCAACCGATGACGCAAACCGACCGACAAATCCTGCAAGACAAGGCCTTGGATTATCGCGTTTTGAACCTTGCAAGCAACACATTCAACGAGAACGAGACCTCTTATTACCATAAAAGTATCGGCGGATATCATGCAGCTAAGCTCAGAAGATATCAAGAATTGATTGATGCTTACATCAGTCCTGAGATGCAAAAGACGATGTCTGCCATTGCAAAAGCAGGCGGAGACATGACCAAAGTCAATGGCGACAGCATCTTCCCTGTGCTGAATATGCTCAATGCCAAATACTTTATTGTGCCTTTGCAGGGTGAACAAACAGTGCCAATCCGCAATCCTTATGTCTATGGGAACGCATGGTTCGTGGATAAAATCGCTTACGTTGACAATGCAAATGCGGAACTCGACAAGCTCGGAACACTTGATTTGCGCCATGAAGCGGTGGCCGATGCACGCTTCCGCAGCCAGCTTGGCGAGGCAAAAGTGCAAGATAGCACGTCGATTGTCAGGCTCACGGCCTACGAGCCCAACCAACTGACGTATGATGTGCGCAGTGCAACGGGCGGCATCGTGGTCTTTTCCGAAATATTCTACCCCGAATGGACGGCCACGGTAGATGGGAAAGCGGCAGAATTGGGCCGCGTGAACTATGTGCTTCGGGCGCTTCAAGTCGATAAAGGACATCATACCGTGGTGCTGACTTTCGACCCGAAGAGTGTCAAACAGACCGAAACGGTGGCTTATCTTTCCTATGGTGTGCTGCTGTTGGTTGTGCTTCTCGCAGTGTTTTATAAGAAAAAACGGGCCAACCCTCATTCCATCACCTAAGAAGATAAAGGAAAGAAGGCCCCACCCCCAGCCCCCTCACCCAAGAAGATAAAGGAAGAAAAGCCCCACCCCCGGCCCCTCCCCGAAGAGGGAGGGGAGTAATATGTTTTCTTATAGCGTATTTTGCAATGCAAGCTCTAAGACATTCTACTCCCCTCTCCTTGGGAGAGGGGTTGGGGGTGAGGCTTTGTATTTCTTTATAAATGCCTCTTTTGCTTCTCTTGCTTTATTGATAAATGCCTTATATTCCTCACTTTCGGAATCAAAAGGCCGGTGGTTGAGTGCTTCTTTAATAGGTTTCCACTCGCTCATCATCGTGAAAACATCATTTGAAAAGTAGGTTTTTGCGAAGCGTTCCCATATATATTCCACCGCTTGATGGGTGGGATGAAGCATGTCTTCCTTGTAAAAACGGTAGTCACGCAGCTCATCATTCATGATTTCGTAGGCCGGAAAGTAGTCGATATGCACTTCTTTGGCCAGTTTCTCGGCTGCCAATAAGAGGGTGGCCTTGCTGAGTTGGCTGCCGTGATAGCCGTATTTGCGATAGCGGATAGGGCTGACGGTGACCACAACATGGACATTCTTGTTGCGAGACATCAGGCGCATGACCGCTTCCCGCAGGTAATCGTAACACGCATTGACGGTCAGTTCCTGCTCATCAAATAGCGATTGCGGCCGTTTTTGGCAGTTATCAACGATTTCTCCCGTCTCTTTCAGCACGTAAACATGGTTCGTGCCGAGCGTAAGAATGGCGACGTCGGGCACGAAGTCGCTGTCATTGCAATGCCGTTCGATCGTGTGTAGTATGCTTGCCGGGTTATACATCACGCCATAGGGATTGATAACCACCGGGAATTGCTCCTCTTTGAACTTGCTTCCGATGCTTTCTGCAAAGCAAGAACCCACGAAAAGCACTCGTGTTCCGGGCTGAATTTGCCATGAAGATGGGGCAATATCCACCTTTGTTCTGAGTTCCATAGCCGATACAGTTTGTTTGTTTGCAAAGTTAACAATAAAAAATCAAGGTGCAGGGTGGCAAGCGTTAATAGTTGTCAGATTTGCTTTGATAATAGAATTAAAGTATTAATTTTGTGTCAGATAACGAAACATGTTGACCATGGAGCAGAAAATCCCCGAAGAGTTCAGCCGGTTCTATCTGCGTGATGTCACGTTTGCCAACCTGATGATGCGGCGAATCTACAACGTTTTGATTGTGGCTAACCCCTATGATGCCTTTATGTTGGAAGATGATGGACGCATTGAGGAGAAGATTTACAATGAATATGTAGAGTTAGGGCTGCGCTATCCGCCCATGTTCACGCAGGTTTCGACGACCGAAGAGGCCACACGTGTGCTCCATACCACCAATATTGACCTTGTTATTTGTATGCCCGGAACGGCTGATAACGATGCTTTCAGCGTGGCACGTCATATCAAAAAGGCTTTCAAAAGCATTCCTTGTGTGGTGCTGACTCCCTTTTCTCACGGCATAACCAAGCGCATGCAGAACGAGGATTTGCGTATCTTTGACTACGTGTTCTGCTGGTTAGGCAACACAAATCTTATCCTTTCGATCATCAAACTCATTGAAGACAAGATGAATATCGAGCAGGATATCAAGGCCACCGGCGTGCAAATGATCTTGTTGGTTGAGGACAGTATCCGCTTTTATTCGTCCATCTTGCCCAACCTCTACAGCTATATTCTCGCACAAAGTAAGCGGTTTTCCACCGAAGCATTGAACAAACATCAAGCCACTTTGCGCATGCGTGGTAGGCCTAAAGTGGTGCTTGCGCGAACTTATGAAGAGGCCATGAGCATTTATAATAGGTATGCTGACAACTGTTTAGGGGTCATCTGCGATGCCCGTTTCCCCATGAAAGAGGTCTCACCCGACGAGAATTTGCTCCTTCCCTCACCGCTTCGCGACTCTGCGGTCTATAAAGATCCCGAGGCAGGACTGAAACTTTTGCGGGCCATTCGGGCCAAAGACGAATATGTTCCCCTGATCATGGAGAGCTCGGAAAGCAGTAACCGCGCGAAAGCCGAGGCCGAAGGGTTCCGCTTTGTGGACAAGAATTCAAAGCAAATGAGCCGTGATCTGCGCCGCATCATGGAGGAACACATGGGCTTCGGCGACTTTATCTTCCGCGATCCTGCCTCACATCAGGAGCTTATTCGCATCAAATCACTCAAGGATTTGCAGGATAATATCTTCAAAATCCCCAATGATTCGATGCTTTACCACATCTCTCGGAACCACATGAGCCGCTGGTTAAGCGCGCGAGCTATATTCCCTGTGTCTCAATTCTTACGTGGAATTACATGGCATAAGCTGCAAGATGTCGATGCACATCGGCAGATTATCTTCGATGCTATCGTCCAATATCGACGCATGAAGAACGTAGGTGTGGTGGCCATATTCGACAGATTGAAGTTCGACCGCTATGCGCATTTCGCCCGAATTGGCGAGGGTTCGCTCGGAGGAAAGGGGCGGGGGCTGGCCTTTCTGGACAATATCATCAAGCGACATCCCGAGTTCAACCGACTTGAAGGGGCGAAAGTGCAGATTCCAAAAACGCTCATTCTTTGCACAGACCTGTTCGATCAGTTCATGGAACAGAACAATCTGTATCCCATTGCCCTGAGCGATGCGAGCGATGAAGATATCCTTCGGCACTTTCTTCAGGCGCAATTGCCCGACAGTCTCATTGACGATTTCTTCACATTCTTCGAAGCCACGAAGACGCCGATAGCCATTCGGTCATCGAGTTTGCTTGAAGACAGTCACTATCAGCCCTTTGCCGGTATCTATAGCACGTACATGATACCTTGTTTAGACGACCGTTATCAGATGTTGGAGATGCTGGCTTGCGCCATCAAAAGCGTGTATGCGTCGGTCTATTACCGTGATTCAAAGGCCTATATGATGGCAACCAGCAACGTCATAGACCAGGAAAAGATGGCCGTTATCCTGCAAGAAGTGGTTGGAAAACAGTATGATGACCGCTTTTATCCAACCTTTAGCGGAGTGCTTCGCTCGCTGAATTACTATCCGATTGGCGACGAAACGGCCGAAGAAGGTATTGCTTCATTGGCTTTAGGCTTAGGAAAATACATCGTAGATGGCGGACAAACGTTGCGTGTTTCACCTTTCCATCCCGACCAAGTGCTGCAAACCAGCGAGTTGGAGACGGCACTTCGCGAGACACAGACACAGTTCTATGCGCTCGACATGAAGCATACGGGCAAGGATTTTAAGGTGGATGACGGTTTTAATATCCTGAAGTTAAAAGTCAAGGAGGCCGAAAAGGACGGCGCAATCCGTTATATTTGTTCGACATTCGACCCCACTGACCAAGTGATCTACGATGGTTTTTACGACGGCGGACGCAAGATTATCTCGTTTGCGGGCGTGCTCCAGCAAGGCGTTTTCCCCCTTCCCGAACTGTTACAAATGGTCATGAAGCACGGTGCAGAGGCCATGAAGCGACCCATTGAGGTTGAGTTTGCCTGCAACATCAACGACGATCGCAGTGGAGAGCTCTATCTCTTGCAAGTCCGTCCGATAGTAGATGCCAAGCAAATGCTTGACGAAGACCTCGCGAAAGTGCCCGATGAGGCCTGCCTGTTGCGCTCGCACAACGCACTTGGCCACGGCATTTCTGAGGTCAACGATGTGGTTTACGTGAAATATGGCGATGATTTCTCGGCCATGAACAACTATAATGTGGCCGATGATATAGAGCGAATCAATCGCAAGTTTCTTGCCGAAGGGCGCAATTATGTGCTCATCGGCCCAGGAAGATGGGGCAGTAGCGACCATTATTTGGGCGTGCCGGTGAAGTGGCCGCACATCTCTGCCGCCCGAATCATCGTGGAGGTGGCACTCGAAAACTATCATGTAGACCCCTCGCAAGGTACACATTTCTTCCAGAACCTCACCTCGCTCGGTGTCGGTTACTTCACGATCGACTGCTCATCAGGCTCGGGCGGCTTCGTCAAAAAGGACATCTTAGACGCCATGCCGGCCGTAGAAGAGACGCAATATGTGCGTCATGTGCACTTTGAAAGGCCGTTAAAAATCATGATAGATGGCAAGAAACAAGAGGGATTAATTGACTTAAATCAATAAATCGCACCCAAATTGAAAAACAATTCGAATTATTTGCAGGATATAGATAAATGCTTTATCTTTGCAACGTGTTTTTCATGGTATTAGATTTAAGGTTAACAAAGGTTGGAGTACAGCGGTACTCCTTTTTTTATGTCTATTGTTTTAATTGTTGAAAAACACCCTTTGAAGGCTTAATAAATTGTAAAAGCAACACCATATCACCCATTTTGTTTGGTAACTCTGTCCATTCTGTCTATCTTTGCACTGTGTTTTTCATAGTATTAGATTTAAGGTTAACAAGTTTGGAGTACGGCGGTACTCCTTTTTTTGTGTCCTGTTGTGAAGCAAAATCACAGGGCCGAGGGCTCTATCGATAACGAATACATCTCCGTCTCCATAACATTGTTTTGCAATATGCCCCATATTACCGCGCAATCTCAGCCATTTTAGCGTGCGAAATGGGCCATATTGCGCGGTAAAATGAGTGAGATTATCGTGCAAAATGGCTGTGATTGTAACGCAAGGTATAAGTCGTTGATTATCAATGTGGCTGACGTGGCGGGTTACCCGAATGCATGTAGGGACCTTGACTTTGAACTTTGAACATTGAACATTGAACTTTATGATTAGTCTTATTATGAAGATGATTTGTAAGCAAGAGGCATGTAGGGACGCACGGCTCGTGCGTCCGCGCAAAACGCTGCGTGCATTCGCTTCAACAACCATGCTATTTGCTTGCCATTCATATTGCGCGGACGCACGAACCAATATATATCGACTTACATTCCCAACGGAGCGGACGCACGAACCGTGCGTCCCTACATGCTTGTCATGGCTATATTGATGCGCAAAATGGTTGAGATGTCAAGCTGCGCGAGTGCATGTAGGGACGCACGGTCCGTGCGTCCGCTCAAAACGCTGCGTGCATTCGTTTCAACAACCACGCTATTTGCTTGCCATTCATCTTGCGCGGACGCACGGACCAATGTATATTGACTTACATTCACAACGGAGCGGACGCACGAGCCGTGCGTCCCTACATACCTCTTGCCTGCAAATCATTTTTTGACATAGCTAATCCTAAAGGTCAAAGTTCAAAATTCAATGTTCAAAGTCAAAGTTCCTACATGCTTGTCATGGTCATATTGATGCATAAAATGGTTGGAGGGACGGACTGAGCGGCCGTATTTATTCAGCCTTTCACGATTTTTTGCAGGCCGGGAACATCAATAAGGACAATCTCTTTCTCGCGAACGAAAATCAAATTGTCGCGTTCCAGTTCGTTAAGCGTGCGTATCAAAGAACTCTTCTGAATGGCAAACACATCGGCAAGTTGCTTTCTTGACAAATGAAGCACGACCGAACGGCTATGCACACTCCGCACCCTTCGAAGCAGAAAAGCGGCAATTTTCTCTTTGACGGAGGCCGTATGCAGCATTCGTATCTTGTTCATCAGAAAGAAGTTGATATGCGACAGAATGCCAAGGAAGTTGGCTCTGACCTGCTCGTTGCGCCCGATCAGCACGGAAAAATGGCTTTTCGACATGCTGAAAAACACGCTTTCTTCCACGGCTTCCACTTCGACGGGCATGCGGTTGTCGTCAGAAAACACGAAAGCCGGGGCCAAGATGGTACCCGGTTTCAGCAGGTCGACCATCAGACATTTGCCTTTTGGCGTGGTCATCTTGGCAGAGACCCGCCCTTCGAGCACCATGACCATCTCGCGAAGCGGCTCGTTTGCTGACAGGAAAACGGTCTTGGCAGGCACTTTCCTGATGCTGTAGGGCAGCTTTTCCAACTGACGTTCGATGGCGTTTGCCGTCAAACCGGCGAAAAGTGCAGTTGTTTCGAGTTGCGAGAAGATTGTTTTTTCCATGTATATCGCGCGCTTTCGATTGCAAATATACGTACTTTCGAGCAACTGCGATATACCTATTTCTATGTATTTTCAGCCCTTTTGCGGGCCCGACAGGCCTTTTCGGGGGTGTGGGGACGCACGGTTGGTGCGTCGGCTCAATGTTTATCCGTGTTCAGGGCTACCAGAATTTTTTGTGTGCCTTGTCGTATTTGAAGCCGGCAGCAGCCAGTTTCTTCTCCAGTTCTGCGCGGTCGATGTTCATATCGTCGCACAGTTCGTCGAGTGAATGGTAGTTGTCGCGCAGCAACGTGTTGACTGCACTGAACAGCATCATGGGGTCGTTGGGTAGTTTATCCATTTCTAAAAGTTATTAGTCATGTAGGTTTCCATCTACAAAAGTGACATGAAGAGCCGAACGGCAGGCATTCAGCATTCAAAATGACGGCCGCTATCCACAAAGGCCTTACACTTCGTGCTGCCTCACGTTCATTCTGGCCTCTACGACATTGACGACATAGTCGCCGAGTCGCTCACATTCCTGAATAATATCCATGTACATAGTACCGATGGTATAGGTGTAGGTATGTGAATTCACGTCATTGATGTTCTGTGTCTTCAGTTGATTGCGGTAGTTGTTGATTTCGTTTTCGATGTTGAACGAGCGGTTCACGTCGATAGCTTCACGGCTATGGCTGAACATATAGTTCATTTGTTCGAGCGCACTGTTGGTGAGTTCGAACATCTGATGCATGTGTTCGTATTGCTGTTCGGTGAAGTCTTCCTTGCCAGAGAACCGCCGGTTGATGGTACGGGCCATGTTGAAGCAACTGTCGCCGATGCTTTCTATCTCGCTGATTTCGCGGAGCATGGCACGAATCTTGGCCTTAGTCTCATCGCTCAGATGCGAATCACTCACCTCGTTGAGGTAGTTTGCGATTTCAATCTCCATGTTGTCGCTGATGCCCTCATACTTTTCGATGCGGTTATACGTCTTCAGGAACGCCTTTTCTTCCTTCTCCATGAGCAGACTGCGCACCATTCCGAACATCCGTTGTATGCGTTCTGCAAAGCTGGATATCTCTTTTTGCGCCTCAAGCACGGAGAGTTCGGGGGTCTTCATGATACCGGTCTGAATGAAATGCAGGCGGAATTCGTCTTCATCGGCCTGTTTTTTGGGTTTGATGACATAGCATACTATCTTTTCAATCTGCTTGATGAAACCTACCAAAACTGCCGTGTTGATGACGTTGAATGTCGTATGGAACGTCGCTAACACAAAGCTCAATTTAGCCGTATTGGCTAAAAAAGCAGGGTTATCCTTGGTCATAAACTCGTCAAAACCAACGAAACCGCAAACCATATTGACAAAGGGTTTGAAGATAATCAGCACCCAAACGACACCGAACACATTGAAGAACATGTGGGCAAAGGCTGCTCTTCGGGCCTGAGTGTTGGCTGTCAAGGCAGCAATATTCGACGTAACGGTTGTTCCGATGTTCTCTCCCATCACCAAAGCGATGCCTTGATAGATGGGCAAAACGCCGTTTGAACAAAGTATCATCGTTATGGCCATGATGGCAGCCGAGCTTTGAACGCACATTGTAAGAATGCTTCCGATGATCAAAAACACCAAGGTTGTGACGAAACTGTCGGGATCGAAGGAGGAAAAAAAGTCGAGAACGGGTTGGTTATGCGCCAAGTCCATGTCGATGCCTGCCTGCCGAAGCGTTCCCAAACCAAGGAACATGAAAGAGACACCAAAGATGAAATCGCCGATGATTTTGCGCTTTTTGGAATAGATAAGAATGATGGCAAAGAAGAAAGCCGGCCAAACAAAGTCGGTGATATTGAAGGAAAAGCCGGCACTCATAATCCATGCTGTGAGCGTGGTTCCGATGTTTGCGCCCATGATTACAGAGATAGCCTGTGCCAAAGTGAGCAATCCTGCGTTGACAAACGACACAGTCATCACCGTTGTTGCAGTGGAACTCTGAACCGCTGCCGTGATGAATGTACCCGTAAGAATGCCTGTGAAGCGGTTGGTTGTCATTGCTCCGAGCACGTGGCGCAGCTGAGGTCCGGCCATTTTCTGCAGACTGTCGCTCATTGATTTCATACCGAACATCAGCAATGCAAGTGCACCTATGAGCTTAAAAATAATCCAAATCGACATATTTTCACTGAATTTGTAAGGTCAGAATGTTGTAAAAGTACAAATTTTTTCATACCTTTGAACGGCTTGATGCGCATCACTGCCACGCAAGCCATTGATATTATACATCATTATTATGTAAATCATATGAAACAAGTCGTACAAATACGTTGCAAAAATAATAAAAAAACCGAGAAAGTTGCTATCGGAAACACACTTTCTGAAGTTTTTTCGCAATTTAATCTCACGATGCCTTTCGGACCCATCTGCGCCAAAGTGAACAACAAGGTGGAAGGGATGCACTATCGGGTCTACCACAGTAAGGACGTTGAATTCCTCGATATGCATGCCCCATCGGCCTCGCGCAACTACACACGCACGCTGTTCTTCGTGCTCTGCAAGGCCGTTCACGACCTCTATCCCAAGAGTATGGTTGTCATCGACATACCGGTTTCCAACGGCTACTACGTCAATCTACAGATTGGTCACGCCGTGGAAGCGGGAGATGCTGAGCGCATTCGCAACCGAATGCAAGAGATTATCGACGCCAAGATGCCTGTGAAACGCTTTGAAGTGCCGGCAGAACAGGCCATAAAAATGTTTCGTGACCGGGGCGATGAGGCCAAGGCCAAGCTCTTGGAAAGCGCAGGCAAGCTTTATACTACCTATTATGAAATCGACGATTACGTGGACTTCTACTATGGATCGCTGCTCACCAACACGCGAGGGCTTTATCTCTTCGGCCTCGAAAAATATTATGACGGCCTGCTGTTGCGCATTCCTTCGCTCGACCATCCGGCCGAATTGCCCGACATGATACGTCAGGATAAGATGTTCGAGATATTCAAAGAGCACCACAGATGGCAGGAAATCCTCGGCGTGCGTACTGTGGGCGATTTCAACGAAGCCGTTGCTACGGGCCATGCCACCGACCTTATCAATGTCAGCGAGGCCCTTCAGGAGAAGAAGATTTCACGGATTGCCGACGAGATAGCCCGTCGCGAGGGTGTGAAACTGGTACTTTTGGCGGGTCCGTCTTCGTCGGGAAAGACCACAACCTGCAAGCGGTTGTCTGTCCAACTGCTTGCCAATGGCATCAAACCCTTGCAAATCAGCCTCGATGACTACTTCGTCGACCGTGACGAAACACCCAAGGATGCCACGGGAGAATATGACTATGAGAGCATTTATGCCCTCGATCTGGCGCTCATCAACGCACAGTTCAATGCCTTGTTCCACGGTGAGGAGGTGGAACTTCCGAAGTATAATTTCCAGACGGGCAAGCGTGAGCGGAGCGGGAAACGGCTCAAGATGAGCCATCATCATGTGCTCGTGGTGGAAGGTATTCATGCGCTCAATCCCGAACTGACGGCTCAGGTGCCCGAACAGCAGAAGTTCCGCGTCTATGCCTCGGCCCTGACCACCATCTTGCTGGACGACCACAACTATATTCCCACGACTGACAACCGATTGCTGCGGCGTATCGTCCGAGATTACAAATATCGCGGCGTACGTGCAGGAGATACCATTCGAAGGTGGCCATCGGTGCGTGCAGGAGAGAACAAATGGATATTCCCTTATCAGGAGAATGCCGACGCAGTGTTCAATACGGCCATGCTTTTCGAGCTTGCCGTGCTGAAAACACAGGCTGAACCGCTGTTGGAACAAGTGCCCGAAACGGCTCCGGAATACAGTGAAGCCTATCGGTTGCTGAAGTTTCTGAAGTATATCCGGCCCATCGGAAATCGCGATCTCCCGCCCACATCGCTGTTAAGAGAGTTCCTTGGCGGCAGTTCGTTCAAATATTGAGGTGCGTATAAGGCTTGGGCTTGCCTTCTGGCAGCCTTTTAAGCCCTCCGTTCCTACCTTAATATATAATGGATAGGACTGATATTTGAAAATAATTTCAAATATCGTGGCCTTAAAATTTGGTTATGTCGCGATTGATGCTTATCTTTGCACTTGAATTCGGGATGTAGCGCAGTAGGTAGCGCACACGTCTGGGGGGCGCGAGGTCGCCAGTTCGAGTCTGGTCATCCCGACTTTCACCAAGCGAAGGAGTTGATTTCAACTCCTTCGCTTCGTTATACTCCCCGTTGAATAAGCCCGAAATAAAAACGCAATCGGGTTAGATGATGGCTAACCCGATTGCGTCTGGCGACTAAATCCATTACCGTTCTATGGTTTTTCTTCTTATATATCCCGAAGGTTTCATTTTTATTTAGTATCTTTGTCACGTTCTGCGCGAAGGTTCATGCATAGATAGTGTGACCCCGAAAGTTGCAGAATACATTTATGAAACCGTGTTTGCAGATACTTGTTCTTGGCGATTTGGAACGCCAAACATTCGATCATGGTTAAGAATAGTGCAACGGCAGATATCTTGTGTGTGTACATATGCAAGCCATTTTAAGTGCGTTTGTCGCAAGATAAAGCTCACTTTGAGAGAGATATTATGCCGATATAGACACCTGCACTGCCCGTTCAATGCCGATAGGACAATGCAAAAGTTGAAGATTGCAAGACAAGTGGCAGTACAGTGCCCAACACTTTTCATCTATGTTCAGCTTTTATATTCACTCCTTATCGGATCACTAATGGATAAATGAAGTTTATTATGCGTACTCAACATCAAAATTTCGATCAGCAAATTATCTTTCTGCGTTTCCTTGCAATCATTCTTATACTGTTTCATCATAGCACAACAGTCTTTGACGGATGGCCACCATCTGACTTAGCGACTTTAGGATTGAATTCACACATGGCAATGTTGTCTTCTTTTGCAAAGTCGTATGGGCTGGGAATATTTACGTTTATCAGTGGCTATCTGATAGCATTAAGCGGGCGAAAGAAACTCGGTTTAAGAGTTGTTTGGCATAAAATGAAGAAGATTTTAGGCCCATGTATTATTGCTGCTGTAATATATTATATCTGGTTTTCGGACTTTTCCTACAATGGAGACCCTGTAAATGGAACCCACTTGTGGTATTTGCCGATGATTTTTATCCTATATTTCCTTGCTCCTTTCATAAATTCTTCCAGTCCAATGAAGTTCGCAGCAGGCGTATCGGCTTTCTTTGTCGTTTCATTTATACTTTATCGGATTACAGGCATACGTACGTTTAACGAATGTACGCATTATATAGGATTATTTGTTTGTGGCTCAGTCTTTTGTAGAGTAGTAAAGCACAAGCCAAACATTGGAATAGAGAAAATCATTTTGGTGTCGATTGTTTTTGCAATTACGATGCTTAAAGACCTCAAATCAAATATCAGTGTAGTAATTATGGTGTCTTGCCTGTATTATTTCCTGAAAGCATTGAAAGAACGTAAAGTAAAGCGTCAGGGAATAGCATGGAGACTATCCTCTACAATTATCAGACAAATTTCCAATAAATCTTATTTTATCTATATCGTTCATCAATTTGTCATTGATTTATGCATTATGTTGATACCAATAGATACACCATATTTCAAAACTACGATGATAGTAGCTTGCTTCACGCTCTCGATAATTGTCCCATTAGCATTGGATTATGCCATGAATAAGCTTAAAAGATTCATACAGTAACCAAACGCTTCCTCATTATACGTGAATCCGGGAAGAGAATCTTTTGAGAATGTCCCGTTACAATGCCACGGGCATGATGAACGTGCGGATAATTCCGTAGCTCACGATGCCGGCCAGATAGCCCACGAGGGCTATCCAACTCACTTTCTTCATATACCAACCGAATGTAATCTTCTCTAATCCCATGACAACCACGCCCGCAGCGCTCCCGATGATCAGGATGCTGCCGCCGACTCCTGCGCAATAGGCCAGCAACTGCCAGAAGATTCCGTCCACAGCCATGTCACCTGACGGCGCAACGGGATACATTCCCATGCACCCGGCCACTAAAGGTACGTTGTCGACAATGCTGGAAAGGACACCGATAATGCCCGTAACAAGGTAGTGATTGCCGTTGAATGCGCTGCTCAGGGCACCGCCCATGGCGGTCAATACGCCGATTTCTTCCAAGCAAGCCACGGCCATCAAGATGCCGAGGAAGAAGAGAATGGTGCTCATATCGATGCGACTCAGCAGATTGGAGACGCGCTTTTGAAACGTAACTTCCTTGTTATAGCGGTGCAAACGGCGGTAGAACAGTTCGGTCGTTGTCCACAAAATGCCCAGCACAAGCAGTATTCCTACGAACGGAGGCAAGTGGGTTATCGACTTAAACACGGGCACGAACATCAGTCCGCCCACGCCTATGGCGAAGATAATCTTGCGTTCCAAGCCCGTGAACTCAAGCACTTCGCCGTCGCGTTTGTCGTAAGGTAGCGACTCAGAAGTGGTGAGTTCGCCTTTGAGTCCCAGCTGAAGTATGAGCGCAGGGATAAGGAGTGACACCACAGAAGGAATGAAAATCTCGCTGATAACGCCTAAGGCTGTGATGACACCTTTGTTCCATAGCATGATCGTTGTCACGTCTCCGATAGGCGAAAACGCTCCCCCCGAGTTGGCAGCAATGATGACCAAGGAGGCATAGATAAGGCGGTCTTTGTGGTCATATACAAGCTTTCGCAGAATCATCACCATGACAATGGAGGTCGTCAGGTTGTCCAAGATGGCCGAAAGGAAGAAGGTCATGAAGGCAATCTTCCACAACAGGCTGCGTTTGCTCTTGGTACTCATGCGCGACTGCACCCAGTTGAAGCCGCCGTTCTGGTCGACAATCTCGACAATCGTCATCGCTCCCATAAGGAAGAAGAGCGTTGTCGAGGTGCCACCCAAGTGGCGTTCGATGGCGCTGCTCACCTCGTTGACGAGCGCATGGCCCGTGAAACCGGGCAGATAGCTGCCGGGTGAGACCATGAAAAGGGTCCAACAAGCCACGAACATCAGCAGCGCGACGGCCGCTTTGTTGACTTTTGTGACGCTCTCCAAAGCGATAAAGAGATAGCCGATGACGAATACGGCGACGATAGAGAGGGTTAATAAGCTCATATTCTCAATAGATTTAATTCCGATAAGCACTGCAAAGTTAAGAAAAAAATATTATCTGCCACGTGTTTGTCAAATTAAAACGCTATCTTTGTAGCATGAATGCACAAGCAAACGACGGCATTCGGATGAGCGAAAACATCATCATTGCCGATGCGGACTACATGGATTCGGTGGCTTTCGACTTGATTGTCAACTTCGAACGCATGATCAACAGGCCCCTTCCCAAGGCAGATTTGAGTCAATGGGCCGTGTGCGTGGCACTCGACGGAGGCGTGCGTGCAGGAAGAAATGACGTGCAAGTGGTGCTCGTTCACGACGAAAAACACCCGAAGATGGAGAATTTCGCGCCGTCGGATTATGCACATGAACTGCATGCACAGGCCTTTACCGACCCGCAGCTGGGCGAGTTCACACTCACTTCTGTGGCATGTGGCAAGACCATCAGCAAGGAAGAATACATCGAAAACGTGATGCGCACGCTGTTGGAGCATGAGGAAGTGCGCCGCATCATGGTCATTCCCGACGGCAACGGCGATGCGTGGGACCGGTTACGCAGGCTGTTGCACAGCGCAGACGATGACAACAAGCGCATCACCCTCTTTGCCATGCAACCCATGGAGGGCGGGAACTTCCGCCAAGAGCTATTGGGCTACGCGCTAATGAGTGCACTCGGAATCAAAGCAGACGAAATCAAATAAACCAATATGAGTAGAATACTGATGATAGGAGCCGGTGGTGTGGCCACCGTCGCAGCCTTTAAGATGGCACAAAACACCGATGTCTTCACGGAATTGATGATTGCAAGTAGGCGCAAAGCCAAGTGCGACCGACTCGTTGAGGCCATCCATGCCAAGGGATACAGCATGAATATCAAGACAGCCGAGGTGGATGCAGACGACGTGGACCAGCTCAAAGCGCTCTTCAATGCCTACAAACCCGAACTTGTCGTCAATCTTGCACTGCCTTATCAGGACTTGACAATCATGGAAGCCTGCCTCGCTTGCGGCTGTAACTACCTCGACACGGCCAATTATGAGCCTAAGAATGAGGCTCATTTCGAGTATTCTTGGCAGTGGGCTTACAAGGACAAGTTCGAGAAGGCTGGGCTTACTGCAATCTTGGGTTGCGGCTTTGACCCCGGTGTTTCGGGCATCTACACGGCTTATGCGGCCAAACATCACTTCGATGAGCTGCAATATCTCGACATTGTAGACTGTAATGCGGGCAACCATCACAAGGCTTTTGCAACGAATTTCAATCCAGAAATCAACATCAGGGAGATAACCCAGAAGGGCCTATATTACAAGGATGGCGAGTGGATTGAGACCGAACCGCTGGCTGTTCACAAGGACCTTACCTACCCAAACATCGGACCGCGCGATAGCTATCTGATGCATCATGAGGAGTTGGAGTCGCTGGTTAAGAACTATCCCACCATCAAACAGGCTCGCTTTTGGATGACGTTCGGACAGCAATACCTCAACTATCTCGACGTGATTCAGAACATCGGAATGGCTCGTATCGACGAGGTTGAGTATGAAGCCCCGCTTTCCAGCGATCCCACCAAGACCGCAAAGGTGAAGATTGTGCCGCTTCAATTCCTCAAAGCCGTGCTGCCCAACCCGCAAGACTTGGGCGAAAACTACGATGGAGAGACTTCTATCGGCTGCCGGATACGCGGAATCAAAGACGGAAAGGAGCACACCTATTATATATATAACAACTGCAAGCATCAGGAAGCCTACAAGGAAACGGGCATGCAAGGCGTCAGTTACACCACAGGTGTGCCCGCGATGATCGGTGCAATGATGTTTGTCAGGGGCCTGTGGAGGCGGCCCGGCGTGTGGAACGTGGAGGAATTCGACCCCGACCCGTTCATGGAACAGCTCAACACGCAGGGACTTCCGTGGCACGAAGTGTTCGATGGCGACTTGGAACTCTAAGAAATTCATTTAAAAAACAAAGATATGACAAAAGAAAACGAAAGCAACCCGCAGAGCGAAAAGCTGAAAGCACTGCAGGCAGCAATGTCTAAAATAGAGAAAGACTTTGGAAAAGGCTCCATCATGCGCATGGGTGACGAGCAGATTGAGCATGTGGAAGTGATCCCTACCGGCAGCATCGGCCTCAATGTGGCCCTCGGTGTGGGCGGTTATCCGCGTGGAAGAATCATCGAAATCTATGGCCCCGAGTCATCTGGTAAGACCACCGTGGCCCTCCATGCCATTGCCGAAACGCAGAAAAAAGGTGGCATTGCGGCCTTCATCGATGCCGAACATGCCTTCGACCGCTTCTATGCTGCCAAGTTGGGTGTCGATGTTGACAACCTATGGATCAGTCAACCGGACAACGGAGAACAGGCTTTGCAGATTGCAGATGAGCTGATTCGTTCGAGTGCCGTAGACATATTGGTGGTCGATTCCGTTGCCGCACTGACACCGAAAAAGGAGATTGAGGGCGACATGGGCGACAATGTGGTGGGCCTGCAAGCCCGGTTGATGAGCCAAGCCCTGCGAAAACTCACCTCGACCATCAGCAAAACCAACACTTGCTGCATCTTTATCAACCAGTTGCGCGAGAAGATTGGCGTGATGTTCGGCAGTCCCGAAACCACCACGGGCGGTAATGCTCTGAAGTTCTATAGCAGCGTCCGTCTCGATATCCGGCGGGTCACGAGCATCAAGGACGGTGACAATGTCATCGGAAATCAAGTACGTGTAAAAGTTGTCAAGAACAAAGTGGCCCCTCCGTTCCGCAAGGCTGAGTTCGAAATCATGTTCGGTGAGGGCATCAGTAAGGTGGGCGAGATTCTCGACCTCGGCGTTGAATACAATATTATCAATAAAAGCGGGAGTTGGTTCAGCTATAACGGTTCCAAATTGGCACAGGGTCGCGATGCCACCAAGACCTTGCTCCGCGACAATCCCGAGCTGTGTGAAGAGCTCGAAAAGCTCATCATGCAGGCCATTGAAGCCCGAAAAGAGTAAGAAAGTACCGCTCCCCCGTTTTCAGTTGGCTGGTTGACAAAGTAAACGGGTTAACAAGGTGATTGTTCTGCGTTGCGCGGACGCACGAACCGTGCGTCCCTACATACCTGTCATAGTCAAATTGATGCGCAAGATAGTTGAGATGGCGAACTATGCAAACGCATGTAGGGACGCACGGCTCGTGCGTCCGTTCCAACAATCACGCGATTTGCTTTCAATCCCCCCTGCGCGGACGCACGAACCGTGTGTCCCTACATTTCAATCCCACCCACTTCGCATGCTAATATGACTGATGTTACACGGTTAAATAGGTCATATTGCACGGTAATAAGGCTGATTTGGCGAGGTATTCTGCCCATGCAAGCGGTAGGCGGTTTGCATTTTAGCACATAATTCTATCATTTTCCTTGCCAAAGTTTTTGAGTCTCGTGAAAAAAGCTTAACTTTGCAGCGGTAAAATATCAGGAAGAATGATCAATAGGGTGAACAACAAAGTAACAATGGCGATACAGAAGAATTTTTCTTTTGTAGCTTTTTTTATACCTTTTTATTTGGTCATTCCAAATAATTTGCTAACACACACACACACACACACACACACACACACACACACACATTTAAACAACAGTTCTTACGCGCGCGTAAGATACACCATAAAGTCTTACAAACAAAGGATGTGCAAGAAGTTTTTTGATAACTTTCTGCATGCTTTTTTGTGCGTATCAATGAATGAACAAAGGTAATACTAAATATCAATAACATTTTAAACTTAAACGGAAAAATGGAAAAGAAAGAAAAGCAGGTATACTTAAGTCCAGGTATCGAGGTCATTCCCCTTGATAATGCTTGCCATCTCCTGCAGGACAGCAGGCCGAACGCACGGCCGGGCGGCGACCAAGGAGGCTCCGTGAATATTGAGAACCCCACAGAAGATGA
>NZ_KB908346.1 GCF_000382385.1 Segatella maculosa DSM 19339 = JCM 15638 | reverse complement strand
AGACAGCGATAGCCAGAGTCGTGAAAGAGAATCATGATGAGCATGATTTCAGCCTTTGACATCGTGGAATCACGGTGATATGGGCTCTTATTGGTTGGTTTTAGCGTGTATTTTGCCATCATTGCGTCATAAAACTTGCAGAAGTCGTCTGCCATACAAAATATTTCCGTAACTTTGTCCTCGGTGATCATAGCGATTTTTGTTTGTATTTCTTTGTAAATCAGTACTATAAAGTTACAACAAATTTCGCTAATCACCAAATTTACAGACACTTATAATTCATCGAACTCACGTTATTTTATGGTTTATTTCTAAGAATTGTTGCGGCATACCTTCCCATCGCTTCATAGCCTTTGGGGTTCAGGTGAAGCCAATCATCAGAATATTCCGACTTGAGTTTTTCTGTATCTTGTGGGTTGCGTACCAATCTATCAAAGTCAATAATCCCATCGAAACAATCGGTATTACGAATCCATTCGTTGACAGTTTGTCGGGCAGCCTCATGGAAATAGCTGTACCAATCACTGCCTTTGAAAGGCGTTATTGTGGCTCCATATACCTTGATGCCTTTATTTTTAGCTTTCAAGCTTAGCATTTGATAGGCCTTGATGAGTTCTTTTACTATCTGCTCACTGTCTTTGCTGAGCCCAATGTCATTGGTTCCTTCGAAAAGGATAAGTGTCTTCACACCGCTTTGTCCAAGAATATCGCGGTCGAAACGCTTCAAAGCCGGTTCGCTAAGCCCACCCCTGACAACACAATTGCCACCAATACCAAGGTTCAGCACGCCATATGATTGATTGGTATTAAGACTTTCTGCCATGAAATCTGTCCAACGGTTCTGTTTGTTAGTGGTTGTTCCGCGCCCATCAGTAATGGAATTACCCAGAACGGCAACCACCGGAACATCTGTTGCCTGCACGTCTAAGGCCGAAAGATTATACCAATGGTCCACTTTCTCACTATCATCGAAATCCGATTTGGGTCGGGCTTCACCTTTTATAATATAGGAAGTGGTGCGAGAACCACGGTGCGAAGTAGCATGTTCGGGTGTTTGTGCCCCGTAACTGATCGTGATAGCAAGTCGTTGTCCGGCTTTCAATACATATTTGATTGGGTCAGACCACAAGGCCTTTTCTGAAGGAATCGTCGTTTTTTGCTTACCGTTAAACTTCAAATATTTGGTCGTTCGGACGTCCGTCTGCCAGCTTTCACCTAACACATCGGCTATCATCACCGAGGTAATCTCCACAGGTTGCGTACTGAACTCATTGGAAAGCTTCAGTCGCAGCAAGCTTCCTCCAAGAGAAACACGAATGATATTACGCACAGAACGGTTGGAAAGACTGCTTGCCGGCATATCGCCGAGGCTCGTGAACTCAACGGCCGTCGCCCATGTCCCCACCCAATTCTGCGCCTGTACAGCTATCGGTTGAGCCAAAACGAAGGTCATCATCAACGTAAATATCGCCCAAATCTTTTTCATGTTATTTGAAGTCTTGATACCTGCAAAAGTAATAAAATCCTTCTTATTAAACTTCATCAGATGTAACGAGAACATTTCCTTTTGTATCATTTTTGCTTGATTTTCCCTTTTTATCAGCGAAACATTTTCAGAATGAACAGGTTTTCACTATTTTTGTAAGGATAAATCAAAAACCAATCCTGACAAACCTCATAAACTTCGTTTACTTATGAAGCAAACAATCCTATCCCTTTTAATAGCTTTCTGTCCGTTGCTTTCGCAGGCAGAAGACGGCCATGCGCTTTGGTTGAGATACAAACCCTGCAACAAAGCCAATATCATCGCACCGCAAGGCGGACCGACTTTACAGCTTGCCATTGACGAATTGCAACGCTATTGGCAAGGTCCTGCCCTGAAACTTATCCTCAATCCGAACCTGAAAGATGACGATGGCTTCATCTATGACGGTGATTCCATCTGCGCACATTCCGAGATAGGACTACTCTACGGGGCCTACGAAGCCTTGCGCATACAGGCTCAAGAGGCCGACCCCGGCCTTGGTGGCTACACAGCTCCCAAGTTTCCGCGACGCATTCTCGACCATTGGGACAACCTCGATGGCACAATCGAACGCGGATATGCAGGGCGAAGCATCTTCTTTTCGGCCCATTTGAAAGGCCAAGCTTGGGCAAATCGCATCAAAGAGTACGCCCGGGCAAACGCCTCTATCGGCCTTAATGGCAGCGTATTAAACAACGTAAATGCTGCTCCGAAGGTCTTAACTGCCGAATATATCGACACGGTTTGCATGATAGCCAACGTGCTTCGGCCTTACGGAATCAGGGTATATCTCTCCGTAAACTTCGGCAGCCCGAAGGCCTTAGGCTACACGAAGACGGCCGACCCGCTTGATAAAGGCGTCATAAAATGGTGGAGGGAGAAGGCCAATGAAATCTATAAACGCATACCAGACTTCGGTGGTTTCCTCGTAAAAGCCAATTCCGAGGGTCAGCCGGGCCCTTTTGATTACGGTCGAACCCATGCAGATGGTGCCAATATGTTGGCCGATGCACTGGCCCCCCACGGCGGAATCGTGATGTGGCGTAGCTTTGTTTACGGTGCAAAACATAAGGGTGAAGACCGTGTAAAGCAGGCCGTCAGCGAGTTTAAAGACCTTGATGGACTGTTCCGCAGCAATGTAATTTTGCAAAGTAAGAACGGACCTCTCGACTTCCAGCCACGAGAACCCTACGCTCCAATCTTCGATAACATGAACAAAACGCCTCAAGCTGTGGAGTTCCAAATCACACAAGAGTACACAGGACAGAGCAAACACCTCGTCTATTTGGCTCCAATGTGGAAAGAATTCTTCCACTTTGTTTCCCCCGACAGCCTCAAAGCAATTGCCGGAGTGAGCAATGTGGGCGACGACACCAATTGGTGTGGCCACCCGTTTTCACAGGCTAACTGGTACGCTTTCGGCCGTTTGGCATGGAATCCTTCGCTTTCTTCCGATTTCATCGCACAGGAATGGATTGGCCAAACCTTCGGAAACGAGGTCGACAGCTATGCACTTGCCGACATGATGACAACGAGTCGGGAGGCCTGTGTGGACTATATGATGCCGTTAGGGCTACACCATCTCTTCGCTTTCGACCATCATTACGGTCCCGAACCCAATGGTTTTAAAGCCGAATATCCGTTGGAATGGTGTCCAGTCTATTATCATAAAGCGAATAAAGATGGCATCGGTTTCGACCGTTCTTCAACGGGAACGAATGCCGTTTCGCAGTATCGTGAACCCTATCGGAGCCTATATAACGACCTTAAAACCTGTCCCGATGAATACCTGTTATGGTTCCATCACGTGCCATGGGACTATAAATTACGCAACGGAGATACCCTTTGGGACGAACTATGTGCGCTATATTACAGGGGAATCGAACAAGTAATTTCCTATCAAAAGCTATGGAACAAGGTTAGACCTCAAATCGATCGGGAACGTTGGGAGCATGTCAACACGCTCTTGGGCGTGCAACTTGAGAATGCAAAGCAATGGCGTGACACCATACTGCGCTATTTCCAACAGTTTTCCAAGTTGCCGATAAAGTATGCTTACACCGATATTGCCTACCCAACCGAGCCGTCTGTATCGACCATCAATGACAAACCCTAACCCTTTCAGCTGTATGAAACAACTTGTTTTACTCCTTACGCTCACGCTGTCAAGCCTATCCGCCTTTGCACAACACTTCATCTTGGGTGCCGAACTCAGTAATTCTGCTGCCACAAGCATTGCCGACATCGACAGCGTTATCCCCAAAGTAGCACGCGCAGGTATCAACACGGTGCTCGTTCCTGCCCAATGGGACCTCATAGAACCACGTGAAGGAGTCTTCGATTTCAGCACGATTGACGAAACAATCCGCGTAGCCCGACGCGAAAAACTGAAAGTTATTCTCCTGTGGTTCGGTGCGTGGAAGAACTCCATGAGCTGCTATGCACCCCTCTGGTTCAAGCAAGACAAGCGATTTCCACGCGCCATGACGGCCGAAGGTAAGCCGCTTGAGATTGCAACAGCCTTTTCTGAAGCGGTGTTTCAAGCCGACAATAAGGCCTTCATGGCCCTCATTCACCACCTCAAAGCAGTGGATACAGACCGCACAGTGCTGATGATTCAGATAGAGAATGAGATTGGAATGCTTGAAAGTGCACGCGATCATTCGTTGCTTGCGAACCGGGAATACGATAAAGGAGCGTGGAGAAAAGAGCTTAAAAGCATTGGTTTCACCGCCGAAAACGAATATGAAGACGAAGCCTTTCAGGCCATCTACTACGCGAAATATGTAGAACGGCTGGCTGTCAATGCCAAGAAAGTAATCGATTTGCCCCTATTTGTGAACGCAGCCATGAACAGTCGGGGGCGTAAACCGGGCGAATATCCGTCGGCAGGACCACTGGCCCATCTGAAAACAATATGGAAAAAGTTTGCCCCACACATTGACCTTATGGCCCCAGACATCTATGATACGGGCTTCGCCGGCTGGGCTGCACAATATGATTTCAAGGATAATCCACTCTTTATCCCCGAGAGTCGCAGTTGCAGAGACACGGGTGTGCGTGCCCTTTACACCTTTGGTGCGCACAATACCGTGGGCTTCAGCTGCTTTGCACTCGATCATGCCGATGCCGAAACCGTAGAGAACGTCCGACAAGGTTATGCGCTTCTCCGTCAACTTCGGCCGCTATTAACAGGTAATTTCAAACACCATGGCCTGCTATTCGGCACGGCTGATGATGAAAAAATCATTCATGAAGACGACTTCATCATCACATCTCGCCACTATTTCACACTACCTTGGGACCCTCGTGCCAAAGCTTCCACGTGGCCTGAGGCTGGTGGCATGATAATTCGACTGGACAAGGGCGATTATCTCATTGCCGGGAACGGACTTGTTGTGTCGTTTCAGACTGAAACGGAGCATCGTCAGCACGAAGAAAAGAAGCTCGGTGAAGACGGATTTGCCGAGAAAGGCAATGAAAACAAGGCCAAAAAGCCGCAGAAAACCTTTACCGGGAAACGCGCAGGCATAGGCTTTGTAGACGAAGTAGAGGTGCTTCCCGATGGCAACCTGCGCTATCTTCGCCGACTGAATGGCGATGAAGACCATCAAGGACGGCATGCCCGGATTGCCGTTGGCGACTGGAAAGTGCTCCATGTGAAGCTCTATACCTACGAATAAAGCCCCGATGAGAGACCGCATACTGATGGAAATACGGGCATGTCAGGGTAAAAAACGGCTTATCTATAAAACGTAGCAGCGGATATATGCCGAAATAAAAGAACAAACAACGATATGAAAAGACGAATTGAACTCTTTACGCTCCTCTTTTGCCTTACTTTAACGGCCTTTGCACAGAAGAGTAGCGAACAGATGGGAGCCATTTATTATGTCTACCCAGAGTATAAAGTGGGGCGATTTACGCCAGTTCCCGATGGTTTTGTGCCGTTTTATATGAGCCATTATGGGCGGCATGGCAGTCGATGGTTGACCTCTGATGCGCGTTATGAATGGATTATTGAGCAGTTTTCCGATGAGGATAATCTGACGAAAGCGGGCAAGAAAACGGCAAAAATGTTGCAGATCGTGTGGCAACAAGCACGCGGTAACGGTGGAAAACTCTCTCCGATAGGTGCCCGTCAGCATGAGGAGATTGCCCGACGCATGGCACTTCGCTTTCCAGAGTTATTTTCTTCTGAGAGTGAGATAGAGGCTTTCTCGAGCGTTTCAGACCGTTGTGTGAAGAGCATGCAGGCCTTTTGCCGCGGACTTGATGACGATCAGCGGAAAAGAAAGGTCGAACAGCACGCGGATTCGGCCGATATGATGTGGATAGCCTATAAGAGTCCCGAGCTGGAAGCATGGCAGAAGACGGTCCACCCGCCGCGTCGTTTGGGCAATGAACGGTTCATTTCGGCCCTTTTCAAAGACCCTTCAAGGGTGCAAGATGCCGAAAAACTGATGACAGAACTGCATGCCGTGGCCTCGGATATGCAGGACGTGGGGCTGAAACTCGATTTCTATCAGTTGTTCACAGAGGAGGAATTGCGCGACATTTATGAGCAAAACAACTTGCAAATGTGGCTCAGCAATGGGCAAGCCCCTGACAACTACGGTGTCACTCAACGCTCGGCCGTGAGCTTATGGCACAATATTAAGGCCCAAGCCGAGCGCGCTTTGCAAGGCAATCTGGCTGCAACGCTGCGCTTCGGTCACGACACCCCGCTCTATCGTTTGCTGGCTTTGCTGGGTCCGGACAACCTTTCCGACGAGCAAACGGACGAAATGGACGAGGTCATTCCCATGGCGGCCAATTTGCAAATTGTGTTTTATTACAATCCCGATAAAGCCCGAATGCCGCTCAATCCACAGCAAGTGATCGTGAAATTCATGCACAACGAGCGCGAAATACGGCTCTTCAAAGTGCGCTCTTTGGATGTGGGACCGGACGGAAAGACGGGCTATTACTATCGTTGGGACCACATTTTGGCCTACGTGGAGAAGCGTATTGCCAACGCCGAGGCGCAAGGTCACATGGCAATCCTCAATACTTTCGTGGGTACTGACTATGCCGTCACGCCCGCGATGAGCCGTTATGGCAAAGGAAGTGAGGAACATGGGCAGACACTTCCGGCCGTCCTTGAACCCAATGGCATGACATTCTGGACGCCACAGACGCGGGACGGCGAACAAAAATGCGTGGCACCCTATTACTATCGTGATGAAAAACTGCAGGGATTTCGTGGCAGTCACTGGCTCGTTGGGGGCTGTACGCAGGATTATGGCTCGTTTACGGTGATGCCATTGATGGACAGTTTGTGCCTGAAACCGGCCGACCGAGCCACGCGTTTCAGTCATGCCGACGAGGTTTCTCATCCGGATTACTATGCCGTTTCACTGCCCGACGAACATTTAAAGGCCGAGATGACGGGCATGAGTCATGCGGCGATGCTTCGCTTCACCTATCAAAAAGACGGCAAAGCCTATATCGTTGTGAACACGAATAATGGTTATGGAGAAGGCTTTGTGGCCGTCGATACGGCGCGAAACTGCCTCTATGGCCACAATCCCGTACACAGAATCTATCAGGGTTGGGGCGAGAAAGCAGGCTTCAGTGGCTGGTTTGCCGTCGTATTCCAAGCCCCTTTGCAAGATTACGGCGTGAAAGATGGCGTGGCATGGGCGGCCTTCGACGTGTCGAAAGGCGATGAAATCATGGTCAAAACAGCCTGTAGTTTCGTCGATATGCAGGGCGTTTTCAACAACATTCTGCAGGAGATTCCGCACTGGGAGTTCAACGATACGCGCTCAAGAACGGTGGACCGATGGAAGGCAAAGCTCAATCGGGTGCGCGTATTCTCCAAAGACAAGGCCGCAATTGCCAAGTTCTACGGGGCCTTATACCGTGCTGCTTTCTTGCCACGTGCCTTTAGTGACAAGGACGGGCGCTATCCTTCGTTTGCCGGAAGCAGTCGGATTGTGCAGCATTCCATGGGAAATCTCGGTGGGAAACCACTTTACCGACGGGCTTATATGGACTTTTCGATGTGGGATATCTACCGCGCTTTGCTGCCGTTGAACCAGCTTATCGAGCCGGCAGCCAACGGAATGTTGCAGAGTTTAGTAGACATGTACGACGAAGGCGGCTGGCTTCCCGTGTTTCCTTGTTGGAATAGCTACACTTCAGCCATGATTGGCGACCACGCTTCGGCTGCTTTGGCCGAGGCAATCGTGAAAGGTGGACGAAATATCGACAAGGAAAAGGCCTACGAAGCCATGCGAAAGAACTCTTTTGAACTGCCGGATGCCGAGGCATATCGGGAAGGAAAGGGACGCAGGGCCATGCAAAGTTACCTGAAATATGGCTATATTCCGCTGAACGACACTGTGCCTGAAGCCTTCCATACCCATGAGCAAGTGAGCAGAACCTTGGAGTATGCCTACGATGATTATGCCGTTGCGCAGGCTGCAAAGGCTTTGGGTAAGACCGAAGACTACCAACTTCTCATGGCCCGGGCACGCAATTGGCGCAACATTATCGGCCCCGCGGGTTGGGCAGATGGCAGATGGGCCAATGGAAAATGGCTGAAAAATCGGGATTTGACCACGCGTGTGAAGTTCATCACCGAGGGAACTGTGGCGCATTACACGTGGTATGTGCCCCATGATGTCTATGGATTGATGGGCGCGATGGGCGGAAAGAAGCTCTTTACCGACCGACTCGACCGCATGTTCCGCGACAGTTTATATTGGCATGGCAACGAACCTTGCCAGCAAATTCCCTATCTTTATGCCTACGCGGGGCAGCCTTGGAAGACGCAACAGGCTGTGAGAGCCATTCTCGACAACGAATATCTTGACGTTCCGGGAGGACTTAGCGGCAACGACGACGCTGGACAAATGAGCGCATGGTACGTACTTTCGGCTTTAGGGTTCTATCCGGTGTGTCCCGTTTCGCCTTATTATGTCATAGGAACGCCCACGTTTGACGAGGCTCGCATCGGACGTTTCACCATCAAGGCGAATGGTGTTTCACCCAAAAACTGCTATATCCAATCGGCCACCTACAACGGGAAGCCCTACACGCGCAACTATCTGACGCACGAAATGCTGACGGGCGACGGCCTATTGGAGTTCACGATGGGGACAAGTCCCAATGTGGATTGGGGCAGTAGACCCGAAGATTGCCCGCCCGATTTGATGAAATAGGGGGCCCACCCCCGGCCCCTCCCGAGGGAGGGGAGGGCATACTTGCGGGCAATGATGGAAGTTTCAGTTTTCAATATCGATCATCCCGATTTTCAATATCAATCCTCGTAGTCTTCAATATTGTTCTTCTCGGTTTTTAATATCAGTCCTCGTAGTTTTCAATATCAGTTCTCGCGGTTTTCAATATCAACCATATTGCACGCTAATCTCAGCCATTTTACCGTGCAATCTCAACCATATTGCGCGATGAAATGGGTAAGATTGGAAAACAATATATAAGTCATTGATTATCAATAGGGCTGACACTCGGGAATGCTTGAATGCATGTAGGAACCTTGACTTTGAACTTTGAACATTGAACTTTGACCTTTAGGATTTGCAGACTTTGAATATTGAAGTTTGAATATTGAACTTTAGGATTAGCAAAATGATAAGATGAATTGTTGACAAGAGGCATGTAGGGACGCACGGCTCGTGCGTCCGCCCTAATAATCGTGCATTTGTGTTTCATTCTCCTTGAGCGGACGCACGAGCCGTGCGTCCCTACATGCCCATATTGTCCATATTAATGCATGAAATGATTGATTGAATGAGCTGTTAGAACGCATGTAGGGACGCACGGCTCGTGCGTCCGCTCTAATAATCGTGCATTTGTGTTTCATTCTCCTTGCGCGGACGCACGAACCGTGCGTCCCTACATGCCCTCCCCGACCGTATTGCGCTGTAAAGTGGAATATGGTGTAAACCGAAGTACATGATTCAACAAAACAGCCGGCAGGGGGTTAATATCGGTTATAAATTGAATTTACAAATATAATGGCCGCCTTGCGTGGCATTTCGTCACACAGTTAATATCCGTTATGAATTGAATTTACAACCTGTGGAGACGATTCTTGTCTATTATTGCACTTTTCCCGTCTTGCTATCCGGGGGCAACAAATCCAAAGCTTCGCGGGTCATAAAGGGGCGGAGCCGCCGGTAAGGAAGCGAGAAAAACGGTAGTCCGTAGACATCGGGGCAGATTTCGCCTTGCGCATATTCAAAAATCACATCGCTACCCTGCAAATACAATCCCTCACGGGGCAGCGGAATAAACGGCCCATACAGTACTTCGTCCAGTTCATTCAGCACATGACCGCCCTCACTATCCTCAAAATACTGTTTCAAAAGCGCCTCTCGCATGAGCTTTTGAAGGGCTTTCACCTTCGTTGCATCAATGATTTGGACACGCTTTCCGTCTGATTTTCTGAACGTAGCGCCATAAGACAGATACTCGGGATGCGCCCCACCGAAATAGCATTCCACCGATATTCCATAGCTGATGGCCTTGGCTGACTCCCATGTCTTGCCGCCCCAGAAGTAGAGATACTGCTGCAGTGTCGTCCTTCCTACCTCATTTGCCCATGCGACGAAGCCCTTTTGAAACTCCTTTTTATAATAGTCAAGCACGGCATTGGGGTCGGAAAGGGGGCCATGATAGGTGTGTCGGCGCAGCTGTTCGGTATCGGTTCCCAGGATACCGGGGTTAAGTTTGACCAAGATTTCGGCTACATAGCGCGTCAAACTGTCTCTGACGGCTCGGTTGCCACCGCCGATTGGCAGGGAGAGTTCGTAGCCCACGCTGTCTAATCCCGGGCGTACAGCAAACGTATCCGTCAGGGTTCGGAAGCCTATCGTGTCGGGTTTCAGTCCTCTTCTGACGGTTTTTTGGTCATTGGAGCGGACAGCCGATGCCCTTCTATGCGTGCAACTTGCTGCATAAAAGGCCAAGAGAACGAGACCGAAGCCAAGATAAAAGCCGGCTTTTTTCATGTTTCTGATGTTGAAATGACGGCCGTCAAGGGCCTTTCCTATTTGCAAAAATCGCGAAAATCATCGAGACAAGCAAACAAACAAGGAATTATTTCGCCGAAAAAAAACGGGAACAGGGCCGCAAGGTTACGGAAAAAGATGTATCTTTGTAACAGTTATAGAAACTATGTAATACCTTATGAAACGCTATCTGCTGTTGCTTTCCCTGCTGTTTACGCTACATGCCCACGCCCGAACGGGCAGACTGTATGACGGCGACAACCAACTTTCGAGCAGTTTCGTCACGAATATCTATCAAGACAAGGACGGTTTCATGTGGATTGCCACGCGAAACGGACTCAACCGCTACGACGGTTATCAGTTCAAGACGCTGAAAAAGGAACACAAGACCTACGGACTTTCGAGCAATTATATCAACTGTGTCTGCCAAGACCGCAAGGGAGCGCTCTACATCGGCACCAATCTCAACGTGCAACGCATGGAGAACGGGCGGTTCGCCGACGTCAGATTGCTAACCAACGACAACAAACCCGTGCGCACATATATCACGGATTTGCTCGAAACCCACGACGGAACGATGCTCTTTTCCTCGTCGGGTTACGGCATATTCAGGCTCAACGGCAACGTAGCCCGGCCCATTGAGGCCCTGCGCACGGTGAACTACGTGAGTCATATCATGGAAGACAGCCACAACCGCCTTTGGATCGTGAGCGAAGACCAAGGCCTTTTGTGCCTCGACGGCAAGCGGTTGCTGCGCTATTTCACGCGTCCCGGAGAGCGAGAACTCGTGAAAGGTGGCGACATTGGGGTAGACCGACAGGGCAATGTCTACGTGGGCATCAAGGGAATGGGCCTGTGGTGCATGGCCAAAGGGGCCAAACAGTTTACGAAGATAGCTGCAACGGGCAACCTACCCATCGTGAAAGTCTATATAAACCGGGCAGGACAAGTGATGCTGGGCTGTGATGGTTCGGGCCTTTATGTGTACGATCCGGAACGTCAACAGCTGGTTTCCAATCCTTATTACGACAACATCGACCTCTCAAAGACCAAGGTTCAAACGATAGTCGAGGACCGTAGCGGCAATATATGGCTGGGATTGTTTCAGAAAGGCGTCTATATGCAGCCCTCAACACACTCGGATTTCGGCTATATGGGGCCTAAATCAGGGGCCAACGTGATAGGCAACAACTGCGTGACTGCGGTCTTGCGTGACAAAACGGGCTACATCTGGGTGGGAACTGACCGTGATGGACTTTATTTGTTGGACAAAGACCATCGTCTCGTCCGCCATTATACCACTACACCCGGCACCATTCTCAGCCTGACAGAGGACAGATTGGGCCGCATCTGGACGGGAAGTTATCAGCAAGGCTGCGGCTGGGTGACGGCAGGTTCGGCCACCTATCACCCCGTAGACCTTGAAATGGGCGAGCGACCGAGCATTTTTGGCATCACGACCGACCCCAAAGGAAACCTTTGGTTTGCCTCGATGGGACAGGGATTGGCCTGCCTCGATATCCGAAACTACGGCATCAAGCACTACAGACAGTTGCCCGGAGCTGGTTTCGACCGCAAGATGAATTCGATACCCAACGATTATCTGAACAAAGTTGTGGTGTCGCGCGACGGCCGTCGCGTCTATGTTGCGGGAGCAGTAGGGCTGAGTTGCCTCGATTTGACGGCCAGGAACTGGACCAATGTCTTTGGAACGAACTGCCCGAACTATAACACCTTTTCGCGCGTGTTGCTGGAAGACCGAAGCGGTCGTGTGTGGCTCGGCACCAATGATGGGCTCTATTGCTACGACATCAAGGCACGCAAGCATCGCTTGTTCACCATGCAAAACGGACTGCCTGACAACGGTATTGCCTGCATCGAGCAGGATTCGAGGGGCAGGCTGTGGGTAGGAACCGACCACGGACTGTGCTGTATGACGACAGAAGGAAACGTGTTGGCTTGCTATTATGCCAACAACGGACTGCAAAGCAACGAGTTCTCCGACGGAGCTTCCTATATAAGCGACGGACGCTACCTGCTTTTGGGCGGAACGGCAGGCATCAACTGGTTTGACACGGCCCGGAAAACAGACCAATCTTGGACGGCCAAGGTGATGATTACAGGGCTTATCGTGGGCAATCAGCAGCAGAATATCGGCATCAATGACAGCAATATCCGACTGAAATACGAGGACAACTCGTTCTCCATTCAGCTTTCAACCCTCACATACGACGACCCTGACAACATCACCTACCTCTACAGTATCAACAAAGAGGCTTGGGTGAGACTGCAACCCGGCATGAACGAGATCATGTTCAGCCATCTTTCGCCGGGCAATTACACCTTTCGGGTGAAGGCAATGTATAACAATATGCCGTCGGAAGTGAAGGCTTTCACGGTGGAAATAGAGGCACCTTGGTATCGTTCTGCGCCTGCTTACATGGTCTATCTGCTGACGATTGCCGCGCTCATCTGCCTGTTTTACCGCTATCAGAAGCGTAAGACGCGCGACCGCATGCGCCTTCAAGCCCACATGCATGCCGAGGAAATGGGCGAAGCCAAACTGCGCTTCTTCATGAACATCAGCCATGAAATTCGCACGCCGATGACGCTTATCATCTCGCCCCTGCTGCAATTGATGAAGGAAGATACCGACCTTCACCGACAAGGCATCTATACCACCATCAAAAGGAACGCCGAACGCATTTTCCATCTCATCAATCAACTCATGGATTTGCGCAAGATTGACAAGGGAATGTTGGCCATGCACATGCAGAAAACGGACTTGGTGGGCTTCATAGACGATGTTTACGCACTCTTCAAAGAGCAGGCCAAGGCGAAGAACATCGACTTCCGCTTCGGGCATGATGGGCCACTTTCCGTGTGGATTGACCGCAGGAACTTCGACAAAGTGCTGGTAAATATCATCTCGAATGCCTTCAAATACACGCCAACGGGGGGCAATATCGCTATTCGCCTCAGCCATACGGACACCGAAGCACGCATCACCATCAGCGACAATGGCGAGAAAATACCCGAAGAAAAGCTGAAACGGATTTTCGAACGCTTCTATCAAGCCGACACAAAAACCAACGATGAGCATATCGGAACAGGCATCGGACTCGACTTGGCACGCTCGATTGTGGAACTGCATTACGGAAATATCGAGGCACGCAACCTTGAAAACGAAAGGGGTTGCGCCTTTGTGGTCACCCTGCCCTTGGGGAACAGTCACCTCAAACCAGAAGAAATGATGGACACGGAGACTGAAAAAGACGGGCCTATCGACCTCGATGAATCGCAAACTTCGCTTGAAACCGTAGGGCAAGAGGGTGAAACGGGAGGAAAACATCGGCCTTCACTCAACGAACAACTGTCCAATCGCAAGCGTCAGACCATCGTTATTGCCGAAGATGATGACGAAATCAGCCACTATCTGCAAACGGAATTGGGGCGCAATTTCCACGTCATTGCCTGCGATAACGGCCGCGAGGCACTCGATGTTATCCTGAAAAAACTGCCTGCATTGGTCATTACCGACTTGATGATGCCCGTGATGAACGGCAATGAGCTGTGTGCCAAAATCAAAGCAAACGTCAATACAAACCACATTCCCGTTATCATGCTGACGGCAAAGAACCGCGATGAAGACCGATTAGAGGGTTTGGAGACGGGTGCCGATGCCTATATCGTGAAGCCGTTCAACATGGATATCCTGCGACGCACAGTGTTCAACATGCTGCATCAACGCGAATTGCTGCGTAATAAGTTCAACGGCAGCCAGACACAAGAGGGAAAAATCAAACCGATTGCACTGGATTCGCCCGACGAAAAGCTCATGGAACGCATCTTGAACGTCATCAATGCCAACATCAGCGTGCCCGACTTGAACACGGATATGATTGCCCGAGAAGTGGGAATCAGCCGTGTCCATCTGCACAGAAAGATGAAAGAACTGACCAATCAGACGCCCCACACCTTCATTCGCAACACACGTTTACAGCAAGCGGCCCGGCTTTTGCAGAAAAGCGGACAGAATATTACGGAAGTAATGTACGCCTGTGGCTTCACCAACTCGGCCTCGTTCTCCACCATGTTCAAGAACCTTTACGGCATGTCGCCGCGAGATTACATGAAGAAATAACAAAAAAAAGTCCCTGCACGATGGCTTTCACCATGTGCAGGGATTGTTTTTAGGTTGGAATGTCCGTTAAGGATTACTCAACGGCGCCATTATCTGCATCGTTATCTTGGTGTTCGAAGCGACGACCACGATTGTCCTCGCGGTAATCCCCGTCACGACGAGGACGACGTTCGCCACGATCAGGACGCGGACGACGCTCACGTTCTACATAACCTTCAGGCTTTTCGAGCAGTGCACGGCAAGAAAGCTTGTACTTACCAGTCTTGGGATCGATCTCCATGAGCTTCACTCTGATCTTGTCTCCCTCTTTGATGCCGGCTTCTTCAACGGTTTCAAGACGCTTCCAACTGATTTCCGAGATGTGAAGCAAGCCATCTCTGCCCGGAAGAATCTCAACGAAACAACCGTAAGGCATCACACTGCGAACCGTACCTTCATAAACCTCGCCCACTTCGGGAACGGCTACGATGGCCTTGATTTTGTTCATTGCGGCCTCGATGCTGTCTCTGTTGGGTGCCGAAACGGTCACATGACCCTTTCCTTCGGTCTCATCAATGGTGATGGTTGCACCGGTTTCTTCCTGCATCTGCTGGATAATCTTACCGCCGGGGCCTATCACTGCACCGATAAACTCCTTGGGTATGTCGAAAGCTTCAATGCGTGGAACCTGTGGTTTAAGCTCTGCACGAGGCTCGGAAATGGTTTCGAGCATGCAGTTCAGGATATGTTCGCGGCCGGCCTTAGCCTGCATCAATGCCTGCTCAAGGATTTCGAACGACAAACCGTCGCATTTGATGTCCATCTGCGTGGCGGTCAGACCGTCACGTGTGCCGGTTGTCTTGAAATCCATGTCACCCAAGTGGTCCTCGTCACCAAGAATGTCACTCAAAATGGCGTATTTATCTTCGCCAGGGTTCTTGATCAAGCCCATAGCAATACCACTGACAGGCTTTTTCATCGGCACACCTGCGTCCATCAATGCAAGGGTTCCGGCACAAACGGTAGCCATAGAAGAAGACCCGTTCGACTCAAGTATCTGGCTGACCAAGCGAACCGTGTAAGGATAATCCTCGGGAATCTGCCCCTTCAGTCCGCGCCATGCCAGATGACCGTGGCCGATTTCGCGACGACCTACGCCACGCTGTGCCTTGGCCTCACCGGTTGAGAACGGAGGGAAGTTATAATGCAGGAGGAAACGCTGGTAGCTTTTCTCCAAAACATCGTCTACAAGCTTCTCATCGAGCTTTGTTCCGAGCGTACAAGTGGAGAGGGAGAGGGTTTCACCACGCTGGAAAAGCGCACTTCCGTGGGGCATTGGGAGCGGAGAAACCTCGCACCAAATGGGTCGGATGTCCGTGGTCTTACGACCATCAAGGCGTTGTCCTTCATCAAGAATGCAGCGACGCATGGCATCACGCATCACATCTTCATAGTAACGGTTGGCCTCTGCGTGCTTCTCTTCAAGGTCTTCTTCTGACAAATCGCTGTGCGCAGCATCGTATTTCTCAAGGAAATCGGCCAAAATCTTATCGAAAGCATCGTGGCGTGCCTGCTTTTCGAGCGCCTGTTTATTGATATCATAAACGGGCTGATAAAGCTCTTTCTTGATTTGTTCACGCAAGTCTTCATCGTTGATTTCGTGATCATACTCGCGCTTCACGTCTTTACCGAGTTCCTTAGCCAGCTCTTCTTGAAGCTCGCACATCGGCTTGATGGCCTCAGCTGCAACCTTCAGCGCACCGATAAGGTCTTGTTCTGAAACCTCTTTCATCTCGCCTTCCACCATCATGATATTGTCCTTGGTGGCAGCAACCATCAAGTCCATATCGGCATCTGCCATCTGTTGGGAGGTAGGATTGATGACATATTCGCCCTTAATGCGGGCAACACGAACCTCGGAAATATAATGTTCGAAAGGAATATCAGAGCAAGCCATAGCCGCAGAAGCTGCAAAACCGGCCAAAGCATCGGGCTGGTCTACACCATCGGCCGAAAGAAGCATCACTTGAACATAAACTTCTGCATGGTAATTAGACGGGAAAAGCGGACGAAGTGCCCGGTCAACGAGACGCGAGGTCAATATCTCATTGTCGCTCGCCTTGCCTTCACGCTTGGTGAAACCACCCGGAAAACGACCTGCAGAACTGTACTGCTCGCGGTAATCAACCTGCAAAGGCATGAAATCTGTACCCGGAACGGCATCCTTTGCTGCACAAACCGTTGCCAAGAGCACTGTGTTGCCCATGCGGAGCACCGCAGCACCATCAGCTTGTTTTGCAACTTTTCCGGTCTCAATCGTGATGGTTCTCCCATCAGGCAATTGAACTGTTTTTGTAATAACGTTCATCTAAATAATTCTTATTGTTTTATCTAACATCTTAAAATCCGCGCAAAGTTACCTATTATATATGAGAAAAAAAAGTAAAAGGCCCATTATTTCATTATTTTATGCAAAAAAGAACCGACAATAGCGCTTCCAAAGGATAAATTCGTACCTTTGTACCCGATGATGATACGCTCTATACTGTGTATTGCTGCCGGAGGTGCTTTGGGATCTGTCTCGCGATGGCTGCTACCCAAGCTGTTGCAGGGTACGTTTTTAAGCGTCTTCCCATTGGGAACGGTGACCGTCAACCTTTTAGGTTGCCTGCTTATCGGCTTGTTTTATGGCATTGCCGACCGAGGGACAGGCATACAGGAAGGCTGGAAGCTCTTCTTGACCGTGGGATTCTGCGGCGGTTTCACCACGTTCTCCACCTTTTGTAACGAGAGCTTGACGCTGCTTCGCGCCCATCAGCTGTGGCAAGCGACTGCTTATATGGGAGGAAGCGTCTTCTTAGGTATCATCGCAGTCTATGCAGGCCTGCAAATTATCAGATTGTTCTAACGGAATATCGTCTCTCCTCCCTGTCGTTCCATCACAACGTCACCACGCTCTCACTCCTTTTCTGCCCAGTTTACTTTCCTATTCCTCTCGTTTTTTTCCTTTCAAATTTTGTCGTTTGCCCTAATTGCACTACTTTTGCATTCGGAACATGAAAAATCTATAAGAAAATGAGAATAAGAAAACGCTTTATTATCGCAGCTTTCGCGCTTGTCGCCTTGGGCCTGACTTCCTGCACGAACAAGAAATTCCGCGTTGAGGGTGAGATTTCCAACGCCAAAGACTCCATGCTGTATTTCGAAAACATGAGCCTCAACGGCCCTGTCATTGTGGATTCCGTGAAATTAGGTGAGAACGGAAGTTTCTCTTTCAGTGAAAAGGCCCCCGAAGCCCCTGATTTCTATCGCCTGCGTATTGCCGGACAGATGATCAATGTGAGCATCGACTCCACCGAAACCGTGCACATCAAGGCCACCTATCCTGCAATGGCCACCCAATATGAGGTCAATGGAAGCGAGAACTGCCGTAAAATCAAGGAGCTGGCACGCATGCAACAGGCACTTCAGACGCAGATTGACAACATCATCAAGCGTCCCGATCTGGGCATCGACGCTGTAGAGGCCACCATCGCAAAGACCCTTGAGGCCTATAAGGATAAGGTGAAGCGCAATTATATCTTTAAGGAGCCCATGAAGGCATATGCCTACTTTGCCCTTTTCCAAACCGTTGTACTAGGCGACCAGCAACATCTGATTTTCAATCCGCGCAATAGCAAGGAAGACAATAAGGTCTATGCGGCTGTGGCCACGAGTTGGGACACCTTCTACCCGAAAGCCGAGCGCGGAATCAACCTACACAATATCGCCCTGCAGGGCATGAAAGACGCCCGCCTCATCGAAGCTGAACAGCAACGGGCCCGTCTCAGTGCCGAAAAGGTGAAAGTGAGCGGCATCATCGACATTGCATTGCCCGACAACAAGGGTAACATTCGTCGCCTGTCCGATCTTTCCGGAAAGGTAGTCATGCTCGACTTCCACGTCTTTGCCGGCGAAAACAGCACCCGACGCATCATGATGTTGCGCGACCTCTACAATAAATATCATGCCCAAGGCTTTGAAATCTATCAGGTTTCTGTAGACCCCGACGAACATTTCTGGAAGACACAGACAGCCGCACTACCTTGGATTAGCGTCCGAGATGAGGCCGGGACGGAGTCGCAGACGCTTAATCTCTACAACGTACAAAGCCTTCCTACGTTCTTCCTCATCGGAAAAGACAACGCAGTGAAGTTGCGTGACGTGCAAGTGAAAGACATTGATGCTGCCATCAAGAGCCTACTCTGACGGATAACCTCCCTTTCGCGGTTTCCACCGACAGCCTGCAACGGTCGCCCCCTGTTGCAGGCTGTTTTTCATTTGCAAGGAAACACGTCTTCAGCGGCATCTCTTCCCTGCCACTCCAAGCAGACTCAAGCGTACTATAAGCATGTTCAATCTGCTCAATTCAAGCCTGAGCTTTGAAATACTCAAAAAAAAACAAACAACTCATAGCGAAAATTAAACATCTCCTTTCCATATGTGTATCGCAAGAACTATTCTCTTTCTTCCTTTACCGACAAATAATGAAAGGATATATGTAACATTTTTTTTCTTGTCCAAGACCAATTTCAGTTTCATTAGGCAAGGTCCTTATTTTGGTTCGGTAGTGTAATATTCTATCAATGGCCCTTTGAAATCATAGCTTTTGATGAACCGATACATATTTTCAAAAGGGAATGACTTCGGATGCACCAACCAATCTGTCCAGTCCATTTAGCTTCCTACGGCCAATCCTCGCCAATATGTCGCTGATCACCAATATTCTATTTTTCTTTTTGAGCGCATTTTCTTTCCTTCTTGAGTAGCATAATAACTCTTCGTCCAATTTCCTTTATTATCAAAATTAGAATATGTGAGTTGTACTTTATTTAATTCGCTGTCAGCATAGGGAACAATACCACTCAAAACTGATAGACTATCTGATTTTCTTATCTCGTCTGTTAATTGCCCCATTTTATTATAGGAATAGAATACACTGTCTGTTCCATTGAAAGACTTGGTTTCTAGAATTTTCTGCTTTTTTTTATTATAATAACAATTCACTTTCGAGACATTGCCATTTTCCTTTTGCCAAGCGGTTGCCTCTTCATAGCTTATCAGCAAATCACCGTCATATACAAAGTTGTCTATATATAATGATACGGTTGCCGAACCATTCATGTACACCCTGCGTTTGTAACATTTTCCAGAAGGAGAAAAGTAGTCTTCGTATTTCTTCACCAATTTGGGGTACGGAGCACTCATGTCTGTTATACTTGTCACTACGACACTGTCCATGATCCTGTAATCATATGTATAATCAGACTTCAATTTTCCTTTGTAAAAGCTCTGCTCACGAATAAGAGAGCCTCGTCTGGCGAAATGACAAACAATGCTCCATTTGTCGTGTGTTGTAGTACTAATCTTCCTTATCCCTGTAACACTTATACGGTTATTACTGTCCACTCTCGGATTCGAAGGATACCCAGGAACAACAATTCCTGCAAATAAAAAGATAAGGTAAAATAGGTTCTCCATTTTGTACATTTAGTTGTCTTTATTAGCAAGCACATTGTTTGCGTTTGTCTGATTATATCTGCGGGATATCCTCCATAGAGTCTACGGAAGGAATATGGCAAATTTCTGAATCATCTACCTTCCAAAAATCTAATTCATAGAGCGTATCATTAGAATCTATTAAAAGATAAACTGCTACTTCAACATTATCAACATCATGAAACTTGCAACATGAAAGAACTCTACTTTGTCTTCGAGTATATTTCTGGTTATTTTTAAAAAGCCCAATACTGCCTATTTTCTCTTTTGTGAGAGGATAAGCGATAAATTTATTTTCCCAATTACTTTCTAATTGGAATTGAGCTTTGGACGCTAGAAAGGCAATAAGAGCTACTTCCTTAGGAAAAATTTTTCTTTTATATTCCATGAATCCGACCTATATTATAAATATATTCACCATTCTCCAACCTTTTGAATACAGTATATTGAAGTTTGTCACCTGACACATTTATTATTCTATTCACTGGTTTGTACGTTGTCAAATAAAAGTGCACAACTGCAAATATAGTTATTTACTCCGATACTTCATTCTTTTATTTTCAAAAATTCTTTTGTTGATTGAATTTTGCTTTATTATTTCTCTTATCTTTTTGATTTTCTCCCCTTGCCCTAAATATACGTCTCTAGGTGTAAGATTATCCAACGATTCATGAAACCTCCTCTCATTATAGTATTTCACCCACTCATCAATAGCCTTTTCTAATTCAGAGGGACAGAAATAATGATTTAGTTTTATCACATTCTTCATTGATCGATGATATCGTTCTATCTTTCCTTGTGTCTGCGGATGCAAGGGCTTGCCATGAATATGCTTGATGTTATATACCTTACCGAGATACTCCTTGAGAGAGGAAGCAATATAACATGG
>NZ_KB908345.1 GCF_000382385.1 Segatella maculosa DSM 19339 = JCM 15638 | reverse complement strand
TTTTATTCAAGATTGAATTACTCCGTACCTGGTATGGTCTGAGTGACGGAGAAGTTGAAGATCAGGTTAACGACCGCCTGTCTTTTAGTCGCTTTGCAGGTCTTGGCATGGAAGATATCGTTCCTGACAGTACTACAGTGTGCCGTTTTCGCAACGTTCTTGTTGAAGCGGATTTGTATGATACGCTTCTTGCGGAGTTTAATCGGCAATTGGAAGCTAAAGGAATCATTGTAAAGCGTGGTGCCATTGTTGATGCCGGCATTACGAATACTCCCCGTCGCCCCCGCGGAGGTAAGAGCTATGAGGTCGTCGAGGATAGAAAAGAGGATGAGCACATGGAGGCTTCGGAGAAAGCCATGCTCAAAGAAGTTGTCAAGCCTAATGTAGATACAGAAGCCCGTTGGGTAAAGAAGATGGGAAAGCTCCACTTCGGTTACAAGCGTCACACGGTAACGGATGAAAACGGAATGGTGCTTGCCGAGGAAACGACAGCTGCCAATGAAAGTGATATGAAACACTTAGAAACACCCCTAAAGAAAACTGAATTGCCACGGAAAGCACTTGTTTATGCCGATAAAGGATATGACTCGATGGAGAACAAAGAAACCCTCAAACGTATGAAACTTAAAAGTCGTATCATGCATAAGGGGACAAGAGGACATGAAATTACTGAAAGGCAGCAGCGTCTCAACGTTGCGATAAGTAAGACACGCTACAAAGTAGAACGTACCTTTGGTTCTATGCATAGATGGTTTGGTGCAGGAATAGCAAGATACAATCTCAGCCACATTATCCGCTAAAATGGGCGGACCGACCGCCGTTTCGCACGCTGCGTGCAGGTATCATTTCTTCTTTCCGAAATTGAAACCTACATAGAAGTTAACACTGCCGAAGACGCTGTTGGTGGAAAATTCCTTTTCATGGTAGTTGTAGGTGTGAAAGACGGCACTCGCGCCGGCAAACCATTTGGCATTGTTGTAAACCAAACCCAAGCGGGCGATGCCGTCGACGGTGAACTTGTTAATACGGAAGATGTTTGCAGACGCTCCCTGCTGCTTCTCTTCTTCGCTGATGGTGTGCAGATAGGCCAAGGAGACCGAAAGCGAAGCACCGAACAGCCAGTCTCGGGCGAACACCCAGTTGTAGCCGTAGCCGCCCATGACGGCATAGTTGTCGTATTTCACCGTTCCGGCAAACGAGTTCATGGCAAGGTCTTCGAATTCGGGCTTGTGCCCCAGATGCGCCGTCACGACATCGCGTAGCGTCTTCCAGTCCATGGAGAGGCGGTGATGCGTGTAGCCGACGCCGAGAATGGGCGATCCGGTACTTCGGATTTGGCGCGTGCTCTGACTGAAGGCCGCAGGATACGAGAATTTCTTGTGGTTGGTGATATAGTAGAGGTTGAAACCGCGTATGTTGGCATGCAATCCGCCGAAGTCCACGCCCCGCAACGGGCTGACGTCAATCTTTGCATCGTCGCCGAGTTCTATCCTGCGGATATGGTAATCGTCTCCGGTTGTGCGATAGAACAGGTCAATGCCGATTTGATTGCTGTAGAGGCTGAGGTCGATTCCTGTGCGTTTGTTGCGGCTGCCCAAGTGGGTCACGTCCAACGTGTAGCCAAGGAATATCCATCTCCATCCGAAGTAAGGGCCGACCTTGTAGCTGGGAGCCGGTGCCAAGTCTACACTTTGCTGGTTGCCGTTGGATATACGGTACATCTCGTAAGTGTTCGTGTTCTGCAGCATGACCGCATAGTTATATTTCTGCGGCTCGATGTAGTTGGTGTCGAGTCGGGAAAAGTCTTTGGCGATGCTGTAGAGCCTATCCAAGAATTTATTGCGCAGATGACGCTCGGCTGCGGAAGCCGATACGAGCAGGCATAAGAGAAGAATTGTGGCAGCTGTTCTAATGTTCATCGTGCAATGTCAGAACTTGCCCAAGATACGGTCCATCACCCAATTGACGGGCGTCGCGCTTACCGAAGTACACGTGCAGGCCCCGAAGCCCTGCAAATCTTCTATCACGGCCTTGATGATGGGCAATTGCACGTAAGGCGGATTGGGCACGACAAGGTCGGTTGCGCCTTCGCTCGTAACAAGTCTGATGGGCTCATAATTGAAGACCGAGAACGACAGCGAGCCTTTGTCGCCGATGATTTCTATGCAATCTTCCTTCGCACTCTGATGCCCCACGAAACACCACGATGCACTTCCCGGAAGTCCGTTCGCGAATAAGAAGCAGGCACTGATTGTGTCTTCGGCCTTATACAAGTGAGCACGGTTGGCACAATAACCGTGAGCACGCGTGATTACGCCAAAAAGCTCCTGCAAGATATCCAGCTGGTGAGGGGCAAGGTCGTAAAAGTAGCCTCCCCCGGCAATGTCCGGTTGCAAGCGCCATGGAAGATTCTCCGTGCTTGCATAGTCCAAATCGCGTGGCGGAACGGAAAAGCGTATCTGGACGTTAGTCACATTACCGATGATATTTTGCGAGAGAATCTCTCTCACCTTTTGGAAATAAGGAAGGTAACGACGATAATAGGCCACGAAGCAAGGCACTCCCGTTTCCTCGCTGATGCGGTTGATACGGGCACAATCTTCATAGCTGGCCGCCAAAGGCTTCTCCACATAGACGGGCTTGCCGGCCTTCATGGCCATGATAGCAAATGTGGCATGGCTCGAGGGCGGAGTTGCTATATAAATAGCATTGATATCCGGGTCGTCGATAAGTTTTTGGGCATCGGTATACCACTTCCGAATGTGATGACGCTCCGCATAGGAACGCGCTTTCTCTTCGCTGCGACTCATCACGGCCTCTACATGCGAGCCCTCAACTTCATTAAAAGCAGGACCCGATTTCTTCTCTGTAACTTCGCCACAGCCGATAAATCCCCAACTAATAAGCTTCATACTATAATGCGAATTTTGTCTACAAAGATAATATTTTTTACTATCTTTGCAAACAAAAAGCAGACACAATATGGATATCAAGAAGTCAGAGTTTGTCATTTCTTCCCCTACCGTTGGAAAATGTCCCACCGACAATAAGCCCGAATATGCTTTCATCGGACGTTCAAACGTCGGGAAATCAAGCCTCATCAATATGCTCTGCAATCACAAAGGATTGGCCAAGACTTCTGCGACTCCGGGTAAGACACTTCTAATCAACCATTTTATCATCAATAATGAATGGTACTTGGTCGACCTTCCGGGATATGGCTTTGCCAAACGTTCAAAAACCGTGCAAAAGAAGTTGGAACAGATGATATCCTCTTACATCTTGCAGCGCAAACAATTGGTCAATGTCTTCGTTCTAATTGACGTGCGCCACGAGCAACAAAAGATTGACCGTGAGTTTGTAGATTGGTTGGGCGAGAGTAATGTTCCTTTTACTATCGTATTTACAAAGGCCGACAAGCTCACCCCCGGCAAAGCCAAGCAAAACGCCGCCCAATGGCTCGACCGACTCAAAGACCGTTGGGAAACGCTTCCACCTTATTATATAACCTCCTCGGAGAAGAAACAGGGACGCGAAGAACTCTTAAACTATATCGAAGAAATCAACAATACATTGTAATCAATGGCACAGACACCCTATCTTGACGTTCAAAACCTCACCAAGCGCTTCGGGGCACATGTTCTTTTCGACAGCATTTCCTTCTCCATTGCCGAGGGACAGAAAGTAGGCTTGGTTGCACAAAACGGAACGGGAAAGTCTACGCTGCTCTCCATTCTCACCGAGAAAGAAGGCAAAGACAGCGGAGAATGCATCTACCGCAACGATCTACGGATAGGCTATTTGGAACAAAACCCTCAGTTCGATAGGAAAGAAAGTGTGCTTGATGCCTGCTTCAACCATGAAGGAAGTCCGGAAAAGATACTGAAAGCCAAGCAGATTTTGACACAACTGAAGATTACCGACCTACAGCAACCCATGGGGCAACTAAGTGGCGGACAACAGAAACGTGTCGCCTTGGCTAACGTCTTGATAACAGAACCCGACTTTATCATCTTAGACGAACCGACGAACCATCTGGATTTGGAAATGATAGAGTGGCTTGAGGGGTATCTGAACCGTGGCAACAAGACGTTACTAATGGTTACACATGATCGTTTCTTCTTAGACAGGGTCTGCAATATCATTCTTGAACTTGACAATAAGACCATCTATACCTATCGCGGAAACTACAGCTATTACCTTGAGAAAAGGCAGGAGCGAATAGACAACACGAGGGCCGAGATTGCACGCGCCAACAATCTCTATCGCAAAGAGCTCGATTGGATGCGGCGCATGCCACAGGCTCGCGGACACAAGGCCCGGTATCGCGAAGAAGCTTTCTATGATTTGGAGGCGAAAGCGAAGCAACGTATCGACGAAAGGCAAGTGCGCTTGAAGGCAAGCAACGTATATATCGGCTCAAAGATATTCGAATGCCAATACGTGAGCAAGGCATGGAGCCCGGAGAATGTCATCCTGAAAGACTTCTATTACAACTTCTCACGCTTCGAGAAGATGGGTATCGTGGGAAATAACGGAACGGGGAAGTCTACCTTCATCAAGATGTTACTGGGATTGGTGAAACCCGACAGTGGAAGGTTTGATATAGGCGAGACCGTGCGCTTCGGCTACTTCTCACAAGAGGGATTACAGTTTAATGAGCAGCAAAAGGTAATCGACGTCATCACGAACATCGCCGACTACATCGACTTAGGTGGCGGCCGCCACATGACGGCGAGCCAATTCCTCCAATACTTCCTGTTCACGCCCGAACAGCAACACAACTATGTCTACAAGCTCAGCGGAGGCGAACGACGCAAACTTTACCTTTGTACGGTCTTGATGAAGAACCCTAATTTCCTTGTCTTAGACGAGCCCACGAACGACCTCGACATTCAAACCTTGCAAGTATTGGAAGAATATTTGCAGGATTTTCCCGGCTGTGTCATCATTGTCAGCCACGACCGCTACTTCATGGATAAAGTCATCGACCATATTTTAGTATTCAAGGGAGAAGGGAACGTTTCAGATTTCCCAGGCAATTACACGCAGTATCGTGAGTGGAGCCGACTGAAATCGAAAGAAGAAACCGAAACCACCAAGCCGAAAGAAACAAAAACAAAGGTCAACTATCACCATGACGACCGCCGAAAGATGACCTTTAAGGAGAAACGGGAGTTCGAACAGCTGGGGCAAGAAATCGAGCAATTGGAAAACGAATGCCAAGCGATTGAAGAAGCCCTGTGTTCCGGCCTCTTATCGGTAGAAGACTTAACAGAGAAAAGCAAACGACTGCCCTTGTTAAAAGCCCAATTAGACGAGAAAAGCATGCGGTGGCTCGAGCTTTCGGAGATATAGAGAGCCCACCCCCAACCCCTCCCGAGGGAGGGGGAAAACCTCACTCCCTGGCCCCCTCTCCCAAGGAGAGGGGGAGAAGCCTCTCCCCCGGCCCCTCCCCGAAGAGGGAGGGGAGTAATATGCAAATAGACCTTGCGAACACTTTAGTTCACAAGGTCTATTTTGTTTATGATGCATTATTCATCATTAGCCCGCAAGCTCGGTCTCCCCCTCCTTTGGAGGGGGTTGGGGGGAGGCTTTCGGGGGGCTTTTGGGTGAGGCTCCCGGGTGTGTATTAAAACGGGGAGGGCACACTGACAAGCGAGTTAATCATAAGGTGAATTTTGATTTTGACTAAATACAGGTAAGTCGTGCGCCCTCCCCAATAACCTCCCCCGGCCCCTCCGAAGGAGGGGAGCACAAACAGCGTGCAAACTAATTCCTCGCAAGCTCGCAGCTCCCCCTCCTTTGGAGGGGGCTGGGGGGAGGCTCTCCTCCCCTCCCTTCGGGAGGGGCTGGGGGTGGGTGTCAGGGGGTGGGTTTGAGGGCTTTAATTCCCGTGCTGCCCTATTCCCCCTTCCTCTTTTTTCTTCTTCTTCTTTTCTTCCTTCCGTTTTGGGTTATCCACCTCCACTTCGATTTTCTTCAGTGCCTGACGGATAGGTTCTTTCCATGACACGACGACGCGAGGCTTTTTGAGCGACTCGGCGCACACGTCTTCCTCCTTAGCCTCCATCTTCGAGGGAATCGTAGTGCGAATGGAAAAGATGTCGCCAAGGTCGAGCGAAGCACCCAATTTAATCACTTCGATAAAGATGTTGCGCAACGTGATGAGCACGTTCCTTACGTCGCCCTCGCTCAGTGAGGTTTCGCGCACGATGCGCTCCACGAGCCATGTGGCTGAAAACTTGTTCGGAGCCTTGGGAACAGCGCCGTAACCTTTCTGACCCTTGCGCGGGCCTACTTTGAGGATAGCCTCAATTACTTTGAAATAAATCATGGTTTTGAAAATTTAGATGATTAAATATGGGGCGCAACCGTCGGGCTACGCCCCGTGAACGATAACTGTTTTTATACTTGTTTTGTACTTATACTTAAAGTCCTCGACATCTTATACTTAAAGTCCTTGACACCTTATACTTAAACATATCGAGGACTTATACTTAGAGTCCTCAAGGACCTTAAATAGGACCTCTACCACGTTCTAAATCCGGCTTTCTCTAAAAAAGGATATACGATCTTAGTCATCGTAACTTAGCCGACAGCTTAATTAATAGATGATGACTGGCCTGATATAGTTTGAACCAGTTCTTGTGTCTGCAGTCCATAACATACGCATATAAGTAAGATTTGGCTCTAAGATGGGAATATTGTAGTGTCCGTCTTCTGTACTCGTCCAATAACGCTTTGTTCCATACCGACAAAGCACATCGCCCCCAACTTGCGTAAATGCAATATCCCATAGGTACCCGTAAATCAGTCGGTTTATATTATAGGCATTCAAGTTGGATATGTCACCAAAGCCTAAAGCACCGACAGCCAGCTTCCATTCGCCATGACTTGGCAGGTGCCAATGCTTGCCGACAATGCTTCCGGTTAGGTTTACTCCCGTAGGCAGTGTAGGCGTGTAATGACCGGCTGCATAGAAAGCGGGATAACGTGACGAATTGGCCTTTATGGTAGTATGGTCGTAAGTTCCGTTCGGATCCCATGTCCATTTATAGCCGTCCATATCGTTAAACATATCGGTGGGAGTGTAGAATACTGTCGTATTGTCGCCGGGTGTTGGCTGCCAACCGGTCGAGCCGTCCCAAGGGATATGGCCATATGGGGAGTCCTTCAAGGCCATGGCTAAATGCCTGCTCTGGCTAAAGACAAGTCCTATAGGTGTCTTCTCGCCACCGCCATAAGTGGTTTCTTGGAAGAAGCCTGTCGTTCCGTCACTCATCAGATAAAGGTAGTTGTACATCAATTTGACGTTTACGAGATAAGAGTGGTTGGCTTCCATAGTAAGTGTGGGGGTAGGCTTCAATACAAGACTTGCACCACTCATGTTCATTTTGTATAGCATGCCACCCGTGAAAGTAAGTTTAAGCTTAGCAACATCTGTGGTAGGCACGAAATACAGGTGTTTATTATTTATGCTGGTATGAGTTGGTGAGATATAGTCCGTTTCGGTACTTGCCGGATAGACAAGCTGTTCCGTCACGGTTGCACCACTCATGGCATTCCAAGTGTTGGCTGAAGCATCATAGACAGAAGATGTCGGTATGGCTGTAGCACTTGTCGAGGTAAGCGTAGCAGCTGTTGAGGCGAGAATGGGCATGTAGCCTGTTAGTTTGATTCGCATGCGTGCCCCGGCATGTCGCATGGTGAAGTTTACCTTTTGTGTTTTGGGCATCGCCGTGATATTTACATTCTCAGTACGGCCGATAAGCGCCGTTTCTGCATCAGCACGAGTTACGGTAAGTTGATTGCCATTGCGCGACACCTTGCTATTGAAGAGCACGAAGTCATACGTTCCGGGATCTAAATCAATGCCTTTATTGCCCGAATATTGAAATACGCTACCTGTAACCGTACCCGTCACTTCACCTTTGAAGGCATGGGTAGCGTGGTCGTATGCCAACATAGTATAGGTGTCGTTGGGCAAAGCCCGGGTTGCCTCTTTTCTCGAAATTGTGGTCTTGGCTGTATCTTTTTGCATTGTTACAATAGCAAGCACACCGTTTCCTAAATCTACGGTTTCTTGCTTTTTCACAGATTCCTGCTGAACAGCACGTGTCCCATCTATTTCTTGCTCATCGTTATAGTCACTGAAACTAAGACGGAACTCTATATCTTTGGTAATATCTACTTTCCCATCAGTTCTGTTTTCTTTATCTTCATTACTGCAAGCTACAGTGAATGAAAGTAAGATGCCGTATAGCAATACTGTTAAAAGTGTTTTCTGTTTCATTGCTTTTATTTCTTTTTTAGTTCACCACTCATTATTTTCATCTTCATTATCCCATAATCCACTCTGTTTTGCTGGTGCTACATTACTGTTATCACCGAAAAACAAGGAACCACCTTCATTGCTTTCATCGTTTCCCCAATTATCTGTTCCCGAACCGTTCCCAGCATTTGGTTGCACCGATGCACAAATGATGGCTGCATTTTCTGCTCTGATAATCTCACATTGTGGTGAGATGTAAAAATGTTTTTTCTTCATAATCTCTAATTTATAGGGTGAATATATTTGTTGTCTGCATGTAGGGACGCACGGTTCGTGCGTCCGATCCAATGATCCGTTAACTGCCAACTCGTTAACTCGTCCACTTGTTTACTTATCAACCGAATTGAGCGGACGCACGAGCCGTGCGTCCCTACAACGTGTTGCGGTTTGCTTGAATGGGCTATTAACCCATCTACTTGATGCCTTATTTCGTTCATTTTTTGCTCATAAAGGGACACGAAAATGCGAACAAAGGGAACTCCGAAAAGCCCTTTGTTTATTGGGGTTACGCGTGCTTCGCGCGCGCGTACGTGAAGACGTTTAAACGCCAGGTGCGCTAAGTGTGTGTGTGTGTGTGTGTGTGTGTTAGCAAATTATTTGGATTAACCAAATAATAAGCGTTAAAAGATGCAGAGAAATCAAAGTTTCTTTGCATCGGCATTACACCTTTTATATATATGCGATATGTCACACTGTTTTGTTTCACGGCGACAAAGGTAAGACAAAATTTCGAAACAGGCAAGGAATATTCAAATATTTATTTGTAAATTTGCACGCAAAATAGAAACAAAACGATAGCTATAATGGAACTTGCAAGTAAGTATGACCCACAAGCCGTGGAGTCGAAATGGTATGAATACTGGCTCAACAATAAACTCTTCAGTAGTAAACCCGATGGCCGCGAACCTTATACGGTGGTCATTCCGCCGCCAAACGTAACAGGTGTGCTCCACATGGGCCACATGCTGAACAATACGATTCAGGATATTCTCGTTCGCCGCGCCCGTATGGAAGGCAAAAATGCCTGCTGGGTGCCGGGAACCGACCATGCAAGTATCGCCACAGAGGCTAAAGTGGTGGGCAAGTTGGCCGAACAAGGCATCAAAAAGACCGACCTCAGCCGCGATGAGTTCCTGAAACACGCTTGGGACTGGACGCACGAACACGGTGGCATCATATTGAAGCAACTCCGCAGGCTGGGTTGTTCATGTGATTGGGACCGCACTGCGTTCACCATGGACGAGATACGGAGCAAAGGTGTCATCAAAGTGTTCTGTGATCTCTATGAGAAAGGACTCATCTATCGCGGTGTACGTATGGTAAACTGGGACCCTCAGGCACAGACGGCACTCTCTGATGAAGAGGTGGTTTATAAAGAAGAGCATTCAAAGCTCTATTATCTGAAGTATCGTGTCGTGGAAACCGACTGCAAGCAAGTGGAAGAAGGCAACATCATGCACAAGGACGACAAAGGATTTTATGCAGTCGTGGCAACCACACGCCCGGAAACCATCATGGGCGACACGGCCATGTGCATCAATCCCAAAGATGTGAAGAACACATGGCTCAAAGGCAAGCATGTCATCGTGCCACTTGTAGGCCGTGAAATTCCTGTCATTGAAGACGACTACGTGGATATACAGTTTGGTACAGGCTGTCTGAAAGTGACACCGGCACACGATATCAACGACCATGCTCTCGGTCTGAAGCACAGTTTACAGACCATCGACATCTTCAATGATAACGGCACCATCAGTGAGGCTGCCGGAATATATGTCGGACAGGACCGTATGACGGTGCGCAAGCAGATTGCCAAGGACTTGGAGACAGCCGGATTGATGGAGAAGACGGAAGACTACGACAATAAGGTGGGCTTCTCTGAGCGTACCAACGTACCTATCGAGCCGAAACTCTCTACACAATGGTTCCTCAAAATGCAGCATTTCGCTGATATAGCACTCGACCCTGTGATGACTGACGAGATTGAATTCTATCCTAAGAAATACAAGAACACCTATCGCCATTGGTTAGAGAATATCAAGGATTGGTGCATCTCGCGACAGTTGTGGTGGGGACATCGTATTCCGGCCTATTACTTCACGGTCGATGGTAAGCGTGACTTTGTTGTAGCCGAAACCATGGAGCAGGCTTTAGTCAAGGCTAAGGAGAAAGATGCCAAGCTGACCGCTAAAGACTTGGAGCAGGAAAGCGACTGCCTCGACACGTGGTTCTCTTCGTGGCTGTGGCCTATCTCCGTGTTCGATGGCGTAAACCATCCGAATAACGATGAAATCAATTACTATTATCCGACGTCCGACCTTGTGACGGGGCCTGATATCATCTTCTTTTGGGTGGCTCGCATGATTATGGCCGGCTACGAGTATCGCAAGACCTACCCGTTCAAGCATGTCTATTTCACGGGGATTGTTCGCGACAAGTTAGGCCGTAAGATGAGCAAAAGCCTTGGAAACTCTCCCGACCCGCTCATGCTCATTGATAAATATGGTGCTGATGGCGTGCGTATGGGAATGATGCTCAGTGCACCGGCAGGCAATGATATTCTCTTTGATGAAACGCTTTGTGAGCAAGGTCGTAATTTCAATAACAAGATTTGGAATGCCTTCCGGTTAGTGAAGGGTTGGCAGGCTGCCGAGATCGAACAACCTACATGCAATAAGCTGGCTATAGAATGGTTCAATGCCAAACTCAAGGAAATAAATGAAGATTTGCAGGAGCAGTTCAAGCAGTATCGCATATCAGAAGCACTGATGACAGTTTATAAACTGTTCTGGGACGAATTTTCAAGCTGGTACTTGGAAATGATCAAACCGGCCTACGTCAACGGTGAGGCACAGCCTATCGACCGGAAGACCTACGACGCAACGATTGGCTTCTTCGACAATCTGCTCAAGATGCTGCACCCCTTCATGCCGTTCATTACCGAGGAACTGTGGCAACACATCGCTGAACGCCAAGCAGGTGAGAGCATCATGAAAGCAACGTTGCAGCTTGACGCCCCAACGGCAGAAGAGTTGCAGCGCATCGAAGCAGTGGAAACCGTGAAGCAGATTGTCGGTGGCGTGCGCATGATACGTAATCAAAAGAACATTGCGCCCAAAGAGCAACTTTCCCTTTTGGCTATTGGCGAAAACAAAATGGCAGCCTACAACAGCATCATCATGAAGATGGCCAACCTCAAAGCCTTTGATGTTGCGACAGACAAGGGCAGCGATGTCAGCAGCTTCATGGTCGGCACCGACGAATATGCCGTGCCGGTGGGCGACCTCATCGATGTAGCTTCCGAAATAGCAAAGGCAGAGAAAGAACTGCAGCACTTGGAAGGTTTCCTTGCAGGCATTCGCAAGAAACTCGGCAACGAGAACTTCGTAGCACACGCCCCCGAGGCCGTCATTGTCCGTGAACGTAAGAAAAAGAGCGACTCCGTTGAGAAGATTGCCGCCTTGAAGCAAACCATCGGAGAGTTGAAGAAGAAAAAGGTATGATAATGAACGAACATTCAATAAAATGGAAACGAGCTATGAAGTGCATCGCTTGTGCTTTTGCATTCATGCTCACACTTACTTCATGTCATGACGACCCGCCTGTTCCCATCGACACCTATGAACCAACCACGCAGACGCTGTTCGTTTATATGCCATGGACTGGTTCGGCAGCTTCCTCAAGCGGTGCCTTAACCGAATACTTCGACAAGAACATTGACAGCATGCGCCGGGCCATTAACGTGGGGAAAGGTGTAAAAGGTACGGATATTATCGTGTTCAAAGCCAACAATCAAAGTCAAAGTGTCATCTTCCGCATGAAGTATAACACGACACGGCAACGCTGTGAGTTCGACACCCTGAAGGCAAATGCAGGATACGTTTCCGTCTCTGAGGCCAATCTCGAGAGCCTGCTGAACCTTATCACTTCCTACAGCAACACCGGCAAGTACCGTTTGCTCATCGGCAGCCATGGAAGCGGCTGGACACTGAAAGGAAGCGATGCCACAATGCCGCGAGATGGCAGCCGGTCTTTTGGCGGGTCGGGGCAGCAATATCAATATGACATCAGCGAACTGAAAGAAGCGATAGCCCGTTCGGCCATGAAGAAAGTGGAATATATCTGTTTCGACGATTGCTACATGGCCAACGTAGAGACAGCCTATGCATTAAAAGACGTGACGGATTACCTTATTGCCTCGACGAGCGAAGTCATGGCAGACGGAATGCCTTATCAATTGGTCTTTGGCCACATGATAGGGCAGACTGATTACCGGAAATGGCTTGATGGTTTCTATCAGTATTACATGAAGACCAGTTATCCCTACGGAGCTTTTTCGGCCATTCGCTGCGGGAAATACATTGAGGACATGGCTGCTGCGATGCGGGCTATCAATCAAACCTACACGTTCAACACGGCGAAGCTGAATGCCGTGCAATATCTCGACGGCTACGACAACCATGTGTTCTTCGACTTAGGCGCTTATGTCGAACAGCTCGGCGTCCTTCCCCCATTGCTTACGGACTTCAATAACGCCTTACAGGCACTGGTGGTCCATAAGGTTTCCACACCTTATATATATACCATGTTCAGCAATGCGTACAGGCCGGGAGACACGAAGTATCCGGACAACACGTTCAAGGTTGACAAATTCTGCGGCGTCACCATCAGCGACCCCACACGAAACGCTACGGTGTTTGATGCCAAACAGCAGACGGCTTGGTGGAAAGCCACCCATTAAGTCCATGTTTCAGGCACACCGCGCAGTATGCTTCCGCACCCTGCAAACACGTTCCTTTCTACCCAGCTGCTGGGTAGCGTTGTACCCAGCGAATACATCCTCCTCTACCCAGCTGCTGGGTAGGAGCCAACCCAGCAGCTGGGTACGATGATACCCAACCGCTGGGTAGAATGCGGCCTGTTCGCTGGGTTGAAAAACGCCTGTAAAAGGGGGATGGAAAGAGAGGATTTTAATGGTCTTTGGTTCTATATTAAGAAAGGATTAAACGCAAAGGCTTTCCACATAGCAGGCGGCCATTTCGGCACAACGCTCACCATCGATGCCTGCGGAAACGATGCCACCGGCATAGCCCGCACCCTCGCCACAGGGGAACAGCCCCTGCAGGCGAACATGTTGAAGGGTCTCTCGGTCTCTGATGATTCGCACGGGACTCGACGTCCTCGACTCGGTTGCTATCATCACAGCCTCGTTTGTCAGGAAACCATGTGCCTGCTTTCCAAAAGTTTTAAAACCTTCCTGCAAACGTTGGCTCACAAAGTCGGGCAACCAGAAGTGAAGCGGACTACTGATGAGTCCCGGTGCATAGGAACTCTTGGGAAGATCGTAGCTCAAGCGGCTGTTCACGAAGTCGGCCATTCGCTGTGCAGGGGCCGTCTGCTTCATATTCCCCTGCTGCCAACACGTTTTCTCCAGCTGCTCTTGGAAGCGCATCACGCTCAAGGCATCTTCCTGCTCGCCCGTCATCTTCACGCAGTCCTCGGGATGCACCTCAACGACCATGCCACTGTTGCTCCATGCTGTGCCGCGGTTGCTCGGACTCATACCGTTGACCACGATTTGCGCTTTGCCGGTGGCAGCGGGAATAACAAAGCCGCCCGGACACATGCAGAAACTGTACACGCCACGGCCGTTCACCTGCGTAACGAAAGCATATTCTGCGGCCGGGAGATATGCTCCGCGGCCGTTCTTGTTGTGATATTGTATCTGGTCAATCAACGCACTGGGGTGTTCCAACCGCACACCTACGGCAATGCCCTTGGCTTCGATTTCAATCTGCGCTTCGTTCAAATAGCGGTAGACGTCGCGTGCACTGTGCCCCGTGGCCAATATCACCGGACCACGAAACTCCGACACCTTGTTTGTTTCCAAATCAACCGCTTCGACGCCTTTAACCTCATTGCCTTGGATAAGCAGACGGGTCATCTTTGTCAGGAAGTGCACCTCGCCGCCACACCGGAGAATCGTGTTGCGCATGTTCTCAATGACGCGCGGAAGCTTGTCGGTGCCGATATGCGGGTGGGCATCGGCCAAGATCGAAGTTGATGCACCGTGTTGGCAGAAGACATTCAGGATTTTATCAACGTTTCCCCGCTTCTTGCTCCGGGTGTATAATTTGCCATCACTGTAGGCACCGGCACCGCCCTCGCCAAAGCTGTAGTTGCTGCCCTCGTCCACCTTCTGCGTCTTGGCAATCAATGCCAAGTCTTTCTTGCGTTCGCGTACGTTCTTCCCTCGCTCAAGCACAATCGGGCGCAACCCTTTTTCTATCAGCCTGAGGGCAGCGAAAAGGCCGGCCGGCCCCTCCCCCACGACAACGACCGGCCTTCCGTTTTCCACATGAGGGTATTCCGTGCTGACATATTGCTCGTCCTGCGGGAACTCATTGATGTACGCCCGCACTTTCAGATTGACGAATATCTGTCGCTGCCGGGCATCAATACTCTTTCTCAATACCCTTATCTGATTGATTGTCCGAACGTCAAGGCCCTTGTCCTTGGCAATATAAAGCTTTATATTTTCTTCCGTATAAGCTACTTGAGGCTCCACACGGATTTGGTATTCCTGTATCATGTTGCAAAGTTACCCAAAAATGATGATAAGGAGAAAAATATCTATGGTTTTGTTGGTAAGAATGATAAAACTTTGTATTTTTGCACCTAAATTCGTTTAAACCGTAAGTACGACAACATTATTTCATTATTGTTTGCTACTTTTTGTATGGTCAGCAAAGGAGCGTGATTCGTGTTATAAGTATTTTGGTCCGACGGATTCAATAGCGAAAAGCCACTGTTGTCAAGTGGTCGCACAAACATAAAAACCAAATAAATGAAAGTATTGAAATTCGGCGGAACGTCTGTTGGTTCCGTAAAAAGCATTCTCAGCTTAAAGAAAATTGTAGAGAAAGAGGCAAAGAACGAGACTGTTATCGTTGTTGTCAGTGCCCTCGGAGGCATCACCGACAAACTCATCGCCACATCTCATTTAGCACTCAAACATGATGATAATTGGAAGGTCGAATTCAATGCAATGGTCGACCGTCATCACAAGATGATAGATACCATTATCACCGACACTAAGAAACGCGAAGATTTATTCAACACGGTTGATGCGCTTTTCGAACAACTGAAGAGTATCTATTTCGGTGTTTATCTTATTCATGATTTAAGCGAGAAGACCGAAAATGCCATTGTCAGCTATGGCGAACAACTTTCAAGCGTCATCGTGGCTGCACTTATCAAAGGAGCGAAATGGTTTGATAGCCGCGATTTCATCAAGACAGAGCGAAAGCACAATAAGAACACATTAGACGGCGAACTGACAAGCAAACTCGTAAAAAAGACATTCAACGACCTTCCTCATATATCACTCGTACCGGGCTTCATCAGCAGGGATAGGGATACAGATGAGACGACGAACCTCGGACGTGGCGGAAGTGATTATACGGCTGCCATCATCGCAGCAGCACTCAATGCAGACGTACTTGAGATATGGACAGATGTAGATGGTTTTATGACGGCAGACCCACGGGTCATCAAGACCGCCTATACTATTAATGAGCTGAGTTATATTGAGGCGATGGAGCTTTGTAATTTCGGAGCAAAGGTTATCTATCCTCCGACCATATACCCGGTGTGCGTGAAGAATATCCCTATCAAGGTTAAAAACACCTTTAATCCGGATAGCCCCGGCACCATCATCAAGAACAAGATAGAAGATGATCAGAAACCAATTAAGGGTATCAGCTCTATCAACGGTACTGCACTCATCACGGTGACCGGCCTGTCGATGGTCGGTGTTATTGGTGTGAATCGTCGTATCTTTACAGCTCTTGCAGCTGAAGGTATCAGCGTCTTCATGGTTTCGCAAGCCTCTTCAGAGAACTCAACGAGTATCGGTGTCAGAGAGGAAGATGCCAATGAAGCTGTCAATGTATTGAACGAAGAGTTCTCTGCCGAGATAGCAGACGGCGCCATGTTCCCAATGCACACAGAAAAAGGATTGTCCACCGTAGCCATTGTGGGTGAGAACATGAAGCATACGGCTGGTATAGCAGGGAAACTCTTCGGAACCTTGGGGCGGAGTGGTGTCAGTATCATTGCTTGTGCGCAAGGGGCCAGTGAAACAAACATATCCTTTGTTGTCAAGAGCGAACTGCTGCGCAAGTCGCTTAATGTGCTTCATGATTCCTTCTTCCTTTCAGAATACAAAGTGCTTAATCTCTTTGTTTGTGGCGTTGGAACTGTGGGGGGAAAACTAATTGAGCAAATTCGCAACCAATATGAAGAATTAAAGGAACGCAACCAACTTAAACTAAACGTTGTCGGGATTGCAAGTTCAAAGAATGCTATCTTCAATCGTGACGGGCTTGACTTGACAAACTATCATGACACACTGAAAACGTCTGAACCGAGCACACCTGAGAAACTGCGCGATAAGATTATCGAAATGAACATCTTCAACAGTGTCTTTGTAGACTGCACGGCAAGCAAAGACATTGCGGCTCTTTATCAAAGCCTTCTTGAAAACAATATCAGTGTGATAACGGCCAATAAGATTGCTGCAAGCGGAGAATACGACAAGTATGCGAAGCTCAAGAAGACCGCTCTTCGCCGCGGTGTGAAATTCAGATTCGAGACCAACGTCGGCGCAGGTCTTCCGATTATAGGCACGATCAACGACCTTCGGAATTCAGGTGACAAGATTCTGAAGATAGAAGCCGTATTGAGCGGAACACTCAATTTCATCTTCAACGAAATAAGTTCGGACGTTCCATTCTCCGAAGCTGTGCGCCGTGCAAAAGAACAAGGATACAGCGAACCCGACCCGCGCATCGACCTAAGCGGAACCGATGTTGTCCGCAAATTGGTTATCCTTGCCCGTGAGGCCGGCTATCGGGTAGAACAAACCGATGTCGAGAAGCACCTCTTTGTTCCTCACGCCTACTTTGAAGGAAGCGTAGAAGACTTTTGGAAACATCTGCCTGAACTGGATGCCGATTTTGAAAGTAAACGGAAGGCGTTGGAGAAAGATGAGAAACGATGGCGTTTTGTAGCGACCCTCGATGGAGACAACACCTCGGTGGAACTCAAGGCCATTGACCGCAACCACCCTTTCTATAATCTTGAGGGAAGCAACAACATCGTGTTACTCACGACCGAACGCTACAAGGAATACCCCATGCAAATACAAGGCTATGGTGCCGGAGCAAGTGTAACGGCAGCAGGAGTCTTTGCCAATATCATGTCTATTGCAAACATTTAATCGACTATGAAGCATATCATTATCTTAGGTGATGGCATGGCAGACCATGCTGTAGAACGACTGGGTGGAAAGACACTCCTGCAATATGCCGACACCCCCTATATGAATCTTTTGGCCAAACAGGGAAAGAACGGCCGGCTGAATACCATTCCCGACGGATTTCTCCCTGGTTCGGAAGTAGCTAACACGGCTATTCTCGGTTATGATCTTAATAAGGTCTATGAAGGGCGCGGCCCTTTGGAAGCGGCTTCCATCGGATATGAGATGCAACCCAACGACATGGCTATCCGATGCAATATCGTTGAACTTAGCAACGGTCTCATCAAAAATCATCACGGAGGTCATCTGACCACCGAAGAAGGCGATGTGCTTATTAAGTATTTGGACAAAGAGTTGGGAAACGATCGGGTGAAGTTCATCACCGGCATACAATACCGCCATTTGCTCGTTATAAAGGGAGGCAACAAGCACATCGTATGTGCTCCCCCCCATGACCATCCTAATGAAGCATGGGAACCGCTGCTCGTAAGACCTGAAGAAGGGTATACAGAGACCGACGACAGACGAATGAGTCCGCAAGCCACAGCCGATCTCATCAATACCTTGATCCGAAAGAGTCAAGTGCTGTTGGCCGACCATCCTTTCAACCAAGGAAGGGCTGAAAAGGCAAACAGTATTTGGCCTTGGAGTGGAGGCTATCGCCCTTCCATGAAGACACTGATGCAGCTTTATCCCGATATCAAAAGTGGAAGTGTTATCTCGGCTGTTGACCTGATACGCGGCATCGGCCATTATGCCGGACTCGAAGTCATAAAGGTGAAAGGAGCCACGGGCTTGGCAGACACCAACTATGAGGGAAAGGCCGAAGCAGCCCTCAATGCACTGCGCAAACAAGATTTCGTTTTCCTGCATATCGAAGCAAGCGACGAGGCCGGACATGACGGTGATTTAGACCTAAAGCTAGAAACCATACGCCATCTTGACACACGCATTGTAAAGCCCATCTACGAAACGGTGAGCCAATGGGACGAGCCTGTTTGCATTGCCTTGCTTCCCGACCATCCCACGCCCGTAGAACGACGCATCCACGTCAAGGAGCCTGTGCCGTTCTCAATATGGCATCGTGGTATCCAGCCCGATGAAGTAAAGACCTACGACGAGGTGAGCTGTGTAAATGGTGAATACGGTCTGCTTTCACTCAACCAATTTATGGAAACTTTCATGAACATCAAATGAGCCAATGAACTATTACAGCACAAACCACAAAGCCCCGACGGCAACGCTCGAAGAAGCTGTCATCAAAGGGCTTGCTCCCGACCGCGGGCTCTATATGCCGGAAGAAATCAAGCCACTGCCGGCATCTTTCTTCAATCATATCAACACGCTCAGCTTTCAAGAGATTGCCTTTGAAGTGGCAACGTGCTTCTTTGGCGACGATATTGAAGCTGACGACTTAAAGAATATTGTCTGCGACACGCTGTCTTTTGATATTCCCATCGTCAACATCGAGAATAACATCTATTCATTAGAACTCTTCCACGGTCCTACGCTTGCCTTCAAAGACGTAGGTGCACGCTTTATGGCTCGACTGCTCAGGTATTTCATTCGAAAAGAGAGCCGTGGGCAAGTTAACGTGCTTGTGGCGACAAGCGGCGACACCGGCTCAGCCGTGGCAAACGGTTTCCTCGGCGTCGACGGCATTCATGTCTACGTGCTCTATCCAAAAGGCAAAGTGAGCCCGATACAAGAAAGCCAGTTCACCACCTTGGGCCGGAACATTACAGCATTGGAAGTAGACGGTGTATTCGATGACTGCCAAACCTTGGTCAAGCAAGCGTTCATGGACGAGGAACTCAATCGCCAAATGTGCCTCACTTCGGCCAACAGCATCAATGTGGCGCGTTTCCTGCCACAGGCCTTTTATTACTTTTATGCCTATGCCCAACTCAAAAGACAAGGAAAAGCAGACAACGTTGTCGTATGCGTTCCTAGCGGTAACTTCGGTAACCTTTGCGCCGGTCTTTTTGCTCACAGAATGGGACTTAATGTCAAGCGGTTCATCGCGGCCAACAATGCCAATGATGTCTTTTATCAATATCTCAAAACCGGAACATACACACCGCAATCAAGCAAACAGACCTTGGCCAACGCCATGGACGTAGGTGCCCCTTCGAACTTTGCCCGCATTGCGGCCCTCTTCAACGGTAATCATGGGGCCATCAAGGCCGTCATCGGCGGAGCGACTTATTCCGACGCCATGATTCGCGAGAGCATGAAAGGTTGCTACACTGCCACGGGCTATATCCTCGACCCTCACGGTGCTTGCGGTTATCGCGCACTGAAGGAGCAACTGCAATACGGAGAGACAGGTATCTTTCTCGAAACGGCTCACCCTGCCAAGTTCAAAGAGACGGTTGACGACGCACTACACATCAATCTGCCTATCCCCGACAGGTTGGTAGCTTTCATGCAGAACGAAAAACAAAGCGTTCCGATGCGCAACGACTTCCATGTATTCAAGCAGTTTTTGTTGAGCAGATAGTACGTGGCAAGTACTTCCAACAAACCGAGTGCTCTGCAAAACCATCACCCACAGACTTGTTCATATCAAAAATAGTCAGTACTTTTTCTTCACCTCGTCGGCCGCAACCTGCACGTCAGCCGCACGGCGATGCTTGCCACCCACACTGTGAATTACTGGGCGCGATACGACTCGTCGCGAACAGTGTCAAGCTGCCGTATCTCTGTGATATTTTTTATTTTCGTTGTCATCTTCCATGGAAGACGAATATTTTTTGTTTCTTTTTTTAATGTCTTCCATGGAAGAAAAGGGTTATTTCTTACTTTTATTGTCATCTTCCATGGAGGAAAAGAGGTGATTGTTAAAAAATCCTTTGTCTTCCATGGAAGACGAATGTTCTTTTTACATTTTTTTGTTTCTTCCATGGAAGAAAATGTTTTCCGTTAAAATATCCTTCGTCTTCCATGGAAGACGAGCATCTTTTTTACATTTTTTTATTTCTTCCATGGAAGACGGGCGTTTTTTCTCTGTTCAACCTCTTTCCACCATGGTGGAAGCCCCGCGCCCCTTTGGTTTCCTTATTTCGGTGGGGCGCAGGAGCAGTGATTATTTCTTCTTCTTCTCCGTCATCGGGCCGCTGTAGCAGAGGGTGAGGGAATGCTCCTTGCCGTCTTTTCCTATCACGAGTCGAGACCTCTGCAAAACTCTTCCTACAATTTGTCTTTCTTAAATATTTTTGTACCTTTATCGTATGAAACAGAAGTTATCCTCTCCAAGTTTTGCTGACCTGTTCCTTGGACAGAGAAAGGTCAAGCAGACATTCTTTTCACAAATAAACACAGTCATTGATTGGGCACCTATTCGTGCTATAATAGAAGTGGCTTATACGAAAGGCTATAAGTCTACAGGCCGGCCCAGCTATGACAGTCTTGTTTTATTCAAGATTGAATTACTCCGTACCTGGTATGGTCTGAGTGACGGAGAAGTTGAAGATCAGGTTAACGACCG
>NZ_KB908344.1 GCF_000382385.1 Segatella maculosa DSM 19339 = JCM 15638 | reverse complement strand
CGTCTTTGTAGAATCTACTTTCTGTATCTTGGTAAGCGGTTCACTCATGCGCCCAAAAGTCATCTGCATGCTGTAACTTGCCTGCTTGGCCTTACCACTGGCATATACCAAACGGTTTAAATCGTCGTAAGCATAGCTGTGCTTGAATGCGCCACCAAGCTTTTTATCGCCATTAGTATTGCCCCGTGTCGGGTCTACGGCATTGGTGATTCCCAAGATATTATCCACCGCATCATACTGATATTTGTTGTGCATGATGGATGTTCCCGCCGCCGTGAGGTTCATCTCTTGCAAGCGTTCACGGCGTTTGTCGTAGGTGTAGGTGGTCTCCGTGCCGTTACCCAACTTGGTGTAGACGGTGTGTCCGTCCTTGTCATAACCCACCTTTTCAACGATAGTCTCTTCCTTCCCTTGTTTGTTGGACTTGACACTCGCAATTTGTCCTGCGGCATTATAGGCATAGGTCACGACCTCTCCGTCGGGATAAGTCATGGTGCGCACACGGTTCCAGCTGTCGTAGGTGGCACCATAGATGTAGGTACGCACGTCGGCGGTGCTGACCATCACCGAGCGAACGGTTTTTACAACCTCGCCTTGGTTGCCGTAATAATACGCCTCGCCACCCGAAGCATCTTCCACGAGCACGAGTCTGCCCGCACGGTTGTATTTCTCGCCCGGCTTTCCGTAGGTGTAGGTAACACGGTTGAAAAGGTTCTTAGGGTAGAGCACTTCGCTCAACCGTTCGTAATCGTAGGTGTAAGTGATGGGTGCCTTGTCCGAAATCGTCTTTTTGAGTTCCGCGGTTAGCTTCGTTAAGAGATTGCCTGCCGCATCGTAAGTGTAGCTCACTTCTCCTGCATCGGGGTGGTTTACCTTGAGCTTATGTCCCAAGAGGTCATATTCATACGTGGTGGTCTTGTCGTTGGGATGATGAACGGTGGTTACTTGTCCCACGACATCATAGTCGTACTTCACGGTGATATTATCACCCGAAGCATGCTGCACCGTCTCGCGGTTGCGTCCTTTCTCGTCGGTATAGCTCTCGGCATGGCGTCCGAGCGCATCGGTCACCCTTGTTTCAAGCATCGGCTCACCGTCATGGGAAACGATGCTGTATGCCGTCGTGGTGGTTGCCCCATCGGGCAGCGCAACCTTTGTCGTGCGGTCGTAGACGTCGTATTCGGTGGTTGCCTGTGGGTCGCCCGTGGTGGTGTTGTACGTACCGATGCTGCCGTAGCTCTCCGTGGTGGGATAGAACGCCTTTACGGCGCGACCGAAAGCATCGACAACGGCGCGTCCGCTGACAATAGACACCTTTTGATTGCTTCCGCCTGTCCACACCACACCCGTCTGCTTGGTCTGCACGGCACGCATCAGGCTGTCGGCAAAGGTATAGGTCTCGATGTCGCCCTCAGGTGCATAATGCACCGTGCGGGCATAACGACCGGTAGGGTGATATTCGAACTTAATAGTATAGGGCTTGCCTGCGGCAATCTCTTTCGGGCCGAGAATCGTGCTTGGGCGTCCCATGTCGTCGTAGGTATAGCGCATTTTGTTGCCGTTGAGATCGGAAGTCTCTAAGGGCACTGCCCACTTGTAGTCGTAGACGGTGGAAGAGGTGTAACCGTAGGCGTCTTTTACGTTCGTAACGAGCATGTGTAGCACATCGTCATAAGTGTAGTCGTAGCGCATGCGCTGTCCCTTATGGTTCTCGGGCTTGGTGAGACTTGCAAGATTACCATAGGCATCGTAGGTCATATCGTAGACCGACGGTTTTGTGCCGTTGTGCATCGTGATGCTGGTGATATCACCATTACCATTGATTTGCGTGGAACGTTCGCGGTAAACTTTTCCTCCTTTATCCTTTACGGCGATGTGCTTGGGTACGGAGACGATATATTTCGCCTGCAAGTCATGATAGGCAATATCGGCATCCAGCTCATAGTTCGTTGCCGTTTCCTTGTAAGAGGCGAGGTTGCCGTAAGCATCATAAGTGTTTTCCACACGCGTGCTCAGACTGTCTCCGCTTTGCTCATCATAGTTGCTTTGCACCAAAGCGGCAAGAGCCGGGAAGATAACGCTTGGGTCGGCTTGTTTCTTTAAGTCATATTTATAGATGGAACCCTGTAATTTCTTGCCGTCCGCATCATACAGATACTCATCGGTAACAAGGTTGTGCGTGTAATAGCCTCGGTTCAGCGCAAAGGTCTGAACGGAATAGCGGTAGAGCTTATCGTTATCTTCCGTGTTCAGTTGGTTGGTACGGACAGTTCGGAAACCGTAGAAATCGCGTTCTTTTCTATCACGATAGCCTCCTGTATATTCAAAAGTATTCTTGATTCTTGTAGCACCGTTTTCCCTGTAACCTCCTGTTGTTTCTACACTCGACATCACCCATTTGCGACCCGGGTGCTCATAGCTCGGATTGGTTTGCTCGTAACCGATATTGATGTGTCCGCCGAAAGGCAGTGTTACGCTTTTAAGCATGTTCGTGCGTCCGGTAAGGTTACGGTATACGGCAAGACGGTTGGTACCGTCAGAGACGATGAGGTCGGGACGGCCGTCGCCGTCGATGTCCTGTAATGAAGCTTCGGTACAGCTGACACCGCTCGAAGTCGAGCGTGTTACTTTCGTTGTCAGCCTGAATTTGAGGAAAAAGATATGAATGGGTATGGAAACCGCTATGTTTCCATATGCAGATACGGACGTTGCCAATGATTGGTTGATAGCTCCCTTTTGGCTCCCTGCATTGGCTACAAAACCTGTTCCGGTATTGATGGCAATGGTAAAACGATCGCCATCCCGGGCAAGCATATCAGGTAGTCCGTCGCCATTGACATCGACGAAAGAAGTGTTGTGCTTGGTCGTGGTTCTCGTTCCATTGACACCAAAAGAAATATCCGCATTACCGAGGATACCGATGGAGGTACCCAAGCCTGCACCCCAAGTACTGTTTTCCGATGATTCGAGTGCGGGAACGCCACTATTTGATTCCCCGGTAAATCCATATCCGAGACCATACCGGACTTTGTCTCCATCCAGCATGTCGGGAAGCCCGTCGCCGTTCAAATCCGTCCAGTCCCTCTTTGTATGAGAGTCTCCGGAGGTAAAGTTACCGCTGGCACTCACAGAGACACTGGAAATCAGATTCCCGTGAGAAGCATTTCCACCATTGGCATCTCCTCCGCCCGGGTTCTGGTCTTCTTTCGGTTTGGGACAGATGCTGATGGCAAGGGCATTTTTTGCGGAGCCTTGCTTGGAGAGACTTCCGCTGGCACCGATGGTGGATGAGCTTGCCTTGAATTTCGGCCGTCCTGCGTCTAACCGAAGACGCTCATCGCCTAATGCACCGGTAGCCTTGGTGTACTGGGCTCCGATATTCCCATTATCATTGTTCAGCCAGTCGGGATAGCCATCGCCGTTAATATCCATCACGGCAACCTTACTGTAAGAGGTCTGGCTGCTTGCACTTCCGCTGAGCCCTGCATAGGCGATGCCTCCGCTGACCCCATAGCCGTCGCTTTTAGATTCGCTGATCAGTACCGGTGCGGACAGTTCCTCCGCACTTTGGGCGTAGTTTACACTGTCGATACGAATGACACTCTCTCCAATACGCGAGCTGCTTACGGTGTCCGGACTGATAAACACATCTTCGGAACCTCCGACATACATCTTTTTTCCGGTATTATACCCCATGACAAGGAAACGCTGCTGATTAGCGGGTGTCATGCTTGAGGAAAGTTGATTGCCATCATGTGTCGAATGGTAATGTTCGGCAATGGACTTATACTTGTCTCTGTCGATTTTCAGTGCAGATACATCAATGGGCTGAGAGGCATACTGCTTGTTCCCGTTATAGGCGAACTGCCCCCAGCCACGGTAGAGGCGACCGTAGTCGGCGGTATTGAAATCAGAGAATACGCAGGCTTTCAGGGTATCGACAAGCACGGTCTTATGCCCTATAACCGTCGTCGTGCCGGACTGATAAGAAAGGGAATCGCGCAGGAAACTGACTTTCGCCTCCGAAACACCGGCCAATTCATTCTCAATAGAGAAAGTTGCCGTCATCTTTCCTGAGCCGAGCCGGGAAATAACCGTAGAGTCTTTGACCATGATCGTATCTGCCCGGAGCGTGTCGGATTTATTCAGGCGGCAGGTATGATGCAAGACAGGAAGCCCGGATTGGTCGTGGATGGTCAGATAAACCGTAGCCATATCCTTGTCGTTTCCGGCGTCCTGACGGGTAACGACGAATGTCGGGACAACTGCGAGTGCAGGCCCGTATTTGTTATTCTTCACAACCGTTTCCGCTTTGAGCGTTCGGGCTGCCGCAATGGCTATGGGCTTATTGAACATTCGTCTTGAAGCCACGAGGCGTACGGAATCATTGTCGCCTTCATAAGTATAATACGGTGCCCAGCTTACTTGTGTCCAATCTATGGGAGAGGTGGTGGCAATCTCGAAGGATAGAGAAACGGAATCTTTCTCTTCCACATCGGCTGTGTAGTTATAAGCGTCATCGACAATGGTATCGGCCGGAAGAGCGATGGTCTTTAACACAGACTCTCCATGCACGTCTGATTTGAGTACCTTGAGAATAACATCGTCTGCGGTCAGCCCCTTGTGATAAGGTGCGTGGAGCTTAACTTTACCCGAACGGTTGAAAAATGCCACGTCGGATTCTCCCTCGATGAAATCGGCCTTGCTGTCATAAACTTTCAGGTTCTCCGACAAATAGGTGTCGGCTGTCGATGGAAGAGCGGTATAGTGAATGGCGGGATGCCATAGAACCTTGTCCTTATCGCCGTCATACCGGGATTGAAGGCGGAAGAAGATTCTCTCGCCCGCATTCACATGGCGGGTAAGGTCATTGATACGTTTACCGGTACTCAGGAGCGAGTCGCGCACCATGAAACCGCCATTCTCGTGTTGGATACTGTAAATGATACCGTCGCCGTCAGCGTTGAGTTTTTCAATCTCGCTGTGTATGCTGATTGTTCCCGTATAAGGAGCCCTCCACATGCGTACGGCATCATTCAGGGGATATTCATTCTCCAAAGAGTCGCGGATAGCCTTGTAATCGGGAATAAACCGGTTGTCGATGGGCGATCCTTCTCCTATGATCGGATTGGCTGTTGTACCGCTGGCAGGAGTAAATACAGGCTTTCCGTCCACGATATGGTTGAAAAAGACCTTACCATTGACGGCAATGTCCGTAAGGCCGTCGCTGTTGAAATCGTAAAGGTAGGTACTTGTCTTGTCCTGATCCTTCGAATGGGTGTAGGAAATACCGACCGATGCACCGAGTTTTTTAGAAAGGCCTACTTCCACTGCGGCATCGACATTGAGGGAGTTGCTGGTGCTCACACCGTTGGAAAAAGAACTGACTCCCTTGATGAGAATTTTATCGCCGAACGTCCGGCTTGCCGGATCGGCATTCATGTTCTTGCGGTAATAGAGTCTGCTGCCCATATTGAAAAGTTTGTCGGGCAGACCGTCGCCGTCTATATCGACAAAAGCCACCTTACCCATGCTCGTATTACTACTGTGGGTATAAGAAGGTCCGACATTGACAGTACCCACGGTAATGCCGAAGCCGAACATCGTTCCGAAACCGGTAGTCCTACCTTTGGAATAGCCGCCGCCGAGCATGCTGAGATTATCGTTGCAGCCACGAACGGAGTGGTCGAGCAGGGACTCGTGATCGTTTCCCTGTGCCGACCAGGGCTCTGCCTTGTCGGAGAACATTCCCTTGCTTATGTCATTGTAATAGTCGAAAGTCTGAGTGGCTACTTTCACACCCTTACTGTTATTCTGATCAACACTTACAAGCAACGTCTTGCCGAATGCCCCTTCTTCATAGTGAGGAGTATAGGAGCGAAGCAGTTCCCCGTTATTCTTGATGCTGACCTTGCGAAGCAGGGCACGGTCGGTTTGCATGATGCCCAGGCGCCCGTTGCTGACTACATCTTTCCGGTTATTGCCTGTCTGATCGATGTCGAATTCGATGCTGTAAAGTCCTTCCTGTGTTCCGAAACCTGTATAAGTGTACTTTTGAGGATAAAGGTTATTACCATTTTTGGTATAATGATAGGCAGCAAAGTTGCCATGCACATCGGTTACACGTTTCAGCGCCCATTTGATGCGATTGCCATTGCCGTCGGTCAGGGAACTCTCATCGTCCACTTGCCCGTTGTAACCGCCATAGCTGTAAACAGTACCATCTTTGCTTGTTACCTCCCACCAATAGTTTTTCGGCGAATCGCCATGACGGATAATCTTATTGAAACTGCCTTCGACCATCGGGTAGAAGCGTTTCTCAGCGGTACGAGAAAGGTTCTCCGTACGGCGGTAAATACGATCATTGAGTTGCTCGCCCATTAATAGATAAGACTCGCTTTCATTATTGGCATCAAAGCGAGGTACGCCCCATCGGGTTTCGATGTCGATGCTCTGCACGGGCAGGCTCCACCCGTAGCCCACATAGCTCGAACTGCCGTCGCTGCTGTATTGCAGTCCGGCGGAAGCGGCGATGCCTGCTCTGCCCTTGGGGGCCTCGAAGGGATAGGACAGGGCTGCCGTGCCGTTCTGGTTGGCGGTGGGCGCTTCTATCTGCTGAATACCTGCGCCCGGGTCGGCTGCTTTAAGCTCGCTGATGCCCGTGGGTACGTAGTTCTGCGTCTCGGGATTCTCAGGCACTTTGATGATACCATTGATGACGTCGGTAAAGTGCGAGGTCTCGGCCACAACTAGCTCTCGGTCTTTATCCAAAACCTTATGCCGCAACATTACCCATTGGGCTTTTAATTCGTCGTAGTAGTAGGTGTGTATGTCTTCGGCAGTATAGCCTTGCGGGATAAGGGTGCTATCGTAAGGCACAGTGATGCTTGCGGGCGAATGGACGAAGTGCTCGCCGTGCGGCAGGAAACGGTAGCCGGCGATGCTGTCTTTCGAGTGGGCTGCAACGGTAGGATTACTCCTGTCTGCCGTTACGTTGACCATGCCTGCGGGCAAATGGGCCAGCTCGCCCTTGCAAAGCGGTGTAATGCTCAAAATCTTGGCACGCTCCATACTGCCACGCGGCACTTTGAGTTCTGCACGACCTACAGACAAAGAATCGGCAAGGGTACCGGCGAAGTATTTGCTCACCGTTCGTTTGCGAAAATCTTGTAAACGCTTGGATACATGGTTTCTTTTATTTGTTCTTGTTCCCTTTTCTCTTCCTATTTCTTTTGTGTCCGTTGCCGCATGGGCATACTTCTTAGCAGGTAAAGACACACTATCTTTGCCAGTCTTCTGACCAATGGAGTCTGAAACAGGAAGTTCCTTGTTTTCTTGCCTATTGCTGATATACGAAGTTCTTCTGTTGTCCTTACAAGAAACAAACAACAGAAACGTACTTAAAATGACTGCTGAAAAACATACCGACTTGTTCATAACCTCATTTTTATGTCTATTCCGTTTGATGGAAACCATTTACTTTATTGTTCTTATAAAAATCCTCTATCCCTCTTAGTTTCTAATGAGTTTGATGGTCTTTCTGCTGTTACCACTATTCATTTCAAGTACATATACCCCGCTCATCGGGAGATAGCAGCGGGTGGCATGATAAGTGTCTGAAAGATGTGTCTCCTTTTGCAGCAATGCACCGTCGGGTGAATAAAGCCGTAGTTCAAGAGGGAGGGATTTGGACATTTCCACACGTACATCGACATTACCATCTATCGTGGGATTGGGAGAAACACTGTGGCGAGCAAAACCGTCACCTGCCATTGTCGATACATTTAGCGTGCGAGTGGTGGAACAACCATCATTGTTGGTTAGTTCGAGGATGTACTGTCCGTCCTCATCAAGCGTCACGCTTTCTCCGCTTAGGTATCTACCCTTCGGACTTTTCCATCGGCAGATGTAATCGCTTTTGGTGTCAAGACGGTAATCGCGTGATGCACCTTGGGAGAAGTGTACGTCCTGCAGTTCGGGCACGTCGGCCATGTCAGCGTTGGAAATCATGATTTCATTCAAAAGTGTCTTACCGGTATAGTCTTTGGCGGCAATGACGTATTTGCCTTGTTGCAGGTTGGAGATGGTGAGGATGCTGTCACTTGTGGATTGGCTGTAGCATGCTTTTCCATCAAGGCTTATCGTAACATTATATGGAGCAGTGCCACCTGTGAAAAGCACTTTGAGTTGTCCTTTTTCTGCCGTGGCACAGCGGGGTTGTGCAATTTCAACGGTTGTAAAGAAATCTTTGGCAATGCGGAAGGTAAAAATGCTTTCGCCGGCATCAGCTGAGATGTTTGCAAAGACGATACTGTCGGCGTGGCTATCTTGTGCCTTGTAGTAGTGAATTTGGCCGATGGGGAATTTTCCTGTGCCGCTGTTGTCTACGGCGAGATAGTAATGCTCATCTTTGTCAAGCGGTTGCAGTTGATGGATGCTCCGGGTGTCGAAAGTCAAGGTAAGTTTCTCTGCGGGCTGTCCTGTCGTTGTGGCTGCCCATTGGCGTTGCATCCATTTCCCGTTGCCTTTGTCATTGGCAAAAGAGATTTGTTTGGCATTGTCGCCCCAGAGGAAACTTGCGCCTTCATTGATTGATTTTGCGGATACTTTGATGACAGCTTCGCTCTCGCTACTCTCGCCGGTGGTGCGGTCGAGTTTAGATGTGGCGTCGCCGATAATACCTGCCACACGATGGTTGTATGCTTTGAGCCGATAATAGTTGCGGATAGTTTCGCCTTTGGAGTTAAGGTAGGAATGGGCAAGCGTGATGCCATGGCGAAGGGCAAGGGCACTTTCCACGCGCATGCGTTCGGCAGCAGTGAGGGCGCGGTCGTAGACAACGTATTCCATCATGCCGTTTTTGAGCGCCTTTACAGGCAGTTTTTCCTTGGTCATCCCACCTACATTGAACGTCCCGCGTGTACCATTTGCCGAGGAAGTACTATAAGCGTACAGGCGTAGTTGCGGCAAGGTGTCGCGCTCTGCATAGTTCATAAAAGTGCCCTTGGTAAGGTTGGCGGTGCGTGCCGTGGTCTGTACACGTTCAGTCTTGCCGGTTTGTGTGCTGACATTCCAAAGCAGCTGTTCGCCTTCTTTCTGTATTTTGCCTACACCGATAAAGGTCAAGCCGCCAGCGCCAGCTAGTTGTACGGGTCTGTTGTCGTTGCCATTCACCCATTTAACAAAACCTGCTACTCCGCCGGGGGATTGGGATTCAGATTTCGATTGTGTTGCCACTTGGGGCTGCACTTGTGCTTGACTTGTCGTTATGGACACGGTGCACAAGAGTGGAATAACTATGATTGTAAGATGGAGTGTAGAATGTTTCATTGTTATTTCTGTTTGGTTAAGGGAATGGTATAGCCCACTGTCAGCAAAAGCAGATGGCTGTTGTTCGTGGCTTTGTGATAGCCGTAAGGGTTCTCGTTCGTCTTGATAAGATCCATAAAACCGTAACCGTATTGCAGGCTGGCTTCGATGCCGTTCTTAAACGACGAGTAGCCTATTTTGAGCAGGGGCATGACGTGTAGGCGTGCCCGAAGTGTTTCTCTTAAATGTTCTCGTGTGAGTTCGTCTACCGAAGCAAACATGGCTGTACGGTTGCTCGAAAAGTCGATACCGCCGGGATTGAGCGGAATGCTCATGCCCACACCGACACCCATATAAAGGTCGCTCAGCAGGTAGAGTCGCGCAGCTACCTGCGGCATGATGACGTGATAGCGAAAAATAGTTTTCTCATCGATGTTGCCGATTTGCTTGTGTTCCTTCAATGTGGAAGACAGCCACGTGTAGTCTGCGGCCAGTTCCACACCGAGTCGGTCGTGTCGCCAAAGGGCGAAAACGCCTATCGATGGAACCAATGCGCCACTTTCTTCCATCGTATAGCGCGGGCGAATGGCACCATCTTCGACCAAAGCACCCAAATTGCCGATAACGCTATAACCCACGCCGACACGAATGCCGATACGGGTTTGGTAATAATGCTTATGTGAGAAAACACGTTTGGGTTTGGGTTCGCGAATAGTTTCCGCCGTATCTATGACGATATCGTCAGGTTCCGGTTCTATAATGGCTTGTTGCTTGGGTTGCTCTTGGGGTGTTTTTTTCTTTTCCTGTACAGCTACTTCTTTTGCAGGTTGAAGAACAGAGGCGGCAATCACCTTTCTTTTCCTCTTTGGTTTTGAAACCTTCTGCCACGTTTTTGGAAAAACCGTTGTCGTATCTTGTTTGATAGTATCTTGCGGGGTAGAAGCCGACGGGGGTGGTTGAGGTGTCGGCACTTCTTCCTTGTCATGTTTGCAGAGCCGTAAACACAACAAGATAATGAGGATAATGATTAACGCAACAATGCCGCGAATGACATTGCGGCGGGTATTTGAAGTAGAATTGCCCATAGGCACTTACCTATTTATTATATATAATTGTTGTACTAAAAATCTATCCTAAATGTTATACCAATCTTGGCAAAGAGGAGAAAGAGAGTAAGGATAAGTCCTTGGTTAGAACTTATCGGATATTAATCATATAGCCCACCGTCAGCTCAATCTGCTGATTGTGGTTATCATGTTCCACCCAATTATAGGTGTTCGTTTCGGTCTTGATGCTATTGGTCAGACTGTAATGATATCGCAAGTCGAGCGTCATACCGAATGGGAAGTCATAACCGATACCGCCGCCCAATGCCGCATCGGGACGACCTTTGAGTTTGTTTTTGAGCATACGCTCGGTCTCCTTTACGCTGGGATAACCTAACGCCGAGAACTTCGCATCTTCCTGATTACCCGTATAAGTTAGATTGCTTGGAGAGAGGTTTGCACCTATTCGTCCGCCCAGCGATACGTGCAGAGAGTTCTTTGCTTTAAAAGGATAGAGATTAAAATAAGCGGCAAGTCCCAAATGGTGATAACGGGTGGAGAGCGTGTAGTTCAGCTCGTTCTTATCCTCGTAGCACACTCGCGCCGTTTTGTTATAATAGGCAATGCCCGCTTCCACGCCCCATAGGTTCCCCGGCTGCCGATAAAGACAAAACAGCTCGGCACTTGGCACGAACTGTCCTTTGTTGTCGAACGAATAATTAGAGTAATAATCCTCGCTCACCAATATCTTATCTACATGGTTATTCACGCTGTAACCGCCACCCAAGCGGACACCGGCATTGAAAGCACTTTCCTGAGCACTTAGCGAAAGACTGGAGGCGAAAAAAAGAATAAGTAAATGAGACCTTATATACATAACGGAATGATTTTTTGTTATTGTTCTTAAGGGACTGAAGTTCCTCATTCTTCTGCAAAAATAATAATTCTTTTGGAAGAAACAATGTTTTTGGCAAAAAATATTTTATAAAGTAGGACTACTTCGCATTTATACCTTATTCTAAAGCAAAAAGCGGTGAGAATATGACTTCTCACCGCTTCATTATACCGTCTATTTATACCTTAAGTATTATATTCCTAATCGGATTGATTAAAATCCAAGACACTTAGAGTGACGGTCTGTAAGCCGTCCTCTGCGAGTTGTCCTGCCTATATTCATCTTTGTTCTGCTCGGACGGCGTATTCGTCTCCTTCTGCTCGGCAGAATCAGGTGCGGGCGGAGCCAAATCCAGCTGTATCTTCCTATCCAAAGCTGCGAGTTCGGATTTAAGCCCTTTGAGTTCGTCCTCTTTCTTCCACTCCTTCGACACGATAGGCTGCATCTGCGCCACCTTTTGTTCCTGTTCTTCAATACGAGCGTTGTACTGGGCAATCGTCTGCGGAATATGCTCCAACGCGCGTAAAAAGTTCCTTGCCGCCGCTTCCTTGTCCGCCTTGGCTATCTGCCCGTGATTGTGCGTGTACTTGTAGTTGCCCCTGATCGAAAAGCGGTTCTGTGTCAGCTCCAACCCCTCGCTCAATACCCGCTCCGTAGTTACGCTCACCTCAAAGCCGTAGAGTTCGCCGATACGTTGCGGCGCACCGCCCGTATTGACGTTCTTGTCAATGTCCTGCAACTTCGCACCGAGGGCTTTCTCATCCCGTGAGGGAAAACCGTTGAGCACGAGGGCATTGAGATAGTTGCCGTCCTTGTCTTTCCCTGCCGCAGCCTCGAACTTCTTCCAGTCCTCAGACATCTTTTCCTTTGCCGCCCTGTCGAAAGCCAACTGGTTGGTCATTTCCAAGAGCCTGTTCTGGGTTTCGTGCTTGGCACGGTTGAACGACTTGCGTTCGCTCTCCAAAGCGGCGACTTTCTTTTCCAGCCGTGCCTTGTCGAGCAGGTCGGTGTTGCCCGAAAGAATCGCCATATATTCTGAAAAGTTCATGCCCGACTTCTCGTCTATACTCCCCTCGTCGATGGTACGCGCTCCCATCGCCCCGCTTTTGAGCTGAGAGATAAAAGTCTGCTTGCAATGCAGCAGGTTGAACTTGTAACTGTCGAGCGACTTTTCCACTGCATAGATAATCACGTCCACCTTGTTGTCGGCATAGAGCCGCGCTATCTCATTGCCCTTTCTCACCGCCCGTCCGTCGCGCTGGGCAAGGTCGGACGGTCGCCACGGCGTGTCGAGATGATGCACCGCCACGGCACGCTGCTGGGCGTTCACACCCGTGCCGAGCATGGAGGTGGAACCGAAGAGTACGCGCACCCGCCCATCATTCATCGCCTCGATGACTGCTTTCTTGCTCTTTTCATTCTTGAATTCCTGTATAAAACGTATCTCATGGGCAGGGATGCCGTAGTCCTCCACGAGCTTGCGCTTGATTTCGCTGTAAACGCTCCATTGCCCGGGCTGATAGGTGCCCAAATCAGAGAAAACGAACTGCGTTCCCTTCTGTGCATCGTATCTTTGGTAATACTCGGCAATCATCCGGGCGCAGTGGGACGCCTTGTTGTCGGGATGGTCGCCATAGGCTGGATCGATCATGCGCATATCGAGCGCCATTTTTCTGGCGTAGTCTGTTGCGATGAGCATTTTCGCCTTTTCCTCCGTTTCCGAGAGCTTTTCACGTCCCAGTATCGTGGCGTCGCCCGACTTGGCAAACTCCATGAGTTTTTTGATAAAGACTTCTTGGTCGGGTGTGGGCGGGATGTTGTGCAGTATCTCGTGCTTGTCAGGACGGACAACGCCCACATCCTCCGCCGTGCGGTAATCGGTGATCTCGTTGTAGAACGCCGCCAACTCCGGCACCTTGATGAAATACCGAAAACGCTCTTTCTGAATGATGTTGTTCGTTACGGAGAACTCGAAGTCCGTGGTCTTCTTCGCAAAAATGGCCGCCCACGCGTCGAAGCATCGGATGTCCTGCCGTTCGAGCTCCTTGGGACGCAGATACTTGAAGAGCAGATAGAGTTCTGTGAGCGAGTTGGAGATGGTCGTGCCCGAAAGGAACGTCGCCCCCAAGTCCTTGCCCGACCGCTCCTGTATTGTGCGGATGGCAAAGAGCAGGTTGAGTGCTTTTTGGCTACCCTCGCTGTTGCCAAGTCCTGCCACACGGTCATGTCGGGTGTTGAACATCAGATTCTTGAATTGGTGGCTCTCATCAACGAAGATGTGATCGATGCCCATCTGCGCGAAGTCCGCCACGTCATCCTTGCGGCTGTCGATTTCATGCGCTATCTTTTCGAGCCTCGCCAGCAGGTTGTGCTTGCGTTTTTCCAAACCTTTGAGCATCGAAACGGAAATATTCCGTCCCTGCCCGCGCAACACATCGAGGTTTTCCTCCACCGTGTCGAGTTCTTCTTGCAGGATGTTCTGCCGTATTTCCGCCGACTGCGGTATCTTGCCGAACTGGTCGTGGCTCATGATGATGCAGTCGTAGTCGTTGTTGCGGATATTATTGAAAAAGCGTACACGGTTCTGCGTAGAAAAATCCTTTTCGGAGGCATAGAGGATACGGGCTTGGGGATAGGCTGTCCGGTATGTCGCGGCTATCTCCGCCACGTTCGCCTTCAGACCGATAATCATCGGCTTATGGGCCAGCGAGAGGCGTTTCATCTCGTGGGCGGCGATGCACATGATGAGCGTTTTTCCTGTTCCAACCTCGTGGTCGGCGATGCCGCCTCCGTTCTGCTTGATCATCCAGATGCAGTCCTTCTGACTGGGGTAGACGGCAGAGATGCCGTACTTGCCGCCGAGTGCCTTGAGGTCGAGGTCGGGGAAGGTCTGGTACGAGCCGTCGTACTTCGGCCGTACAAAACAGTTGAACTTACGGTTGTAGAGGTCGGTGAGCCTGTCCTTGAACTCCTTTGACTGCGCTTCGAGCCAGTCAGTAAAACCGTTTCTTATCTCGTCGATCTTGGCATTGGCCAGCTGTATCTTCTCGGCATCACGCACCTTGATGTCGTTGCCGTTCTCGTCTTTGCCGACGCACTTCATCATGTTGGGCACGGTGTTGTGCAGGGCATGTTTTAAGAGCGACATGCCGTCGTAGCTGCGGTAGTAGCCCTTGACGCAGAATTCTTCGTAGATTTTCACGTTCGTACGGGTGTTGCTTACCGAGAACTCATCGAGCGAGGGCGAGTAGGCAATTTTGACCTCCGTCTCATACAAGTGGGACATATAGGCGGCAAACACGCCCGTGGGTATCCACCGCTCCCCGAAGTTAAAGTCGAGGTCGGCAAAGGGTATCTGTTCGGGAACGGCCTCTTCCAATGCGACAAGGGCTTCGTCCACACGTCCGTCCGTCTCTGTGTGCTCCTGCTGCCACTGTCGGATGTCCTCCATCTTGGCGATGACATTACCCGCTACAAAACGATCCTTGATTTCATAGCCGCCGACGAGCGGATTGAAGAAGACACGCCCTTTGAGTGCAGTGAGCAGTTCCTCCTCGCTGCTGCCCGTCAGCTCCTGCATATAGCCGAGTTCCACGCTGCCGTAGCGGTTGAGTGAAAGTGAGAGGGCTTCCTCCGGACTATCGGTATGCTCTGTCTGCAGCACGGAGAACGACACGGGATGCTCAAAGATGTCCGACTTGACCAGCCGTCCCCTTTCCTCGCGTTCAATAGCAAGGAGGTTGCGCCCTCCTGCATCCATGAGCACCAACCCCACGTTCTGCGGGGCGTTGAGGACACCGTAACGCATGACGAACTCGTCGTAGTAGGTGTTCAAGTTCGAGCGCAGTGTCGCGTTCTCCTCCTGCCGTTCGGCTTCGTAGGCATACAACTTTTCGTAGGTGTCACGGACATGAATGTAGGCCTGCGCCTTTTCTTTGAGCAGAAGAGGAAGGTCGAGCGGAGAGAAGGTTGCGCTGTAAGGTGTGAGGTTTTTGAGTACGCCGATCTGATTGCCATAGTCCAAGGAATACTCCTCCACAAGTGTGCCTTCCTTGTAATGGGGTTGCAGCTTTTGTGTCAGTGCACGGGGTACGAGCATTTCTTCTTTTGAAGGTGTCAAAGTAGGAATTTCTTGTATAGGAGCTGCCGTTGGCATCTTCTTTTCCGCTCCCTTGGTATTTCCCTTTCCCACAGCAATACTCTTCTCCACCTGCATATCCTGCCTACCTTCCTGTAAAGCTCTTGCCCGCTGTTCGGGTGTCATGTCCATCATCACCTCATAAAAGCCGTTGATGGGCGGATTGGTTTCCCAGTCGAGTTCGGCATAGAGATCGTTCGCCTCCGACTTCTTCGGCGCGGCATCGAACAGGCTTCGTTCCTTGGGTTTGTTCTTTGTCGTTTTCTCTTTTGCCTTTGGCTTTGTCTTCGTTTTCTCTGCTTTCTCCCTTTTCTGTTTCTTGCCCGTTGTAGCCTGTTTTTGTTCTGCTACGGTAAACTCCCAAAGGTCGAACAAGGTCAGCACTGGGTTGGGAGAACTTGCCTGCTTCGGCTGACTTTCTCTGACAGTTTCAGAAGAAGCGTCTTCCCTTTCTACAACTTGTGCCTGCACAGGGGAAGCCAAAACATTCTGTACAGAAGTTCTTTGCAAAGATACACGCTGTATTTTCTCTTCCGGCTTCACTCCCTGCCCATATCGCTGTAAGTCCAGCCGCATTTGGATATCCTGCGACAGTATTCCACGCAGGTCACGGGCGATACCCTCCACGCCTCCCTCGTGCAGGTAGACCATTGCAGGTTTTCCATAAAGGTCGGTGGAGCGCTTTTCTTCTGTATGTACGATACGGTCGGGATAGCGGAGGAAATACGCATTCGCAGGGATGTTATCCCGATTGTCTTTTGCAGGCTCAGCCAGCAGCTTTTCGTCTTCCGAAAGTTCCTTCTTGCCGACACGTTTTTGTAAGACGAGCAGGTCACAGCCAGCCTCCGTACCTGCATTCTCAGTAAAAAGGTTGTTGGGCATGCGCACGGCGGAGAGCAGGTCGGCTTGGATCAGCATCAACCGGCGCACGGCACTGTTGCTGTCGGCATTCAGCACGCCCTGCGGAACAAGGAGCGCGACGATGCCGCCATCTCTCACCGTATCGAGTGTTTTCAGGCAGAAGTAATCGTGTATCTTCTTGGCTGCCGCCCTGCGCACCGCCGAGCCTTTCTCGAACTGCGCATCGAACACGGCAACATCGCCGAAGGGAACGTTTGATACTGCCACATCGAAATATCCCTCGAAAGGCTTTTCTATCCGCTCAAAACCTTCGATGCGCACCCGCTGTTCGGGATAAAGATGCGAGAGTACCTTGCCCGTCAGCAGGTCTTTCTCGAATGCCATGACCTCCGCCTGTGGGTTGTCCCTTAAAAAGGCATCCACAAACGCACCGCGACCGGCGGAGGGTTCCAACACACGAAGAGGGGCGATACTGTTTTCTTTAAGTACGCCACTGATGGTCTCCGTTATCTCGGTAGGCGTATAGAACGCTGTAAGCACGGAGGATTTCAGGCTGTCCATGTATCGCTTGTATGTCCGTTCATCGGGGCTGTTCTCGCGGATCAGCCGGTGCAGTTCCGCCGTGGGCGCAAAGAGGTCGAGGTCGGATTTTGTCCACTGCGCAGCGTCCGCCAGACTGCCGGCGGGATTGAGAATGCACTTCAATCCGCCGAAACCGCAATAACGCTCCAATATCTTCCGTTCTTCGGCGGTGGGCACGCGATGTTCTCTGTCCAAAGTAAAGGCGGTGCGTATCGCCTCGATGTTGCCTGCGAGTCTTGCTTTCCTGTTAAATGCCATGATATTCGAGATAAAGTACGACCATTCCCGTGATTTCGGTGTAAAGACTCTCCTCCGTGCGTTCGCTCTGCGCGCACAGCTGCCTTACCTGCGGCAGCAACGCCTCGACGATGGCCTCGCGGGCTTCCAAAGGCACTTCGCCCTCGAACTCGTTTTCGAGCACGTCCGTAAGCAGCGCATAAGCCGAGCGGTGCAGCCCGTCGAGCAAAGCCCCCATCGCCAGCTCCTGTGCGCCGTCAACGGAATAGCCCTCGCACCGTGCCCGTCCGAACGTTTCAGCAGCAAGGGCGGCACGACTGTTGATAAAATCGGCATCCGAAGCCTGCTGAAATCTGTTCTCTTGAAGATAGTGTCGCAGGTAGAGCCCGTAATAGGACAGCTCCTGCCCATTGTCTGATTGTTTCATGATGCTGTTTGTTTAGTTGGTTCCCGTTTGCTTCCCTATAGATAAAGCTGTTGCTTTCCTACTGCACTTCTCATAGCTCTTCTACTGATGCTTCCGAATTATCCTCGTGATGAAAAATATTTCTCATCGTGAAGATAATTTCGTCTCATCGTGTAGAGAAATATTTCTCATCACGAGGATAATTCGACAGACTCGGTTGCTCTTGCATCGCACTCCCTATTTGAACAGTCTTGAAGAGATACGGGAAAGAGGAGCATTCCCATAATGGAAAGTAAAAGAGAAGAAACGGGATATGTACAAAAGGCACCCGGTGTCCCCACCGAGTGCCAACCACTAAATCCACAGTAAAGTAATAAAACAGTCATCTAAAGAAAGAAAACGCTTTATGAACTGTGAACAGTGGCAAAAGTACGCATTATTTTCCGTTTTTCCTACTCTTTGACTTATTTTTTGTATCATCGAAGATGAACTTTATTCTAAACTCCTCGTCGAAGGCAAGGACTGCATCGAAGGATTTGCCCTGCTTGCTCTTGAAACCGTGCAGCACGGCGGTGCGCCCTTCGGTGAGCAGGTCGGTGATTTCCTTGTCGGAGAGCAGCTTGCCCGCCACCTGCCGGAAGACGGGCAGGGCGCAGGTCTCGTTGTCACACTTGACCACCTTGGCGTAGAAACGCATGCTACCTTTACCGCATTTGGGACAGGTAAAAGTTGTCTCACGGGCGCGAAAAAGCTTTTCCGAGGCGAGCAGGTCGGCGGTTATCCGGCGCGTATAGGTTTCTATCTCGGCATTGAAGTCGGCGGCGGCTTTCTCGCCCCGTTCTATCCGTGCGAGCTCGGCCTCCCACCTGCCCGTCATCTCCACGTTGGCGATGTCCATGCCCTTGACGATGGAATACAGCGCAAGTCCTTTTTCTGTGGGCACGAGCGTTTTTTTCACACGCGTCATGTACTCGCGGTTGAGCAGCGTCTCGATGATGGCGGCGCGGGTGGCAGGCGTACCGATGCCGCAGTCCTTGATGGCCTGCCGCAGGGTATCGTCTTCTATCTCTTTTCCTGCCGTTTGCGTTCCGCGAAATCCGGCTGCACTCGGCATACCCGAACAAGTTCGCGTCTGCTCTCGTTGGCACGGATTTTCCATAGCAGCCAACAATGTCGCCTCGGTGTGGAGCGGTTTGGGCTTGGTCTTTCCTTCTGTGATGGAGCAGGCGGAAAGGGACAGCACGTCGCCCTCTTTCCAATCGGGCAGGATTGTGTCGCCGTCCGTTTCGCCACAGACACTACGCCAGCCCGTCTGACGGATGATGCTACCCTTAACTGTGAACGCCGTGTCGCAGCACTTCTCGCCATCGCATGTCAATACGTCCGCCCTGACGGTGGTGACTTCCTTGATGCAGGGTGCAGAGAAGGCTTCGACCATTCGCGCGGCAATCATGCGGTAGACGGTCAGCTCGTCCTTGTAGATGCCGATGGGATGCAGTCCCGTAGTGAGTAAGGCGTGGTGGTCGGTCACCTTGCCCCCGTCCACGCTGCGATGGGTGAGCGTGCCCAGACGGCTGACATGGCTTCCCAACTGTTCGTCGCGTTGCAGCTTTTCGAGTAGCTTGGGAATGGTCTCGAAAACGTCGTCGGGAATATAGCGGCTGCTCGTGCGGGGATAGGTGATGAGCTTGGCTTCGTAGAGCTTCTGGGCGATGGCGAGCGTCTGTTCCGCCGTGAACCCGTAGCGGCTGTTGGCTTCCTTTTGCAGCGTGGTAAGGTCGTAGAGCAGGGGTGGCTCTTCGGTTTTCTGCTTACGCTCTACCTGTACGATACGGATTTCTTTGCATGTTTCCTTGATACGCTTGTAAAGGCCGTTTGCCGTGTCGCCGTCCTTCCACTTTTCCTCGGAGGTGAACTTCACCACGTCTTCCCCTTCGTCTTTCACGGCAAGATGAAGCTGCCAGAAGGTTTCGGGCGTAAAGCGTCTGTTTTCCCAATAGCGAGTGCAGACCATCGCCAGCGTGGGCGTCTGCACACGACCGACGGAGTAGGTGCCCCGACCGGCGGCAAGGCTGAGCGCCTGCGTGCCGTTGATGCCCACGAGCCAGTCGGCTTCGCTGCGGGCGCGGGCGGCAAGGTAGAGGTTGTCGTAGTCTGCTCCATTACGCAGGTTATTGAGTCCCTCGCGGATGGCCTTGTCGGTCAGCGAGCTGATCCACAGGCGGTCGAAAGGCGTGTGGCAGTTGATGTATTGGTAGAGATAGCGGAAGATGAGTTCGCCCTCTCGTCCGGCATCGGTCGCCACGATGATGCGTTCGCTCTCTTCAAAGAGCCGCCTGATGATGTCGATTTGTTTGAGCACGCCGCTGTCGGGTTTGTTGCCTTTCTCCGTCTTTTCTGCTCTGGCGACAAGCTTGAACGCATCGGGGATGACAGGCAGGGCGTCGCGGTTAAAGCCTTTTATGTCGTAGGCTTCGGGCAGGGCGAGCTGCACGAGGTGTCCGAATGCCCACGTCACGGCATAGCCGTTGCCCGTGAAATAACCTTCTTCCCGTTTGCGGGCGTCCACCACGCGGGCTATCTCGCGGGCGACGCTCGGCTTTTCTGCAATGATTGTCTTCATTTTGTTTTCTTTTTATTGTTGATGTTGTTTCTTTGATGATGGATACTATATTGGATATTAGTGGTCGGCACAGGGGCTACATGCGGATGCCCTTGGCTTTCTTGGGTTCATTCTTCTGCTGCTGTGCCTGCTGTTCGTTCTTCGGGGCGACCTGTCCTTTCTCGATGGGCTGCTGTATGTGCTTGGTCGCCTCGTTGGTCTTGCCCTCGTTGTTGACGGCTACCTGCACGCGGCTTTCATTGGATGGGGCAACGCTTTGGGCGAGGTCGGGATTTTGACTGTGGGTAAAAGGACGGCCTTTATCGTAGTTGAACTTGAGGTACATCGTGCAGGGCTGCCCTTTCTTGTCGAGCACGTTCTCCAACTTGACGGCTTTGCCTTGGCAGTAATCCTTCTTCTGTTCGTCGCTGAACTGAATGTTCTTCCACTTGCCGATGGGACGTATCTTGCCGTCATCGGTCGTCCAGCGGTTCTCGCGCTGCTTGGGACTTTCGCCCTTCTGTCCCTGTGTTGTGTTGCCGTCCTGCCGTTGCTGCTTTTTCGGGCTGCGCCCGCTGCCGGGAACGAACTCGACGCCGCGTTGCTCGACATTCACCTGCAGGGTGACGGTAAACTTGCGGCCGTTCTCCAGCTCTATTTCCTTGCCTTTGAGGGGCGCACCTGTCAGCAGCAGGGCTTTTTCTGTCTCGGAGAGCACTGTCTTGCCGATGGTGTCGCGCATGCGCACCCGGTTGGCGGCGATATCGATCAGCTCATGGGTCTGGCGGTCGATACTCACGAACGAGGGTTTGAGTTCGCCCGTATCGGTGTTCGCGAGGTCTACGATACGGCCGAGGTTTCCCGTTTCTTTCAGGTTGCGCTTATCCTCCTCGGTGAAGTGATGCCCCTTGTATTCGAGGTCGAGGTTGGGGGCGGTCTGCACCAAGTGCGGTACGAGGCGTACCGTGCCGTCTTCCTGTACCTTGAAGGCGAGGCGAGCGGCGGTCTCGAAGGTCTGCCCGTCGAACTTCGGGGAGACGCTTACCAAGTCGGACTTGCCGTAGTTGAGCATACGCTTCAGGTCGCCAGACTTCTCCAGCTCATCGCGTCTGATGCCCCATTTCTCTTCCAGCTCCTGCCAGTTGATTTTACTCTCGTCGATGGGTTTGTAGGTGTTTTCCTTTTTCTGACCGTTGCCGTCATTCATTTTCTCTTGACCGGCGGCACCTTGTGCTGCCTGCGGCTGTTCCTGTTTCTCTTTCATTTCTTCTGTGGGATTTGTGGGTTGTTGATTTTGCTGTTGACTTTGTTGTTGTTCTTCCTGTACTGCCTTATGATAAGGCGTCATGTCGATTTTGTGCGGGGCGAGCAGTTCACGGTTGCCTTCGGGATTCTTGAGCAAATCTTTCATCACTTCGATGAGCTTGTCCGCCTGCTCGGCTGCCACGCGGTAGAAGCCGAAGCGGGAGGGTTCCTTGCACTGTCTGACGAAGTTGAGAAAGAAGTTGTCCAAGATGTCGCCCCCGCGGTCGAACTTCAGAAAGTCCTGAGCGTGTTCCACTTCCGGAGGCACACGCTTGGGTGTTCCGTCACTGCCGAGACCGGCGATGACACCGATCTCTCCCGTCTTCTCGTCGCGGACGAGCAAGACGTCCTGTTCTTTTGTTTTCTTTGCCATTTTTACTTACGTTTATTTTGTTGTTTATTCATTGATCGTTTGTTTATTCAATCATTCATCATAAGTCCTTATTAACTTTGAATTGTTCCATTGTGTCCGGTAGTTTCCTTCCTGACGGTTTTATATACTTTTCGATAAAGTCATGCACATCGTGGAGCTTATAATAGATCTTATGCTTCAGCTGAAAATAGGGAATCATTTTCGAAGTGCGGTAACGCTGCAGGGTCCGTTTGCTGACGTGAAGGAGGTCGCACAGGTCTTGGTTGTCCAACAGATGCTCACACTCTTCTTGATGCGAAGCGTGCAGTTCCTCATCAATCTTATGCACGATCAACTCCAATTCTTTGTCCTGTCTGTTGAGGTGTTCCGAGATGTCTCGCATCATTTCCAAAAGTCTCGTGTCATAGTCTCTGTTCCTCATATGCAATCATTTAGGTGAGACTTTACCTGTACGCAGGTTGAAATGATGCCGTAGTTCCTCGATGGTGGCAGGATCGCCCTTGAGACGTCCCTCATCGATGATGCGCCCGACTTCGCGGGCGGAATAGAGATACTTGCCGCGCAGGATGACAAAGTCGATACGCTTCTCGCTGCGCAGGCGTTGCAGGGTTCGGGTACTGATATGCAGGATTTCCGCTGCTTCACGGGTGTTAAGCAGGGTGTCGGGAATCCCTTGCACACTTCGGGTTGCCTCCAGTCTTTCAATATGAGAGACAATGCTTTCGATGCGGCCCATCAGCTGCTGATAGGCGACGCTTTCTATTGTGATTACTTCCATATTCATCATTTTAGTGAACTTATACCTGAATTGTCGGATAGACTGTGGCAACGTTCCCCAAGCATTTTTTGCAGGTCACTTTCCCTGTAAAGGATTTTCCCGCCTAAACGGAAAAAGGGAAGGTTGCCGCTGTGCCGGTACTCCTGCAGGGTTCTGCGACTGACCCGCAGCAGTGCCGATACGTCCCTGTCGGTGAGATACCGCTCGCCGTTGAGTATCGGGCGGCAATTTCCCAAAAAAGATGATAGTCCCTTATGAATATTCTCGAAAGAGTGGAGCAGGGAGAATATCGGTTCGTCTTGTTCGGTCAATACATTTTCTTTCATTTGTCTGTGGATATAGCGGTGTCATATTTTTTCTTGTTTATGGGTCTCTTCTTTGCAGCTTAGCAGAAAGTCCTCGATATCCTTTGCCTTGTAATAGAACTTACGTCCTATTTGGGCATAGTTCAGACGCCTACTGTTTCTGAGTGTCTGCAGGCGACGGGGAGAGATGTGCAACCGACGGCAGACGTCTTCACCGTCCAGCCAAGCATTCGCTGGTTTTCCTTCGTTCATCGCACAGAGCGCGTTGACTTGTTTTTCCAAAGCAAGAGCATCCGATACAATCTTCTCGAATGTCTTTTTCTCAATGATAATTACTTCCATTTCTGTTTTGTTTAATGAATACATTACAAAATTATAGCATTATCAGCATTCTCGGTCTGTTTTGGTAGTATGTGGCAGCTTGTGGCGTCGTTACGGAGACAAAAGAGACAACAAAATGACAGAAAACAAGTCGGGCGGACAGTTTTTCTGGTGAAAACCGTCCGCCCGTTGTCGTTCCTTTTTGTTTCTCGGATTTT
>NZ_KB908343.1 GCF_000382385.1 Segatella maculosa DSM 19339 = JCM 15638 | reverse complement strand
CCTCTATGCCTTCCGACTTGAAACGCTTTACCCAAGCGTTTACGCTTACATGGCTCATTTCCGTTTGCGCACCTATGGCTACTGATGACAGACCTTCCGACTTCAGTAATACTGCACGACAACGCATACGGAAACAATGTTTCTCGCCAAAGCGAAATCCTCTATCGAGTGCCAGACGCTCTGTCTCGGCTAACCCCAATACTTTTGGTTTTCCCATAACTCAAAGTAGAACGGAAATTACATATATTTATTTTGTGTAAATTAATTTTGTTCACTTACTTATCTATATTAAATCACCTCTCAATTTGAGTCATTTCACGGTGTGATTTGAGTCAAAACAGAGCGTAATCTCAGTCATTTTGCATCGCAATCTCAGTCATTTCACACGGTAATCTGTGTCAAATTGCCTTGCAGACTGATAGGGATTATCTCTGTCTGAAACAGATCTTTGCCCGGAATAGTTCCTTTTGCTTATCCCTGACCGGGGGTAATACTACTTGATGTCATTTATCCTCAGACGATACTGTCGCCCTACACGACAGACGTCAAACAAGCAACCTGTGTGATGTCGTCGGCCTTTTGGCAACGCGACCCAAAGGCCTGACGACACCATGTATGGTTAAAGATGTATGTTCAACGGCTTATCGTTCTCACAGTTTTATAGTAAGTATCGAAAATGTAGAATGTCTCGGTACGCTCATCGTAGGCAATACCCGTAGGACTCCCGAAGCGCGCAGTCTCTCTCAGGTCGCCATCTTCAGGCCCCCAGGTGTTATTATCTCCCATGGCCGATGTTGCTCCACGTCCCGCAAAGGTGCGGACACGACCTTCGGGTGTAAGATAACGCACGCAATAGTTGTCATAATCACAGAAGTAGAAATCGTAAACGTCTTCCTTTCCTTGTGCCACATAGTCTGGATTTTTCACGAATATGCCTTGATAGGGGAAGTTCATCAATGTACCGTCTCCCTTGCCGTCGGCCCATCCTTTCACACCCTGCTGTCCGGAAACGAGGTAAGGCTGCTTGAAACGTTTGGTGGCCTCATCGTAATCCATGCGATAGATGCAATTTTGGTTCAGTGCTATCACATAAGCATACTTGCCGGTAGGATGTATGGTAATGTTAAAGTTCCAACGACTGGCACCAAGCGTAAGCATTTGCTCATAATTATTGCCCGTGAGATAGGGAACCCACGGAGTTGTTCCCGATGCATTGGCATAATACTTGGTCACATCAAGGCGATAAATCGCATTGTTGCCGTAGCTGTTGAAATATAGTTCACCATTGACAGGGTGCACGGCTACAGTGTTGCATTGCTTGTAAGCGGCCAGCACCTCACATTTCGACTCATCGCTGAAGCTTCCATCGGCGTTGCGCTTAACAATCCATACACTGGTAGAACGGTCTCCGTTATCGTCACGGTCAGTAGCAATCACCATGTCGCCCTTTGCCGTAAAGTCTATTGCACGTAAGCGCTTGCCTTCAAAACACTTACTACCGTGCATCACAGTAGTGACAGTCTTAGCTTTCAAGTCAATAAGTTGCACGCCGTAACCACTATAATCGAAGTCTTCGTAAGCAACATACAAATGATCATGGTTCTGTGGATCAAACTTCATAAAGGCAGCCTGCTTACCGAAAGTGGCCGAACCGTCGTCCTTGCCCGTACCAAACGTGCCGTCTTTCCAGCCCGGATTGTCATTGCTTATACGGTAGCCAATCAGTGTGTGCACTGTCAGCGGACTGGCATATGCAAACTTCTTAGTGGCCTTGGCAGACTGTTTCGCAACCTTCACCTCTACTTCAAATAGTCCAGACTCTCTCCAATAAGGTACGATACAGCTGAGACTGTCAGACTTTACGTAGTTCAGCTTGGCTTCCTTGCCATCAATCGTTACACTTACCTGTTTAGGATCAATACCGAAATTTGAACCATAGATAACCATTTCCTGGCTATCGGTACCCCCGGTTGGCGTGTAGCGGCTGATGGTTACAGGCACATTAGGATTATAACGTGCAGTATTATCCTCATCTTTATCGCTACAAGCTACCATATTACCACATAAGGTGACGATGAAGAATGCATATATCCAACGCTTCATTATGAGTTTATTCCTTTTCATATTATGGTTTTATCTTAAAGTTAACTTTATACTTTATCTTATACTATATTTATTTCTTCACCCGAACTTTAAATGTAGTAAGATTTCCCTTATGATCCGTAGGCCAAGTTCCCTTTGGCTCAATAAAGGTATCTTTCGAATCGTTGGCTCCACGCTTGCCAAAATAAATAGAGCCAGCTGGCCCGACGAGTTCAGCTTTCAACAGTTCAACGGGTTGCAACTTATTATAATATACAAAGTCGATACGGTCGCGCTCATCGTATTCAGGGCAGAAAGATAATTGGCTTATGCTGGCATTCTTATTATCAGCAGGGAAGGTAAAGCCCGGATGTGTAACAGGATTTGGAAACTTTTCGCGATAAGTGTCTACAAAGTCTGCCTTTCTCAACATCACGGAGCAATCCCAGTCGGCTATCACCCCATTATGGCTGTACATATCCTTTGTGTTGGCCTGCCAATCAAGATCAGAAGGCTCATTGAAGTCACCTCCTAAGACAACAATACGTCCCCGATCCATCTCGCTTCGAGCATCATCAAGAAACATTTCCATTGCCTCGTCGCGCGTGCTCAGTCGGTTGTCCTTCATTATACGCTTACTGTCGGTAATAGGATTGGGAAGTTTCGACCAGTCCGGCCCACTGTTATAGCCTCTTGGCAGGTAGCAAGCATAGTGTTTGTAGTCAAGATGCACAGAATAGAAAGTCATCTCTTGCCCGCGAACATCCACCGTTACTTTTATCATATAGTTATCAGTGGGTGCGGGAAGTACCTTGAAGCTCTTTATTTCATACTTCGACAACACACCGACAAACGTGCCATGATTCTTACCACAGTAATCTTTCTGGTACTTTGTTTTTAACGATTGGCACAGACGATGTGTGTACTCGCCGTCGCCATCAGGAATTTTCTTCAACAAGAGATCGTTACGCAACTCGCACAACAACACAATATCAGGGTCGACTTGGTTGATAACATCTACCAAGCCATTATAAGCATTATTCACTTGTGTTGCTCCAAACCATGTGTTTAGCTGGAAAACTTTCAGGTCTTGATACACTTCTACGGGTTTTGGTGGCTCTGGAGTGGGATTGTCATCTTCATTGCTGCACGCAACAGAGCAACAGCCGAACAACATCAAGAATGCCACATTCAGATAACCATGCTTTAAAAAAAGAAGTTCTCTTTTCATTGTTCTTGGTTTTAATAAATACTATTATTGGTTTTTAGTTATATTCTTAGCCTATATAAAGTATAGCACAATAGGCCGCATGTCGGGCATAAGATACATGTCTCAACACAGAGCAAGGCCTATTTAACTTTTACAATTTTCTGTTTAATGCTACCACTATTTCCTCTTACCTTTACCACATATATACCCACGGGTACATCCGTCAACCATAGATCTTGCGTGTGTATGGCTCTGCCTGCTTTTATCTTTTCGCCGCTTATGGCATAGAGTTCCCATGTGAAGGCGGAGTTATCGGGGGTTGAAATCTGATAATAATTGTCGCCACCACAGACAACGGTGTAGGCATCCGGTGTGGCATCAACATCAGCAATACCATTAGATGTATCGTCTTTAAAGAAAGGAACTGCCCCTCCCTTCGACGGATGTTTGCCCTCTATATAGGGCCAGCCTTCGTTATCCCACAACACTTTGTCCATGAAAAGCTTTCTGCCAGCGTCTATATCAGACTTATCGAACCCATGATACAGCATCCAATAATCGCCATTATCATCGATGATCAGTTGCGAACAATGCCCAGGACCAGCTACAAGTTCATTACCCGACAGCACACTTTCATACGAGCCGCCTACATCCATTATCTTTTTACCACGCCTGTTGACGTATGGACCGCGCAATTCTTTACTTCGCGACACCACAACTCGATAGGTGCTATTGGCTCCTTCGCAGCAATTACCCAATGAACCCATAAAATAATAGTAGCCATTACGCTTCACCATCATCGTGGCTTCTGTGCCATGGTGCATCCAATTATGGTTCGGGCCTATCTGGAACTTCTCTGCCCCTGGCTTTAAAGACAACCCATCATCAGACAGCTCTATTCCCCACACACCACGAAAGCTCCCCCAAAAGAGGTATTTCTTTCCATCATCGTCTTGAAAGAAACAGGGGTCGATGCTGTTTTGCACACCAATCTCAGAACTGGTAAAGAGTTTTCCTCTATCAACAAACCCTCCACGAGGCGAAGAAGATGTAGCGACACCAATACCACAGTTCCACTCCTTTCCCCATTCAGCCATAGAATAGTAAAGAACAAATTGTCCATTGATGTAATTGATATCGGGTGCCCAGATGTTTCCACCCTTTATAAAGGAAGGACGAGTCGAGCTGTTGAAGGCCGAACCCGCAAATCGCCATCGCGTAGCGAGATTGCGTGACTTGTAAATGGGCACACACTGGCCACCGCCCTCTGTAGCATAAACATAAAACTGACCATCGGGTGCGCGTATAACGCTTGGATCGGGCATGTTTTTATTTAAGACGGGATTAGTATATTGACCATAAACAACTATAGTCAATATCTGCATACAAGCAACCAGGAATATTCTTTTTATCATAAATAAGAGGAATAAATATTTAGCGACATTGAAATCTTCATGAGTTTATCAGCTATTTGTCACGGTGATAAAACTCCAGAATTTACTTTACTATCACCTTCTTCACAGTCTTGTCTTTGTATCGGACAACGTTTATTCCCCGAGTCGGAGCAGAAAGCCGTCGCCCGTCTACATCATATCGCTCCAACTCTTTCTTCGAGGCATCAGGTGTTTGAGGTTCATTCTTAATGTCTGTTGAAAACTTCTTATTTTTCAAGAAGTTGTCCATCAGCACCTTCATCCAATGTCCGCCAAGTACAGAGCGGCCTTGGAATATCTGATAGTCGCCACTGTTCACCCAATACCAATCGCTAAATGGCACTCTATTCTTAGTCTTGTCAGCGAATTCCCACACAAAGTCTGACATTCGTGTGAATCCTTCTTGAGTATCGGCCAAACATGCAGTCCACATCTCCCAATCTGATTTCGTATATCTTTCACGATTATCCAAAGGTATGCCGTATGGTTCTGCCTTTGTAAGATAATAGTTATACTCTTTCTGTTTCATTTGTTTGGAGAAAAGGTTCAGTCCCCACAGTTTGTCCCATACCATATTATATTTCATGCTCCACGTGCCACTGCGGTCGTAAGCTAATCGGTAATGGTCGCCATCGTTAGCTGTTCGTTCCAGTGTAGCAGCCATTCGACGCGCCTTATCCATATAAGTACGGTATGTAGTATCTTCTCCTTGCATTTGTGCCATCAATGCATATCCGGCAATTCCCATAATAGCCTTTACAGAAAGGTTTACGTTGTGCGCTAAATGCCCCGCAAAATCATCAGTACAGAGTTGATTAGCGGGATCTTGTCCATTAGCTACCAAATAGTTTGTCCACATGGTAAGCAAGTCCCAATACTTCTTGGCAAAATCAGCTTTTCCCTCTCTTAGGCAGGTCATTGCTGTGAGAATAACCATATTCCCCGCCTCTTCCACAGGCATATTTTTACCGAAATCTCCATTTCCACCAGGGAAACAAGAGGCATAAGTCTGTTTGTCAGCAATGGGATAGAAACCCAGATCATGTGCCGGGAAATGAAATCCCCAGCGCGAACTGTCAGCACAATACTTGAATATACCTTCTAAAGCACCTTTTTCTAACTGTATATTATAGGTAAAGAATAGCGGTGCAGCAGGATAGGTCACGTCTACTGTATTGATAAACCCACCCGAGCTGTTCTCTTTCGAGAAGTATATCAGGTCACCATCTTTATCCATAAACAGCTTATGGGCAGCCAAAGTCTGACGATAAGAGGCTGCTAAAGTCTCGGCATACTTCTTGTTTCCTGCTGCTAAGGCATCGTCGTAGATTATCTTGTCCCATCGGCGCGCACGTTGCATGTACGACTTATAATTATCGCGGAAGTTCTCGAAGGCATCAGTAAGCTGCTGTCCATCTTTCGACCAATAGGCTTTGTAGCGTGTTCCAAGAAATTGCACATCTTGTATCTCATCATAACCTATCATCATGTAGCTTGAATCGCAATCCGTTAACCCAAAGTTGTGCAAGTACCCCAGCATGGGCATCTCACTTTCGTTATTACTCTTAATACGCTGTGCATCACGTTGAGCCAACGTCCCCTTGTCAATAAATTGACTTTCCACAGCATTTTGGTCGGCCATAGTTACATTTCCATTCACATTGGGTATCATCAAGTAGCCCCAATCAATGCAAAGTAAATCACCTGTCTTGCCCAACACGTTCTGCTCTACACTTCCTGTGCGCACATAGTCAATATTGTTCACATTTTGTATGCGTGAAATCGTGGGTTGGGTGTTCTTTATCACCGCTAATTCTGGTGTCGTTCCGAAGAATATCTGCACATCATGCTTTCGCTTATCATTGGAGCAAACCTGATAAGAGATGTAGTTAATGGGTGTAGAAAGCAAGTTCAAATCGTCAAGAAACATCGGTGCGGTGAAAACTAAACGTAGGTCTACGCCTCCGCAACGAAACGTATAGTAAGTATTGGTGGCCATAACGTTGCAGCCCGTTTGTACGGCATTACGCATGTTGTTGTGTTTCTCTTTCACGTTGGCAAACAACCCGATGTCGGCATTGGCCCCACCTGTGGTGTTATGCACATGGTATGCGATAACATTGTCGCCAACACGCAAACTGCGCTTTACGTCAGCAGACAACATCAACTCTTCGTTCTGCACCCACGTTTCGCCCGTCTCGATTGCCAACACACCATTTACGTACACCTCACACTTATCGTCGTGCGAGTAAATCAGCCACAAGTCGCGCGCCAAGTCTTCCTTGGTCAGCGTCACATGCCTACGTATATAGATGTCTGAATTGGTGTCCGTCCAAACCGTACGTATGTTAGGATATTCTTTGGGAGTGCCAAACGCAGCCTGTTGCGTTTGCCATTTGCTATCGTTAAAATCGCGTTGCGCCCAATTTGCCGCTGGTTTTGCATAGCTAACCTTTGCCTTCCACGCTCCCATATCGGCCATTGGTGCTACGGGTTTCAGTAGTCGGCCTTTCTCCTTTCCCATAAATCGGTAGGTCGTTCCGTCAACGCGCAACAAGCCGTCAATGGCTTTCTGTTGTCCCGTCCAATGGCGTGTGGTGCCATCGTATAAGTTATCGTAAGGCGACCAAATGGAGAAATAGGGGTCGTTCACTATCAATGGGATAGATGGCAAGCGAAGACTAGTACGCCGATAAGGTTCGAAAAACGAACCGCCCTGCGCCTCTGTCACCAGCACATTTGCCACACCAACCAAACAAAGTAATAGCTTTCTCATATTAAACAAAATACTATGGTATCGATTTAAACAATATTTTCTGATTACGCTACAAAATTACTCGCCCTTTTTAGACTATGATACGATTATCATTCCAAATAATAACAAAATTGAACCAACATGCGCCTTTGGTTCTTTTTTGCTATACTCTGAACGGATTTTACGCATCAGTACTTAAAATAAGGTCTATCTTTGCAGCGTAAACAAGCAACAACAAATAGTTCAAGTCTCTATATATAATATGGTGTAAGCACCCCATGCCGGGTTGTATCTATATTTGAAATATGCCGAAACCTTAACGAACATAAAGTAATTATTTTAACTAAAACCAACTTATGAAAAAGCAAGTACTATCATTAGGTCTAGGATTGTTGAGCGCAACCCTGCTCAACGCCCAAACCACGCCTTGGCCAGGACATGCCATCGGCAATGGAGGAGAATATTATCTCTACAATGTCGCTACGGGCTTGTGGCTTCAAAACAACAACACTGTGAAAGACGGATGGGCAACGGCCGTTAACGTGGGTACGCGCGGCCTACCCATCACCCTTGAAAAAACAGGAGTAAAGACGTTTAAGCTACGTTCCAGCTTTCGTGGAGGTAACGGCGTCTCTAATAAAATTGGCGATGCCGGCCTGCTTTACTGGGATATGCCGGCTGCAAACATAGGTACATGGGATATGTCGCCTGCCGACAATGCCCAATCCATACACGGATACTGGCTAGAATGCGACGCATTGGTGCTAGGGGCAGACAATAACCTGCTCACATTAGATAAGGAGAAGAACAGCGTTTGGCAGCTTGTTACACGAGAAGAACGTATTGCCGACGCAAAGGCGAAGGCCTCTGCCGACCATCCCGTGGACGTAACGTGGCTCATTGATGCGCCCGATCTCGTGACAAAAAACACCACTTACAAACTGGATTGTACAGCTGCGCCTAACACCGAGCATTCTACTTATCAAGGCGGCTGGGACATTGTGAAGGCAAATACTATCCAAGAGTTCTGGAACACGCAAACATTCGACTTCTATCAAACCATCAGCGGATTGCCCAACGGCACCTATAAGTTCAGCGTACGTGGCTATTATCGCGACGGTTCAAACGAAACGCGCGACTATACGATGTACGGATATGGTGTCGACAAGTTTATTAATGGCACCGAACAACTTCGCGCCATCTATTATGCCAACGGCACTTCTGCCCCTATCATGTCTCTTTACGCAGGTGCGAAAAAAGCTCCCGAAGAGGGATTTAGTTTCCAAGCCGAACGCGAGAACAAGCAAAATAGTGGGTTATACGTACCCAACAACCCTCACGAAGCCAACTATGCCTTGTGGAAGGGCAATTACCAAAACGCCGAAATAACCGTTACTGTTACAGACGGAACACTAAAATTTGGCGTTAAGAAGGAGAGTGGCGTTGTCGACGATTGGTGCGTAATCTCTAATTTCTCTTTAAAATACCTCGGTTCGAAAGTTCTTCAAACTGCAGAAGAGGCATTGAAAGGTCTTAAAGAGATACTTGCCACAACAAAAGCGTTTAAAGGTGCCGTTGCCCCTGCATTGAGCAAGCAATACACAGATGCTATTGCAGCTGCCAAAAAGGCCCTCACCTCTACCGACCCTGTGGCCATTAACGCCGCAACCTCTAACTTACAAAAAGCTTACGATGCCGTTTCTGCCTGTTCAGAAAGCTATTCAGCTTTGGCAAAAACGACTGAGATTTGCAAAAACATCAATAAGAACAACGACACACAACTTAATGCAGCCACTGTAAAGGCCGAGAAGGTAGCCAAAACCGCCACGACCAATGCCGACATGAAGGCGGCTCTTGTAGACCTGCGCGTGGCTCGTAAGATTGCTGTTGCCGACAAGATGCCCGATATTTACAAGGGTACCAAAGCCGGTGCAGGCGAATTCTACTTCTATAACGTGGCCTCTCAGAAGTTCCTTATGGGTGGTTCCGATTGGAATACGCATGCTGCCGTAGACGTTCCCGGTGTGCTCTTCACCGTTACAGCCGAAGGAAACGCGTTCACCATCAACCGCAATGGAGGTAAAGATGGTAATTACCTTGGTTATAATGGCTATACCGATATTCCTGGGAAAGATGTTTGGGCGTTTGTTCCCGTTGCTGGCAAGACCAACGTTTACAATATCGTGAAGGGCGATAACCATGCCCAAGGATTGGCTTTTGCGCCACAATCTAACACCGATGCCGACGAGGCTATGGATAAGGAGTTCTGGAATACTGTTTCTGTAGAAGCCCCTGTTGCAAAGAATGCCAACGCCGAATGGAAACTCGTTACCAAGGCCGAACGTGATGCGCTGCTTGCAACGGCCACCGAAACCCGTCCTGTTGATGCCACTCACCTGCTTGTTAGCCCAGGTTTCAACCGCCCTGCAATGCTTGAAGGTTGGAATGCCGACCGCAAGGGCGACTTTAAAGATGCAAATCTTGGCGTTATTGACCGTGGCAGACGCACAAATATGGTGTGCGAGGCATACTATCTGCAATCGTTCGAGGTAAATCAAACTATAAGCAACTTGCCCGAAGGTTACTATCAAGTGAACATGACTGGTTATTATCGTGACGGCAGTCGTGAGGCGTTGCAACAAAAGATTGCCAACGGAGCTACTCCTGCACGTCACGCCATGCTCTATATCGAGAACAAAGGTAAGGGCGACGAGGTCGCACTGCCGTCAATAGCAGCGGGTATGAATCAATGTCCTGGTATCGGTTGGACAGGCGTAGCAGGCGAACAACCCGACAACGTGATGGACGCAGCTGAATATTTCGAATGTGGACTTTACAAAGTTTACACCCATATTATTAAGGTTGGTCCCGATGGTGAACTAACGATCGGTGTCACCAAAGACAAACAAGTGGACAACGATTGGGCAGTGTTCGATAACTTCCGCCTTACATACTTCGGCAAGCACGTTTCTCAAGACATTATCAACGGTATCAACACCGTTAAAAACAATGTCGTTGTGGACGGTAAGATCTACAACCTGCAAGGCATGGAAGTAAGACGTCCGCTCAAGAGTGGCATCTACATCTGTAATGGTAAGAAATTCATCGTAAAGTAAGATTTTTCAGGTTTGATTGTTTTCAGCGGCCGGGGCTTAGACACATTAGTGTTGAGCCCCGGCTATTTTCATATCATGCCAACCACTCGCAGCTCTTATACTGCACTGTATAAACATCTTTCAGGTAACTGATGATATCACCATGTATTCAATAAGTAATTTTTATGTCCGTTCAGGATAAAAGTAATAGCCCAAGGCCTCGAATTTCTGTTCGTTTCTATTTTATTTATCTAAGGCATCGGAAAGCCTTCTTTTCCCATTGGATTTTACCCCTGTTCGAGATAAAATAAGGTCCCATTACATGGCTTTGTAATTTATATTAAATTACCCTCCAATTTGAGTCAAAATAGAGAGCAATCTCAGCCATTTCACACGGTAATCTCACCCATTTCGCACGGTAATCTCAGCCAAATTACCTTGTAAACTGATAGGAATTTCATCTTCATCGAACTCATGTATATAATTTTACACGCATATGCGATGCTCTCTCTGCGCTGCATTGCCTCAAACAACCACATGTTACGCATGAGTATGGGAGCAGCGAACAACATGGGGTCACGTGCCGCTTTTTCATCATTATCGGTAAGAAAAAAATGAAAGATGCCCGTTTCTTGTATTTTTTGAACGATATGTTGTATCTCTACAGCACAATTCTCACTAACTTTGCTGATGAATTTTCCACTTTATATATAGAAACGTTTCCTTCGGAAAGACATAATACCGTGGAACAGAATAAAAAATTTAAATCCAATATATTTATGAAAAAAAACAATCTAAACATCTGTGGCCAAATACTCGCATGGGGAATCCTGCTGTTTTGTGCCGCTTGTATGTCGGCATGTCGAAGCGATGATGCTGCCGACTCTTCAGAAAAGTACGACCCTTCTCGGCCCGTTACTGTGACAGACTTCATCCCTAAAACAGGCGGAGTGGCTCAAAGGTTAGTTGTATATGGCAGTAATTTCGGTAACGACGCTTCCAACGTCAAGGTTACTATTGGCGGACAACGTGCCATTCTCATCAGCGTCAAAGGCAATTGCCTCTACTGTTTGGTACCGGCCAAAGCCTATACGGGCGAGATTGTGGTGTCTGTTGGCGGCAAAACAGCCAATGAACAGAGCGCTACTGCCAGCAGTAAATTTAATTACGAACGAAAGATGGTTGTGGGAACACTTAGCGGTATACGTAACCAATTCGATGATCAAGGATGGCATGATGGCCCTTTCAAGACGGCCACGGGATTTGCCGGTGAAGGTTGCCTTACTTTCGACCCGCTATATCCTAATATTTTATACGTCGTTTATGATGAAAACGCGCACGGTATACAAGCGCTCGACTTAGAAAAAAAGGAGGTAAAAACTATCCTTTCTATGTCTAAGTTTGATAACCAGAGGTTACGTTCTATTGATTTCTCGCATGACGGACAATATATGCTCATCTCTACCGACCGCGATGACCGCCAGCTGCAGAGTCCCAGTGTGTGGATTGTGAAGCGAAACAGCGATGGCACTTTCACCGATGACTCTAAATCGCAGATCTTGGCTGCATATAAACAATGTAATGGGGCAGCCGTACATCCCATAAACGGAGAACTTTACTTCAACAGCTATGAGCGTGGACAGGTGTTCCGCCTCAACATGGACAATTACTTCAATACCGTTACCAGTGGTGGAACGTGGTATCCCAATTGGACCGATGGTAATTTTAAAGAGTTATTCACTATTCAAGATGTTAATTGGGAGTTTAAGATTTTCATTCATCCTACGGGTAAGTACTGCTACATCGCTGTCATTAATAAACATTACATACTCCGTTCCGACTATAACGAAATCACCAAAAGCTTTGCTCCTCCTTACGTTGTGGCAGGACAAGCACGAAACAATGGTTGGGTAGATGGCGTCGGTACAAGTGCACGCATAAACAGACCCTATCAGGGCTGCTTCGTAAAAAACAAACAATATGTAGCCGAGAATCGTGATGACGTGTACGACTTCTACTTCTGCGATAACAATAACCACTGCATACGCTACCTTACGCCTGATGGGATCATTCGCACATATGCAGGGCGTGGCACTTCTTCGCAAGCCGGCGATGGTAACATGTGGGGAACAGAAGATGGCGATCTAAGAGAAGTGGCTCGTTTTAATAGTCCTACGGGTATTGCCTACAGGGAAAGTACCAATACTTTCTACATTCTTGATACCAAAGGACGCAAGATACGCACTATTTCAATGGAAAAATAAAAAGCCAATTAGAGTAACAAGACAATGAAAAAACTATTCATATTATTCTGGATGTCGTGCTGCATCGTGTTTAATGCATTAGCACAGGAACAGCTGAATATCTCGGGAACCGTGACCGATGCTGCAGGAGAAGCTCTCATCGGTGTCAGCGTCACCGTGAAAGATGCCAAGGGACTGGGTACTATTACCAATATTGATGGAAAATATAACATCAAGATACAGCAATATCACACGCTGGTGTTCTCTTACATTGGTTACAAGCCCGTGAGTGTGCTGGTTAAAGGCGACAAAAAGGTAATCGACGTACAGATGTCAGAAGAAAAGACAAACGCCATTGATGAAGTTGTCGTCACTGGTCTCGGCACACAAAAGAAGCTTACGGTGACTGGAGCCATCACCAATGTAGACGTATCACAGATGAAACAATTCCCCTCATCAAACTTCACTAATGCTTTGGCTGGCAACGTTCCAGGTATCATTGCCATGCAGTCATCAGGGCAGCCGGGTAAAAGTACATCGCGCTTCTGGGTCCGCGGTATTTCAACCTTTGGAGCCAGTGCCTCTGCAATGATACTTGTAGATGGCTTTGAGCGGAATAACATCGATGACCTGAATATAGAGGATATCGAGAGTTTCTCTGTGTTGAAAGACGCTTCGGCAACAGCTATCTATGGTTCGAAAGGTGCTAATGGTGTAATTCTTATTACTACCAAGCACGGTAAAGCCGGAAAGATAAACATCAATGTAAAAGGCGAGGCTTCGTATAACACTCGAACCATTACGCCGAAGTTTATAGATGCACCCACGTATGCTAACCTGCTCAATGAGGCACGTGTAACCCGTAATCTCGCGCCACAGTATCAACCCGAAGAGTTAGCACTTATCAGATCGGGATTGGATCCCGATTTCTATCCTAACGTAGACTGGTCAAAACTGCTGCTCAAAAACGGGGCTATGAGTTATCGGGCTGATTTGAGTATGAGTGGGGGTGGAAACACGGCCCGTTATTTTGTTTCACTATCGTATGTGGAAGATCAAGGCATGTATAACACCGACGAGACACTACGTAAAAAATACGACACTAATGCCAATTACAAACGCTGGAACTACCGTATGAATGTGGATATAGATGTTACTCCGACGACAATTATCAAGTTGGGTGTGTCGGGCAACCTCAACAAACGCAACAGTCCCGGTCTCGGCGACGAATACCTGTGGAGCGAACTCTTTGGCTTCAATGCCCTTAGCTCTCCTGTTCTTTATTCCAATGGTTATGTTCCGGCCTATGGAAACAATGTCCATCAAATGAATCCCTGGGTTTCATCCACACGTACAGGATACAACGAAGAATGGGACAACAACATACAGACAAATGTAACCGTAGATCAAAAGTTGGACTTTATTACCAAAGGCCTCTCATTTACGGGCCGATTTGGGTATGATACTTATAACAGCAACCACATCTACTACCGCCTTTGGCCAGCCATGTATCGCGCTAATAGCCGCGACTCACAAGGCAACATCATCTGGGACAAATTGTTTGAAGAGACTTCCATGAGCCAAAAGTCAGGCGGAGATGGTTCGCGCCACGAGTTTCTGGAGGCATTGTTGCGTTGGGATCGCACTTTCGACAAGCTACACAACTTCAGTGCAGTCAGCCGCTTTACACAAGACGAACGGATACAGACACAGAATATCGGTACAGACATCAAGAATTCTGTAAGCAAAAGGAACCAAGGGCTTGCCGGGCAGCTGACCTATAACTATGCCCTACGCTATTTCGTTGACTTCAACTTCGGCTACAACGGCTCAGAGAACTTTGCCGATCATCACCGCTACGGCTTCTTCCCCGCTTTCTCATTAGCATGGAATGTAGCTGAAGAGCCACTCATCAAGAAGGTATTGCCATGGCTTAATATGTTCAAACTACGCTATTCATGGGGTAAAGTAGGCAACGACAATATGGGAAGGTTCCCTTATCTCTACACACTCGACTACACGCCGAACATAGGCTACAATTGGGGTTCGAATCTCACTTCAGGAACTATACCCGGTATACATTACACCCAGATGGCATCACCAAACGTCACATGGGAAGTTGCACGCAAAACTGATTTCGGCTTTGATTTCGTGGCATTCGACAACAAGTTCTCGCTCACGATGGATTATTTCCATGAGAAGCGAACGGGTATCTTCATACAGCGCATGTTCTTACCCGACATCACAGGACTTGAAAGCTATCCATGGGCAAATGTAGGAGCTGTAAAATCTAAGGGTTTTGACGGCAATTTCCAATATAAAGATCACGTCGGAGAGATAAACTGGACAGTGCGTGGGAATATCACGTACAGCAAAAATACCATCTTGGAACGCGACGAAGAAAACAACGTCTATGCCTACCAGTATGGAAAAGGCTACCGGGTTAATCAGCAAAGAGGCCTTATTGCATTAGGACTGTTTCGTGACTACGACGACATTCGTAACTCGCCCAAACAGAGTTGGGGAACCGTTCAGCCTGGTGACATCAAATATAAGGATGTCAACGGCGACGGCATCGTAGATGATGGCGACCGCGTTGCTATAGGGGCAACCGACACCCCGAGTCTCATCTATGGCCTTGGAGCATCTGTCAGCTGGCGCGGGTTCGACCTCAACCTCCACTTCCAGGGTGCAGGAAAATACACATTCCTTATCAATAGTGGGGCAGTTAATGCCTTCAGAGATGGTCGTTGGGGGAACATTCTGCAAGGAATAACCGACAACCGTTGGATTTCATCCGATATTTCAGGTACCAAGGAAACCGAAAATCCCAATGCCCCATACCCTCGTTTGAGTTACGGCTATAACCTCAACAACCAACAGTCATCCAGTTTCTGGCTGCGCAACGGTCGTTTCCTGCGCTTGAAGAATCTTGATATCGGCTACACCCTGCCTAAACCCATGGTCAACACCATACACTTAGAGAGTGTGCGCATCTACATTTCGGGGCAGAACCTCATCACTTGGTCACCCTTCAAGCTATGGGATCCCGAACTCGACAGCAGCAATCGGGGGCAGGTATACCCTATCACCCGTTCGTTCACAGCAGGTATACAAATCAGTTTATAATTACAGACATACATCATGAAACATAAAAATATCGCCCTGATAACGTTGGCATTGGGCATCGGAACGCTCTTTTCTGCCTGCAATGACTATCTGGACTCCGACAAATACTTCGAAGACCGCCTCACCATAGAAAAGGTTTTCTCCAGCAGAGTACGCTCCCAGCAATGGCTTGCTTACGCTTATTCGTTCTTGAAAGACGAGAATGCCGACGTTGTTGGCAAGGAGAGAGAAACCAATTCGTTTACCTTTGCCGACGACATGTACTATGGCGACCGCGATGTCAACTACGACTCCAAGGAAGCCAATGAACTTTCGTACAACACGTTCATGCAAGGTGAATACGACGAAAACGACTTTAACGACGGCTGGACGATGTGTTACAGGGGCATTTATCAGGCCTCGATATTCATTGCCAATATCTACAGGAACAATGAAATGACCGAAAAAGAACGGCTCGACTTCAAGGGGCAGGCACGTTTTGTACGCGCTTATTACTATTGGCTGTTGCTCCGCCGCTATGGTCCGGTGCCTATCATGCCCGATGAAGGTGTTGACTACACCAAAAGTTACGAACAGATTGCCACGCCACGCAGTTCCTACGAAGAGGTGGCCAACTATATCAGCCGTGAAATGGTGCAGGCTGCCAAGGAAATACAATACACCAAGCGCGACGGAGAAAACATCGCACGCCCCACAAAGGGTGCCTGCTTAGCCACACGTGCCCTTGCACTGACCTACGCTGCCAGCCCGCTGGCCAACGGAAACAGCGATGCCTATGCCAAGCAATTGGTAGACGACAAGGGGCGAGCACTGCTCAACGCTGACTATAAGGAAGAGAAATGGGCCCGTGCAGCAGCTGCCTGCAAAGATGTTATGCAGCTTGGTGTGTACGACCTCTATCATGCCTCGTTCAGCACGACAGATGCAGCGGGCGACCCTGCTACCATCGTGCCAGCCAATACCACTTGCCCATTCGCCCAAAGCGGATGGCCAACGGGATGGAAAGACATTGACCCCTTCAAGTCCTACCGCGTTATATTCAACGGGGATGTCGCACCCGAAGACAACCCTGAACTCATCTTCTCACGTATAGACCAGAATGCCACGCGCATCAACCACAGCATGAAATCATTTGCACGTCATTCCATGCCACGCGACTTTGGCGGCTGGAACACACATGGTCTCACCCAGAAGATGGTAGACGCTTATTATATGAACGATGGTAGCGACTGCCCCGGTAAAGACAGTGAACTGAACGGCGGAAACGGGGCCGAACGCCTCAAGGGATTTACCACCGCACGCGACTATCGCCGCGGAAAATACAAGCCATTGGCCGCCAACGTGTCGTTGCAATATGCCAACCGCGAACCGCGTTTCTACGCCTCGGTGGGCTATAACGGCTCTGTTTGGGAGTATTTGGGCGACCCCGAAAGCACCCACCACAACCGTCAGACTTTCTATTATCGTGGCAGTGGCAACGGCTATAACAACTCACAATTCTACCTGCGCACGGGGATCAGTGTGAAAAAGTATGTCAACCCCACCGACGTTCCTGACCGCGAAGATTACAGGAATATCAAGGACAGGGCTGAACCCGCTATTCGTTATGCCGACATTCTGCTACTTTATGCCGAGGCACTCAACGAACTCGACGGCACCTACAACATTCCTTCATGGGACGAAGCAACCACTTACAACATTCGTCGTGACATTACCGAGATACAGAAAGGCATACATCCCATACGTATACGTGGTGGAGTACCCGATTATTCCACGGATGTTTATGCCAACAAAGACCTCTTGCGCGCCAAGATCAAGCGCGAACGCATGATTGAATTCATGGGCGAGGGCAAGCGTTACTTCGATCTACGCCGCTGGAAAGACGCACCGCGCGAACTCAATCAACGCATTTATGGATGTAACGTGATGATGGATGCCAACCATCCGGCAGAATTTCAACAGATTATTCCTATTAACAATCTGCGCACCACTTTCTCTGACAAGATGTATTTCTGGCCTATCCGTCACAGCGAACTGAAACATAATTCACGCCTGACGCAGAACCCCGGTTGGACCTACAATGATTAATCCTTTAAACTATAGAAAATGAAAGTAAAACACCTTCCGATATATATGGTAATGTTAGTAAGCATACTTGCTACACTTACTGCTTGTAACGACGAATGGACCGAAGAGCAATATACGCAGTATATCAGTTTTCGTGCACCGCTTGGCAAGTTAGGCGTCACCGATGTTTACGTGCCCTACAGCCGCCGTAATGCCGACAAGACTTTTACTGAAGGCAGTGGGCTCTCATCTTATAAACTGCCGGTAATCGTCAGTGGTTCATTGCAGAACAGCAATAACATTACGGTGCATATAGCACATGATGGTGACACACTGAACGTGCTCAATCAAGCCCGTTTCCTAAATCGCACTGAACTATGGTACACCGACATGAAAGATTATGCCACCGTTCCAGAAACAACGACCATCCCATCAGGCGAGAACGTGGGGCTGCTCAACATAAAGTTCAACTTCAACGGTATCGACATGAGCAACAAGTGGGTCTTGCCACTTACTATCGTAAATGGTGCCAACTATGGCTATACGGCCCATCCCCGCAAGAACTACGCCAAGGCACTCCTGCGTATCTTCCCCTTCAATGACTATTCGGGCGACTATTCGGGCAGTACAATGAAGATTTTCGTTACGGGCGACGAAGCTAACGCTACTGCTAAATCTATCATTCGCGGATATGTGGTGGACGATAAGACCATCTTTTTCTATGCAGGCGATGTTGACGAGAGTCGCACCGACCGTGCCAAGTACAAGATTTTTGCCCGCTTTAACGGTGAAAAGGAAGGAACGGTAGACTTCTACACCACCAACAACGACCTGAAACTGAAGGTGAACAAGCAGGCTTCTTTCCACATTATCGAGCAAAAAGACGATGTGAAACCCTACCTCGTGCACCGTTACGTTATCATCAACAACATCAGTTATGATTATGTTGACTACACCTCTGCACCCGGTTCAGAGTTCAACTGGTCGGTCAGCGGCACGCTGACATTAGAACGACAGCTGAACACACAGATCCCTGACGAGGACCAAGCCATCGAATGGTAGTCGTTTCCGACGGTCTGAGAGAGGAAGGGGGAGAAGCCCACCCCTAACCCCTCCCTCGGGAGGGGGAAATATGCAAATAGACCTTGCGAACATTTTAGTTCACAAGGTCTATTCAATTCATAATGACATTAGCCCGCAAGCTCGCAGCTCCCCTCCCTTGGGAGGGGTTGGGGGGGCTTTTGGGGGAGAGGCTTCCAGGTGGGTATTAAAACGGGGAGGGCACACAGACAAGCGAGTTAATCATAAAATGGATTTTGATTTTGAGTTTGATTAAATGCTGATAAGTCGTGCGCCCTCCCCCAAGAGGCTTCCCGCTGGAAGACCTCCTAAAATCTGGGAGCCTCCCCCAACCCCTCCGAAGGAGGGGAGCACAAACAGCGTGCAAACTAATTCCTCGCAAACTCGCAACTCCCCCTCCTTCGGAGGGGGTTGGGGGGAGGCTCTCCTCCCCTCCCTTCGGGAGGGGACGGGGGTGGGTTTGTGGGCTTTAATTCCCGTGCTGCCCTATTCCCCCTTCCTCTTTTTTCTTCTTCTTCTTTTCTTCCTTCCGCTTTGGGTTATCCACCTCCACTTGCAGCTGCTTCAGCGCACGGCGAATGGGGTCTTTCCACGTCAGCACCAGCTTGGGAGCCTTCAGTGCATCGGCCGTCACGTCGATTTCCTTTTCAATCTGTTTCGAGCGCACCACCACGCGCAGCGAGAAGATGTCGCCAAGGTCGAGCCCCACGCCTAGCCGCGCGCACTCCATGATGAGGTTGCGCAGCGTGATGAACACGTTGCGCGCATCACCCTCGCTGAGCGACGTTTCGCGCACGATGCGCTCCAACACCATTTCGGGCGTCAGCTTCTGCTGCCCCTTGGGTTCAGCCACATACACCGTTTTCCCTTTCAGCTTGCCGACCTTGGCCTCAAGCGATTTCACTTTGAATTCTAACATCGTTTATAATTTTAAGTTTGACATGTGTCCGCTCTGCGGACGTTAGATTATTCTTTTGTTTCTGTTTTTCGACTACTGTTACTACTCCTTTCCGACTACTATCAGTAGTCCTCTCTGATTACTGATAGTAATCCTCTAGGACTACCGGTACTACTCCTCCACGACTACTGATAGTAGTCCTCAAGGACTACCGGTACTACTCCTTTTTGACTATTTATAATAGATGAACGGACGTACCCTGCATTGGGTTTCATGCTTGGGGTACCATGTCCACCTCAGCTGCCAATTCCCCTCATGGATGACATGGCCTGCACAGTAGCCCTGTACTGCATAAGTGCGCATCTCTGTACTAGTCCAGTAATCGTCCTTCCAATCTGCGAAGATAGGGTTGGCACCCACCTGTGTGAAGGCTAAATTGGCAAGTTTCTCATGCCATCTGTATGTAGAAAGATACATCTTGTTGAGCGGCTCGCCGAAGCCGAGGTTATAATAGAGCAGGGCGAACTCGCCGTTGCTTGGCAGGTGCCACTTCTTGCCGGCAATCGGGCCTGTCACGGTTATGTGCTTCGCTGCCAGTTCGTCGCCATAATGTCCGGCATAGTAGAAGGCGGGGAACTCGGTCTGGTTGTCGCCCTTGCGCGTGGTGTTGTCGAACCCAGTGTTGACTTCCCATGTGTAGTGGTAGCCGAGCATGTCGCCATAGCTGGAACCCAGATTAACGTTCAGCACATAGTATACGTTGTTCATGTTGTTCACATGGTTGTCGGTGTGATACCACTGCACGCGTTGCCCATTATTGGCCTTCTCCAAGGCCACGGCCAGATGCTTGCTCTGGCTGACGATGACGGCGATAGGTTTATAATTGGGCATGACATATGAGGCATCTAAGATGTTGCCGTCTTGATATAGGTAGAGGAAGCGGTAGAACAGCTTGAAGGTGAAGGTGTACGAGCTGTTGGGTGTCAGTGGCAGCGAGGCGGGGAGCCATTTCGCAGGAAATCTGAATTTCTGCCCGTTGTAAGTAGTCGTGTTCTCATCTCCTAAATCAAAGGAGATTTTATTCGAAGCAACGGTAGGCATGAGGAGATAGACATAGTCACAGTAGGCATTGTAGAAGTCATTGTCATCGGCCTTGGTGCCTCCGCTGCAGGTCAGGGGGTGTTCTTCCATGGCAGTCGTTGTGGCGGTCCATGTGTCCGTTCCGGGATGATAGACGGAGCTCGTCGGTATCGGTTTAGACGTATCGTAACTCATCGCCGGCTTGAGGATAGGCATATAGCTGGTCAGCTTGTAGCGGATACGCGCACAGACATGCTTCATGGTGAAGGTCACCTTCTGGTGGGCAGGTGTCGGGGGCACGGTGTAGGTGGTTCGGCCGATGAGTGCCGTCGCGGCGTTGGCTGCCGTCACAGTGATGTCGTTGCCGTTGCGGCCCACCTTGTCGTTGCAGAGCACAAAGGTGTATGTTCCGGGCTCCAGGTCGAGAGCCTTGTTGCCCAAGTAGTGGAACACACCGCTGCTTATCGTGCCCGTGGTTTCTCCCTTGTATGTAGTGCCCTGGTAGGCTATCATCGTGTAGATACCATCTTCCAAGGCGCGTGTCTTGGCTAAGGGCATGGTGTTGGGCGCATCACGCTTCACGGTCACTTCGGCCAATATTTTGTCGCTCACCTTTACGAGTTTCTTGTACAGTGTGTCGTTTGCTTGGTCGCAGGCCGCGCGTGAGGGAACCTCCTTGTCGCTGTTGTAGTCAGCAAACTCCACGTTGAACTCTACAGTCTTGGCCACGTCCACCTTCTTTCCGCCTTTCGTTCCGTCGTCCTCAATGTTATCATCGTTGCTGCTGCATGCCGCCAGCATTCCTGCCACGAGCAACAGACTTGCTTTTAAGAATATCTGTCTTTTCATTTCCTTTAGTTCTAAAATCATAATACTTAAATCTTCATTAGCCCACAAACTCACGCTCCCTCTCTTGGGAAGGGCCGGGGTGAGTATCTCCCCTCCCCCGGGAGGGGTTGAGTCTATTCCTCCCACACACTCCCCCAGTCCTTAGCCGGGACGACTTGGCTTTTATCCCCTACCGTCCACTCTCCGTTGTCAATCTCTTGTTCTGCGTCCCACTGTGCCGCGTCCGAGGCGGTGCCGTTGGGCGTGACGCTCACGGTTTTCAAAAGGTTGTCGTTCTCCACCGGATAAACCTTAATTTCGGGCATGGTGTATACCCTCTTCTTACACTCCATCTTCTTCATATTCATTGTTGTTACCTTGATTGTGCCGTTTGCATGTAGGGACGCACGGCTCGTGCGTCCGCTCCAATGGCCTATGAATTTGTCTGCTTGTTCACACACACAGTTATTCCCTGATGAGCGGACGCACGAGCCGTGCGTCCCTACATTTCGCTCCCTTATTTCGTTCATTTTTTGCTCGTAAAGGGACACGAATATGCGAACAAAGGGAACTCCGAGAAGCCCTTTGTTTATTAGTATTACGCGCGCTTCGCGCGCGCGTACGTGAAGACGTTTAAACGCCAGGTGCGCTAAGTGTGTGTGTGTGTGTGTGTGTGTGTGTGTGTGTGTGTGTTAGCAAATTATTTGGATTGACCAAATAATAAGCGTTAAAAGATGCAGAGAAATCAAAGTTTCTTTGCACCGGCTCCATATCGTTTTTATTATAATAGGTTGTTAACTGCATAACAGAGGCAAAGGTATAACAAAGTTTTGGGACTGCCAAATAAAAGGAGGAAAAATAAACACGCCCGCCATAACCTTACTCTATAATGCAGGCCGGAATGAAAGTTATAGAAAAATTGCCGTGACGCATGAACTTTTACGTCCAAACATTGAAATTTCCGATGCTCGCATCATTTGTTTTTCACTGACTTTGCCGGGGAATAACGATGCTGAACGTGGTGCCACGGCCCACTTCAGAATGCTTGACGAATATCTTTCCGTGGTGATAGTCCTCGACGATGCGCTTGGCCAATGACAAACCGAGGCCCCAACCACGCTGCTTTGTCGTGAAACCCGGGCGAAATACGTTTTTAATATCCTTCTGTCGGATACCTTTCCCCGTGTCAGAAACATTTATCACGATTGTCTTTCCCTTCGGTTCCACCCGGATATCAATGCGCCCCGTAGCGTTTTCCATGGCATCGGCGGCATTCTTACAGAGGTTTTCGATGACCCATTCGAAGAGTGAGACGTTCAATGCCACGACAATCTCGGGAGCATGCACACTGATGACAATGTTTTTTGACGTCCGGCGATCCATATAAGCCGCGACACGCTGCAATACGGCAAGCAAATCCGCTTGCTCAGAAGCTGGTTGCGAGCCTATTTTCGAGAACCTGTCGGCTATCAATTGGAGGCGTTTCACATCATTATCCATCTCTGGCAACAGCATATCGTCGGGATAATTCTCTTTCATAATCTCCATCCATGCCATCAAACTGGAGATAGGAGTACCCAATTGATGGGCCGTTTCCTTGCTCAGTCCCACCCAGACTCGGTTTTGTTCGGCCCGCTTCAAGGTCAAAAGCGTGAAGATGGCAAGGCAGGCAAAGAGCAGAATTACGGCCAATTGCACGTAAGGATAATAGGACAAGCGGCGCAAAAGCAGTGAGTCGGCATAGCAAACGTCGATATAATCGCGGCGAGTGTCCAAGACAATGCGGACGAAATGACCTTCGGCACGCATTCTTTCGGCCTGACTGACGGCATCTTTCAGACTGTCTGAATGCGTTTTTCCATTGAGTTCGACGTTGCGATAGGTCTGAACATGTCCCTGCTTATTGATGACAATCACCGGAATCGTATGGTTCTCGTTAATTACTTTCAGCACGAGTGCAAGGTCAGTATGCTCGTCTGCCCCATTCAAAGCACGCATCGCTTCGGCCCATAGCTCCATTCGTGCACTCTCTTCTTTGCTCAAATCGCGGACAAGAAGATGAGACACCAACAGAAATCCCGCGGCAATCAGAGCCGCAACCAAGATGAACAAAAGGCGAATATGACGCAAACGATCGGTCCATTTCATATTTTCAGAAACGCTTTCCCATCGCAATTATTGCATGAAACGGCAAGAAGCACCACCGAAGTCCAAACGCTTGCGAGGGTCTGGGCGAGCATAAATTAACGCCATTAGGCCTGCTCATCTCAAAGTTTTACAGGAAACTTTCAAAAAAATTGGCCCGAATGAAATAAAAAGGTTAACTTTGTGGCAATGAAATCATTCATGAAGAAGACGACACCTAAACGCATTTGAATTTTTAATAATCATTATATATGGAAAGAACATGGAGATGGTTTGGCAAGAAAGACAAGATTACGCTTGCCATGCTCAAGGAAATCGGAGTTGAAGGTATTGTTACAGCACTGCATGATGTGCCTTTGGGAGAAGTATGGACGCGCGAAAAGATTCACGATCTCAAGGCGTATATCGAAAGTTATGGTATGCGTTGGAGCGTTGTTGAGTCACTTCCCGTTACAGAGACGATTAAATATGGTGGCCCGGATCGCGACCACCAGATTGAAGTTTACAAGGCAAGTCTGCGCAACTTGGCCGCCGAAGGCATTCACACCATTTGTTATAACTTCATGCCCGTGCTTGACTGGGCACGCACCGACCTGCTTCATGCCAATCCGAACGGCAGCAGCAATCTGTATTTCTCAATTCCAGAGTTCGCCTATTTCGACATTTATATCCTCAAACGTGAGGGTGCGAGAGACAGTTGGGCAGCCTTCCAGACACTCGGTCCCGATGGAAAACCAAACGGACGCGACATATTAAAAGAGGTGGACGCGCTGGCCAAGGAAATGACGCCCGCGAAAGACCACGCCTTGGTGGAGAATATTGTCATCAAGACGCAGGGGTTCGTGAGCGGAAATTTCAAAGAAGGCGACGAGCACCCCGTGGAACTGTTCCGCGAACTGCTTGCCCTTTACAAAGGAATCGACAAGGAACGGTTGCGTGAAAACATGCGTTATTTCCTGAGTGCTATCATGCCCGTGTGTAACGAATGTGATATGTACATGTGTGTGCACCCTGATGACCCTCCATTTCAAATACTTGGCCTGCCACGCATCGTGACTTGCGACGAAGATATAGAATGGTTCCTCAACGCAGTGCCCGACAAACACAACGGATTGACCTTTTGTGCAGGGAGTCTTTCAGCCGGAGCACAGAACAACCTGCCGCTTATGGCTGGGAAATACGCCAACCGAACATGGTTCGTGCACCTGCGTAGCTGCCATGTATTCCCCAATGGCGACTTCACGGAGGCCAGCCACTTGGGTGGAAGAGCCGATATCGTCGAGCTATGCAGGATATTCGAGAAAGAAGAACAAAGCCGTAAGGGCAATCCCAACATCGCCCGACTGCCAATGCGCGTGGATCACGGCATGACCATGCTGGGCGACGAGACCAAGGGCTACAATGCAGGCTACAGCTTCTTGGGCCGTATGTTTGCCATGGGGCAGGTGCAGGGCATCATTGCCACCGTGGACAACGAGCAAGGCATCAGGTATCAACAGCCCGGATTTTACGATTAATCAACCAAACAAATATATCATGAGACTAAAAGAACTACTGACCGACAACTATAATGCCGCAGAATGGGAGGCCAAAGGCTATGAACTGCCCTGCTTCGACATCAAAGCCGTGCGTAAGAACACCTATGAAAACCCCACATGGGTGCACTTCGGAGGAGGCAATATCTTCCGTGCTTTCCCCGCAGCCCTATTGAACGATGCCCTGAACACGGGAAAATATGACCGCGGGGTCATCGTGGCCGAGACCTTCGATGATGAGGTTATCGACAAAGCCTATGCACCCTACGACAACCTTTCACTGCTCGTGAGCCTGCAATCTTCGGGAACGATCGAGAAGAAAGTGATTGCCTCAGTGACCGAAGCCCTCAAGGCCGACCCGCAGTTTGAAGACTGGAACCGACTGACCGAGATATTCCGCAAGCCATCTTTGCAGATGATATCGTTCACCATCACCGAGAAAGGCTACGGTTATAATGAAGAAGACTTAGCCCGCGGGCTCAGTCCGGTGTTTGCCTTGGGCAAAGTGACCGTACTGCTCCACGAACGTTTCAAGGCCGGAAGGCTTCCGTTGACCGTGCAGAGCATGGACAACTGCTCGCATAATGGTAGTAAGGTGCAGGCAGGTGTCTTTGCCTACGCCGAGCGTTGGGCGAAAGACGGGTTCGTAGCGCAGGAGTTCGTGGACTATTTGAAAGATGAAAGCAAGGTATCTTTCCCTTGGTCGATGATCGATAAGATTACTCCTCGCCCACATGAAAAGGTGAAAGCGTTGCTGGCTGCCGATGGTTTCGAGGACAATGACTACATCGAAACGGCCCGACATACCTTTACTGCGCCCTTCGTTAACGCCGAAGAGACGCAGTATCTTGTCATCGAAGACAACTATACCAACGGCCGTCCGCCGCTCAACCTCGGAGGTGTGCTCTACACGACGCGTGAAACCGTAGACAAGGTTGAGACGATGAAGGTAACCACTTGCCTGAATCCGCTTCACACGGCCATGGCCATCTACGGCTGTTTACTTGGCTATGACCTTATCTCGGCAGAGATAGCAGACACTGATATCCGTGCTTTCGTACAGAAAATCGGCTACATCGAGGCCATGCCTGTAGTGGTTGACCCGGGCGTACTCAACCCTTATGAGTTCATCGGTGCCTTCATCAACAAGCGACTTCCTAATCCTTTCATGCCCGATACGCCGCAACGTATCGCCATGGATACCTCTCAGAAGCTACCCATCCGCTTCGGTGAGACCATCAAGAAATACATCTCTCGGGGACTGGATAGGTCTAATCTCGTGCTAATCCCATTGGTATTGGCCGGTTATGCCCGCTATCTGAAAGGCGTTGATGACGCAGGAAAGCCTTTCACACCATCGCCCGACCCGCTCTTGGAAGAACTGCAAAGCATCGTCTCCCCACTTGAAATCGGTCGCGAGCACCAAGACTTCGGTTGTCTGCGCAAGCTCTTCAGTCGCAAAGACGTCTTCGGTTTAGACCTCTATGAGGCTGGTCTCGGCGAACAGATAGAAGGCATGGTCAAGGAACTTTATGCAGGAAAGGGAGCCGTGCGCACCACGCTCCACCGATATGTGAGTGAAAGATAGAGAAAATAACGATGAAAGGCCCGCTGCTCTTCTTGAGTGCGGGCCTTTTTGGTGGCTGTAATCAAGAGCTAAACTCGGCTCTACAGAAGATAAGCCCCGGCTAATAATTTGATTGCCATAATGAAGTTGCTTATCGCATACTGAAAGCAAGTCCCTTATCTCAGCCATATTACACTCCAATCTCACCCATATTACCACGCAATCTGGCTGAGATTAGTGCCTAATATGGCTGGGATCGGACTGCAACAAGGCTGAAGGTGGATTGCCTCTGACCAGGCCTGATTTCACTTGGCCTTGTCCGCCGGCGCATCGTGCCGGCCACAAAACAAAAAAAGAGCCCAGAAGACATTGCTGTCCCCGGGGCTCCAAGTAAAAGAAGGCGGCTACCTACTCTCCCGCATTGCATTGCAGTACCATCGGCGCAGGCGGGCTTAACTTCTCTGTTCGGAATGGGAAGAGGTGGGACCCCGCCGCAATAACCACCTGATGTCTCTTTTGAAGTTGACGGGGGCACGGTTGAGGCGTTGACAAGCTGTTTGTCTTGCCCGTCGCTGTCATCACGGCAAGCGGACCGGTCACGGCTCTCTGCCTGACGGTTTGCCTGTCGGCTGTCGACC
>NZ_KB908342.1 GCF_000382385.1 Segatella maculosa DSM 19339 = JCM 15638 | reverse complement strand
GAAGCCTTGTGCCACTGCATCGCAGTAGGTGGTAAGAGCTTCGTCGGCTCTTGCCGTTATGAATGGTTTGTCACTCAGCATTTCGGGGAAATGCTCACTGAGGTAGTTCTCTAACTTCAGACGGAAGTAGGATAGTTCTTTCTTAGTTGTCATAATCTTCTTGGTTTAGGGTTGTACATTATTTTGAGTTGATGCCCATAGCAACATTGAACTTGTCTAACTTGCCAGCCAACTGTTCCATATCGTGTTCTATCTTCTTATTGGTTATACGGGCATAAATTTGTGTCGTTTTAATGTTGGTATGTCCTAGCATCTTCGACACACTTTCCATAGGAACACCCTTGCTGAGCGACATGGTCGCAAATGTATGCCGGGCAAGATGAAAGGTCAGATTCTTCTTGACACCGCAAAGGTCGGCAATTTCTTTCAAATATGCGTTGGTTTTCTGATTCGTTAGGATGGGAAATAGTTTGCCGTCCCGATAGGTCTTATGACTGTACTTGGCAATGATACTCTTGGGAATGTCAAGCAATAAAACATTTGTCTCCACATTTGTTTTCTGTCTCTTGGTCATAATCCACTGCTTATCATCAAGTGTTACGATATTGTCTGGTGTGAGATTGGAAACATCAATATATGCCAGACCTGTGAAACATGAAAAGATGAAAACATCCCTTACTAACTCCAAGCGTTGAATAGCAATTTCCTTGTTGGCTATCTTCATAATCTCCTCATCCGTGAGAAAACCTCGATTGACAGGCTCCAAGTGAAAACGATGATTGAGGAAGGGGTCGTGAAGAAGATAACCACGTTTTTGCGCATAGATAGTTACGGTCTTGAGTGCCTTCATCTTCTTGACTGATGTGTTGTAAGCGCAACCTGCCACTGTACTCAGATATAACTCAAAATCCTGTACCACGGATGGTGTGAACTCTGTCAGTCCTACATCCTTTCTTCCATACTTATGAATAAGGAATTCTGAGAAATGTCTTCTTAAAACGCTGTACTTTTGTAGGCTGTCTTTGCTGATAGTGTGTCCGACGCGTTGCCTGATGTCTTCGTTGAATCTGTCGAATACAGGGAGGAAAGTTGTATACTCCCTGTCTTTTCCCACAAAATAAGATCGGATTTTCTCCAATGACATGGAAGAGTCATCCTCAAATTTGTGATAGATGTTATTCAGTGTAGCAGAAATAGAATCCAATGCGGCATTGGCGGATAAAGCTTCAGCCGTCCGACCTTTGAGCCGACTTGTGGCATTGTTCCATACTGTCTTGTCCACGAAGATTTTCGTAGATCCGAAATTTGCCATCTCTCCGTTAAGGAATACACGGAGCATTACAGGCGACTTTCCTTCTTTGTTCTCATAGTTTGAGCGTAGGTAGAAGGACACCTTGAAAGTTGTTCTCATAATGCATCATTCTTTTGTGTAGCACTCGGCTGCAAAGTTAATACTTAATACGTTGGAAAAGAAAGAGTTGATGCCGTCAATATGGTATTCAAAATCCCGTCACTGCTACATTTTTTGCTGCTACGATTTTTGTGTAGCAGTAAGTGTAGCAGAAATTGACCGAATGATGATTGTCAAAACATAGGGTTATGCCGTCAGGCAATGGAGGTATATACAAAGAAAAATCGTTGTAAAAACCTGATTTTACAACGATTAGCTAATTTTTGAAGGCTAAAATGAAGACTCTTGTGAAGTCCTTTTGAAGCCTATTAGCGGAGAGAGAGGCTCTTTCTCTTGAACCTTCAAATAGTATCATAAATGTTCAATCTGTTGTATAATAGAGATTTATACAGAATGTTAATAAAATAAGATTTCATGGAAAATCTTTGGTAATATCAAAATTTGGGTGTAATTTTGGGTGCAGAAATCTATACGCCCAAAAGCATGAACATCAAACGAAACATTATCTTCACGTTGGAAAGTAGGAAGAAGGACGGTGTTCTCATTGTTGAGAATGTGCCTATCCGTATGCGTGTCAATTTCGCTTCCAAGCGGATTGAGTTCACGACAGGCTATCGCATCGATGCTGCCAAGTGGGATGCAGATAAGCAACGTGTAAAGAATGGTTGTAGCAACAAACTGAAACAATCGGCTTCTGAAATCAATGCTTCACTCTTGGGCTACTATACAGAAATACAGGACATCTTCAAGAAGTTTGAAGTGGAAGAAATAATGCCCACACAGGAACAAATAAAAGAGGCATTCAATGCGCTGCACAAACCTATTGAGGAAGAAGTCAAACCGAGAAAATCAATGCCTAACACTTTTTACAAAGTGTTTGATGAATTTGTGCGAGATTGTGGACGGCAAAATGATTGGACGGATTCCACCTACGAGAAGTTTGCTGCGGTGAAAAATCATCTGATGAACTTTCGAGATGAACTTACATTTGATTTCTTTGATGAGAGGGGGCTGAATAATTATGTTACTTATCTCCGTGATGTAAAGGAAATGCGTAATTCTACCATAGGCAAGCAACTTAGTTTCTTGAAATGGTTTTTACGCTGGGCATTCAAGAAAGGTGTGCATCAGAACAATGCCTATGACAGCTATAAGCCCAAACTTAAAAGTACACAGAAGAAAATCATTTTCCTCACATGGGAGGAACTGAACAAACTCCGAGAGTTCGAAATACCTACTACCAAGCAAGCCTTAGACCGAGTGCGTGATGTTTTTCTATTTCAATGCTTCACAGGTTTGCGTTATTCCGACGTGTTCAATCTTCGCAGAAGTGATATAAAGGGCGACCACATAGAGGTTACAACTGTCAAGACTTCTGATAGTTTGATTATCGAACTGAACAACCACAGCAAAGCGATACTTGACAAATACAAGGACGTGGCATTTGAAGATGATAAGGTGTTGCCTGTCATTACCAATCAGAAAATGAATGATTATCTCAAAGAACTGGCAGAATTGGCAGGTATCGATGAACCAGTACGCCAAACTTATTACAGAGGTAATGAGCGCATTGATGAGGTTACCCCAAAGTATGCCCTACTCGGCACACATGCTGGTCGTAGAACATTCATCTGTAATGCCCTTGCATTGGGAATTCCTCCGCAAGTTGTGATGAAATGGACAGGGCATAGTGATTACAAGGCTATGAAGCCATACATAGACATTGCAGACGACATCAAAGCGAATGCCATGAGTAAATTCAATCAGTTATAACGCTAAAACGATATGAGCCAAGAAATAAATAAAACAGATCACCAAGATTTAGATCCCGTTGTACGAGCCATCGGTACTGATCTTGAGCATACACAAGTACGCTTAATAGCCTCTGCAAACGCAGACATGCTTTTCCACTATTGGAAAGTAGGGCACTTTATTCTCTACCTCCAAAAGAAAGAAGGTTGGGGAAGCAAAGTGATTGACAACCTATCCAAGGCGATACGCTCAAAATATCCAGATAAGAAAGGGTATTCTCGCAGAAATATCTTCTATATGTGCCAGTTTGCCAGTGCTTATCCGTTGGAAGTGCTGAAAGAGATGGACAGGATAGATAGCTTACTCACAACTCCTACTGTAGAGAAGGTTTTAAGTCTGACAAACGAACTCAATCAAATTGTGCAACAACCTGTTGCACTAATTCAAGCCACAGAAAATCAATCGAATACAATTACGCAACAGCCTGTTGCACAATTAGAAGAAGTTACTGAAACATTGTCAGCAATCTATCACTGCGACATCAGTCAGATAGAGGAAATCTTCAAGCATTCTGCCATAGTTCGCACCAACTGGGCGAGCCATGTAATTCTGCTTAATAGTAAGCTTCCATTGGGCGAGTGCTATTGGTACATTTCGCAAGCAGTTGCTAATGGATGGAGTCGCAATGTTCTGCAGGTGCAGATTGATACCAATCTTTTCGCTCGACAGGTCACGGCAAAGAAAGTGAGTAACTTCTCGGCACGATTGCCCAAACCGCAAAGCGACCTTGCCAACTATCTGATGAAAGACCCTTATATCTTTGATTTGATGGGGCAAACAGATAAAATGGCAGAACGAGACCTTGAACAACAATTGGTATCTCATATCACCAAATATCTTTTGGAAATGGGCAGTGGCTTTGCATTTGTGGCACAGCAGAAGCATTTTGAAGTAGGCGATTCTGATTTCTATGCCGACCTCATCCTCTATAACATCCAACTGCATGCATACGTGGTTATCGAACTAAAAGCTACACCTTTTAAACCAGAATATATGGGGCAACTGAACTTCTATATCAATGTTGTGGACGATACCCTTCGTGGCGAACACGACAACAAGACCATTGGCTTGCTCCTCTGCAATGGCGGAGATAAAGTGGTGGCACAATATGCTCTTTCTGGCTATGATCAGCCTATTGGTGTCAGTGATTATCAACTGACAAAGGCTATACCTGATGATTTGAAGTCGTCTCTGCCTACGGTGGAAGAAGTTGAGGAAGAGTTGTCGAAGATAATAGAGCAAGATGGCGAAAGATGAAATATCTATATTCGTTAGTAATTAATCAAAAAGAGGATTAAAGGTTTAATTTTTTACTCAGTAGTAAACTATTAGTTTACCTACAAGCATAAAAACTAACTACTAAACGAAGACACTCCAAGAAACTATACTAAACAATTTCTTGGAGTGTTTGCTATTTTCTCAACTGCCTCTTAAGTTTTCTTTGTTCCTGTTTGATACGTTCTTGTTGCAACAACAACTCTGCTTGCCGTTGCAGGGCTTGTTTATAATCAATAACCTTCTGCTGCATTTGCTGGATGGCTTTGGGATTACGATGTGTGATAAAAATGCTGTCAAGGTAGTCAAAATCTTTTTTGGTAGCTTTGCCTTGCATTCGCAGATAGCGATAACGGAGGTCGTAATCGGAGGCGGTTTGCAGTTGGTTTGCTCCCATACTGAAGAACCAGCAACTTATCATGACCAGTCCACAGACTAACAAGAGTAACATGCGCTCGGCTAAATGCACACTTGCAAAGAGCGAGTAGTTCTTATATTCTACGGGCTTTTGCTGCTCTTTGATGAGTTGCTGCAAGGCTTCAAATTTTGGGTCGAGCTTCTTGATCGACTCTGATAGTGCCTCCAAAACAAAAAGTTGATGCTCCTTGATTTTGGCTTGAGTTTCTTTCGAGAGATGGATTTGCACGGTTTCTTGTGTTGTAGTGCGCGCTGCTGTTGAGTTGGCAGGCTGTTCTGCAAGCGTGGTGCGTAGTTCTGCTTGTGCCTTACTGATGGATTTGCATTCTTGTTTGAGTTCTTCGAGAAAGTCGAGGATTGGTGCCGTTTCATTGTTCATACTGATATCATTTTTTGATGATTAAATTCTACGTTTGTGGTTGGCTCCATTACGAAGCTTCTTTTGAAAGCGAAGTTCATCAACATCTATACCTCCACTTGGCATCGGCATCGTAAAGATTTCGTCAAGTGCATCGGATAAGTCGCTTGCAAATCCGCTCTCATCTATCGAATGTGCCATTGGCTCTTTCGATAGATGTTGCTGCGCCTGCTGAATGTTTCGCTCTATCTCTGCATTGAGGCGAGAGAAAGAACAGGAGCGGTCTATCTTTGAGCCACTGAAACTGCAACCGTCCTTCTCGAAGATGACACCTTGCACAACATCCGTATTGCCTTTTGTCTTGAAACGAGTGGCAATGCCTTGCTTGTTTAAATCTGTGACAAAGTCTTTCCAATTGTTCGATTTGGGCAAAACTGCTTTGATTGCATCGAATATCTCATAGCGCAACTTGTCTTCACCTCGCAGTCGGTGGCGATTTACTGCCTTTTTACCTTCACCAAGGGTTAAACCATAACGCTCGGTTAGTTCTCGGCAAATCTTCGTAGAGCGGTATTTCTCATTGCGGTCGCTGATGGTCTTGCCATCATTGCCGATGCGGTTGATACAAATGTGCAAGTGCGGATGCTGGCGGTCGCTGTGCCTTACTATAAGGCTCTGCGTGTTCCCGTAGCTCATTTTCTCTAAATACTCATTGGCAATCTTCACCATCACATCATCTGTCAGTCGCTCGGCATCGCTGGCAGAGAACGAGAGTATCGTATGGCAAACGGGCTTCTGCACGTTGGGGCGCATAGAGGCTTGAAGAGTGAACTCGTCGGCGCATAGGTTTTGGTCGATAAAACCAATGTTATTACTCGCTAAAACCTTAGCTTTTCCTTCCTGTTTGCTGAGCATATAATTGATAACTCCTCCGAAGTCTGCGCCTTTGATAATCTTGGCTATCATGGTTTCAAGCGTTTGATGAGTTCATGAATGAGGACTTTGAGTGCATTCAAGTCTTCATTGAGTGCATAAATGCCAAAGGCATTGAGTTGATGGGCTATCTGATTTAGATTGTTTGCCATGCCTGAAACCGTACGGATGAGTTGCATATCTTCGGGTTTGATACGACTCTTTATCTCTGCTTTGGTGATGAGTTGTCGCAAAAACTCAGTGCGAGTGATGGATACCTCGCGCGCTTTGCCCAACAGAGTGTAGTACTCCATGGTGTTGAGCCGTAGAAGTACTTGGTATTTTCGTTTCTCTGATAAAGTCTTGGTGGGTCGTCCACCTTTATTCTTCTGTCCCATATTTTTATTTTTTGATGAGACCAACGGGATTTTTACCTCCCAATGGCGGGAGCAAGTAGGTTTTGAGATACTCAAAACACAAACTTGCTTCCCAGATACACGCTATCTTCTGATGCCACGTTTCGTGGTCAGTAATAACGGCTGTTTCTCTTTCACTTTGGACTGAGAAACAAGCCATTCGTTGAGATCTTTGTGAGTTCGATAGCGAACAGAACCATCTATGATAGATGGGCAAAGCCGCTTCAAAACTTCAAACGATTTTCGCCCTGCTTCATCATTGTCCTGAAAACTCTCAACTTGCTTGTAGCCTTTTAGCTTCTCTTGAATACGTGGCAAAAGAGCCAGAGAGTTAAGAACTATGGTGTCGCAAGTTGAAGAAGGTTTTAGCGTTTGCCACGACAGGAAATCCATAAACCCTTCAAAGATTTGTAAAACGTCTGTGCCTTTACTAATAGTTGTAATCGCTTTTGGAGCTATACAGCCTTTGAAATAAGGACTACGAATTTCCCAACCGCCAGCATCGTTTGCCAATCCAATGGCATAGTATGTCCGATTGGCATTATTGTATCGAATTTCAGAACAGAGTCGATTAGCGATGCTGAGAGATATCCCTCGCTCTGCGATGTAACCTAACAAATAGGGATTGGTAAGTGATTGCACAGATATGATTTCTAACTTGGGCTTAGAGGTTTTTCTTTCACCGCCAAAAGAAAAATCTTGATGCACTATTTGTTTTGAACCGATTAGCAATTCAATGGCTTCGTACATAGTACAATGCTGTAAAATACATATAAGGTCTATAATATCTCCATGTTCGCCAGTTCCGAAGTCATACCATTGGTTGCGTTCTGTATTTACTTTGAATGATGGCGTACTTTCGTTACGAAGTGGGGAGCAGTACCAAAAATGAATTCCTTGTACTCGTGCAGGTGAATAACCCTGTTGCTGCAAATAATCTGTGATAGAGATTTGCTTGATATTTTGTATTTCCATTGTGATTTTGTTTTGATGTTTGAAAAGAATAACTCTCAGCCTTTTTCTTTTGGAGGCTGAAGGTTTTAGGATTGGTCGGACGGTCGTACACTATAGGCACACCTTTACGTCCGACTAAGTTTGTTTCTCTTTGGTCGGATTGGTTCAGGTATATATAGCCTGTATCCGTCCGACCAAAGGTTTTATTGTAGAGAATTATGGCTGAGCCGATATTTTCCTCGTTCTTCCTTAACCACTATGCTTTTGTTGAGCAAGAATTGCAAAAGTTCCTTGAGTCTAGTTTGCCCATAGGATAGCCCCACAATCTTAGCATAAGCCTCTTTAAGAGCTACGATAAGTTTACTATATGGCAAAATTTCGCTTGTAGAGAAGACTGGTTCCAACGCCTTTCGATGTTCGTTAGTGCTTAACTCTTGGTAGGAGAAACGATGTGACTTCCGTTCATTGTCGGAATACGAGAAATCTATTTGGGGAATGCAAATCTCATCTTCAACCTCTTGGAGCCTAAAGGCAAACTTTTCAAAGGGTTTGGAGCGAATAATGGAGGGTGCAACAATACTGCGTTCAGGCATAGTGTTATCCCTCGTGATTTGAAGAACTGTTTCAGCCTTGTTGTTGAGTTCCGTCCCAATATGTCCTCGTGCGTTGTCGTCGCCCTTGTTGAGGTGAAGCACGGTCTGTATATGGATATTCTGTTCACTTGTCCACTGCATTAGATCACCTACCAACTTGGTTGCTTCCGTTGAGTTGTTGATGTCGAGCATCAAATCACGGATGCCGTCAATGACCACCAAACCCACGTTGGGCGTGTTGTAGATGGCATAACGAATGATTTCTCTGCGCTCGTTAGGATCAGCAATGGCCCTAAGATGACTGAACTTCAAATTCTGTGGTTCCTTGTCTATTGGTAGTTTTGCCAATTTCAAAATGCGTTGCATTACTAGTTGGCAATGATAAGGACTTTGTTCCGTATCAAAGTAAAGAATAGTGCGTTTACTTTCAGGAAATGATGCTTGATATTCCAGCACCTGCTCATTGATAAGGGCTGCTGCAACGATAGCACTCACATTGAAAGTCTTCTTAGCTTTCGCCTTGCCTGTCGATACACTGAAATTGCCCAACGTGCCGATGATGGCTTCGCCTGCTTGCAGCACAACTGGAGGAAGCGTAAACTCATCGGTTACATGAATGAGCGACTTTTGCCAAATGTTTTCATAATCAGTTGTATTCATCATCGTCCTCCTGTCTTTCGCCCTGCCAATTCAAGTGCAAGGTCAGCATCAACAATAATCTTACGACCGATTTGTGTAATGGCACGATTGATTTTACCACTCTGTTTGATACGGTTGGCTGTGGGCAAGCTGCATCCGAAAAGATATGCTATACCAGCCAATCCATACACATATCGTTTTTCTTCTTTGGAGGAAGAAGCCTTTGTCAATTCCCCACTCGTGGAAATATTACCATGTTGTGCAAGGAAAAGTAATTCTTCACCTGTCATCTGCCAAACAGGTTTTCCCAATAATTCGTTTATCGTCATAATTCAATTGTTTTGAAATGAATAACTCGCCCTTGCGCATAGGACATTCAGTCAGGTCTGACGATGCAAAAGTAGATGGCTTTTGATACTCTACCAAGAGGCAGGGATATAGCGGGAAGTATAAGGAAATGCAAGGAAATCAACGACTATCAAAAACGTTCAACACATAGTCAAAAAGTGGGCTGTTTTGGACAAAAGCACGTTGTTAATTAATCATCATTGATTGTTTAAGAGATTTCTTATGGCTTCCTCTCACTGGAAAAACTATTTTTAGTAGCGTGAAAGTTCCGTTTTCTTCTTTTTATACATTAGAAGCTCATAACTTTGTCATCAATACCAAGATAAATTATCATCTAATGGGACAGAAGAAAGAGCATAGCAATAATATGAACTATATTTGGAAAGTTGCAATTTTGCATTGTAACCCAATGCTTATATAAAAGCTTTTGACAGCCGTTGAACTCACATCAACCAGCGGCTCTCCACCATAGCTCTACTATCGTTGTTTGCGGAATATTTTCTTTTATTTGCTATACACAAATAGGTGTTGCAAATGCTATGCTAAAAATACCAGAATTCATTTTTCAATGAGCAATACTGCTATTTTATCAACATAAACGCCATAAAAGACTATAAAAAAGCGAACAAAGCAATTTGTTATTGCTGATAAAATCACTAAATTTGCATAAAACGCAATTAAAATTGCAAGTATAGGGCAATATAATACGCCTATCTGCATTATATAATTATATAGAATATAAGCATCAAATATAAGTAATCATGGATAAGAATTTCAACCGACTGAAAGTTGTTTTGGCAGAGAAAAAGAAAACCAACAAGTGGTTGGCAGAGCAATTGGGAAAAGACCCTGCAACAGTGAGCAAGTGGTGTACGAACATCGCACAGCCTGGGATTGAGACACTATATCAAATTGCGGAGTGCTTAGAAATTGATATAAGGGAGTTGCTTACTCCCACACGGGAAGAGAATATAGTAATCTACCGAAAGTAAATTTAACGACGTTTATGGTACAAGAATCCAATGCAGCAGCTTCTCAGAACGAGAGAGTACTGGCGGAGAACGAGATGGTTTGTTCTTTGACAAATCGTGTGGTGAAGGCCACAGTGAAAGAAATGACCCTACAGTCTATGATTGCAATGATGACCGAAGAGTATGGCTTCGCTCCAGAGGACATGGAACGAAACTTCAAGGTTGAGTATGAAGACGCAAATGAGGATAAGTCAAAGACTCAGAAAGTTGATTTGGCAATCTTCAATGCTGGTCATGCTCACGATGTCGATGAACTCATTCGTTTCATTATTGTAGCAAAAGATGCCAAGGTGAAGCCTAACGACAAGAAAGCTGGCGTTGAAGCAACAACCGAAGGTATTCTCTGCTCTACCGATTGTGATTTTGCTTGCTGGACAAATGGCGAAGACCTTCAATATGTTTATTCATATGAGGATGACTTTGGCCAGGTAACTTGCGAGGCTATTTCTGATTTCCCTGCAGAAGGACAGACTATTGAAGATCTCGAAGCACAAGGTGAACGTGCCATGCCTCGTAAACCTGCCAACGAGTCTTTGGTAAAGACATTTAAACGTTGCCATGATTATATCTATGGCAATGAAGGAATGAAAAAGACCGCTTTCTGGGAACTCCTCAACCTTATTTTCTGTAAGCTCTATGATGAAAAGCGTCGTTTCTCTGATGCCAAGCAAGGTATCAGTTATCGTCGCCGATTCTGGGTGGGTGTAAAAGAACAAAACACAGAAAAAGGACAAGCTGCTGTGTCAGAACGCATCAAGGGACTTTTTGAAGACTTGAAGGAAAGCAATATATTCAAGGACGTGTTTGATGGCAATGAGCAGATTATGCTGTCTAACCGTGGTCTTGCTTTTGTTGCATCTGAACTTGCTAAATACTCTTTCCTCGATGCAACTGTAGATGTAAAAGGAACTGCATACGAGACTATAGTAAGCAATACCTTGAAGCAGGAAGCTGGTCAATTCTTTACTCCACGTAATATTATCAAGTGCATGGTAGAGATGCTTGACCCAGACCAGAATTGCCGTGTACTCGACCCTGCTTGTGGTTCTGGAGGTTTCCTTGTAATGGTACTTGACCATGTTCGTCGAAAGATTGCCAAGAACCTTTATCCTGAACTTGATAATATACGTCTTGAAGCTAAGTACAACTCACCAGAAGTTGATGATGCTGTGCGTGAGTATGCCGAAAAGATGATTTTTGGCTTTGACTTCGACCCAGACTTGAAGAAGGCAGCACGAATGAATATGGTGATGGCTGGTGATGGCCACTCAAACATCTATAACATCAACTCTCTCGAATATCCTTTTGGCAGCAAACCTGATGTCCCTCTAATCGCGGAAGCTGTTAACGAAAGTATTCAGCATAGCGCAGATAAGGACTTCCATTTTGAGACACCAGCAAACAATGCACAGGGTAAGTTCGATATGGTTTTCACAAATCCCCCATTCGGTACTAAAGTTGAGGTTGACCAAGAGATTGCCCTACGTTACGAACTGGGTAGCAAAGCTCCAGAAGTACTCTTCATTGAAGCTTGTTACAATTTCTTGAAGCCTGGTGGTAAGATGGCAATCGTTTTGCCTGATGGTATTCTTGGCAATCCGAACACGGAGAGTGTGCGTCTATGGATTCTCCGTCACTTTAAGCTTCTTGCAAGTGTAGATTTACCTGTTGAAACCTTCTTGCCACAAGTTGGTGTACAAGCATCTTTGCTGTTTCTCCAGAAAAAAACAGATGATGAAATGCTCGTTCCTATTGAGGACGAGGATTATGATGTCTTTATGGCTATAGTTGAGAAGGTAGGAAAAGATCGTCGTGGAGTTCCTATTTATGAAAAGGACGATGACGGTGCTGAAATCCTCTTTGAGCATACAAAAAAATGGCTTTCGTATGCAGATAATGGACGTGAAATCGTTAAACAAAGAAAAGAAAGAATAAAGCATTTAGCTGATGATCTTCCTAAAGTAGTAGAAGCATATACACATTTCAAAGCAGAAAAAATATGATAACACATAATGTATCGTCAAAAGAAATACGCTCTGTTTCATATAGATTAGATTCAAGCTATCATTTAAGTTCAGGAAACTCTACACGTAGAACTATTCTTTCTGCACCTTATGGAATAACAAATATTGGAGAATTTACAGAAAACATATTCTATGGTAATAGGGCAAAGCGTATATATGTAAAAAAGACAGACGCAGGATTGCCTTTCCTTAGTAGTTCTGAAATATTGAAGGCTGACTTTAATAGTGTCAAGCTGGTTTCCCCCCAAAAAACCTCAAATATTGAGGAGCTTGTCATTAAATATGGATGGACTCTTATAACAAGGTCTGGAACTGTTGGAAAGACTGCTTATGCATCAGAAGTACACGCTGGTAAATTAGCATCTGACCATGTTATTCGTGTTGTTCCAAATGGAAAGATGAAGGGAGGTTGCTTGTATAGTTATATGTCTTCTTACTATGGTTATTCTCTCCTGACCCAAGGGATGTTTGGAGGTGTAATACAATCAATTGAGCCCAAATACATAGAAGAACTGCCAATACCATACTTCCCCAATTGTTTACAATGTCAAGTTGATAAACTAATGCAGGATTCTGCAAAATTAAGAAAAGAAGCTGATGATGAGCTTAAACAGGCTCAAAAGATTCTATATATAAAAGCGAATCTTCCTCAACTCACAGTTGAAGACTATGATTTCTATGGGCTTCCTGTAAAGGGTAGAAAACTATCAACATTTATTAGGAACAAAAAGAATATTTCCACTTTAACAATTAATGCCTTTAACTATTCTGAAAGAATTCGCAATTTGAAAAAGAAAATAAATTGCGCCACTCTTTGCCTTTCGGAAGTAATAGAAAACGGAGAATTCTTTTCAACTGGTTCTTTTCCACGTGTTGAGGTGAAACCCGATTACGGAATCATGCTTATAAATCAGTCAGACATATTTGACATGATTATACAAGGCAAACATATCAGTAAAAGAGGGGTAAAGACTGACAACATGGTTGAGTATGGTGAGGTTATGATTGCTGGAGTTGGTACACTTGGAGAGAATGAAACTTTCTGTAGAACTATTTTCGCAAATGAAGATTTAGTTGGTCAATTAGTTTCTAGTGAGTTTATTCGAATGAAAACCAATGGTACAATACCTTCTGGGTATTTATTCACATGGCTTAACAGCGAGTATGGTTTTCGATTGATTAGACATACACAAGCTGGTACCAAACTTTGCCGTCCTATTCAAAAGATGTTATTAAAACAGCCGGTTCCTATAATTGATAATGAAAGTATGTTGGAAATAGATTCATTAGTAAAAATAGCACATACCAAAAGGCATAAGGCTAACATTTATGAAGCAAAAGCCATCAGAATGATTGAAGAAGAAATAGAAAAGTGGAATAAATAACATAGTATAACGCTTATGTCACAGTTAAGGAAAGAAAACATAGAATGTCCACACTGCCATCAAGAAGGCGAATTCGATCTTTGGACATCTGTCAATGTGGACTTAGACCCGGAACTCAGAGAAAAGATATTCTCTGACGAGTTGTTTATGTACCACTGTCCTCACTGTGGAAAGGTGACTGGCATACCAGTTGGAACTCTTTATCATGATATGACACATGGGTTCATGATATTCTTCGACTTCGTTAAGCCTGAGGATTATGATTATGCACCAATGGAGAATCCAGAAGGTATTGGCTTGCAGAAAGAATACTTGTTCCGAGCTGTCTTCGGTTTACAACGATTCAAGGAGAAGATAGTTATACTGGAATACGGTCTGAACGATGTTGCCATTGAGCACCAGAAGTATATGATCAGTCATGTTATAATGCCTGAGATTGCAGAGAAAGGCTATGAGCTATTCTTTGCAAAGACTGAAGAGCCTAACGAAGAGTTTCCGTATGGCACAATCTATTTCTTCTACGATGACAAAGAGAAAGAGCAAACCATGCAGATTCGTTTCGCTATGGATAATTACTTTGAACACAAACTTGCCTGTGAACTTGATCCACGCATGAAAGCAGAAGGCTGCATGTGTGTGGATGCAGAGTGGATGGCAAAACAAATGAAGGAGGAATAGCTATGGCAAGAACAGAATACGATTACGACAGCAATGGACTTGCCAAAGTCTATGAAAACACCCAGTGGTTCCTGTTATACAAAAGTGGCAATCAAGTTGGTGAAAGATACTCTTACATTGAAGAATGGGGAGAAGGATTCTATAAGGCAGAACAAGGGATAAAGAAGAATATTCTTCGTCCTGATGGCAGCATTGTCCTAAAGGAATGGCACAATGATGTGTTTAAGGTTCAGAAAGGATTCTTCCTATTCAGCAACACCATTCGCAAGTCAAAGACAAACCCCAAGACAAGATACACTTATGGTGTAGCTCATGTCAATGGTGATGTCATATTTCCTATGATATTTGACAGAGCGCATTGGCTGGAGATAGGTGATGGCATCTATGCAGAAATAGGAACTCAACCTTATATCATTACTCTTGATGGCAGTATCTATGATCCTGCTCGTGGTCATCTGCCAAAGAAGGTAAACATAGACTATAAGGACATTTTTGAGGAATTTGCTCATTGGGTACTCCCTGGATTACAGTTTTTCTATAGAGACACGGATGCACCAGTGATAGTGGACACAACCTATCATGTAGGTGATGTGCTTCGTGCTGGATTCTTCGTCGATGTAACCACGAAATTACAGAAGCCAGCTCATAAAACACGTTTCCTTATTGCCAGTGCGCACACAGCTATGATGTGTGAGATACCAGAGCTATGTCAACAAAATCCTAAAGTAAAGGAATGGAACCTCTGTACACTCCATTTCAATAGTTATTTCAAGGTAATGGATGTCTATGAGAAAGAAGGCGTAACACAGGTATTTCTACTTCATATTCCTGGAGTAGCAGCATTCTTCCTTGGACATGACGAGACAGCCATTAACTTTATGAATGAAGCAACTGGTCAGGAAACTACTCTCATTGAGATGGCACGTAAGAGTCTTGATGAGATGATGAAGATGGAGGTTCATCCTCGTTCTCTTGATAAGGACTTCGTGGAGAGGATGCACCACCCTATTGGCTTGGACGAGGAGTATTATCCTGTTGATCCAAACATACAAGAGGAGCCAACTGAAGGGTCTGTTGCCGAACTTAGCAAAATGATTCATAAGTTGGCAAATGATGCAGACCTGAAAGACTTCATCAATGTAGAAGACAATTACCCATATAGAGGTGTTGAAGGTACCGTCTGCGAGGGATGTATCTATGCTAATGGTATACAAGGCAAAGGAGAAGGATGTGGAAGACTCTTTATCAAGAGCTTCCGTGAGCGTTATCTGAAAGGTAGATGTGAATACAGAAAGACAGACATCGCTAAACCATCCTTCTTCGAAGAAATGGATCAGTACCACAAGAAGATGGAGAAAGAAAAAGTCGAAAAGGCTTGTGATATCTACGCTCTCAATAAGCTTAAAAAGTTTGTTGCAGAGAGACTTGATGGTGATATAAAGAAACTAAAAGACTTTGACTTTTACACTTTGAGGGAAGATACGGAGTTTGGTGACGATCGTGTAAGCGTTGTCGGACTTGAAAGCATTCTTATAAAGTCAATTCTCACACTTGCTTTTGCTGATACTTATCCCGATTTCACTTATGAAAGCATGGATAAGCACAAATATAAGCCAGACACCATCAACATCACAAGCACCATCTTTGGTATAAACTTTGAGGACTACTATAAAGCTCTGGAAACATACGATGCTCCAGCAGAATTGCGTGAAAGAGTTGTCAGATTTGGCAAGAAAGTTCACACGATTGGTAACATTATGGTTCTTCCATCGGGTTTGACCCTAATGCGTAATACCAAGCCGCTCGGACGAGGTTATTGCGACGTGTTCCTTGCTGAGTTCTATAAGATGATGATTAGTGCCAAGAAGTGCAACATGAAGATGTTTGATGCACTCAATCTGAAGAAGAAAGAAGTAGCTGCATTTCGCACAGAAGAGAACTTCAATCATATTGTCCGTGAGTTGATGCTGGATGACTTCCTCGATGAAGAAGGAAAGCCAAAGCAGGTGTTCCAAGGTCTCTATAGCTGGGAACCAGGAATATCCCGTGACACATTTATTAAAGCAGCCAACGAGTTCCTTGATTTTTGCGAGCCGTTTGTTGACAAGCGAACAGACAGGATTATTGACAAGTTGGAGAAAGTATTATCGAATAATCATTAAACATGTATAATATATGGCACAAATAAGAAAACCCATACACGACGATGGTCCTGTAAATGCTGGAGAGCAGCGTTTGTTGGACCACCTCGACTTAAAGTTGCCAAGTAACTACATTATTATTCCCAACCTTAATATTGCCATTACTGGTCAGAACCGAGTAATGAAATATTGGGAATATGACTGCATTATTGTGGCACCTCATGCTGTTTATCACATTGAGAACAAGGATTGGGCTGGCAATCTTGAAGGAGATGACTGGGCTTGGTTCCGTAGTGGTCAAGAGGTAGCAAATCCTCATAAGACAGCAGGACTGAAGAGTCGTATTCTCGCCAGCAAGATAAAGAACCAACATCCAGATTGGCGTTTTGGCCAGATACTGACAGCTATTACTCTAAGCCATCCTCAGCAGTCAAAATTCGGATTAGACCCTACCTGTGATTGTTACAAGCAAACATTCACATTAGGAGAAGACTTGATAGAGTTCCTTACCAAGCCTGAACTTGTAGGACGTACTCCAGGAATGATTATGGATATTCAGTCCCAACTTGTTGACTTACTTTCCGGTCAGTCTGTAGAACGTAGAAGAGCTGAACGTAAGGAAATCTTCAATTATCTCATTGAAGAGGTTCTTCAAGAAACTGAGGAGTTCACGGAATACCTGTGTGTTCCTAAGCTCATTGCTACAGCACGTTGTAAAGTACGTGAATATCCCCTTGATGTCGTAGGTAAGAGTCCTGAAGAACTGAACAAACTGAGTTTGATGGTTCAGAATGCCAGCTTTGCCCAAGACAAGATAGGTGCATCTCCATTCATTGTCAAGACTGATTGCAGAATGAATGAAGAGCAGACCTACTATTATGAGATAAGCCGCTATCAGGACGAAAGTTCACTCAGAAGCAAACTCCGTCAGAAAACTTTCAAACAGACAGATAAAATCAGCATTATACTTGATGTTGCTAATGCGCTAAAAGCTGCGCATAAGGAACAGGTATATCATCGCGACGTGTGTCCTGAGAATATCTTTGTATATGAAGGAGGTAAAGCGGCATTGGCAAACTTTGGTATGGCATGGTTTGTCGAGCATTCTGACCTGAGCTTTACTGTAAAGAAAGATACTAATATCAACTCACCATATACAGCACCTGAATTCTTAGAAGGTGACGTATGTTCAGGAAGCGATATATTCGCACTTGGAGTAATCTTTTATGAATTGATGACTGGCAAACTACCTTTTGATAGTTGCCTCACATTTACTTCTGCATTAGGTGGATTGCTTACAGAAGACCTCATGCCAAGTAAGGTATCAAAAGATCTTCCAGAATGGATGGATGAAGTAGTCAAGCATACAATCGTAGCTGACCCATTCAAACGTTGGCAAGAGGCAGATGAATTTATAGAGTTCATCAATAATTCAATGGAAGAAGAGCAAAAGAAAACCATTGAAGCTCAAAATGCCAAAGCAGGAAACAACACCACAAGTCAGCCCAAGGATGCATATTTGAAAGACATGAAGCCTGGAGTTAAAGTAACTCCGTCTATGACCCTTCATGAAATTCTCGGACGAGGTGGATTTGGACGTGTGTTCAAGGTATGGCATGATATGCAGAAACAATTTCTTGCCATTAAAATCTTTGAACGCGACGCATCTGTTGACAATGCCATCAACGAGTTTGAGGCATTAAAATCGCTCCACCACCCCAACATTGTTGAGTTTAAATTTAACGACCGTACTCAACAAGGACTGTTCTACACATTGATGGAGCTGCTTGAAGGTGAAAACCTGCAAGATTATACAAGAGGTGACCTGCGTCTTCCTGTTGACGAGGTGTATAAGATGTCTACCCAAATTCTGAAAGCTTTACGCTATATGCAGGAAGAACAAAATCCTCCTGTATATCACAGAGATATTAAGCCAAGTAATATCATGTGGCATAAGCGTCAGATTTATAAGCTTATTGATTTCAACATTTCTACGACGACCGATGATAAGTCGTTTGGAGGAACATTCCCATATATGGCTCCAGACCTTGTTTTATCGGGAAATAAGATTGATTGGGATAAGTCTGCCGACACATTTGCAGTGGGTATCACAATCTATGAGCTGCTTGCTCATGCCTATCCATGGCCAGGAAGCAATATGCGTCCCAATATACATATGCAGCCTACAGACATTCGTAGCTACAACGACAAACTGACAAATGAGATTGCAGAGTTTATAATGAAGGCTATCATTACAGATAGACATAAGCGATTTACATCTGCCAAAGAAATGCTTGAAGCACTGGAGAAGATTGGTGTCAATGGTATATTGAAGGATACTTCAACTATCATAAATACTTCTACAGTCAATGCGAATCCAGTCGATTACATAAATTCTCTCTATAGTCAAAGTCGCCATGGTAATAGCGGCACACGAGCAGGAGCAAAGACTCATGCCTTTGATGATTTGACTTATACCAAGACAAAACTTGATAAGCAACTCATTCAAGACATCAAAAATTTGAAGTATAAACTGATTATCATTACAGGAAATGCTGGTGATGGTAAGACTGCATTTATCCATAGAATTGAAGATCAAGGTACAAATAAAGAATCATTTTCCACAAACAATGGTTCACAATTCTATATCAACGGAATACGTTTCGAATCTAATTATGATGGCTCACAGGATGAGGATGAAAAAGCTAATGATAAAGTGTTGGCTCAGTTCCTCTCTCCTTTCAACAATCTTAGTGACTACACTCAGGCACAGGAAGGTCGAGTTATTGCTATCAACGAAGGTCGTTTGGTTGATTTTCTCTCCACTCATGATGAGTTGAAAAAGCTCCGAGATAACATTGAAGACTATTTCTATCAGGAAGGTCATGCAGAACTCCTCCCAGGTCTGATGGTCATCAATCTTAACCTTCGTTCTGTTACTGCAAGAGACGGCAATTCTCCAAGTCTTCTTGCTCAGCAGGTGAAGAAGTTGACTCGTCCAGAGTTATGGTCAAAGTGTGAGGGATGTCCTATTGCCGACCGTTGTTATATAAAATATAATGTAGATACCTTCCAAGACAGCAGTGCAGGAGATGAAGTTATCAATCGTCTCGAATGGCTTGTAAGAACTATTTTCTATAAACGTGAGCTCCATATCACCATGAGAGACTTGCGTTCTATGATTGCTTGGATGCTAACACGAGACTACTCTTGTGATGAGGTCAAGCAATTAGTGGAGTATGTTCAGACAGAACAGTTGCCTGAATACTATTGGCAGTACTACTACTTCAATTTAACTGCTCCAGTTGCATGGCCAGCAAAAGACTTCATGCTCCCATCACTTGATTCTAACGACCGCTTGGTTAAATTGCTTAGGGAAACAGACGTTGCTGGTGTTGCTTTACCAGCTTATGATCGTGACCTCTATTATACATCTAAGCGTCCAAATGACTATCTGATTTTTAGTGACCGCAAGCGCAGCCTATTGAATGACTTTAACGAAAACAATGTCATTATTCCTGCGTATGAGGTTAAATCTGATGTTATAAGAATGCAGGCAACAGGTCGCCATAAGAGTTATGTGCGTCATCAGTATTTTGAAGGAAAATTTGATTTCCGCAGACGTCTGCCATATCGCTATGCAAGTATGTTTGAGGAGCAACTTCGAGTTGAAGACGAAAGTGCTCTCAAAGAAACAATGCAAGATTTGGCTTGCGCCATCTCTGCAAGTGAAGGTTGCGACAATGCACGTTTGACTGAAGGTTATCTACTTTTGGCCAGTTCAAATGTAGGTGATCCTATTTCAAAGAGCTATCGTCGTTTCCCATTGGATGAATTTGAGCTATTTGTAAATAAGACAGAGCATCTGACTAAATATATCGAATACGAAAGCGATAGTCTTACTTTCCGTCATAAAACCGATAAGTTTATACAGTTGACTGTCAGCCTTGACCTCTACGAAATGCTTCAATACATTCGTGCAGGTTTCAGTCCTTCTGTGAATGACCTACGAGGTCGATTCATTGAACTTCAGATTTTCAAAAATCTCTTAGAAGCAAAAACTTATACAGAGATTCTTGTTACGAAGAACAACAGGAAGTTCACTGTAATTCGTCTCGATGGAAAGAAACATATTGTAATAGAACCTCTTAACGCATAAAGAATACGATTATGATACTGAAATTAAAAAAAGGTACAGTTGCATTCTTGAATAAAGAATTGCTTTACGTTGACTTCAAGTCAGTAAGACTGGATCGTGTTCTTACTAACTTGTTTATTAAGATGTATGCTGATGGACAACCAGTCCAGCTGGCATTCAGAAAAGAATATACTATTGATACATTGAAGTCCAATCTCAATGCTCTTGAAGAACAAGGTGTAATCAATGGTGTTAAGGATAATCCTGATGGTGTAGAGGACTGGCTACGTAGTTCACTACTCGAATTGGTTAACCGTGGTAATGTTATTAAGGAACATGTATCAACCTTAAAGCCACTCCATCTGTTGAGCTTCCGCGTACAGAACAGCAAGTACTGTCGTGACTACCGTGCTTCAGACCAATTATATCTCATGTTAAAGAGCAATCCTGAAGTTATGAAAGGAGTAGTGAAATATCTTAGCAAAGGTTGGGACAAGGCATCTGGCGAAATCAACACACAGGAGGAACTTGACGTAGATACCACAGGCATTCTACACATAACAAAGCCTCTCCGTGAACGCAAGAGTATGAATAAGGATGTCGATATTATACCCAAGCCTCTTTTGGAGGAGCAAGCTGCTTTATTTACAGATGATATTCGCCGATTACTCATTTACAAAGAAAAACTTCCAAGGGCAGTTTTCATCGACTACCTGAGAATACTATGTGGTCTTCATCTTGCACTCTATACGATGAAAGTTGTATATCTGTTGCCAAAGATGATAGATGCTGGTACTCGAAATGTTGACGATAACTGGTCGCTTGTAGTAGATTTGACTGATAATCTTGATAGTATTGTATCGCAGTTTGCTTGTAAAGACATCGAGCGAATGGAAAATAGCTATGGCAAATATATCCGTGCTACATACATGGTTGATATTATCCAGAAAAGAAAGCGTTGCGATGTAGATGAAGCTTTTCGCATACTCAAAGAAGACAATAACAAACAAGGAGAGTACTATGAGAAAGAGCTCAATGACATAGAGGATAGCCTTCCCAATAGCGATGAGAAGGAGTTTGATAAAAACGACTTCCATGAAATGTTAGAGTTCTTCCCAGAGAAAGACTATTTTGATATGTTTGTCCACGTACTTGAAAAATCCAATTTGGGTGCGAGTCAGTACAAGTACATACATGATTTTGTAGATGCTGTCTGCATGAAGAACAGATCTTCCATGTTGCTAGCAGATAGCCGTTCTAAGCGTCATCCTCGAAGAGGTGCATTAGGCAGCAAACTGCTTGAAACAATGGTACAGTTGTTGGTTCTCAAAGAGAAGAGCAATGGCGGTTATGAAACTCGTTCTCTCTCAATAGATGAATTAGCGAAGGCTATTCGTGAGCGTTACGGTCTAGTCATCAATGGTATTGGAGAAGAACGTTTTGCAGATGCTGATGTTGAAATGAATGCAGCATTCAGAGTTAATATGGATGCGTTCAAGAATAAACTTCGTCAGATTGGTTTTTATACAGATATGAGCGATGCTTGCATCCTTCAAAAGATTCGTCCACGTTATAAATTGGAAGACTAATGGAAAATATTATAACTCTATATTACGAGCGTTTTATACAACATGTTGTAGAAGCGTATTCACCTAAGTTGAAGTCAGCAAAGCCAGGACATTGTATGAAGATTACTGGTCTGGCTATGAAGGAGCTTCGTGTCTTGCTTCCATTGCTTCGTCCTTTGAACAGTGGAATGGAAGTTTATATCCTGTCTGAAACGGATAAAGGAGAAGAATTTATTCATGCCACAAAGCTTATTGAACTACGTAACAATCCAGATAAATCGGTACTTATCCTTGTTCCATCAAACAGTCGCACATCAGCAGAAGACTCTTATGGTGATGCGACCTTCCAAAATCTGTCTGTAGCAGAACTCCAAGATTCCTTCTTGTGGAAACTCATTCATGAATTACCAGAAAAAAAGGAATATCTTTGGAAACAGATGACAGACCTTTTTGAGGAGATAAAACCGTCAAGAACTACGGTCATCAACTATCTTCTATATTTGGAGACTAAGCAATATGCCGATGAAGCATGGGGTAATGGATTGTACCTTTTTGGTATGCTTCCTGATAAAGACCTCATTAAAAATGAAGGTTCAATCAGAAGACGTTTTATGCTCAATTTAGAGAAGGTTTCTTCTGTGATGGCAGACTTTTCTTTAACGGCTGCTGACAGAATCGTTAGTCTGCCTTTAGTTAGAAATACCGTCCAGAAAGACTTGATGGTATTCTTTACTACAACTGACAATATCGAAGATGCTGTATCTCTCTTTGAGAATATTCACGATAATCATCCTGAATTTAATTATGCTGTTCTGCCTTGGATAGACAAAGACAACGAAAGCAAACCTGTAAAGGTTATGGTTGACATCGTTCCTGGAAAAGATCCCAAAAAGGAACTTGTCCGTGATGCCGATACAGGTTCCTTGCTATTGGCTATTCCACAAGACAAAAAGGGAAAGGTTTCATTTACGATAACGACGGATCCATCTCCAAAAGATAATCCAGATATTTTCTCATTCGAAATAGCCCTTGTCAACATCGATGACTTCTCTGAAGTAGGTGTTGTAAAAAAAGCTAAGGTTGGAACTAACAAGCGTGCCTCTCGTAAACTTTCATTGAATATTGCATCTGGCATGTTTGAAGAAGGTGAATATATGCTTCGTGTCCGTGCTCTTGACGAGAACGGTATTGTTCTTGACACATTAAAAGAGTTCAAGGAAGAACGAGTACAGGCTTCATGGCTTGATGCGAAGGAGCAGAATCCTAACCTTCAAATGGAACAGTACCGATTGGAGCAACACGTGGCATACTGCAATGAATCAGAAAGCTTTACGATTACCACTGAAGAGTATTCTGGAGAAGGCGAAGTTGACAAACGAGGTAAAGTTAACAGTCTAACTCAGGCAATTATTCATTATCGCAGTACACATCTGTCTAAAGAAGAAGATTTAGAACTTCCTGACGGTGGTACTGATAGAAGCATGTGGATTGAGGGCACATTGAACAATACATATCAATTTGACTTTGGTGCTGCATACGCTTATCAGATTCAGCTTCCTAAAAAATTGATACAATTAGAAACCACGTTTCTTAAGAATGATGATGAATTAGGTCATGTGGAGGCATTGCTAAGTGGTAATCTAACAGACGCAAAATTGCTTGATCCTACAGACACAGCAAAACAGTACCCGTTGTTTGTTGCTGCTAAGGGACTTAATATTCCTGATGAGTTGACTGCATTGCGCCAAGACTTATTTTCAATTATACGTGAGTCTGCTGAAAATGAAAGCGGTCTAATATGTACCACAGACTTTACTACAAATATTGGTCTAATCAAAGGCTATCTCGCAGAATATGACTCTTGGTTGAGAAATCTCCAAGAGACAGAATTAAGCGAAGAGCAGATTGTTTGCTTACAGAATCTTGATACTGTACTTTTGACTGTCGAAATGCCTGATGGTAGCAATGTCAAAGTAAAGCTCATTACCCCACTTCACCCACTTCGTCTGGCTTGGATGGTCAACTTATATGAGTTGTACCAAGATTGGGAAGAAAAGACTTTAGAATATCCTAAGTACCGTAAGGCTTGGTATCGAAAGTTAGATAAACTTTTCATGGGATTATTGCCAATGGAAATTGCCCCTCTCGTACTTAGCGAAAGCTCTTTGCAAGAGGCATATCAGTATATTGGTGAAATCACATTCGGTTGGGGTGCATATGCACAACCATCTTACGGAAGAGAAGATACTTTTGCTTCTGGCTACCGTCAGTTGAAGTCATATACTGCGATGTTACTTAATGTGGCTCGTGAAAAGCAGATTGATAGTGATGTGAGCAAAGATTTAGTTGTTCGTCATCTGTTCAATTACGGTTTGTCCCATCCATACACGGATAAACTTGTCATCAACCTCTTCAACGCCGGAGATGCAGCTGTTTTTGCTCAGGCTCTTATAGAGTTAGAGAAAATTGGGCTTGGTCTTGACCTAACATATGAAATCCGTTTGTTCTCAGATGACAATATGCTACAATCAGGCGAAGCATTCAAAGAGTTGCTTGATCCAGAAGGCTATGGTAGAACCGCTGCTGAAGCCGAAGTATTTTCACAAGCTTCCGCAAACAGATTGTTCCCCAAGTTACGCTTCTCTCTGAACAAAGTCAGTGACTTTATTGATGACCACGATAAGTACCAGGCACACCTTTCGTTCTTGGTTAATCCATTCGCTGTACATACAGAGTTGGTTCGCCCTGACGAATTAAGCCGTTCTTTCTACCTGAATGGAACAATATGCCGAGACGTGGTTAATGCGGCGAAGGAAGGAAAGTCATTTGTGTGGAACAGGTATTACTCGAATAAGATTCTTCCAGATCCTGTGTCAGAGTCAGCAAACATGGAAGTTAGCTTGTTTGCACGTTTGCAAGAGGCTACAGGAAAACTACTCTCTTCTACTCTTGAAGAGTCAGTTCCAGCTACAACACTTCGCCTGAAAGAAAATGATATGATGCTGTTGTCATTCGTCCATGACAGCAGTGACTGGGTTATCACTTTCGATAAGAATATGGGGCCAGAATTCTATGACTTGCCATGTTTGGGTGAAAACGATATTCCTTACCTACTTGATTATGTTCCTGGTGCAGATGCTACAGGCGTATCGTCGTATCTTACCACCAAACCCACAAGCGAGATAGGAGCATTGATGATTCCTCTCTTCCACGAATATGGTATTAACTTTGAAAGATATGAGAATTTCAAGCAGATATTGGAAGATGTTCGTTCTATAAGTAGTTCATTGATTATGCAGGTTAATGCTACCTCTCGTAAAGGATTTGAGGTCATTGGCACCACACTTTGTAAGCGATTCTTGGAGAAGAAAGGGATAACAAAAGAGTCATTCCTTATTCCTATTGACCTCCATAAAGAATTGTTTGCAGACTTAGAAAACGAAAACAAGGAACGTGCAGACAATCTCGTTGTTAAAATCGACTCTGCAAAGAAAGAAATTCTGTTTACAGTAGTTGAAATTAAATGCCGCAATGCACATTACAATGCAGAAGAACTTCATGCTAAGATGGTTAATCAAATTGAAAATACAATCTTTGCACTACGCTCGCACTTTGAAATTGCAGTAGATGGCTATGATAGACTTGACAGAGAGCTCAAAGTATTGGAATTGAAATCATTCTTGGAGTTCTATATTCGTCGTGCTATGCGCTATGGACAACTTGACCCAGAGTTTGCGCATGAGTATTTAGTGTTCATGAGTAAGTTGGCAGATGGATATACCATCAGATTTAAGCAATTAGGGGTTGTATTTGACTTTACTCAAATGGGACGTCAGAAGAAGCACTTCTATGGAGATGCACTCATTTACTCTATGGGAGAACCAGTTATTGGCGAAATCCTTAATACAGAAGGAACTCTAAACACCCAGGTACTTGAAGCAATGGACAAGGAAATCGTGAATTTCTTTGAGCCAACCCTCACTCCAAGGAAAGACCCTGACGGGGAAATAGTTGCACCTGTACAACCTTTAGTTCCTTCAGATGAGCCAGAACAGGATTCTGATTACGAAGTAATAATTCCAAAGAAGTCAACAATTAAGACGGGAGCAGAGAATCCTATCTCAGACGTTCAAGACGAACCTATAACCCCATCCGTGGATCAACCTTCTGTATCATTTGAACCGCAGGAAGAGCCTGAGCATATCGATGTCGATGAAACTACTCATACCACTGAGTCTGTAACAAATCCATCGCAAGAGGTGCAAACACCTTCTGAGTCGGAACCAGTTTCAGAACCAGAACCTATTGATCTCAATTACGAGAAACCGTCTTGTGACGTTATTATAGGTAAAAATGGCGATAGTCCCCAGTTCGGTATTATCGGTAAGATGAATAGCAATGGGCGTGTAATTGGTCTTGACTTAAATGAATGCAATACAATCAGCTTGTTTGGCGTTCAAGGTGCTGGAAAAAGTTATACGATTGGTTCAATTACAGAAATGGTACTCCGCCAATTCTCTAAAGTGAACTTGTTACCTGCGCCAATGGCCAGTGTTATTTTCCATTATAGTGACAGCATGGATTATGCTCCAGAATTCACATCTATGGTATATCCTAATGATGAAGCTGGTCAATTAGCGAAGCTTAAAGCCGAATATGGAGCAGAACCAGGCAGTATCAAAGATGTTATTCTTCTTGCACCTGAAAGTCAGGTGGAAGCCAGAAAAGAAGAATATCCTGATATTGAAGTCCATCCAATAGGATTCGATTCATCAGAATTGGCCGTTCGTGATTGGATGTTCTTGCTTGGGGCAATGGGAAATGATTCCACCTACATTAAGGAACTAAAGCAGATTATGAAATCATGCCGAAACAATATGTCATTGCAAAACATCCGTGACGGTGTGGTAGACAATGGTCACATGAGTTCTTCTCAACGTTCAATGGCTGAACAGAAATTGGATTTTGCTGAGGAGCACATTACAGATGGCAACAAGCTTCAGCAGTACTTGAAACCCGGACGTTTGATAATTGTTGACCTTCGCGACGAGTTTATTGAAAAGGACGAAGCTCTTGGATTGTTTGTGGTAATGCTCAACATCTTTTCGAGTGTGATGAAAGTTGATGGCAGGGCATTTAATAAGTTCATTGTATTTGACGAGGCACATAAGTATATGAATAACAAGGAACTTGTTGGGTCTATCACTACTGCTATACGTGAAATGCGTCATAAAGGTGTTTCTATTATGATAGCGAGCCAAGACCCAATGAGCTTGCCAACGGAAATCATTGAGTTGAGCTCAATTGTCGTGATGCATCGCTTCAGTTCGCCAGCATGGGTAAAGCATGTGCAGAAAGCCATAACACCTTTGCAGACGTTGACTGCGACAGAAATGGCAGTTTTGGGCTCTGGGGAAGCATACTTGTGGGCAAACAAGTCTTCTGACAAGACAATTACTCAGCGTCCAATAAAAATAAGTATTCGCCCTCGTGTGACAAAGCATGGTGGTGACACTATTCAAGCAATTAAGTAAATGAAGGTTTTTGAATATACTAACAAAGGAACTCGGGATGAAAATCAAGACTATGTAGTTCACGGTTCTCTTCCCGATGGTTCGGGAATCTTTGTGGTTACAGATGGAATGGGTGGCTACTCAGAGGGGGCGACTGCTGCAAGGGTTGTCGGGGATGCTCTGTTGGACTTCATTGAATTAAATTTCAACCAATACTCGCCGACAGAACTCTTAAAAGAGGCCATTCCGTTTGCCAATGATGCCCTGATGCTGAAACGCATGGCTATGGCGGCGAAACAAATGGGATGCGTCGTTACTGTGCTGATTGTGTCAGGTGGCAATGCTTACCTTACGTGGTTGGGCGACAGCAGAATCTATATGTTTAGGGGGGGGCAGGAAGTATATCGGACAGAAGACCATTCTATTGTGAATGAATTGGCAAAGATTAAGACACTGAGTGCTACCAGTTATGAGAAATATGCTTGCATCGTTACTAAATCTATTATGGGTGACACCCTTGTAGATGCTGCCCCCATTAGAAAAATAGAGGTAGAAGATGGGGATGTCTTTATTCTTTGTACTGATGGATTCCACAAGGAAATAGAAATGGATAAAGCATTGAACTACGATGATAGTAAGAAAACTGAACTAGACACACTCGCAAATGGTATAAGTGATAACTATTCATTTGTCAAGGTAACTATTTGAAACTATGATAATAGTGACTTATATCCTACTAAAAAGAAACACCCATCTCACATTTTTTGGGTGTAATAAAGGGTGCAAATCACGTAACTCATTGATTTACACCCTTGTCTGCGGAGAGAGAGGTTTATGAACCAAACTCTCGTATCTCGTTGTATATAAATCTTCTATATATTTTGATAAATCATCTGTGTAGCATTTTTGTAGCAGTATTCTGACTGCTTAGTGACTACCATTCTGACTACCTTTTGAAAGCACAACAGCTCTCTTTTCTTGGGTACAAAGGTATATAAAATTGTACTAACCTCCAAATCTTTGCACCATAAATATTTAGAGATTTTACTGCTACATTTTCCAGTGCAAGGTGCAAGCCCTTATATATAAAAGGGACTTGCACCTTGCACTGGGGGATCCGTGAGTTCTTTGTTCTTTGACAGTGATTGTTCTTTATAAATGATAGTTGATTTTAAGAGGAATGGTATTTTAACATTTCCTTATATAAGTCTACTATAAATCTTTTCATTAAAAGTAGGTCATTCTTTAATATTCTTTTGTCTGTACTACGTATTTCTCGTCCTTATGCTACCGCTATGATGCTGAACCTTGCACCTGCTGCAAGACGGATTGCATAGGGTGAAAACATTTGCATATAGCGGGTTGCTCTTGTGGCGGTGCTTTAATAACTTTATAATTATGAAAGAGTTATTGGAAATGCTGAAGTCAGCAAGAGTAGAAAAAGGTTATTCCCAGGAGTATCTTTCTGGAATTCTGGGAGTTAGTTCAAGTCGTATCTCACGTTGGGAAAACGGACAAACAGAGATGACTCTCTGCCAAATCCTAAAATACGCTTCTAAAGTAGGCATCTGCTCTACTGAAATGTTTGAAGTTCTTGCACGGAATGGGCAGCCAAGACCTTTACCTATGGTAGAGATGCGTATAGAAGTTTTTACAGAGGAGGCGTTCAATAAGCTTTCACAACTATTAATTGAACTCGGAACAGAACAAGCGACGGGGGCTACAAAACGGTTATAGTCATGGAAATAATCACAGTAGAGAAGTCTGGCTTATCAAGAATTGATAGATAGGCTCAATCGAATAGAGCAGTACGTCGAGAGAACCTCTCACCTTATACAGGATATAGATGACGAGCTGGAAATGACCACGAAAGACCTAATCGAGACTTTGAATGTTTCAGAGTCCACCCTTTACCGCTGGCGCAAAAAGCAGTTGCTGCGTTACCGCTACACGGAGAGTGGTGATGTGCGCTACTTTTTCAAGTCAATCATTATTGCCGTGAAATGTAACCGGCTCCGTGTATCAGGGATGAGGAATGATGAGGTTCTCGGACGACTCAACCGCTTTAAGGACAACCTTATTATGAGTTCTTGCCTTAATTCTAAAAACAGATAAATATGATAGATAAAGAACAAATACTTTTGCTTACACAAGGAGGGCTGAACGTGTTCTCCCATTTCCTTGGCTTTGAGGTGAATCTGCACCGTAACTTCCGCAGTCCCTTCTATGATGACAAGCGGGCTTCATGCCATATCTTCTATGATAGGAAGAGTTCATCCTATAAGTTCTATGATCATGGGGATACAACCTATTCGGGAGATTGTTTTTGGTTTGTAGCAACTATGCGTGGCCTAAACCTGAAAACAAGTTTTCCCGAGGTCCTGGAAACCATAGTACAAGAACTTGGATTGTATTCTTTATGTGATGGTGAACAGCATAGCAAGCATATAACACAGTCATACAAAAAAACTATCGGCTTCAGTCCTGAGACTGATATGCCCAAGCATATGGAAGAACGACCATACAGTTTTGAGATACAGCCTTTTGATGACGGGCTGCTGAACTATTGGGCGCATTATGGCATCCATGAGGATGCACTCCGACGCTTTCGGGTACGGAGTCTTAAACGCTATGAGAGTATTTCTGCTGAAGGTCGTAAGTTTGAACTTTATGGCTCACCTACGGAACCTATGTTTGC
>NZ_KB908341.1 GCF_000382385.1 Segatella maculosa DSM 19339 = JCM 15638 | reverse complement strand
CTGCCCACACGGTTTTATTACAAGAAGAAATGGAACAACGGGTGGATCAATGTGGTGAACCCGTTCCGTGCCACCATCGTGCTGGGTACACCGGGCAGTGGAAAGTCTTATGCCGTGGTCAATTCGTTCATCAAGCAACAAATAGAAAAGGGGTATTCGATGTATGTCTATGACTTCAAGTTTCCCGACCTGTCGATGATTGCCTACAATCACCTCATCAACCACTTGGACGGGTACAAGATAAAACCGAAGTTCTATGTCATCAACTTTGATGATCCGCGGCGGTCGCACCGCTGTAATCCCATCCATCCCGACTTCATGACGGACATTTCGGATGCCTACGAGAGTGCCTATACGATTATGCTCAACCTGAACAAGACGTGGGTACAGAAGCAGGGTGACTTCTTCGTGGAAAGCCCGATTATCCTCTTTGCCGCCATCATCTGGTATCTGCGCATTTATCAGGATGGGAAATACTGCACGTTTCCACATGCCATCGAACTGCTCAACCGGAAGTACGAGGATGTGTTTCCCATTCTCACGTCGTATCCCGAATTAGAGAACTACCTTTCTCCCTTCATGGACGCGTGGCAGGGTGGAGCGATGGAGCAGCTGGCGGGGCAGATTGCCTCGGCGAAGATACCGCTGTCGAGGATGATTTCGCCGCAGCTGTACTGGGTGATGACGGGCGATGAGTTCACGCTCGACATCAATAACCCCGAAGAGCCGAAGATACTCTGCGTGGGCAACAATCCCGACCGCCAGAACATCTATGGGGCGGCACTGGGGTTGTATAACTCGCGCATCGTAAAACTCATCAATAAGAAAGGGATGCTCAAATCGTCGGTCATCATTGATGAGCTGCCCACGATTTATTTCAAGGGACTCGACAACCTCATTGCCACGGCGCGCAGCAACAAGGTGGCGGTGTGTCTGGGCTTTCAGGACTTTTCTCAGCTCACACGCGACTACGGCGATAAGGAGGCAAAGGTAGTGATGAACACGGTAGGGAACATCTTTTCGGGACAGGTGGTGGGAGAAACGGCGAAGACGCTTTCGGAACGGTTTGGAAAAGTGTTGCAGAAGCGGCAGTCCATTTCCATCAATCGACAGGACGTTTCGACCTCCATCAATACGCAGATGGATGCCCTCATACCACCGAGCAAGATTTCGGGACTGACACAGGGAATGTTCGTCGGCTCGGTGTCGGATAATTTCGACGAGCGTATCGAACAGAAGATTTTTCATGCCGAGATTGTCATCGACAACGTCCAAGTGGTTACCGAGACGAAACGGTATAAGCCTATTCCCATCATCACCGATTTCACCGATGCCGAAGGCAACGACCGTATGCGAGAAAAGATACAGGAAAACTACAACCGTATCAAGGCAGAGGTGAAGCAGATAGTAAAAGATGAGCTGGAACGGATTAAGAATGATGAGTCTTTGTCGCATCTTTTGCCTAAAAGCCAATAAAACAACGGTTTGATTTGCAAAAATCACCTAAATTCATTATATTTGTGCTTGTAATGAACCAAATGATATTGTGCTATGAATTGTTCCTATCATCCTGATCGACCTGCCGTTACGCAGTGTCCCAAATGTCAGAAAGGATTGTGCGCGGAATGTGCCGGGCACAATGCAAATACGTTATGCGTAGATTGTCGGAAAGAGAAACGGTTCACGTCCATTTTAACTTCCGTCATCTTTTTGGTTGTCTATGCCGTTGTTTTCTTTCTCGGATACAAATGGGACTTCCTGTTTGATAGCATGAGCGATCATGCTTTTATGAGCGGATATTTCCTTGTGGCATTAGTGGCGGGATGGCAGCTGTGCAATTTTCTGTTTCGCATGCCGGGAGTTGTCATGACATTGGAAGAGTTCGGAGTCCTGACGATTATCAAAGTGATTGTCTATTGGCTGATAGGGCTTTTTCTCGCTCCCATCGTTATCTTGTGGAATGTGATAAAGATTATTTATCAGGTGATTAGGTTAGTATTGGAGAAATGAAAAGAAGACTAAACTCAATTTTAGTTGAGAGAAACTTTTCATCTGAAACTCGGTTCTCTTCAACGGTAATGAAAAGTGCCCTATCGACACTCGAAAATAGAGTTCGATAGGACTATTTATGCACTGTCTGCCTTTTATACTCATCTTCGTTTAGCCTGTAACTCTTCATCTTTGTATATTCGCTCATTCAGGGATTTCGCCATCTGGTCGAGGAAATATGTACGGCTGTCACTCTTTCGCTCTTTGATGTCGGCATAGAGGCGATAGGCATCTTTGCCGTCTACACCGAACAAGTCATAGAAGAACGCAGAGAGTTCCTTGATGCTTACCTTGCCCTCGTTGATACAGGACATTTCTGCAAGGCCGTAAATAAGTTCTACCAAGTCCGTAATCTTTCCCGTCCAGAGGAACTTCCTGTCTGGTTTGGACTGTGAGATGGTTTTCGGTGCCGAAACAATTCCCTGCATGCGGATTTTCAAAAGCCTTAGCTCCGTATCAATGACGGAAAGCAGTTCCAATACATTTTTTCCCCATCCCGTTTTCAATATGACACGTCTCTTGCAGGCGTGTCAGCCGGAAACGGGTGTAGCGCAACGTACGAAACAGGGTTTCGTAATTCGTCTCTTTTCTTACCAATGCGATAATCTCGTCAATAAACGTATCCGTAATAGATTGTGGCGGATACCCCGATTGTGCTTCTCCCGAGGCTATCGCCACGAAAGAAGGAGTGTTTACTAATCGTTTCATAAAAATAATTTTGTTGTTAGACAATAAAGGCAGGAATTCTTTTTCAAGAACCCCTGCCCGTTATATATGTTTAAGTAGATGCTTATCCCTTATTAGTCAAAGTATCGTATACTTTACGAACAGGGGCTGAATATTGTCTGCCAAGATTGAATTCGATAATATCTATCAGCTTATCCAATTGGTTGGGTGTTATGCCGAGATGCAGACAGATACCCATATGCGCTTGCAACATAGGCTCTACACCGCCCACACCGGCGAGGATGGACACGGTGGCAAGCTCTCGTTCACGATAAGTAAGCAGGTCGCGCTCGAAGATGTCGGCAAAGAGATGCTCCTTCAAAAAGGTATCAATCGCAGGAGCAAAGGCTGTATAGCCCGCCCGCTTGTTGCCTGCAGGTACGCCCGTGAGTTCGGCAAGGATGTTGGCACCACGCTGATACTTGTTGCCTTTTGCCTTGATGGCACTTGCTTCGCGCCCTACCGGGTCGTTAATCCCCTTAGTCTCGCGCGCCTCGACCACTTCCATCATTGTTTGTATGGCACGTAATGAGCGTGGGAAGCCACAATAAGCATAGGCCTGAATAAGAACTTCCTTTATTTCGTTTTGTGTCATTCCTGCCTCGAAGCCATGCGCAATGGCAAGGCGAAGCCCGTTCAAGTCGCCTTTACCCGTATATGAGCCGAGTGCGATAATTGCTCGCTCACGAGCTGTGAGACTTTTGGCGGCAGATACGCTGTCGCTCTCCTTGACAGCTGCATGATAAGCAGTTTTTCCCACAGGATTCTGCCATACAGTCCTGTTTGTCTTACTGTTGGGAATGACTGCCACGTGGGCAAACCAGTTGTCGGGTGTCGCGCCATGCCAGTGAACCACCCCTGGGGCAATCTCCACAATGTCACCGGCATGTAGACGGCGGGCAGGCTTTCCTTGCTCTTGATAGTAGCCAGTACCTGCCGTCGCAACGAGAATCTGACCGCCTGTGTGGTAATGCCATGAGTTGATACAACCAGGAGCAAAGGTCACATTGATAGCTGGGAGTTGCAGACTGTCGTCCTTTATTACTGGAGACAGCCACACATCCCCCGTAAAATTAGCCGTTGGGGGATTTTTCTGCCCTGCCGGATAAGGTTGTTGGAACTCTTCGACACGAGTCTGTGCCATCGCTGAAGTAGTTGTTACAACAGTCATCAGTGCTATGATTATTTTCTTTTTCATACGCTTTCCAATGACTACTTAATATCTAAATGATTCTGACTTAGCCACCTCGCAAAAACATCAGCGAGGACATCATTGTTCAAGTCCTGCATCAAGAAGTGGGTGTTACCATAAATTCCCTCCTTTGGAAGCTCAACTAACTTGGCATTACCACCATGACGATTGATACATTCAACAAACTTACGTCCCATCTGCAAGCGCACGCGCCAGTTCTCATCACCAAGATTCTTGCTGGGTTTCTCCGGAATGTAATCGCCGAAATACATCACTATGGGAATCTCCGTCAAGCACCTGAAAAGGCTCATTGGCACAGGGACTCCGGTACTGCCGCCAGTCAACCCGTCAATCTTGGCAGGCACTTCACCTTCTGGGAAAACATATACTCCAGGCTCATAAGCAGCCACTGCCTTTACCTTAGGATTCTGCATCGCAGCCATCCAACCAGGGAAGCCACCTGCCGAATGGGTGACGAGTATGGCAGAGTCGAGCTCCTCCACCAAAGCGTCGATGGCGGGAATGTCCTGCGTATGGTCGCTAAGATCAGGTGTCATCTCGCGGAAGAACTGGCTCAGATAGGTTGAGTCGGTCTTGAACTGTACACCTTTATTATATTTAGGCCATACACCAATGCGCCAAATATCAAACCAGAACATTTCGTCAGCCAAGGGTTTTACTGTTGTTGTGGACGATGTTCTTCCTGCCCGCCCGCGCCCAGGAAGATCCATTACATAGGTTGGATAGCCATGACGCAGCATAAGCGTAGAGAAGCCCTCACGACCATCAGGCGTCATTTCCCAGCAAACACCTGAGCCGCCATAGCCATGCACGAATATGAGTGGGAACTTACGGGCATCAGCTGGCACCTGATAATTAACAAAAGCATGGTCCACCCGGCAGCTCTGTCCCGTTTCATCTTGTTCAGCCCAGCCGATAAACTTCGAATTATCATACTTCCCTTCATGAAGAATCGTCTTCCCACCCACCGAGAAGCTACCCTGCCTGACTATTGACAAGGGCTGTTGTGCCATTGCGCCAGCCGACATCACCAGCATGGCAGCGATAATAATTTGTCTTGTTCTCATTTCTCTAAGTGCTTTCTATGTTTGACTTTATCTGTCTATATTCTTCTGACTTTCCGCCGAATACCGGTCACCTTTCAAGACAATGTTGTCCAAAGCTTTGTTGATTTCCGCCATTTCAGCCTCGGTGTAAGTGACTTCGGCAGCGGCAATGTTATCCTCCAAGTGTCTCAAGCTCCTACTACCGGGGATTGGAACAATGAATGGTCGCTGCGCTTTAAGCCATGAGAGAGCCACCTGTGCTGGAGTGATATTCTTTCGTTGGGCTATAGTCTTGACCAAATCTACGATAACCATATTTGCTTCAATATTCTCTTGTGAGAAGCGAGGCACCGTAGAACGGAAGTCGTTATTTCCAAATTTTGCATCTTTTGTTATTGTACCGGTGAGGAATCCTTTGCCTAACGGACTGAAAGGTACGAGTCCTATACCCCATTCCTCCAATGTTCCTAAGAGCTTCTCTTCCGATTCACGCCAAAACATAGAGTATTCACTCTGTATAGCGGTAAGTGGAAGAACGGCATTGGCACGACGGATATTGTCTATACCTGCTTCCGACATTCCCCAGTGGAGCACTTTCCCATCTCTCATGAGTTGAGCTACTGCATCGGCTACCTCCTCTATCGGTGTATTCTTGTCCACACGGTGTTGATAATAAAGGTCGATATGATCTGTGCGAAGTCGGCGCAGCGAACCCTCCACGCTCTCACGGATTGTTGCTGGAGAAGAGTCGTGTATCTGCTTGAAGCCCCTCAGCTGGATACCAAACTTCGTTGCAATCTTCACTTCATTACGAATAGGCTCTAAGGCTTCGCCAACGAGTTCTTCGTTGACATACGGGCCATAACACTCTGCGGTATCGAAGAAGTCGACACCCAAATCATGTGCCTTGCGGATAAGGGCGATCATCTCTTTCTTGTCCTTTGGTTCACCATATCCGTGGCTCATGCCCATACAACCCAATCCTATTGCCGACACTTCAAGGTCTTTGCCTAATATTCTCTTTTCCATTATTCTTTTCTTATTTGATTGTTCATGTAAATATAAATGATGTTTGCTATATTTGTCTGTAAGAGCATTGATGCCAGTGTGGCGGTTCGCTGCAAATTCTTTATTACAGATGGTTGATGAAGAATTGGTCTATCTTGCTAACAATCTGCTCGACATACTCCTTGACAAAATATGTCTGGATATGTGTAGCGCCTGGAACGATAAAGATAGCCTTGTCTGCCGTGCCCGTTGCCTTGGCAAAAGCCTCTTCTGACATATACCTGCTGTCTGCCTTTTCGCCTGCAATCATAAGCAGAGGTTGGCTGATGAGGTCAGCATGGTCGGTAGCGTCCCATGCCATCATATCCATCAACGAACTTTTCAGGTAACTGCCTGGCGCGTTAGGTGTACGGTGTGTAACGGCATAATAGAAAAAGCCCTCGCGATAAAGGTCTACCTTTATTTTGCGTGCCTCCTCTGGCGACATATCTGCAAAGCCCAGTACTTCGGGCTTTTCGCCTGCAGCTTCTTTCTGTCTTGCCAGTGATGCCTCTTTCTGTCGTTCCTGGATGGTATTCATCTGAGTGCGCATAAAGCCGTTGCGGCGTACTTCGCCCGTATTGAACAGGCTCAATGTAGCCACAGCTTTGATACGCTTATCCGCCTGAGCCGTAGCAAACGTATAACCGCCACCGCCACAGATGCCGAAAGCTCCGATTCGTTCTGGGACGACACCGGGATAGTTCTGTATGAAGTCCACGGCACCGCTGATGTCACCGATTCGGAAAGCCGGCTTGTCGGTGCGACGTGGTTCGCCACCGCTTTCTCCTTGATAGCGTGCGTCGAAAGCCAGGGTTACAAAGCCCGCTTCCGCCAATCGTTGGGCATAGAGCCCGGCAGTCTGATCCTTACTTCCTCCGTTAGGATGTGCCACCACAATGGCTGCGTAGTTTCCTTGTGGCGTGTAGCCTGCTGGTGTATAGACATTGCCCACGACGTCAATCCCGTCTACTTTGTAATTTACTTTGTGAATGTTCACTTTGCCGTCCTCGTTCTTCTCAATAGCGTTCTCATAGACCAGTCCGAGATTGTTCGGCGTCAGTGTCGGTCCCTCTTCGCCATAATGCTGTGCGTGAGTGTTTGTTAATGTTGTTGCCATAATTGTCAATGTTATTAATAATTTCTTCATTGTTGCCTTTACTTCTTATAAAACTATTACTTTACAAGTACCTTCTTTGTAGCCCCATTACCTGAACGTACTATATTAAGTCCCTTCTGCATAGCAGTCAGTTGCTTACTATCCAAGCTATATATCTTATCATCCTGTCCATCTACATTGCTTCGAACACCTTCGATAGCAGTAGGTGTAGGTGTAAAGGTATGATTGTAAGTGTAATCTTGGAAATTACCAAAGGTCCAGTTACCATAAGCCAAATTGAATGAGCGTCCTGCATTACCACGATTAATCGCACGAATAGCTGCCATCTCTGCGTCCGATAGAGCAAAATCAAAGATGTTGATATTCTCACGAATGTGCGCAACATTCGTTGAACCAGGAACAGGGCACAAACCCTCTTGCATATGCCAACGGAGAATAACCTGATAAACCGACTTATTATGTGCGTTAGCTATTCGCTGAAGTGTAGCGTTATTGACGTCCCCACTATTATGATTCAATGGATACCAGCACTCCACTTGCATATCATAATTATTGGCGTAGAGCTGACGTGCCTCTATGCGCTGTGCAAGTGGGTGACATTCTATCTGTGCTATCTGTGGCTTTATCTCTGCATTCTGCATGATATAGTTGAAAGCTTCCATGCGGTTATCAAAGTTACTGATGCCAAGCGCACGAATTCGTCCTGCTTTATACTCTCTTTCCATCACTCTCCAACAAGCAAGAATATCTTGAAGCGTACCTGCTGGATGGTGAATATAAACAAGGTCGATATAATCAACTTGCAACCGACGGAGCATTCCCTCAAACGCATTCTGTGCATCCGCCAAGTTGCCCGAGATTTTACTGGTCAGCCATATCTGTTCCCGTGGGATGCCGCTTTCCTTTATTCCCCAGCCTGTGCCCCGCTCATTATAATAAAAAATAGCGTCATCGAGATGTCGATATCCCGATTGAAGGGCAGAGATAACCATACCACGAACCGTCTCGTTAAGCTGTTGCCGTTGTCCGGGGCTTTCCATACTCTGTACTTGCGTGCCCAATCCGAAGCGAGGCATCGCCACACCGTTATTGAGGCGCACAAGCGGAACTCCTGAAACCGATGTGATATTCGATACAGCCTGAGGTCCTCCATCGGATACATCTCCACCCGGTGCAGGCTGTGTTACGCTGTGATCGAAATTGTTTAAGGGAAAGGAACTGTTGCCGCCATTGTTCTGTCCTTGTGCCATTACACCTGAACTCAACATAATGGTTGCTATTATTGCTACTATCTTTTTCATCTTTACTTCATTTTTATATCAATTGTGAATCTTTTCATTTTTATTGGTGTTTAACCGTTAATGATAATTGGGGGTAAAACTTACCGTAACGACTCGTCTACCCACGCTTTCAACTCTTTGTCGTTCCAGCGGTTCACGCGAACGGCAGGCTTCCATGTTACATCATAGTTAATGGACTTGTGCAAGTGCTTATCCGTTTCGCCCGGTCCGCTACTGTGAGAAGTGAAGAAGGGAATGAGGGTTTTGCCTTGCAGGTCGTGCGATTCGAGGAAGGTGTTGATGATGTTCGGAGCGATGTACCACCAGATGGGGAATCCGACGAACACCACATCATAGTCTTTGATGTTGTCAACCTTCTTCGCGATGGCGGGCCTACTGTCGGGTTCGGTCTTCATTTCGCGGTTCACACGCGAATGGTCGTCCTGCCAATCCACGTCGGCAGCCGTATAGGGTTGTGCCGCCTCGATTTCGAAAAGGTCGGCACCGGCGTATTGCGCTATCTTTTCGGCATAGCCTTTCGTAGTGCCAGAATAAGAGAAATAAGCCACTAATACTTTCTTTTGCATCTTTTTGTCCTCCTGATTTTTACTTGTTGTTGCGTTTCCTTTGCAGCCGGCCAGCATCAGCGAGGCTGCCAATAGAGTCATCATTTTGTTCATGTCGTTAAATATTTATGGATTTGAAGTCTTGGGGAAGAAAGAATGTTGCCAGCAGCATCAGCATGAGTAAAAATGACTTCTTCATAATTCCAAATCTTTTAATTGTTGTTTGATGCTGCAAAGTTATGGTTTATCTCGCTGTCATCTTTTACACAAAAGTCTGCGGTTCAGGCTAATTTTTCAGAAAACACCCATACAGCAGAAGGGATGAAAAGTTTCTCTCCACCCTTTCTCTTTGCAATTCTCCTCTATGGCTCTGTCTTTGCTTTCGTTCTCCGCTTCGGGTTGTCCACCTCCACTTCAATGCTTTTCAGCGCGTCGGTGATGGGCGACTTCCAGCGTACGAGGATGCAGGGGCGTTTCAGTACGTCGGCCGTCACGTCGTCCTCGTTCTCCATCATCTTCGAGGGGATATGGGTACGCAGGGAGAGCACTTCGCCCAAGTCGAGCGAGCCACCCATCTTCACCACCTCCGCGATGAGGTTGCGCAGCGTGATGAGCACGTTCATCACATCGCCCTCGCTCAGCGAGGTTTCTGTCACCATCCGCTCCAGCATCCATGCTGCCGAAAAGCGGTTCATTCCTTTCTGCTGGGCATAATAAGCCCGCTTTCCTTTCTTCGGCCCGACGCCGAGGATTCTCGAAACTACTTTGAAAATAATCATATCACTATCTATTTAAGGGTTAAACCATCTGTTGCGTTCTTATCATATCATGTCTTCCTTTGTCGTCACTCTTATACTCTTTTCCTATAGATATTATCTATCCTTCTATATACATACTATCTATAGCTTTCTATAGATATTATCTATCCTCCCCTATACATAGTATCTATAGCTTCCTATAGATACTATGTATGCAAAGATATAAAAAGTATCATTACGATTCACTATGTGATATGAAAAAAGTTGCACGCCCGTTACACCTATCTTGCCTTTCCTATCGTGCGGCTCGCCATCATCACTCCGACGGGGCACAAGAGCATGCGGCGCATCTTCCGAGTTATTAACACGCGAAGCCGACTTTTGTGTAAGCTGACTTTCGTTTTATCTTCGTATCTTCGCAGCGTGTTCGACGAAGTACATCAATTATTAACATAAAGTAGAAAAAACAATGGAAACCATCAAACTGAACAATGGAGTAGAAATGCCGCAGCTGGGCTACGGTGTGTTTCAGGTGTCGCCCGAAGAGGCGGAACGTTGCGTGGCCGATGCGCTGAGCATAGGCTACCGAATGATAGACACGGCGCAAGCCTATCAAAACGAAGAGGGTGTGGGCAATGCCATCAGGAAGAGTAGCATCAAGCGCGAGGATATCTTTGTGGTAGACAAGATTTGGATGTCTGCCTACGAGGGCGATACCCCGGCACGCAGCATCGACGAGAGCTTACGTAAGTTGGGCACAGACTACATCGACCTCATGCTGCTCCATCAGCCCTTCGGCGACCGATACAATGCCTATCGCGCATTGGAAGACGCACTGAAAGCAGGTAAAGTGAGAGCCATCGGCGTGAGCAACTTCTATCCCGACCACCTTATCGACCTCACTCATTTCATGGACGTGGTGCCAGCGGTGAACCAAGTAGAGACGCATGTGTTCTTCCAGCAGACCGAAGCACGCAAGTATATGGACGAGTTGGGCGTGGCACACATGTCGTGGGGACCGTTGGCCGAGGGTAAGAACGGTTTCTTTACGAATGAAACGTTGGCTGCCATTGGAGCCGCACATGGCAAGACGGGGGCGCAGGTTGCACTTCGTTATCTGTTGCAACGGGGCATTATTGTCATTCCGAAGTCAGTTCGCAAGGAACGTATGGAACAGAACCTACACCTCTTCGACTTCACACTGACCGACAGTGAAATGGACGAAATACTGAAATTGGATACGGCAAAGCCCCTTATCATGCCAAGCCATCACAACCCGGAAATCACAAAGTGGTTTATGAGCTTTGCTCCACGCAACCATTAATTATATCCGAAAAATGAACGAGAAGCCGACTTTTGTGTAAAGACGGCTTCTTGTTTTCTGCCTACCTTTGCAGTCGTAACCAACAAGTAACGAAAGATGAAAAAGTCAATATCAACCTGTATGCTGTTTGCCGCCTCGTCACTCTGCTGTGCAGCTTGTTCGGAAGAGGCAAACGCGCATGATAACATCAATGGGGGCGATCCCGTGAAAACCGTGATGCAACCCACTACCCCCGTGCCGTCGGCCTACTTTCAGCCTGCCGCCGAGCAGGGACGCGTGGAGCTGATGCACTACGACGCAAAGGATTATACCCGTGCCGACCGGCCCGCCACACGCAAGCCGGCCTACATCTATCTGCCTTACGGCTACGACGCGGCGAAGAAGTATGACATCATCTATCTGCTGCACGGCTGGACGGGCACGGCGGAAGACTATTTCGGGCGACCCGGCATGCAACAGATGAAGCATCTCTTCGACAACCTGATAGCGCAGGGACGCACGCGGCCCTTCATTGCCGTGTCGCCGACATGGGACAAGGATAACCGAGCCAAAGACTGGGGCGAGAGCACGCGCGAGGCTGCCGTGTTTGCCAACGAATATGTAAACGACCTTGTGCCCGCCGTGGAGAGCCGTTACAGCACCTATGCCGAAACAACCGATGAGGCGGGACTGCTGGCATCGCGCGGTCATCGTGCGTTGGGCGGCTTCTCGCTGGGCGCCATCACCACGTGGTATGTCTTCGAGCAGGCGTTTCCCTACACAAAGTGGTATCTGCCCATGAGCGGCGACAACTGGCACATCGAAATGTTTGGCGGGGCAAGCCGACCAAAAGAGACGGCGCAGTTCCTTGCCGACCTTGTGAATGCATCGCCTTATAAAAACGATTTCTACGTGTGGTATGCCGTGGGCAGCGACGACGTACGCCTGCCTCAGACACACAATCAGGCATTGGCGATGGCCGAACTGACCGAAACATTCAACAGCAGCAACTTCTCCTATCATCAAAAGCCGGGCGGACGACACGATTTCAATGCCGTGTGGGAGTTTTGCTACCATGCGCTGCCTTTCTTCTTTCCCGCAAATGGTGGGCTGTATACACGGACAAGTCGCATTGAAGATGTAATGGCAGCCCCTGCGTTCAACGGTTTCGGGCGGCTGATATTCCCCGCAGACCGCGGCTATTGGAGCGGCGAAACACTCGAAGAACTGCAACTGACGTGGTACAGCCACATCAATGCCGACAAGACGGTCGAGATTGTAAACTATATGAAGCATCATGCCGACGCGGGCGAGCGCATCTTCTACAATATCTACACCGACGAGGAGAAAGCTGCCGACCCACGCAAACGCAACACGGGGCTATTCTTCTTCCGGGGTAAAGCCGGTGCGCCTTTTGCCATCTGCAACGCCGGCGGTGGTTTTGCATACGTTGGCGCAATGCACGACAGCTATCCGCACGCACTGGAACTGAGCAAGCAGGGCTACAATGCTTTTGCCTTAATCTATCGGCCCGGTGCACAGACGGCCATGGAAGACTTGGCACGCGCCATCACCTTCGTACACGACCATGCCGCAGAGCTGGGCGTAAGTACCAATGGCTACTCGCTTTGGGGCGGAAGTGCCGGCGCACGCATGGCTGCCACATTGGGCAATGCCGATAATCTTCGCCGACTGACGGGCAGAACGGACATTGCGCAGGCCGCCGCCGTGGTGATGCAATACACGGGCTACACCGCCACATCTTCTGCCGACGCACCCACTTATGCCTGTGTGGGCACGGCCGATGGCATCGCCTCGTGGCAAATCATGCAACGCCGCCTGCAAACGCTCTCTTCACTGGGCATCGACACCGAATTTCACGCCTACGACGGTTTGCCTCACGGCTTCGGCTTGGGACAGGGAACAGTAGCGGAAGGCTGGCTGAACGATGCCGTGAAGTTTTGGCAAAAACAGACAGGTACAACAAGCGTTCGGCAAAATACGGTGCGCCAAACAAAGGGCGACACCATATACAGCATAGAAGGCATGCGTCGCAGTAACCTGCAAAAAGGCATCAACATTGTAAATGGCAAGAAGATTATAAAGAAATAGCAAACAGGCATACAAACGCAGAAAAAAATGAAACCGCAAATCATTTGCCACATGATGGCTCCCGTAGACGGGAAGGTGGACAACAGCCGCTGGACAGCTCCGGACAAGGAATACAATGCCGACGAGATAACGGCGCAATATCATACCATAGGGCAGAGATTAGCCACCGATGCATGGCTGTTCGGTACGCGGACGGTGAAAGAGTTCTTCCCCGAACGGTTTGAAGGTTGTACCTACCATGTGGCATATCCCGACCAACTGCGCACGTTCGTGGGCGATTGCGGCAGCCGACGACAAATGATTGCGCTGGTGCCCGACGGCGATGTGCGCTTCACCGATAACCGGTTGCGCGGCGACAACATCATTGTCGTGCTCGGCGAGCACGTGAGTGCCGACTACTTGGAGTTTCTGGAAGATATGCAAATCAGCTATGTCTTTGCCGGAAAAGATGGCACGGATATAGGCAAGGCTATGGAGACGCTTTACAATGATTTTGGCATTCGCCGCGTTTCATTGCAAGGCGGAGGCATCACCAACGGCAGCTTCTTTCAGGTGGGATTAGTCAGCGAACTGAGCATCGTTGTCAGTCCACAGCTCGACGGCCGTCAGGGTGCGCCGTCCATCATAGACCATCGCGGCGAAACAGCCGACGAACTTTCCCGGCAATCCCTCCGCTTGATCAATGTGGAGCGACTCGAAGCGGGCTGCGTGTGGCTGCATTATCAAGTGAGACAAATGTAAATGAAACATTCAAGACAATAAAGACATGAAAGTAAGAAACATTCTTTTGGCCGGAGCATTGCTCTCCTCGGCAACGATAACGGCACAAACGACAGTAGGAAAAGAGAATTTGGAAGTGAGCAAAGCACCTATCGAAAAGGTAGACCGTACGCCCGTTGTATTCACACAGCAGGAGAACGGATTTGTGTTGGCAGGTATTCTCTATCGTCCACGTACATGGAAGCAGGGTGAAAGGCTGAAAGCTATCATCGTAGGCGGGCCCATGTACAGCGTAAAAGAACAGACGCAAAGCCTCTATGCGCAACTATTGGCAGAGGCAGGCTATGCCACGCTGGTTTTCGACCATAGTTATATCGGTGCAAGCGAGGGACATCCGCGTGGTTATGAAGACCCGGAGATAAAGGGTGCTGACCTGCGTTCGGCAGTGAGCTATCTGCAAACACTCAACTTCGTAGATAAAGATCATATCGGTGCCGTAGGCATTTGTGGCTCAGGCGTGTATGTCCCCAATGCTTTCAGAAATGATAAACGTGTGAAAGCAATAGCCAGTATTGTTCCGTTTATTATGATGGAAGATATCCGAACTCATTCCGACGATGCGCTCTTAAAAATGAAATCTATGTTCGAAAAGGGCGGAGACGTGGAGCGGCTTGACCTTATCAAGGGCAGTGAAGGCGAAGCCTATTATCGCAATCCCGATCGTGGTGCTGCGGTTCAGGCCTGTCCTACACCGGCATGGAGTCAATTGGCGTGGCACAAGTTCCACCCCACAGAAACGGTGAAAGAACTAAAAGTGCCTTATCTTGTCATCGCAGGAGAAAAGGCTTTCACCACGGCAGGGGCAAAGAAGATGTTTGAGAATGCTCCGGAACCAAAATTCTTTCATCTCACTAAGGGTGCCACGCACTTTGAAATGTATGATATGGACAAATATGTGAAAGAAAACGTAGGTGAACTTCTGACTTTCTTTGGGAAGTACCTCTAAGAAAAAACGTTGAATGGCATAAGATTTCTTTATAAACTTTCTACATGCAAGGATATTTTATTATCTTTGTGAAAAAAGAAATCTTATGGCATTCAATGAAAATAATCTGATTGTCGACCACCATCTTGACCGACTTTGTTCAGAAGATTTGAATCGACATGTGGCACACATCATCTGTACCCATGGGCGTATGGATTTTATGATTGATGGTCGCAGTTTCTCACTAAAAGCCAGCGAGGCAATGATTGTTGTCGGACAAGTGATGGAACGGATGGTATGTACAGCCGACTTTGAGGTGATGTGCATCTATGTCAGTCCTGAGTTCTTGGAACGATGCACACCACGCAGCAACTATGGCATCAGAGGTACATTGGCACTTTATACTTGCCCGGTGATGCAAATGGACGAAGAAAGGTTTGAACAACTTCGTCAAGACTTTCTTCAAATTGAAAACCGACTACTTAAAGAGCAAAATCCATTTCAAGAAGATGTATTGATCTGCGCCACACAGATGATGTTTCTTGATTTCTTCGATATTCACTCTTCGCAAAACGGCTTAGCAAACATATCTTTTCAAGATGCCGACATTATCGCCCGCTTTATGCAGATGCTGGAGCACGGCGACTATGTAAAGAAACGTGAAGTGGGGTATTACGCCGACAAGCTCTGCGTCACTCCCAAGTATCTCTCCGAGATATGCAAGAGTGTGAGCGGAAAAACCGCTAACTATTGGATTTCCCGTTTCACAACCATCCATATTCGCCGGTTGCTGCAAGAAAGAGAGATGTCGTTTACACAAATCTCCGACCTTTTTGAGTTCTCTTCACCTGCCTATTTCAGCCGTTTTGTACATAAGCATTTGGGTACGTCTCCAACGGATTTCCGCGAATGAATGATGACAAAATAGATTTCATAAAGCTTCTTATAGGTGTACTTTCTTTCTTAGTCATTTTTTTAACTTTAATAGAGGGTGTAAAAATGTCTTATAAGAGAATTTAAATTGTCCTATAAGGCTTTTTGAAAAGTCCTATAAGACAATTTTTGGAGAGTGCGTAAACATTAACTTTTTCATGTTATCGTAAGATAATATCGTTATATACTATTATATTCTGATCCCTTTCACTCTCTCTCCTTCACTCGTAGCGTTTCGAGGAAATGGTGTAATTCCATGCTCATAAGTGGATTGTTCCTCAATAGTAACCCTCTCCACATCCACGGCCTTTTCTGTCGCTTCCAGTGTTGGCGGAGCCAAATCTAACTGTATCTTCCTATCCAAGGCAGCCAATTCGGATTTGAGCCCTTTGAGTTCGTCCTCCTTCTTCCACTCCTTCGACACGATGGGCTGCATCTGTGCCACTTTTTCCTCCTGCTCTTCAATGCGCGTACAATATTGCGCAATCGTCTGCGGAATATGCTCCAACGCGCGTAAAAAGTTCCTTGCCGCCGCTTCCTTATCCGCCTTGGCTATCTGCCCGTGATTGTGCGTGTACTTGTAGTTGCCCTTGATGGAAAAGCGGTTCTGTGTCAGCTCCAACCCCTCGCTCAATACCCGCTCCGTAGTCACGCTCACCTCAAAGCCGTAAAGCTCGCCGATACGCTGCGGTGCACCACCCGTGTTTATATTCTTGTCAATGTCCTGCAACTTCGCACCGAGGGCTTTCTCATCCCGTGAGGGAAAACCGTCGAGCACGAGGGCATTGAGATAGTTGCCGTCCTTGTCTTTCGCTGCCGCCGCCTCGAACATCTTCCAGTCCTCCGACATCTTTTCCTTTGCCGCCCTGTCGAAAGCCAACTGGTTAGTCATTTCCAAAAGTCCGTTCTGGGTTTCGTGCTTGGCGCGGTTGAACGACTTGCGTTCGCTCTCCAAAGCGGCGACTTTCTTTTCTAACCGTGCCTTGTCGAGCAGGTCGGTGTTGCCCGAAAGAATCGCCATGTACTCCGAAAAGTTCATGCCCGACTTCTCATCCATGCTCCCCTCGTCGATGGTACGAGCTCCCATCGCCCCGCTTTTGAGCTGCGAGATAAAGGTCTGCTTGCAATGCAGCAGGTTGAACTTGTAGCTGTCGAGCGACTTTTCCACTGCATAGATGATGACGTCCACCTTGTTGTCGGCATAGAGCCGCGCGATCTCATTGCCCTTTCTCACCGCCCGTCCGTCGCGCTGTGCAAGGTCGGACGGCCGCCACGGCGTATCGAGGTGATGCACCGCCACGGCACGCTGCTGAGCGTTCACACCCGTACCGAGCATGGAGGTGGAACCGAAGAGCACACGCACCCGTCCATCGTTCATCGCCTCGATGACTGCTTTCTTGCTCTTTTCGTTCTTGAACTCCTGTATAAAACGTATCTCATGGGCAGGGATGCCGTAGTCCTCCACGAGCTTGCGCTTGATTTCGCTGTAAACGCTCCACTGCCCGGGCTGATAGGTGCCCAAGTCGGAGAAAACGAACTGCGTACCTTTCTGTGCATCGTATCTTTGGTAATACTCGGCTATCATCCGGGCGCAGTGGGACGCCTTGTTATCGGGATGGTCGCCGTAGGCGGGATCGATCATGCGCATATCGAGCGCCATCTTCCTCGCGTAGTCTGTTGCGATGAGCATTTTTGCCTTTTCCTCCGTTTCCGAGAGCTTTTCACGTCCCAGTATCGTAGCATCGCCCGACTTGGCAAACTCCATGAGTTTCCCAATGAAAACCTCTTGGTCGGGCGTAGGCGGGATGTTGTGCAGTATCTCATGCTTGTCGGGACGGACAACGCCCACGTCCTCAGCCGTGCGGTAGTCGGTGATCTCGTTGTAGAACGCCGCCAACTCCGGCACCTTGATGAAATACCGAAAACGCTCTTTCTGAATGATGTTGTTCGTTACGGAGAACTCGAAGTCCGTGGTCTTCTTCGCAAAAATGGCCGCCCACGCGTCGAAGCATCGGATGTCCTGCCGTTCGAGCTCCTTGGGACGCAGATACTTGAAGAGCAGATAGAGTTCTGTGAGCGAGTTGGAGATGGTCGTGCCCGAAAGGAACGTCGCCCCCAAGTCCTTGCCCGACCGCTCCTGTATCGTACGAATGGCAAAAAGCAGGTTGAGTGCCTTTTGACTTCCCTCGCTGTTGCCCAGTCCCGCCACGCGGTCATGTCGGGTGTTGAACATCAGGTTCTTGAACTGATGGCTCTCATCGACGAAGATGTGGTCGATGCCCATCTGCGCAAAGTCCGCCACGTCGTCCTTGCGGCTGTTGATTTCATGCTCTATCTTTTCGAGCTTCGCCAGCAGGTTGTGCTTGCGTTTTTCCAACCCCTTAAGCATGGAAACGGAAATATTCCGTCCCTGCCCGTGCAACACATCGAGGTTTTCCTCCACCGTGTCGAGTTCTTCTTGCAGGATGTTCTGCCGTATCTCCACCGATTGCGGTATCTTGCCGAACTGGTCGTGGCTCATGATGATGCAGTCATAGTCGTTGTTGCGGATGTTATTGAAAAAGCGTACGCGGTTCTGCGTAGAAAAATCCTTTTCGGAGGCATAGAGGATGCGGGCTTGGGGATAGGCAGTCCGGTACGTTGCGGCTATCTCTGCCACGTTCGCCTTCAGTCCGATAATCATCGGCTTATGGGCCAGCGAGAGGCGTTTCATCTCGTGGGCGGCGATGCACATGATGAGCGTTTTTCCTGTTCCAACCTCGTGGTCGGCGATGCCGCCTCCGTTCTGCTTGATCATCCAGATGCAGTCCTTCTGACTAGGGTAGACGGCAGAGATGCCGTACTTGCCGCCGAGCGCCTTGAGGTCGAGGTCGGGGAAGGTTTGATGTGAGCCGTCGTACTTCGGCCGTACAAAACAGTTGAACTTACGGTTGTAGAGGTCGGTAAGCCTGTCCTTGAACTCTTTCGACTGTGCTTCCAGCCATTCGGTAAAACCGTTTCTTATCTCGTCGATCTTGGCATTGGCCAGCTGTATCTTCTCGGCATCGCGCACCTTGATGTCGTTGCCGTTCTCGTCTTTGCCGACGCACTTCATCATGTTGGGCACGGTATTGTGCAGGGCATGTTTTAAAAGCGACATGCCGTCGTAGCTGCGATAGTAACCCTTGACACAGAATTCTTCGTAGATTTTCACGTTCGTGCGGGTGTTGCTTACCGAGAACTCATCGAGCGAGGGCGAGTAGGCAATTTTGACCTCCGTCTCATACAAGTGGGACATATAGGCGGCAAACACGCCCGTGGGTATCCACCGCTCCCCGAAGTTAAAGTCGAGGTCATCAAAGGGTATCTGTTCGGGGACGGCCTCTTCCAATGCGGCGAGAGCTTCGTCCACGCGGCTGTCTACTTCCGTATGTACCTGCTGCCACTGCCGGATATCTTCTATCTTGGCGATGACATTACCCGCTACAAAACGGTCTTTGATTTCATAGCCACCGGCGAGTGGATTGAAAAATACACGCCCTTTGAGCGCAGCAAGCAGTTCCTCCTCGCTGCTGCCCGTCAGTTCCTGCATATAGCCGAGCTCCACGCTGCCGTAGCGATTGAGTGAAAGTGAGAGGGCTTCCTCCGGACTATCGGTATGCTCTGTCTGCAGCACGGAGAACGACACGGGATGCACAAAGATGTCCGACTTGACAAGTCGCCCCTTTTCCTCGCGCTCGATGGCAAGGAGGTTTCGGCCGCCTGCATCCATGAGCACCAGCCCCACGTTCTGTGGGGCGTTGAGGACACCGTAACGCATGACAAACTCGTCGTAGTAGGTGTTCAGGTTCGAGCGCAGCGAGGCATTTTCTTCCTGTTGCTTGGCTTCGTAGGCATACAACTTTTCGTAGGTGTCGCGGACATGAATGTAGGCCTGCGCCTTTTCTTTGAGCAGAAGAGGTAGATCGAGCGGAGAGAAGGTTGCACCGTAGGGTGTGAGGTTTTTGAGCACGCCGATCTGATTGCCATAGTCCAAGGAATACTCCTCCACAAGCGTACCCTCCTTGTAATGGGGTTGCAGCTTTTGTGTCAGCGCACGGGGCACGAGCATTTCTTCTTTTGAAGGTGCCAAAGTAGGAGTGTCCTCCGCACGCTCCCTTGATACAATGGTATCCTTATCCATCTGCACTTCCTGCCTGCCTACCTGTAAGGCTTTTGCCCGCTGTTCAGGTGTCATGTCCATCATCACCTCATAAAAGCCGTTGATGGGCGGATTGGTCTCCCAGTCGAGTCCGGCATAGAGGTCGTTTGTTTCCGACTTCGGCGCGGCATCAAACAGGCTTCTTTCCTTGGGCTTGCTCTTGGCAGCTTTCTCTTTTGCCTTTAGCTTTGTCTTCTCCGCTTTCTCCCTTTTCTGTTTCTTGCCCGTTGTAGCCTGTTTTTGTTCTGCTGCGGTAAACTCCCAAAGGTCGAACAAGGTCAGCACGGGATTGGGAGAACTTGCCTGCTCCTGCGATTTCTGGTTTGCCGTTTTAACAGAAGTTGTCTTCTCACGGGCTGTCTGTGCCTGCACAGGAGAAGCCAAAACATTCTGTACAGAAGTTCTTTGCAAAGATGCACGCTGTATTTTTTCTTCCATCTTCACCTCCTGCCCATATCGCTGCAAGTCCAATCGCATTTGGATATCCTGCGACAGTATTCTGCGTAGGTCACGGGCGATACCCTCCACGTCGCCCTCGTGCAGGTAGACCATTGCCGGCTTGCCATAAAGGTCGGTGGAGCGCTTTTCTTCGGTACGGACGATACGGTCGGGATAGCGGAGGAAATACGCATTCGTCGGGATGCCATTTTGGTTGTCTCTCGCAGGCTCAGCCAGCAGCTTTTCGTCTTCCGAAAGTTCCTCCTTACCGATATGTTTTTGTAAGACGAGCAGGTCACAGCCAGCCTCCGTACCTGCATTCTCAGTAAAAAGGTTGTTGGGCATGCGCACGGCGGAGAGCAGGTCGGCTTGGATCAGCATCAACCGGCGCACGGCACTGTTGCTGTCGGCATTCAGCACGCCCTGCGGAACAAGGAGCGCGACGATGCCGCCATCTCTCACCGTATCGAGTGTTTTCAGGCAGAAGTAATCGTGTATCTTCTTGGCTGCCGCCCTGCGCACCGCCGAGCCTTTCTCGAACTGCGCATCGAACACGGCAACATCGCCGAAGGGAACGTTTGATACTGCCACATCGAAATATCCCTCGAAAGGCTTTTCTATCCGCTCAAAACCTTCGATGCGCACCCGCTGTTCGGGATAAAGATGCGAGAGTACCTTGCCCGTCAGCAGGTCTTTCTCGAATGCCATGACCTCCGCCTGTGGGTTGTCCCTTAAAAAGGCATCCACAAACGCACCGCGACCGGCGGAGGGTTCCAACACACGAAGAGGGGCGATACTGTTTTCTTTAAGTACGCCACTGATGGTCTCCGTTATCTCGGTAGGCGTATAGAACGCTGTAAGCACGGAGGATTTCAGGCTGTCCATGTATCGCTTGTATGTCCGTTCATCGGGGCTGTTCTCGCGGATCAGCCGGTGCAGTTCCGCCGTGGGCGCAAAGAGGTCGAGGTCGGACTTCGTCCACTGCGCGGCGTCCGCCAGACTGCCGGCGGGATTGAGAATGCACTTCAACCCGCCGAAACCGCAATAACGTTCCAATGCCTGTCGCTCTTCGGCGGTGGGCACGCGATGTTCTCTGTCCAAAGTAAAGGCGGTGCGTATCGCCTCGATATTGTCCGAGAGTCTTGCTTTCCTGTTAAATGCCATGACGTTCGAGATAAAGTACGACCATTCCCGTGATTTCGGTGTAAAGACTCTCCTCCGTGCGCTCACTCTGCGTGCACAGCTGCCTTACCTGCGGCAGCAACGCCTCGGCGATAACCTCACGGGTTTCCAAAGGCACTTCGCCCTCGAACTCGTTTTCGAGCACGTCCGTAAGCAGCGCATAAGCCGAGCGGTGCAGCCCGTCGAGCAAAGCCCCCATCGCCAGCTCCTGTGCGCCGTCAACGGAATAGCCCTCGCACCGTGCCCGTCCGAACGTTTCAGCAGCAAGGGCGGCACGACTGTTGATAAAATCGGCATCCGAAGCCTGCTGAAATCTGTTCTCTTGAAGATAGTGTCGCAGGTAGAGCCCGTAATAGGACAGCTCCTGCCCATTGTCTGATTGTTTCATGATGCTGTTTGTTTAGTTGGTTCCCGTTTGCTTCCCTATAGATAAAGCTGTTGCTTTCCTACTGCACTTCTCATAGCTCTTCTACTGATGCTTCCGAATTATCCTCGTGATGAAAAATATTTCTCATCGTGAAGATAATTTCGTCTCATCGTGTAGAGAAATATTTCTCATCACGAGGATAATTCGACAGACTCGGTTGCTCTTGCATCGCACTCCCTATTTGAACAGTCTTGAAGAGATACGGGAAAGAGGAGCATTCCCATAATGGAAAGTAAAAGAGAAGAAACGGGATATGTACAAAAGGCACCCGGTGTCCCCACCGAGTGCCAACCACTAAATCCACAGTAAAGTAATAAAACAGTCATCTAAAGAAAGAAAACGCTTTATGAACTGTGAACAGTGGCAAAAGTACGCATTATTTTCCGTTTTTCCTACCCTTTGACTTGTTTTTTGTATCATCGAAGATGAACTTTATTCTAAACTCCTCGTCGAAGGCAAGGGCTGCATCGAAGGATTTGCCCTGCTTGCTTTTGAAACCGTGCAGCACGGCGGTACGCCCCTCGGTGAGCAGGTCGGTGATTTCCTTGTCGGAGAGCAGCTTACCCGCCACCTGCCGGAAGACAGGCAGGGCGCACGCTTCGTTGTCGCACTTGACCACCTTGGCGTAGAAACGCATGCTGCCCTTACCGCATTTGGGACAGGCAAAAGTGGTCTCACGGGCGCGGAAAAGCTTTTCGGAGACGAGCAGGTCGGCGGTTATCCGGCGCGTATAGGCTTCTATCTCGGCATTGAAGTCGGCGGCAGCTTTCTCGCCCCGTTCTATCCGTGCGAGCTCGGCCTCCCATCTGCCCGTCATCTCCACGTTGGCGATGTCCATGTCCTTGACGATGGAATAGAGTGCAAGTCCCTTTTCGGTGGGCACAAGCGTCTTTTTCACACGCACCATGTATTCGCGTTTGAGCAGCGTCTCGATGATGGCGGCGCGGGTGGCAGGCGTACCGATGCCGCAATCTTTGATGGCCTGCCGCAGGGTATCGTCTTCAATCTCCTTTCCAGCCGTCTCCATTGCGGCCAATAGCGTCGCTTCGGTGTGGAGCGGTTGGGGCTTGGTCTTTCCCTCTGTGATGGAGCAGGCGGAAAGGGACAGTAAATCGCCCTCCTTCCAATCTGGCAGCAATGTGTCGCTGTCTGTATCGCCACAGACACTGCGCCAACCTGCTTGCCAGATGATACTGCCCTTGACTGTGAACGCCGTGTCGCAGTATTTCTCGCCATCGCTCGCCAATACGTCTGCCCTGACGGTGGTGACTTCCTTGACGCAGGGTGCAGAGAAAGCTTCGACCATTCGCGTGGCAATCATGCGGTAGACGGTCAGCTCGTCCTTGTAGATGCCGATGGGGTGCAGTCCCGTAGTGAGCAGGGCATGGTGGTCGGTCACCTTGCCCGCGTCCACGCTGCGACGGGCGAGCGTGCCCAAACGGCTGACATGGCTTCCCAACTGTTCGTCGCGTTGCAGCTTTTCGAGCAGCTTGGGGATGGTCTCGAAAACATCGTCGGGAATATAGCGGCTGCTCGTGCGTGGATAGGTGATGAGCTTGGCCTCGTAGAGCTTCTGGGCAATGGCGAGCGTCTGCTCCGCCGTGAGCCCGTAGCGGCTGTTGGCTTCCTTTTGCAGCGTGGTGAGGTCGTAGAGCAAGGGCTGCTCTTCGGTTTTCTGCTTACACTCTACCTGTACGATACGGATTTCTTTGCATGTTTCCTTGATACGCTTGTAAAGGCCGTTTGCCGTGTCGCCGTCCTTCCACTTTTCCTCGGAGGTGAACTTCACCACCTCTTCCCCTTCGCCTTTCACGGCAAGATGGAGCTGCCAGAAGGTTTCGGGCGTAAAGCGTCTGTTCTCCCAATAGCGGGCGCAGACCATCGCCAGCGTGGGTGTCTGCACACGACCGACGGAGTAGGTGCCCCGACCGGCGGCAAGGCTGAGCGCCTGCGTGCCGTTGATGCCCACGAGCCAGTCGGCTTCGCTGCGGGCGCGGGCGGCAAGGTAGAGGTTGTCATAGTCCGCCCCATTGTGCAGGTTATTGAGTCCCTCGCGGATGGCCTTGTCGGTCAGCGAGCTGATCCACAGGCGGTCGAAAGGCGTGTGGCAGTTGATGTATTGGTAGAGATAGCGGAAGATGAGTTCGCCCTCTCGTCCGGCATCGGTCGCCACGATGATGCGTTCGCTCTCTTCAAAGAGCCGCCTGATGATGTCGATTTGTTTGAGCACGCCGCTGTCGGGTTTGTTGCCTTTCTCCGTCTTTTCTGCTCTGGCGATAAGTTTGAACGCATCGGGGATGACAGGCAGGGCGTCGCGGTTAAAGCCTTTTATGCCGTAGGCTTCGGGCAGGGCGAGCTGCACAAGGTGTCCGAATGCCCACGTCACGGCATAGCCGTTGCCCGTGAAATAACCTTCTTCCCGTTTGCGGGCGTCCACCACGCGGGCTATCTCGCGGGCGACGCTCGGCTTTTCTGCAATGATTGTCTTCATTTTGTTTTCTTTTTATTGTTGATGTTGTTTCTTGATGATGGATACTGTATTGGATATTAGTGGTCGGCACCGGGGCTACATGCGGATGCCCTTGGCTTTCTTGGGTTCATTCTTCTGCTGCTGTGCCTGCTGTTCGTTCTTCGGGGCGACCTGTCCTTTCTCGATGGGCTGCTGTATGTGCTTGGTCGCCTCGTTGGTCTTGCCCTCGTTGTTGACGGCGACCTGCACGCGGCTTTCATTGGATGGGGCAACGTTTTGGGCGAGGTCGGGATTTTGGTTGTGGGTAAAGGGACGGCCTTTATCGTAGTTGAACTTGAGGTACATCGTACAAGGCTGTCCTTTCTTGTCGAGTACGTTCTCCAACTTGACGGCTTTGCCTTGGCAGTAATCCTTCTTCTGTTCGTCGCTGAACTGAATGTTCTTCCACTTGCCGATGGGGCGTATCTTGCCGTCATCGGTCGTCCAACGGTTCTCGCGCTGCTTGGGACTTCCGCTTTTCTGTCCCTGTGTGGTGTTGCCGTCCTGCCGTTGCTGTTTTCTCGGGCTGCGCCCGCTGCCGGGAACGAACTCGATGCCGCGTTGTTCGGCATTCATTTGCAGGGTGACGGTAAACTTGCGACCGTTCTCCAATTCAATCTCCTTGCCTTTGAGCGGCGCACCTGTCAGCAGCAGGGCTTTCTCTGTTTCAGAGAGCACCGTCTTGCCGATGGTGTCGCGCATGCGCACCCGGTTGGCGGCGATATCGATCAGCTCATGGGTCTGGCGGTCGATACTCACGAACGATGGTTTGAGTTCGCCCGTGTCGGTGTTTGCAAGGTCTACGATACGGCCGAGGTTGCCAGTTTCTTTCAGGTTACGTTTGTCCTCTTCGGTGAAACGGTGCCCCTTGTATTCGAGGTCGAGGTTAGGAGCGGTCTGCACCAAGTGCGGTACAAGGCGCACCGTGCCGTCTTCCTGCACCTTGAAGGCGAGGCGGGCGGCGGTCTCGAAGGTCTGCCCGTCGAACTTCGGGGCGACACTCACCAAGTCGGACTTGCCATAGTTGAGCATCCGTTTCAAATCGCCAGACTTCTCCAGCTCGTCGCGTTTGATGCCCCATTTCTCTTCCAGCTCCTGCCAGTTGATTTTACTCTCGTCGATGGGCTTGTAGGTACTTTCCTTTTTCTGACCGTTGCCGTCATTCGTTTTCTCTTGACCGGCGGCACCTTGTGCTGCCTGCGGCTGTTCTTGTTTCTCTTTCATTTCTTCTGTGGGATTTGTGGGTTGTTGATTTTGCTGTTGACTTTGTTGTTGTTCTTCCTGTACTGCCTTATGATAAGGCGTCATGTCGATTTTGTGCGGGGCGAGCAGTTCGCGGTTGCCCTCGGGATTTTTGAGCAGGTCTTTCATCACTTCGATGAGTTTGTCCGCCTGCTCGGCCGCCACACGGTAGAAGCCGAAGCGGGAGGGCTCCTTGCACTGCCGCATGAAGTTGAGGAAGAAGTTGTCCAAGATGTCGCCCCCGCGGTCGAACTTCAGGAAGTCCTGTGCGTGCTCTACTTTCGGAGGCACACGCTTGGGTGTTCCGTCACTGCCGAGGCCGGCGATGACACCGATCTCTCCCGTCTTCTCGTCGCGGACGAGCAAGACGTCCTGTTCTTTTGTTTTCTTTACCATTTTTACTTACTTCTGTTTTATTGTTTTATAATGAATGATAAGTTATCCCTGTTCGGTTTTTGGAAAGTCCAGAAAGTCCGAAAGGTCGGTATTCACTTTCTGCATATATTTTTGAAGGAAAACCCGAACGTCTTCTTTTCTATAGTAGGTCTTGTGCTGCAAGACACGGTAGGGAAGAAGCCCCTCGCTGCGATAGCGTTGCAGCGTCCGCTTGCTGATGCGCAGCAGCTGACACAAGTCCTGATTGTCAAGCAGCTGTTCTTCCAAAGAGGAATAGGATGAGTCCTCTCGTTTCTCCGATCTGACATTACCGAGATGACACAGTTGCTTTTCCAGATGGTCAAGTCTGTCAAGCAGTAGCTGTATCCATTTCTCAAAAAATGCTTTATCTGACGTTTCCATGTCTTCGGCTGTATTTGCGGTTCGTCCGTAAATCGGAATCAGAGAGTTCTAGATCCTGCATGACAGGAGGGATGCCAGCAATGCCTTCGTTGCCGATGCGTTCTATCTCGCGGGCAGGATAGCGGCAGCTGCCCCGAATGATGACATACCGGATGCGGCCTTCATTGCGGATACGCTGAAGCGTCCGGCTGCTTACGCCCAAGCGTGCGATGACTTCACGCGTGGTAAGCAACCGTTTGGTGTGGTCTTCATTCTTTTCCATAGCGGTCTGTGTTTGCCTTTGAATATAGGCGGCAATGCTTTCAATCCGGCTTACCAAGTCCTGATAGGCACGGCTTTCTATAATGACTATTTCCATTTTTTGTGCAAAACTAAAACTGATTTTATTTCTCAAAGGGAGACTCACGAGTGACTCACCTGTCTTTTTTCTTTCATTTATCCGAGATGCAGTTAAAAGAAGGCTTGCAGCTGTCCGACAACAGCTTTTGCAAATCGCTTTCCCGATATAGTATCTTACCACCCAAGCGGAAGAACGGCAGAATGCCGTTACGGCGATAGTCTTGCAGGGTTCTGCGGCTTATTCGCAGCAGTGCCGACACGTCTTTGTCTGTGAGATACCGCTCGCCGTTGAGCAGCGGGCGGCAATCTTTCATGAAGACTCTCAAGTTCCTGCCGGTCTTGTCCAAAGCGCGAAGCAGGGAGAATACCGGCTCATCCTGTCCGGTCAATACGTTTTCTTTCATTTCATTTATGGATTTAGTGGGAAAATGCTTGTCTGTCAAGTTTTGGGTGTTTCCTGCTTGTGGGCTTGCAGAAAGGCTTCGACTTCTTCCGCCCTGTAATAGAATTTCCGCCCGATCTGTGCGCAGATAATCTTTCGGTTTGTCCTGAGCGTCTGCAAGCGGCGGGGACTGATCTGCAGGCGACGGCATACGTCTTCACTATCCAGCCATGCACCGTCGTACTTTCTCTCATCCATACCGGAGAGCGTGTCGATTTTCTTTGCCAATGCAAGGACGTCCGATACTATCTTCTCGAATGCCCTTTTTTCAATGATTACTACTTCCATATAATTCTGTTTTTTATTTGTTCGATGCAAAGCTATCGTTTTATGGCGGGTGGTGTATCGTTTTGCGTCTTGGTGGCAGCTTGTGGCGTCGTTACGGAGACAAAAGAGACATGAAACTGACAGAAAACGACTCGGGCGGACAGTTTTTCTGGTGAAAACCGTCCGCCCGTTGCCCATCCTTTTTCGTTTCTCGGATTGTGTGTAGCTATTCCTGTCGGTTCAGCATTCCAACCCGCTACCGACATAGAGTAGCAAGGAGGCTACCTGTTTGTTGTCCCTTGTAATCCGTTCTGTTATCCACCTGCGAAACTTTGCCGCAAATCCCGTATGTAGATAAAAGGAAATGGCGATGGTAGTCTCCAAGGAATATACCTCGGCAGCATAGCCATTTTCAAGAGACATGTACCTCGTGCTGTGGCAGGATGGTATCGCACCATCTTTCAGTACGCGGTTGATGGCTACCCGTATTTCACCTCGTGTGGCGTAGAAGAGTTCCGCCAATTCCCACTCGCTCATCCAAATGGCGGCACCCGTGATGAAAAATTCGTTCTCTTTCAAATAAATAATGTCTCGTTGTTTCATTGTTCGTTCCTCCTTATAATATTATAGGTGTTGTATTCGGATATATCTATAAAAGGTATTGACATCATTACACGAAAGCCTCAGAGGTGACAAATTCACCAATATCAGCAAGTTTTTCAGATAGTACATTCATTTCCTTGTTCAGTTTCTCGTTGGTAATCTTGGCATATATCTGCGTGCTGGAGATACATTTGTGTCCCAAGACGCTGCTGACGGACTCGATGGGCATGCCGTTGGAAAGGCATACCACCGTTGCCATCGTGTGGCGTGCCATGTGCCAAGTAACGTGTTTACTGATACCGCATATCCTCATGACGGTACGCAAGATTCTTTTGCAGGAATTATAGGCCGGGACGGGAAAGACACGCCCGTCGTCGCACAGGCCTTTGTACTTCTTCATGATTTGAAGGGGAATGTCAAGCAGGCGAACATTCGTTTCCACACCTGTTTTCTGCCGATGGGTGTGTATCCATACACTGCCGTCGAGCGGGTTGGACACGATGTTTTCCTCCCGAAGGTTCTTCAGGTCAATATAAGCCAGCCCCGTAAAGGCACAGAAGAGGAACAGATCGCGGATAAGCGTCCGTTTGAAGTTCATCTTCGGGGCATTGATAAGCAGTCCGAGTTCCTCCTTGGTGAGAAAGCCTTTTTCAATTTCCTCCTTGTGTATCTCATAACCCGCAAAAGGATAACGCGTCAACCAGCCGTTCTCCACAGCTTTATGCAGCAGCATGCGGACAGGAAAAGTATAGAGCCATACGGTATTGGGGCTCAAACGGCAGTCTGCACGTAGGTAAGCCTCGAAATCCGTAATGAGGGTAGGCAGGATTTCTTTCAGAGCTATGTCGTGAACATTGTAGCGTGATTGCAGAAAATCTTTCAGGTGCTCATACACGGCACGGTATTTATACAATGTGTTCTTTGCTTTCATGCCGCATTCGACTTTCTTAACATAGTCTTCCAAGAAGAGATCGTAGGCTTTAATGAGTGTCTGCCGACGGTATTCCAAGCCAAGGAAAGCATTCCTTACTTTCTCAGCCGTGACAAAGCTGTCGCGCTCCATGATTTCCTGATAATGCTTTGTGATACCTGCACGGAGTTTGTCGAGTATCCGGTTGGTCTCCCGTGCCGTTACACTCTTGCCTATGGCCCGACCACCCTTGACACCCCAGAGGTTCGGCTTGATGGATACCTTGCAGCTGAACTGTGCCTGCGTACCGTCCACGGTGATGCGCCCCATGATGGGTGACGTACCGTCTTTCTTTACCTTGTCCTTCTTCAAATAGAAGATGACTGAAAATGTACTTCTCATTGCTTTTGTTCCTTTCGTTTGCAAAATTATTTACTGTGGAGCAGTTGTCCACTAAGCAAATCGAGGGGAACGCGGAATAAGAAACCGAAGGATGGGATTTTTCAGCCTAACAGCCTATTTCAGAGCGAATTTCCTTGATTTTCCACCTATCCATTCTTACCCTTGCAGGGGTTACGAATAGGAGACGGAACTCTGTCACTGTTTGGCACAAAGACCGTACACGGTTGGCATTACACTACTTCCAAAAGTCCTTTTAAGTCTTTGATTGATAACGCTATCGCTGCATTTTTCCGTTTTTCAGATTTTATATGCACTTTTTCTGAGTAAAAGTCTGTCTGAAACGCTCATTAACGCTCCTTTCATGTTACTTTTCAATTTGGTAATAAGCTGTATTCCGTCAACAAAAAGCCTTTGAAAGAGGTTCTTGCCGATGTAGCCTTTATCACCGAATAGCTTACCATATATAAAATCTACGAATGCTTTGTACTCCAAAGGCTTACGGTCATCAACATCTCCCAGCGTTATCATAAAGTTGAGAAGCTCTCCTTTCTCATTGCAAATCAAATGCAATTTGAAACCGAAAAACCAACCCATAGAGCATTTTCCTCTTTGGGCTATGCCTTTGAAAACTTTGTGAATATGTATTCTCTGGTTTTTGCAGACACGCAATGGTGTACTGTCAACGAAGCTTATGCCCGTGCATTTGCCCAAGAGGACCTTCTTGATAAACAAGGTTAAGGGTACGGCTACCTCCCTTTCCAATTCTACTAAACGGTTATAAGAAACAACATTGGAAAACAGATGGTGAAGATGCTTGCATACTTTTTCAAGATAGAAATGTTTAAAGCAGCGATAACCGGAGTCGTGGAAAAGAATCATTATCAGCATGACTTCGGCCTTTGACATTGTAGAATTTCTATGATATTTCCTTTTCCTGTAGGTTTTAGCGTATATTTTGCTGTCATTGCATCAAAAAACTTGCAGAAGTCGTCTGCCATACAAAATATTTCAGTAACTTTGTCCTCGGTGATCATAGCGATTTTTGTTTATAACTGTTTGTATTTTAGCTCCTTAAAGTTACAACAAATTTCGCTAATCACCAAATTTATAGACATTAATAATTCGTCGAACTCACGTTAAATAGTATAGCGTATATAGAAAAATAGAATATGAATAAAACATATAGGGATTTAATTTATAGATTTCAGAACCAGGGTATTGAAGAATCCCAATCCACCGGTGCAATCCTTATAGGAAAAGCGCCCCATATAGCCCCCGAGGCTTGGCTAAACACCCTGTATCCTCCGCTAAGTAAGAACGATGTCCAAGCATTGGAGAAAGAATTGGGCATGGGAATTCCCATCGATTATAAAAAATTCTTGTTAGATGTAAGCAATGGGTTAGACATATTGGTTGGAACCTTTTGTTTAGACGGGTTAAGAAGAAACTATAAAAGAAGCACTGATGAAAGCCGCCAACCGTTTTCGATTATTACGGCAAACATTCGGGAAAGACCTCGAAATGCCGCAGACGACCATTTCTTTATAGGCGGTTATGACTGGGACGGTTCTTATCTTTATATAGATAAAAGAACAAGCACCGTGCACTATTGTGATAGAGACGATGCAACCTCCCTATTCCAATGGGAAACGTTCGAGCAAATGCTTATATCAGAGTTAAAGAGGATATACTCACTGTTTGATGAGAGGGGAAGAAAAATAGATGAAGACCTTTATACCACCCCAATTAAAAGGTAATATAAAGCCTCGTGATATTAGTCATATAAGGGTATCAGTGAACACCCATACAAGGGTATTGACGAACACTCTTATAAGGGTATTAACAACGGGTATACAATAAATCCGAATCGGAAACGTTATTAGAGTATATAACTCCTTAATTCCGCAGCATAAATTCTTGTGAGAACTCCAAGTGCCTGAGAAACAAAGTTCTCAAAACACTTGGATATGTCAGAAATTTCACCTATTATAACGTGAGTTCGACGAATTCAGAACAATGCAAGCTGTGTGTCCATAGTCCTTTGTACATTATTAATACAAGGCTTCTTTGGAAACAGACAATAGGCGGCAATGGCTCCTAATAAGTTGACGATGAAATTGTCAAAGCATCTATGTCTGGAGTGCTCTACTTGTGCAATGTTCTTAAGTTCATCATTCACCGTTTCTATAATGGCTCTTTTTCTGAGTAAAAGTCTGTCTGAAACACTCATTAAAGCTCCTTTCATGTTACTTTTCAATTTGGTTATAAGCTGTATTCCATCAACAAAAAGCCTTTGAAAGAGGTTCTTGCTGATGTACCCCTTGTCACCGATTAGCTTACCATATATAAAATCTATGAATGCTTTGTGCTCCAAAGGCTTACGGTCATCAACATCTCCCGGCGTTATCATGAAGTTGAGAAGTTCTCCTTTCTCATTGCAAATCAAATGCAATTTGAAACCGAAGAACCAACCCATAGCGCATTTTCCTCTTTGGGCTATGCCTTTGAAAACTTTGTGAATATGTATTCTCTGGTTTTTTCAGACACGCAATGGTGTACTGTCAACAAAGCTTATACCCGTGCATTTACCCAAGAGGACCTTCTTGATAAACAAGGTTAAGGGTACGGCTACCTCCCTTTCCAATTCTACTAAACGGTTCTCGGAGGCGCGCTTGGAAAACAGATGGTGAAGATGCTTGCATACTTTTTCAAGATAGAAATGTTTAAAGCAGCGATAACCGGAGTCGTGGAAAAGAATCATTATCAGCATGACTTCGGCCTCTGACATCGTAGAACTGCGATGATATTTTCTTTTCCCGGTAGGTTTTAGCGTATATTTTGCTATCATAGCGTCAAAAAACTTGCAGAAGTCGTCTGCCATACAAAATATTTCAGTAATTTTGTCTTCGGTGATCATAGCGATTTTTGTTTGTAATTCTATATATCAACACCTTAAAATTACAACAAATTTCGCTAATCACCAAATTTATAGACACTTATAATTCATCAAACTCACGTTATTAATAACAAATATAAACAAAATTATGAGACATCTATTTTCTGTTCTTCTTTTCGTGGCAACACTAATAGGCACAAGTAGTTTTACGTATGAAACGACATCTACAACCCGCACAGAAAACATTAGTTTGCAGACGCAAATGAAGTATAAGGGGAGGAAAGCTCGTAAGCGTTCGAAAGCCCGTAAGCCAAGTGTCCATAAGAAAAGATCTACCCGCTCTGTTAAAGTAGGTCGGGTTGTATACATCACTCCTACAGGTTCTTGTTACCATTCACGAACATCTTGTCCTGCATTGTGGCGTGGAAACTACTCTCGCACATCTTTAAGTTCTGCACGAAGTGAAGGCTATCGTTCATGTTCAAGATGCTATTAACATAACGAGAATTCGTCGAACTCACGTTAATATACTAGTAAAAGGCTAATCAAAATTAATATGTCTGTTGAACAGAATACGGTTATAGTCTCATTTTAATTAACAATACTTAGAACTAAAATTATGAGGAAGAACATAGCATTGTTCATACTTTAATTATTAACTTAAAACTGTAATTATGAAAAAAATTATTGCATTGTTGTTTATGTTGCCAATCCTATTTGCTTGCGGTGATAAGAATACCCCAGACACACCTCCTGCACCTAATCCCAACCCTAATCCCCCTAACCCACCGGTAGTAGTAACGTCCCCCCCAAGAGTGCGAGGCTTCATGGTTCAGACTGCTAACGGACTACACCCACAAACAATCAAAGATTTGAGTACTTGGGGCGCCAACGTCATAAGATTGCAACTTAACCCAGCAACTTATGCTTTGAAAAAGGGAAAAGATTTATGGGCAACCTTGCCGGAATATCTGAATTTGGTAGAAGAAAAAGTACGTGCTGCACAAAGTGTAAATGTAAAAGTTATTCTAGACTTGCATGAGCCTCCTATCTATGTAAACGGAAAAGTACCAACATTAGACGACCACAACCAGCGTGGTTTTTGGGCAAATCATCCGGAAATGAAAGATGCTCTTATCCGGATGTGGAAGAACATTGCACAGCATTTTACAAAAAAAGAATACGAAAATGAGATATGGGGATATGATCTTTTCAACGAGCCCAGCGAGAAAGGCAGAGCTGCGGTGCAGGAATGGTTGGCTATGGTACCCGATATCATAACAGCAATTCGCACTGTTAACAAAAACGTATGGATTGTTTTCCAACCCGGTCTGGTGGCAGAAACCTTCCAAAAAGAAAAGAAAAAGATTATTCAGAAAGACAAGCGGGTGGTATACAGTCTTCATTTCTATTGCCCTGAAACCTTTGCTTGTCAGGGAATATTATATAAAGGAGAATACAATTCCAAAACAATGACTCATGAAGAAGCCATTGCTTCTTTCAAAAGAGAATACCCGGGAAAGGCCAAAAACCATTGGTGGGAAAAGGAAGAAACTTATTGTAACAAAGCAACCTTAGAAGCTGAACTCAAGCCCCTGACAAATTTTGCCTCTGAATATAAAGTTCCTGTCTTGATCGGTGAATTCAGTGTCATCACATGGGCACCTGTAAATTCGGCTATCAATTGGTTTAAAGATGTTATAGATATCTTCGAGAAGAATAATTTCTCTTGGTGCTTCCATGCTTTCCGCGAGTGGCAAGGTTGGAGTCTGGAAAGTCCGGAAGGTCTTAATGCATTCTGGTTCAGTAGAGAAAAGGCTCCAGCTCCACAAGCAAAAGAAACTCAACGGGCCAAATATTTTAAGGATGTGTTCAAGAGGTTGAATAAAAAGACTCCCGCATCAGGAAAATAACAATATGAGACCTCTGCAAAACTCCTCCTATAATTTATCTTTCTTAAATATTTTTTGTGCCTTTATAGTATGAAACAGAAGTTATCCTCTCCCAGTTTTGCTGACCTATTCCTTGGTCAAAGAAAGGTCAAGCAGACATTCTTTTCACAAATAAACACAGTCATTGATTGGGCACCTATTCGTGCTATAATAGAAGTGGCTTATACAAAAGGCTGTAAGTCTACTGGCCGGCCAAGCTATGACAGCCTTGTTTTATTCAAGATTGAATTACTCCGCACCTGGTATGGTCTGAGTGACGGAGAAGTTGAAGAGCAGGTTAACGACCGCCTGTCTTTTAGCCGTTTTGTAGGTCTTGGCATGAAAGATATCGTTCCTGACAGTACTACTGTGTGCG
>NZ_KB908340.1 GCF_000382385.1 Segatella maculosa DSM 19339 = JCM 15638 | reverse complement strand
GCATGATTTCAGCCTTTGACATCGTGGAATCACGGTGATATGGGCTCTTATTGGTTGGTTTTAGCGTGTATTTTGCCATCATTGCGTCATAAAACTTGCAGAAGTCGTCTGCCATACAAAATATTTCCGTAACTTTGTCCTCGGTGATCATAGCGATTTTTGTTTGTATTTCTTTGTAAATCAGTACTATAAAGTTACAACAAATTTCGCTAATCACCAAATTTACAGACACTTATAATTCATCGAACTCACGTTAAATAGGAAGCCAGCCAAGTGGCAGCAACAAAATAAGGATGAGCAGAAAATGAACAAGACATAGTTCATCAAGGTAAGACCTTAGAGGAAAAGCAGCGTATCAAGTCAAAGGCGGAAAGTACAGGGCGGAAATTCTCAGACTACTGCCGTGAAACGATCCTTAATAGTGAAGTGGTAGCTGTTCCTAAGATGACGGACTATGAGAGGAAGCCATTGCCATACTCCAACATACAGGAAAGTTCTATGGGCAGATTTCTAACTTTATCAAAGTGAAAGACGAGAGATGGATACATATCACACAGAACCTTTCCTTATGTGCCAAAGAAGCATTTAAGCGATTTTACGACCCTCATTTTCGTGTGGACGAAGGTATAATATAAGGTCTTAAATATGACGAGAAATGATAGGTAAGCGTTAGGCTACAAGCGGCTTGTAGCCTAACGGACAGGATGTGAATGACGGATTAAGAACTAAGTTGCGAACCAACAAACGCTTCGTAAAGTGTTGTCAATCAACAATGAACAAGCGTATAACACAAGAAGAGCAATGTTGAGAAGAACGTTATTTATACACTAATAGGCCGTTACCTACTGCGGACCTTTGTGGCAACATGCCATAAATAACAAGAACAATCCGGTATTTGCTTTTGTCTGCTGAATTTATCTTGTTTAAAATACAACAGATGTAAGAACTTTTAATTATCTTTGCATAAGAATCTACTCCTATACCGAATGCAAAAGAAAGTCTACACAATCGTTATCACCGCTATACTGCTCTACGGATGTTCTGATTCGAAACAGATGAAGACACTCGGAGAAAACGAGTATTATATTGGTGAGAGGTTGGCTTCTGTATCTGCCGATGAAGATTCTACCTTTTGGATAGGCGGAGAGACAGGAAAAATATGGCATGTAGACGGTAATAGGGTGTCGGCATACGCCACTGGAACAGACAGGATTTACAAGGTTGCAACACGCACGAATGCCAATGGCGATACAACTTGCTGGTTGGGCGGGCGTAATTCTGGGCTTCAAAGGTGGCGGCTGCACAATGGCAAGATGGAGCATGAGCAAACGTATAGCATCCTTTTTAAAGGTAAAGAATATTCAGCCTACGATTTTGCCATCACCGCAAACGGCATTTTTACAGCCACCAGCCAAGGCCTCTACTTACTAGGAAACGACAAACGCTTTTCATTGTTATACCCCGCCCTTGACAGTGAGACGGCAAAGGCTGGCATACCATACATCATCTATAATCTTTGCACTTATGGGCAGCAGTATCTTTTTGCTGCCTCTATTGACGGGGTGTTATGCATAGACTTGAAAACCGGCCACATATCGTGGCTGCATAAAGGCGAAAAGGTACAGTATGTGGCGATGTATGGCAATGAGGTATGCGCCCTTTCGGGAAAGAAAATCTATATTGAAGACGTATGGGGAAAACCTATCAAGACGGTAGATTTGGCATTCATTCCTCGCTTATACTATCGGGTGGGAAAGGTGCATTATATCCTTCGCAGTCATTCTATGGTTATTAGCGAAGACTTGCAGCACTTTATTACCATACCACTAAGAAGAGATTCCCCGAAGGGATGCCATAATGTGATGTTGTCCGACTATCGTTCGGAAACATCGATTTTCATTACCGACAATGCCTTTTGGCGCATACCGTTCCATTCAGGACATTTCAACAACAAGGGAATAGTGGTTGCCGCCTGCGCTAACAGTAACGAAGCCTATTACCTGAACAGCCAAAATGAAGTGTTCAGACAGTACGCGGACGACAGCGTGTCGGTGAAAGTATTTTCGCTACCCAAAGAAGAACAAGTGACGGAAATGGCCGTTAGCGAAAGCAGACGATTATTCTACGTGAACGACCGCTCGGAATTGCGAACGGTGGATGTGGGTGGCAGCAATCTGCAAAACGAGGTATTATCGAACATCAAGACCCTATACCGTTCTGATAAGAAAGTAACGGCCCTGCACCTTCAAACAAACGGCAAGGAAGAAAGCATTTTCCTGGGTGTGCAAGACGGGTTGGTAATTGTCGACAAGAACGGCATTGCCAAACCAGTAAAGGGGATGGAAGACAAGTATATCACGTGCTTCTTCTCGTTGCCCGGCACCAATAGCGTTTATATGGGAACGATGGACGATGGCGTGTTTTATGCCGACAGAGGGCGATACACTACTATCCCAGGGTCGAAACGTTTGGCCTTCATCCGCAATTTGTTTGTGTCGGGCGGCTATCAGCCCTGTTTAACCGTGCTCACCAACCACGCATTGGTTACTCCGAACCGCCAAGACACACTAAGCTTGAACGGTTACAATCGGCTTGTTGCCATCGACGATTCGCTGTTCTACGCCTTTCCCGAGTTTGGCGTGCAGAGATATGCTGTTATGAATGGAAAGGCAAAAGAGACGGGGTATTACTTCAAAGACATTCGATTTAACTCTAAAGCATCTTTTTGCATTGGGCACACGTTATACTTAGTGTCTGAAATCGGTGTGCTAAAAATGAAGCCTGGTGAAGAAGATGTGCCCCAATATGTGGTGTTCGACAACAATGTGGTTTCAATACGCCTTGTGTTAGCCGTGCTCTTGGCTGTATTGGCCTTGTATGGCGTGTTCTTTTGGGTGCATTTGCGCAGGCGACAAGAGCGAAGAAAACAGATGAAACTGCGCATAAGCGACTTGAAAGGACGTACGCAAGAGATGGAAAAGATTGCAGCCCTGCTAAACGAACACGAGCAAGAACAGATTAGGCAGCTGATGGAAGACATCCACGTGTTGCAGACCAACCCTAAGCAGACGAGCTTGCAAATAAGCGCGCTCTCGGAACGTATCATGTATAAAAATCGCGATACGGCCCTGCTGCTCTCAAAAATGCTGAAAAAACAGATAGGAGAACTGCAAAACATCAGGGCATACGACTGCACGATGATGCTCGAAAACGCAGAAACGGCCTTGTCGCAAGGCAGCGTTTCAGAAATCGGCGAAAGGGTTATGCAAAATGGGCTGTGGCTGGAACGATACCAAAAGTTCACCGATAATGTGGCAAAATATCGGAATGTGGTGGACGGCTGCCTGATGATACAACATGTAAACGACATGATGGCGCAGCATATAGAAAAGTTGTGCTACGCCATTAGGTTTCGGTGTCTGGCCGAAATCACAGCAGACATGGAGAAAGCAGAGGTAGATTATAACCACATTTTCACAGATGAAGCCCTGTTGGAACTTACCAATGTACTGCACGGTTTTGAGGAACGGGCGAACAATTTGCCATCCGATGACGTACGTTCGGCCCTTATCGAAAGCATCAGTGAGCAGAAAACGCTGGCGGCGATAGTTACCCGCATCGAGATGTTACGGGCCTTGAAGCACTTGGAAGCCGAAATGTTGCAGCACGAAATACGCCAACAAATAAGCCAAGAAATGGAACGCTACCAGCTTATCAGGGAAGAAATGGTTGGGGAATACGAAGGGCGAGGACTGAAACGAACGGACGTAAAGCTGGAGGATAACATCTCAAAGCATACGCAGACAATAACCAGCAGGATAGACGACTTAATCTTACAATTGTACAAACACCTCGCCTTTACAGACAAAGAAGTGGTTGAAAACATTCTGAAATTCACGAATTATACCAACCAACAAGCTCGCGTGTTAGCATTGCTGATAGCTAACCCGAAAGTAAAGCGGGTTCTACTGCCAGGCATGCTTAATATGTATGGAAACCTGAACCCCGTAATCAGTAGGTTGGTAAACAATAAAATTAAGCCTAACGAAGTGTGGCTGCAATCGTACGTTGATAAACATCCCGCCAGTATTGTTGCTTACATTCTACGATTGGTTGATTAAAGGCGTTCAACCACATGTTTACTGGCGTTGGAACGTAAAATGTTGCGAAAGGTTGCATTTTCTATTTTGTACGAAATAATAGAATGCAACCTTTTTAAATGGTCCTTTTTACCTAACTTTGTGGCATGCCCAAAGGCATTATTACCCTATATTAATCACCAAAACCATTTGACTTATCCTGAACAGAAATGAAAGAACCAATAGCAAAAGCAAAACTGCAAACACAAACAAGCGGAGCAAGTAACCGCCGTTTGTGCAGAAAGATAGCTCTCGCCTTACTTGTTGGCTGTGCTGTTAACGCATACGCACAACCCGAAAACAAAGACGTTAGGACGCACCCTGAAAGCTATTTCTTAAAAGTAGGAGATGTAGCTAACAGTCTGGAGTTGCTTCCTGCCCCTCCAGAGAAAGGCAGCACGCACTTCAAATATGACGAGGAGCGTTATCTGTGGGGAAAGAGTCAACGTGAAACACCGCGTGGCGAGCAAGCATCGGCAGACGCCAATGTTGAAGGCGAAGGAGTTCCGCAGGCCTTTTCAGAGTCGTTCGGCATTCAAATATCAAAAGAGCTGACCCCCGAAATCTACCTGTTGGTTCTTAAGATGCGCGAAGATGCCGGAGACCTAGCTTGCAGATTGGCAAAACAGCATTATATGCGAATGCGACCATTTACATACTATAATGAGCCAACTTGTAATCCCGCACAGCAACAAGAGCTATCGTCTAATGGTTCTTATCCATCTGGCCACACAGCCATAGGTTGGGCCACCGCCCTTGTTTTGGCCGAAATAAACATAGATAGGCAGAACGAGATTTTGAAGCGAGGCTATGAAATGGGCGAGAGCAGGGTTATTTGTGGCTATCACTTTCAGAGCGATGTGGATGCGGCTCGCTTGGTTGCAAGCGCCGTTGTAGCAAGGCTACACGCCGACGAGGGCTTTATCAGGCAGTTGGCCAAGGCGAAGAAAGAATTTAAACGCTTAATGAAAAACGGCAAAGTGGCAATGTCTACTCATCGCAATAAGCTGTATTGACATCAAACAAGAACGCTAAAAACATAAAAAAAACTTAATATGAAAACCAAGAAGCGACTATTTGTTATGCTGTGCATGTTAGCTATTTGCTTTCATGCGATGGCACAAAACGGCATTATCACAGGTGTTGTGGTAGACGAAGAGAAGAAGTTTCTGCCAGGCGCTACCGTTTGGCTGAAAGGAACAAACAACAAGACCATTACAGATATCAATGGGAAATATACGCTATTATCTGTACCAAAGGGGAAGAATGAAGTGCAATTCACTTTTGTGGGCTATGAAAGTAAGACAATGGAAGTTGTTGTGCGAAGCAATGAAACCCACACGGTGAATGTCAATATGCAGCCAGCCAGCATCTTGGGGGCAGAAGTAGTGGTCAGCGCACAAGCCAAGGGGCAAACGGCAGCTATCAACAGGCAACTCAATGCTTTGGGAATTATCAGTGCGGTATCGGGTGAGAAACTTAGCGAATTGCCCGATGTGAACGTGGCTGATGCTATCGGGCGCTTGCCGGGACTAATGGTTGAGCGCGATGGAGGTGAAGGACAGAAAATCATTATTCGCGGCTTGGATCCCAAATACAATTCTGTTGCCATCAACGGCATGAATTCTCCCTCAACCAGTTCTAGCGACCGCAGTTCAGATTTGAACATGATCTCACCCGAAATCATTGGTGGGGCCGAGGTGATGAAGGCTAACACGGCCGACAAAGACGCCGACGGGTTGGGCGGAACGGTAAATCTCATCATGAAAGATGCCCCTAAGGGGTTTAGGCTGAATGTAACCGGGCAGACTGGTTATCACTCACAAATCAACTGCATAGGCAACATTAAGGGAAACATATTGATGAGTAACCGTTTCTTTAACGACCGTTTGGGGCTTATCTTTACGGCCAGCGCAGAACAAACCGACCGAAGCAATGACCGTTTTATCGCCGCTTATAAGGTTAACGGCAATACACCGACCGAAGGATTGCCGTATACCAAGCCGTGGATTACGAGTACACGCCTGCAATCTAACCTTGAAAAGCGAAACCGCTACAATGTAGACCTGAATTTTGATTTCAATCTCGGGCATGGCTCTAAAATAAAGATGTACAATCTGTTCAGTGCGCTAAGCCGCGACAGAGATATTCGTGAGAAACGCTACGACCTAGAAGGGGGGCGCCTGCGCTATGCACAGACGGATGCCGACGTGCGTGGTAGCGTATTGACAAACATGCTTCAAGGTGATCATGACTTTTGGAACGCCACGCTAAGTTGGGGCGTAGGGCGCAGTGAATCAAGGCAAAAGACCCCATACGAACATCGTCTGGAATACAGGATGAACACTCCATTTGCGGTTGACATCAATGCTTTGGGCACATTGCCACCCCATTTGGTGTCGGCACCAGGCAATGTTAACGAGACCGATATCACACAATATTATCTCTATGACGGAACATTCAATACCGAACGTACAACGGAAAAGGAATACACGGTATGGCTAGACTGGAAGAAGTCGTTTGATTTTGGCAAAGGCTTTAACGGCTATATCAAGATAGGAGGCAAGTATCGCCAAAAGGATAGAGAACGTATTACAAGTAGGAATTACCGTCGAATGGATCAAAATGCAGGGCTAATCTACGCCAACATGCCCAACATTACGCGTTCGAATTATGACAACCGGTACGTCGGTATCTCTGATTTCTTGGACGGAAAGTTCAAGCACCACGATTTTCTGAACAACCGTTATGACTACCTTGACTTTTCCTTTGCGCTCAATCAAGATGTCATGAAGAATTTCTATAATGCCAATTCTGATATTTATCGGCCAATTCTCACAACAAAGATACAGAAAGATTACGACGGACACGAACGGCTCACAGCGGCATATATCATGGGCGAGTTCAACATTGGCAAGTATATCACCTTTATTCCAGGTGTTCGCTATGACCATACTTATATGCGTTATGGCGCATATAGTGGTGTAAATGTACCCGACGACGAGACTCAGGAACTGGCGTTCGACTATACTAAGACTACCGACAACAATTCTTTTGGGTATTGGTTGCCACAAATCCACTTGAAAATAAAGCCCTTAACTAACCTCGATGTTAGGTTAGCCTACACAGAAACACTGTCGCGACCCGACTATGACCTGTTAGCACCACGCACCATCATCAAGTCTACCATTGGCGAAGTGGTGTACAACCGAACCAATCTGAAACCAGCCTTGTCCAAGAACTTCGATGCTATCGTCTCGTTCTACGACCCGAAGATTGGCTTGTTCACAGTGGGCGGATTCTATAAGAAGATTAAGAATTTCATATATACCCGTTCGGCTTACCTGCTTGAAGGGACTGCCACCAACCCTACGAACTTCGGATTGGCTTCGAGTTTGGTGGGTTCGGGTATCACTTATTCACTGAATAGTCCGTATGACGCAACAATCAAGGGTATAGAGATAGACATCGAGACACAGCTTCGCCGACTTCCGGGCCTGCTTAAAGGTGTTGTTTTAGGCGCCAACATCACACTGATGGACTCTAAAATGGGTTATTTTGAGACAACGAAGTCGCGTGTGAGAAATCCCAATTATGTTGTGGGCGATGGCAGCAAGCCTTTTTTGCCCGTAAATAGAGATACGGTATACTATGATCGCTTGCTTAAGCAACCCTCTTTCTTGGCCAATTTCTTGTTGGGATATGATTATAAGGGATTCTCCGGACGCTTGTCTTACACTTATCAAGATAATATCCTTGTGGCCGAACAGCATCGCTCGGATGGGGCCGATGTTGAATCGACAAGGGCATTCTCAAAATGGGACCTCCAACTGAAGCAGCGTATCAACAAGCAACTCTATGTCTATGCAAGCGCATCCAACATCTTTAACTGGTCCGACAGTAAGGAAAGGAATGTCACGGGCTATCCTTCCAATGTTGAAGTATATGGCTCTTCTTTCTATATAGGTGTGAAGTATGACATATTTAAATAGTAGGTCCAGATATTGACAATACACTAATGCAAGAGAAAGGAATTCTAATGATGAAGACGAAATTAACACAGTCTTATAAGACTATCAGATATTGGAGAATTGACAAGGCTTTCGTCAAGTTGATTTTGGGAATAATGCCTGTATTGCTATTTATCGGATGCGAACCCAAAGACACTTTTGAAGAGGAACATACTGTTATTCCACCAATAGGAAAGAAGGTTGTGCGGGTTGAGCCAGACGATGGCGTGACGAGAGTGAACTCGCTTCCGAAAGCCATAAAGGAAAATGGCGATGCCATTTACGAGTTGGAACGGGGTGGCGTTTATTATCTGGAGGGCAAGAACGTTATCACCCATAATGTTACCATCAGGGCCACATACGGCTCTGAACCCTTGCCAACCATCCAACCCGTTTCCGATGCACAGGGTGCGCTTAATTCGGATATGTTGCGTTTCGAGGGTAATGTCACATTCGAAAACATCTACTTTAACGGGAAAGATGCAGCCTCAAACAACATCATGCAGCGCCTGTTCCGACTGGACAAGAAGAACTTGCGCCTGCGTTTCGATGGCTGTTTTGTAGAGAACTGTCGTAACTTCTGCATACGTACAGACAACAGTGGCAGCAAGGTGTACATCGAAAACTCCACCTTTCGTAATTTCGCACTGACGTCCGATCCTGCCAATGGCCGTTTGTTCGACTCTCGCGGCAATGCGCCAGACACCATTTCCATCACCAATAGCACAATATACAACCTCACGGGGCATCTCATTCGCTTCGACGGATCTGTGGCCAATTACGTGGAATTTAAAAATAACACGGTCTATAATGTGGGCTATCATTTCCGCATAGACTATGCCATGAAAGCCTATATCGAAAACAACATCTTTGCCAATGTGGGTTGGAAAGCCAGCTATAAGGCAGACTCGCTCGGCGCTTTTTGGGATTTGAAAGAACTGGAGAAGAGCGACACGTATAACCCGAACGACATTTGCATCTATATTCGCAACAACAACGTATACACAGACCAGGCCATAAAGGCGCTCTACACTAAGTATCCAGGCAACATCGAGCGTGTTCCGCTCAACGCCGTTGCCCAAACTATGCTAGCCGATGGTCGCCTTGTTTACGAGAATAACATTTCTGAAGTCTTGGCATTTGATGGTGCCCCGCAGCTCCCAATGGCCTATATCGACAAATTCTTCGAAGTTCTGAACACGGGCATGTCGCCTTGGGCAGATTTGCCTTTCTATGTAGACGAGAACGGAATGGACGGTTTTACCAACGGCGAGACGTTTACGTTTAGGTATTCCTCCTCTTCTGCCTCGGCCACTGCTTCTACAACGAATGGGCCTTTGGGTGCTTCTGCATGGAGCCAATAGAAAAACAAAATGACAAATGTTCACTAACAGGTCAATAAGTTCATGGCAAATTTATTATATATGTATCTTCGTCCACTGGCTATTTCGCTCGCCCTGCTCTTCAGTTCATTGTTCGGAATGCGCGCTCAAGACATATTAAAGGATGTCCGCATGAACGCCCCGCATCCCCGTTTGCTGATGACAAGAGCTGATGAAGCGGTTATCAAGTCCTCTGCAACGAAAGATTGCTTTTGGCGAGAAGTTGACAGCTTACTTATGAAAGCAGCAAATGACGCCTTAACCTTACCTGCGCCTCGGCGTGTCGTTGTGGGACGGCGCTTGCTCGACGTATCCAGAGAAACCTTGCGCCGTGTTTTGCTGCTAGGTTATGCCTATCGCATGACGGGCGATAACCGCTACGGGCAGCGGGCAGAGCAAGAATTGCTCTCCGTATCAGCCTTCTCCGATTGGAACCCAAGCCATTATCTAGATGTGGCGGAAATGACAACGGCTGTCGCCATTGGATATGATTGGCTGTTCGGCATGATGAGCAACGCCACAAAAGAAACTGTTAGGCAAGCCATTATCGATAAAGGTTTGCGGCCGTCTTTTGATGTACGATACAACAATTGGATCGAAAGAGAGAACAATTGGAACCAAGTGTGCAATGCGGCGATGGCATACGGGGCACTTGCCATTTACGAGGATGCTTCAAGTTTAGCCGATAGCGTCATTTGGCGTTCCGTTTCTTCAATCCACAAGCCGATGAAAAACTACGGGCCTGATGGGGCCTATCCCGAGGGATATTCGTATTGGGGGTTTGGAACTACCTATAATGTCATGCTCATTGATGCCTTGGAGAAATGCTTCGGCTCTGATTTCAACTTGTCCAGGCAGAAGGGGTTTTTGCAAACGGCTGGCTTCATCCTGCACATGGTGGCACCCGATCACGAATCGTTTAACTATGGCGACAACAAGGATACAGGCAGAATGAGCCCTGCCATGTTTTGGTTGGCTAAGCAGAACAAGGATTTGTCGCTGCTGTGGAACGAGCGCAGTCTCTTTAAGAAGGGCAATAAGAAGAAACTGATGGATTATCGTTTCTTCACGCTTGCCATGCTATGGGGTGCGGGAACAAACATGCGCCATCTGCCTGAGCCGCAACGAAAGGTCTGGGTTTCGCCTTCGTGCGTAACGCCGGTTGCCCTTATGCGCACCTCTTGGGACGATGCGAAAGCCATTTACCTGGCTTTCAAAGGTGGCTCGGCCTCTTCTAGCCATGCCCATTTGGATGCGGGTTCGTTCGTAATGGTAGCTAATGGAGAGCGTTGGGCGATGGATTTCGGGAGGCAAGACTATAATTCGCTGGAATCATTGGGACTTGACATCTGGAATAAGGCACAAAATTCGGACCGCTGGAAGGTTTTCCGTTACAACAACATGGCTCACAACACACTTACGTTCGATAACCAATTGCAAGACGTTAGGGGCTATGTATGCTTGGATAGCACGCTGCACACTGCCAATAAGTTTGCTGCATCGGTCAATTTAACCCCTGTTTACGTTGGGCAAGTTAAGTTGGCAAAGCGACAAGTTCAAATCGTAGACGATAAGTATGTGCTGGTGAGCGACGAAATACGTACTGGCAAAAAGGGCACCACAATGCGTTGGACGATGCTAACACCCGCCAAGGCCGAGCTGAGGGGAAAAAACAAGATTGTGCTTAGCCGCAACGGCAAGCACATGCGCATGGAGATAAGTGCGCCCGTAAAGATACGTTTGCGCACTTGGAGTACGGTTCCCACCACCGCTTACGATGCGCCCAATCCCGGAACGATGCTCGTTGGGTTCGAATCGGCTTTGCCAGCCAACAGCCATTACACGTTCAGAGTGAAGTTAATACCAGAGTAATGCCCATTAAAACTTGCAATAAACCCACAAGACAAGATGATTACGAAGAAACTATTTTTTATGGCAGGCTTGGCCGTATTCCTTTCTAGCAGCAAACAATACGAAGCGATGACATCCGTTATCGACAGGGGCGTGAGGCGTTCTGCCGAACAAGCGATGTTTATGGCCAAAGCTATGGAGTTTGATAACGACAGTTTACCAAGGAGCTACACAGAACAAAGAGGGCTTATCAAGTCCGACTCGCATTGGTGGTGCAGTGGCTTTTTCCCCGGAGAGTTATGGTATCTCTACGAGGCAACAGGCAACCCTAAACTGAAAAGCTATGCGGAGATTTATACCCAACGTGTTGCCGACCAACAATACACCACTGATAACCACGACGTGGGCTTTATTTTGATGTGCAGCTTTGGCAACGCCTATCGCCTTACCCAATCTCCAAGCTATATCCCAATCTTGCTTAATGGGGCACAAGCACTGTCTACCCGCTTTAAACCTGTGGTGGGACTTATCCGTTCATGGGACACTAAGACAGACAAATGGCGGTATCCCGTTATCATTGACAATATGATGAACCTGGAACTATTGGAATGGGCAGCCCACCATTCCGACAGTATCAAATTCGCTAAGATTGCTTCTAGCCACGCCCGGTTGACAATGAAGAACCATTTCCGATGTGATTTTAGCTCTTATCATGTTGTATCTTACGCCCCCGAAACGGGTGCGGTGGAAAAGAAAAACACCCATCAAGGATATGCCCACGAGTCGGCTTGGGCACGTGGACAGGCTTGGGGACTCTATGGATATACGATGATGTACAGAGAAACGGGAGACACCGCCTACCTGAACCATGCCAAGGGCATTGCCCGCTTCATCATGTCGCATCCCAATATGCCTAAGGATAGAGTGCCCTATTGGGACTTCAATGCGCCCGACATACCTCATGCCAAGCGCGATGCTTCTGCCGCAGCCATCATGGCATCGGCTTTCATAGAGCTAAGCAGTCTGACAAAAGGTACGCCGGATTTCTCCAAGCAATGCTTGAATATCGCAGAGGCGCAGTTGCGGACACTTACTTCCGATGAGTACCTTGCGAAAAAAGGAACAAATGGAGGGTTCATCCTCAAACATTCTGTTGGCAATCTTCCCAAAGGAACAGAGGTCGACGTTCCGCTCACTTATGCCGACTATTATTATGTAGAGGCTTTGGTTAGATACAAGACACAGGTGTTAGGCAAGTGTTCACGAAAATAGCCACTGCGCAAAACCACCTTTTATCAGAACTGTACAAAGCTGCTTGTACAGCCACAACAAACCGTTTGTAGTGGGGTGATAGCGCCTGGAAGTACGGCTTTGGGCTATATTTTTAGAGAGGGCAAGTGCGGTAGTCGGCTTGCCGCCTTCCATAATCTTTGCAGCAGAGAACCAAAGGCTATCTATGAGGAAAAGAAAGTGGTCAGCGATTACAACACACGTTGCAGGAATAAGTTCCTACGCATTGAAATCGGTATCGCACCTCAGGGTGAGAAGAAATTACCCGTATCCAAACTTATGCGGATAGCCTATCTGTTTGCCAAACAAATGGGACTTGACAACCACCAATGGGTAGCAGTAACGCACAAGGACACCGATAACAGGCATATCCATATCATTGCCAACCGCATCAGTCTGTACGGAGAGGTCTATGATACCACTTTTGTAAGCAACAGGGCAGCAAGAGTGGCGGAGGAAATAAGTCGCTCGAAAGGCTTGACCATTGCAAAGGAGGTCAGGGCGGAAAGGAAGCATCAGAAAGCAAAAGCCAATCCTAAGAGAGAGCAAACAAAGAAAGAAGTACAGCAAATCTGTTATGCCTTGTTGGATAAATATAAAGGCGGTGGCATATCAGGGCACTCCATGTTTCTCTACGAATTGAACAAGAACAACATTATCATAGAGCGCATGAAGAACAAACAGGGAAAAGTCTATGGTTTGAAGTTCTCCTACTGTGGCCAGACATTCAAAGCTTCCGAAATCGGCAGGGAGTTAGGTTACCGCTCCTTGCAAAAGAACTTTGAGATAGCCAATAAAGCCGAAACAAAGGAGACGATAACAAAAGCTCACACAATAGCAGACAAGACTACAAAGAATAAAGTTCAATCAGGCACAGTCTATCAACTTATACCTCCCAGTCGTTCGTACGTACCGCCTGCAAAAGCAAATGACAGTTCATCCATTGCACAAGCCGTAGGCAATGTAGCAGGCGCCGCCTTGAATGCAGCTGAAGAAATGATTTTGGGAGCAGGTGGACTTATTAATCCACAGACGCACGGTGATGATTATGCCGAAATGGCATGGCAGCACAAACTCAGAAATCAAGCCAAGAAAAAGAAGAAGCGAGGAAGAGGAATATAATCATTCTCCTTATTTTTCAATCTTTCCAAACAACAGATGGAGCAAAAGAGCGAAAATCTTATCAAAAACGCTTGTTATTCAAAGCAAATGATTATCTTTGCAAATAGAATAACAAGCGTTCTTTGTTGATGCAGAAACATGCGACAGAAAGCACTTCGCTCGTTTCCAAATCGTTACCTGTTTAACTTACGCAATAAGGTAACTTCTTTATTTTCAATTAGATACATTTTAGGAATTATCTTGCACGGTAATATGGCTTATTTTAGCTTGTGGTTTATTGCAAACAGCGCATCATTCAGCAGAATTTTACGCCACTGTTTAGTTCGGTTTTTATAACTGTCTGATGGAAAGTGAATTACAAACCATCAAAATTCAGCGCGTATTTAGGATTGGGGAACGCTTCATTTCAAATACGCGAATCTCATGAAAGTAATTGTAAATATTTTTAGAATGACGCAAAGAAGAATCTTGGATGGGAGTTGTTGCCGGAGAAGCTCATCCGTGGGATACAGTCCAATGCCCGAAAAGCCCCGGCATCCGATACATAAATTCCAAAAAATGCCCGAAAATCAGCAATAACGGATAGTACTACCCGCGATGATTTTCGTATTACTTGCATGATATTTTTAGCGAAGAACACGATACATAAAATTAAATCAACGTATATGAAACATTTAGTATTTGGATTATTGTTGCTGTTTTCTGTCGGTGCCAAAGCCATTGAGGTGACGCATGGCCCTTGGATTTGCGACATGGACAGCACAAGTGTAACAATTGTTTGGGTGACCGACATGCCCGGAATGTCGTGGGTTGAGGTTGCACCCGATTCAACCGACCACTTCTATGGCAAGGCCCGACAGCGTTATTATGATGTGTTGGCAGGTCGAAAGGTGCTTACCGACAGCGTACATCGCGTACGAATAGAGGGTTTGAAGCCTGATACGAAATACCGTTATCGGGTATTTACGCAGGAAGTTGCCGAATGGCGATATGACGACTGGGTGACTTTAGGGAAGACAGCCTGCACTGATGTGTGGCGAGGCAAGCCTTATACATTTGCAACATTCCCAGCTCGGCCTCGCGAAATAACCTTCCTGGTGCTGAATGATATCCATGAACGTGCTAAGTTTATGAAAGACTTGTGTAAGAATATTGACTTCAATAAACTCGATTTCGTATTGCTCAACGGTGATATGTCGCATCGGTTGAGGAGTCAACAACACATGATGGAGGCCTATTTAGACACCTGTGTGCGTATGTTTGCAACCCATACTCCTCTCTTTTTCAATCGTGGTAACCACGAACTTCGCGGTCAGTTTGCCGACTATCTCTATCGTTATTTCCCCACGAAGAACGGGCATTACTATCGCTTGCAGCATGTGGCAGGCGTTGATTTTCTGTTTATTGACTCTGGAGAAGATAAGCCCGACGAGGATATTGAATACAGCGGTATTGTGAATTATGACCAATATCGCGAGGAAGAAGCACGTTGGTTGCGCAGTCTTCGCGAACAAAATAAGGTGGGAAAATATCCGTTGGTGGCCTTCTCACACATACCGCCAACGCTTCAAAATTGGCACGGCCCCTATCACATGCAACAGACATTGACCCCCGAACTCAATAAAATGAACGTATCGGTGATGCTCTCTGCACACCTACATCGGTATGGCTATCAAGATCCTAACGAGGTAATTAATTTTCCAAATCTCGTAAACAGCAACAACACCTATCTGCTTTGTCACATTGCAAACGGCAAGATGGAAGTGGATTATGTGGGCCTGAATGCCAAAGACAAGAAGCATTTCACGTTCCCATTGAAATAGAAAGAAAGCAAATAAAAGGCAACAAAGGGATGGATGGTAATTGTAAGGTCGGGCTTTATGCGTTCATATCATAAATTATACACGCCTGTATAATTGATGATATAAGTCTGTATAACCTGTTATGTGTACGCTTGCTCGTATCATTATTCTATAGAACGAAAGGAGGTAACAACAATAGACACAACTTAAACACACTCCCTGCTATTGGCTACCGACAGGATTGGAACGCGGTAGCCAAGCTTTTGAATCAAGAAACACAACAACCTACTTGTTAATACCGATTAAATACATGGACAGACTATCTTACAATCCTAAGCAAGAGAACCGTCGTAGCCCTCACTTTCCGCTACGAGGGATGCTCATTTGTTGCGCACTTTTAGGTATTCTATTTGCCTTTCAGCCAATTTATGCGCAACAACAGCCAACCAATACAACAGCCAAGAGCGTGTCGGGCGTAGTGAAAGATGCCTCAGGAGAGCCACTTATTGGTGCAACCATCCAGCAAAAAGGAACGGCAAATAAAACCATTACAGATACCAATGGACGCTTCACACTCAACGTACCACCCGGTGCTCCGCTTGTCATTTCTTACATTGGCCTACACGAACAAGAACTAAAGGCTACACCAAACATGGAAATCATGCTCGGCGACGATGTGAATGCCTTAGATGAAGTTGTTGTCGTGGGCTACGGAACGGTAAAGAAGGCCGACTTAGCCGGTTCGGTGTCGGTGCTCGATAGTAAGGCTTTCAAAGACCAACCGCTCACAAGAATCGATGATGCTCTGCAGGGACGTATTGCCGGAGTGCATGTTGTCAGCAGTGGAATCCCCGGTGGCGACATGAAGATTCGTATTCGAGGAGCAGGCTCTATCAACCGAAGCAACGATCCGCTTTATGTGGTTGACGGTATCGTTAGGGAGAGTGGGTTAACAGGTTTAGACCCTGAAGATATTCAATCTATCCAGGTTTTAAAGGATGCTTCGGCCACAGCCATCTATGGTTCGCGCGGCTCTAATGGCGTTGTTTTAGTAACAATGAAATCGGGAAAAGCCGACGTCAAGCAAATCTCTTTTGATGCTCAGTTTGGCTTTGCTGATATGGCGAAGCACTATTCACTGCTCGATGCCTACGAATTTGCTACGGCATACAACGAAGCTCATCCCGGAACATTTAACCAAACTGACTTGACGGCCTTTCAAAATGGCGAAAAAGGAACCAATTGGCAGAAGGCAATATCACAAACGGGATTCATACAAAACTATAAAGTGACACTGACGAATGGCAACAAAGACACGCAGTACTATCTTTCGGGCAATTACTTGGGACAGACTGGAGCAGTGAAGCGTAGTAAGAATGAACGCTATCAAGTGAAACTTAACCTCACATCGAATATCGCCAAATGGCTCAACATCACGGCAGATATCAATGCTTCGCATAATGTTAGGAATACTGTCAACTTCGGTGCCTCTAAAAACAACATTTTATGGGTTGCACTTAATTACTCGCCTGTGACGAATATCATGGATGAAAACGGAAAGTATTGTCGCGATTTCTATAATGCCATTACGGCAGATAACCCCGTTGGCACCTTGAATATCAATGGCGGACAGTATCGGAAAGATATCTTCAACGGGCGGATTGACTTGCGTTTTAATATCCTTCCGGGCTTGAGTTTCACCACAACCAACGGCGTTGACTATAATGATACGAAATACTACAGCTTCAGTTCAAAACGCGTTAGCGAACAGAGCCGGCTTAGCAATCGTGACGGGCAACGCATGACGCTGCAATCAACTAACAACCTTACCTATATCGGTCAATGGGGACAGCATAGCCTTACAGCCACAGGTGTGTTTGAAGCTACGCAATCAGAGTATCGCATGATGGGCATATCAGGCGAAGGTCTGCTTACAGAAAGCGTCGGATGGTGGAACATCGGACTTGCTAAAACAAAGACCGAGAGCAACGGTTATGAATCTTGGGCGCTCCTGTCCGGTGTTGGTCGCCTGATGTATAACTATGATAATCGCTATCTGCTTACCACAACTTTCCGTGCAGACGGGTCGTCGAAGTTCTTCAAAAACAAATGGGGATACTTCCCTTCTATTGCCTTAGCTTGGTCGCTTGGAAACGAAAAGTTCATGCAAAAGCAAGACATTATTCAAGATGCTAAGCTCAGATTGAGTTATGGATTGGTAGGAAGTCAGGCCATTTCTCCTTATGAAACCTTGGGATTAATGAAACAAGAGGGCTATGCCTTTGGTGGAACAACGAAATATACAGGATTTTGGACGGGAACAAGCCGTGCAACTCCCGATTTGACATGGGAGAAAACGCATCAGTTTAACGTAGGACTTGACTTTTCAACGCTCGCTCATCGGCTGCGTTTCTCCATCGATTACTTTAAGAAAATCACAAAAGATGGTTTGCTCAAAAAGACCCTTCCCCAATATGATGGCGGCGGAGATTATTGGGTAAACGCTTGCGAAGTGGTGAACAGTGGAGTTGATTTCAATATTGATGCCACCCTTTTAAGCCAAAAAGACTTCAGTTGGAATACTTCGTTAACGGGCACTTATCTCAAGAACAAGGTGACTTCGCTGGACAATATCCCATTCGTACAAGGCCAATCTCCATCTACGGGCTTGATAGGTGATGTGACTCGCGTCGTCGTTGGACAACCTATTGGCGCATTCTATCTCTATCAATGGACCGGATTAGATGCTACCGGACACGACACTTACGCCGACCTTGATGGTAGTGGTACAGTCTCTGAAGGTGATAGGACATTTTGTGGCAAGGCCAATCCTACGTTTACCTTTGGCTGGAACAACCGTGTTTCTTGGCGGCATTGGGATTTAAACCTGTTCTTCACTGCGGCTTTTGGGGCCAAACGTCTCAACTTAATGCGCTATTTTGCAGCTTCAATGAATGGTGCTTCCAAGTTTATCACATTGAAGGATGCCTATTATCAGTCGTTTGGAAAAACGGATAGCCCCATGTTTCCGGCTGTAACTGTCACCAATAACTACTATCAAGGAGCCTCTACAAAGTGGTTGGAGAAAGCAGATTACTTCCGTCTCGACAATATTACGCTATCATATTGCTTCACGAAACAGCAGACTCGGTTTACTGATATCCATTTATCGTTGAGCTGTCAAAATGTGTTTACCATCACCGGATATAAGGGATTAGATCCTTCAGGCATATCTTTTATGGATTCCTCTCAAGGGAGTATCGATGTCAACGACGGTATTGACATGGGGGCTTATCCGCTCACGCGCACCTTTACCTTAGGCATAAAAATGAATTTCTAACCTATAAAGCCAATATAATGAAACTTCTATCAATACTCTTTTCAGCATTGTTGCTGACCGTAACAATGACCTCTTGTAGTGATTTTCTTACTGAAAAACCAAAGGGGAAGCTAACTCCCGATAACTATTTCACGTCACAGGAGGAATTAGACATGGCCGTATATGCCTTATATAGTAAGGTTTGTGCCACTCAAGCGAGTTCATACCCTATGCTGATTGCATGGCAGGGAGATGATATTACCACCAATCCCGGTAGCAACAAACAGAACTTTGCCGATATTGATGCATTCCATCCTAGCGACGGAAACAATGGGGCCGTGTGGGCTTGGCGCACGTCTTATGTGGTCATTAAAGTGGCAAATGATATCATTAACCGCGCAGGCAAGACACCAACTACCGAAGAAGAAAAGAATATAGCCATCGGACAAGCGCGGTACTGGCGTGCGGTGAACTACTTTTTCCTTGTGAAACGGTTCGGTTCGGTTCCCATGAACCTTGTTGGTGACATTGATTATAACCGGCCTTTAGCTTCAGTTGAAGAGGTCTACGCACAGATCGTGGCCGATTTAAATGCATGTATCACTATGCTTCCCACAAAATATACCGACGAACCAAGATTCATTAGTGGTGCCAATATCTATGTTACGAAACAGGCAGCGCAGGCAACTCTTGCTGCTGTTGATATGGCGATGGCTGGCTGGCCTTTGCAAAAAGCCGAGCGATATGCCGACGCAGCGGCCCTAACTAAGGCTATAATTGATGGCGTGCAGGCCGGAACATACGAGTATATCTTAGAGTCAGACTTCAAAAACGTGTATGCACCGAGCCATAACTATACCAATGAAACTGTTGTTGGTATTAATTTCTCGGGAACATTCAAATGGGATGAGGACTCTGAATTATCGAAAAGCAACCTCTTTGAGTCGCTTGGTGGTTGGGGAGATGGCTGGGGTGAACTTTTATTTTGGAAAGACTTTCCTTCCGGCCCGCGAAAAGATGCCATTTATAATCCTAAGATTCTGAAAAACAATGGACGTAAAGGAGAGACCGAACTCTTAGATTGGTGGGAGGTAGAAGAGCGACATCCCATGTTCTCTATCTTCACTGTGGGGCCTGATAACGTTGATTATGACTATACAAAGCCCGCAGGATATGTCTCATCTAATAGTCACCGTCACCGTCTTATCCGTTATTCCGAGGTACTACTGTGGTATGCTGAGGCGCAATGTCGGGCCGAAGGTGCACCCAACACCTTGGCTTATCAGTGCATAAATCGCGTGCGTCAGCGTGCAGGACTAAGCCCTTTGCCCGCCGGAATGAATGCTTCCGACTTCATTGAGGCCTGCATTCAAGAGCACGGATGGGAAGTTGCCGGTTACATTCCTGCATTGGTTACGCGACGCGACGACCTCATGCGACTCAACAGATTAGAGCAAGTGTTCTACCAACGCAAACAAAATACTCCCATTACGGTTGTGCCTAACGTAACGTTGAAAGAGACTTTGCTCATCCCCGACAATGTAACGTGGCAAGGAGAAAAGACCATTTACCTGCCCTATCCTGCCTTAGATAAACAGCTTAATAGACAGTTAAAACGCTAAACATGTAGCTTATTGCAGATTTACTTCATAACACAATATAATGTATTAATTAAGCAGAATGTAGGTAATTTCCTTTTAATAAACACTAATTTAATGTAAGCTAGCCTATTAAAAGTTGTAGGAGTGGAATATTTATAACTTTATTTGTAGAAATCCAAATAGTTATAAAAATCCACACCTATGACTTTAGTAAAATCAAGGGCCTATTTCATCATTTGTTTTTGTAGAATTTCAATCTTGGTGGTGAAGTTTATAAGTTTCTATAACGATGCTTTTACACTTTTCTCTGTTGCATAAAGGCGCATCAATCGTACCACTTGACTATAGGTTGTACCAATTTTATGCACTTGGGTTGTGAGTTCGGAGAGCTTGCGGTAATAGTCCACGGCGAACTTATCCACCGTTATCACCTTGAAATGCTCACCTAATAATCTTGCGCGCACGAAATCGGACTTGGATTTTGAGTCTGACCTGTGATAGAGGTCTATCACCCGAAGTTGCTCTTTCGGATCGGGTAGTCGGACGTGCCAATCATCCCACTTGTCAGGCATATCACCATACCTTTTCACTACTCTTTTCCTTGATTTATCGCTTGCCATATACTCTTGTTTTGTTCTTCTAATCACGACTTCGGAGTGATTCAATTCCCCATTTGGGGCAAGGGTCTTTGTGGTACAAACGGCGGTTTGTGTTACAAAGACACACCTTGCCAATATTAAGAAAGGAACAGATAGGTCCTTGCTGGTTATTGCACTCATCTCTCTCTTCTATGGTCGTCATGACTTCTTGGGTATGGGGTAATAGTGCCTTTCGAGCATAGCTTGTATGTCACTCTGCCTATAAAGTATCTTGCCTCCGATTTTGCAGTAGGCTATCGTTTCGTTGTCCCGATAGTCCTGAAGTGTGCGGGTGCTCAGACGTAACAGACTGCAAACTTCCTCTCCTGTGAGGTAAACTTCTCCACCCAACATCGGGCGGGCAGTTGTGCAATAACGCTCCAGTTTCTTTAATATGCCCTCCATTAACTGTGCAAACATCTGCATCTGAGGGTCTTGCTGTGTAATAATTTCGTTCTCTGCCATAATTCACATTGTTTTAGTTCATTCATTGTTTGTATTCAGTAACTCCGTGATGTCGCTTTCCTTATAATAGCATTTATGCCCAATGATAGAGAAGGGTATCTTTCCCGTGTCCCGATAGGATTGCAGGGTGCGCTTGCTGATGCCGAGCCTGCGGCATATGGCTTCATTGTCGAGCCATTCGTCTTTTTCTGGCGGATTGCCGATAAGTTGTTCGATACGATGGATAAAGTTGGCAAAGTCGGAGCAGTGCCGATCCCATGCCTTGCGGTCGATGATGATAAGTTTCATTGCATTCATTTTGTTTTGATTACGTTGTTGTTACTCGGCAAACAAACTCATATACAGTCTGTTGCCGCTATTGTCGTGTGCAAAGATAAGTGCAGGAAAGCATAGAAAAAAGGAACGGAGAAAAGCAGGGAAACAGAGGGAAAGCAAAGGAAAACGTGATGTGTAAAAGACAAAAACAATGGGGAGATATAAATGATTGCGGTAATGAGAAGAGGTGCCGGTTCGTTTCATATCAACGAATATGGAAGCAACTAACTCTCGAACATTCGATTATTCGATATATCGAACGTTCTATTGTTCGTGAAATAGATTGTCCGAACGATAGACCGTTTGAGCGAATGTAAGCATTCTCTATCGAACAACAGAGAGATTGATAAATCGTCCGTGCGGTTGACAGGTAGAATATTTGTTTTATTGCTTGCGTCCAAAGAGCCTGAGTATGCCGTATTCTTGTCGTGCCTATACTCTCTACGGCAGTCCTGCCCTGCAAGGTTGGGAGAGATGAATACGACCGCACGGATATTGAGGATGGCAGTACCGACTTGAAAAAGAAAAATCCTACGGTGGAGATTCTTCTCTCCATCCGCAGGACTTGACCTTGCAGGGCAGATTGGCTGCCGTTGTACCTTTGCACGATAAGAAAACGGCATCAGGGACTTTGTGTGCGCCTTTGCTTACAACTACTTCGGACTTGCTCCCTCCGCCTGTCTGACCGTTGGCAGCTTATTGCTCTCGATGAGCAACACTATCGTGCCTGCGAGTTCGGTGTAAAGACGGTCGTATTGTTCGCTTGCGACAAATATGTCCGTCAAACCGAACTTGTCGAATATGGCTTGAACTGCCTTATTCGACAACAATATGGGCGCGAGTTTCTCGGGGAGCGGAGCAGGCAGTTCCCTTTCAAATTCGTTTTCCAAGACAGATACAAGCATGTCGTACTTAGAGAAGTGTAAGCCTTGATACAAGGTCTCGCTTGCCATACTCTCCGCTTCGAGGTGTGTGAAGCCCTGCGCCACCGCATTACAGTAAGCGGTAAGTGCCATATCTGCCCGTGCGGTGATAAATTCCATATCTTGCAATCTCTCAGGATGATGCTCATTGAGATAACTTCTTAACTTCAACTGAAAGTAGGAAAGTTTATTCTTGTTATTCTGTTTCATAATCGTTTGGTTTTCAATCGTGAATAATAAATGCTTGGTAATTACTTTCTTTTTAAGCTTGCTGCTTTACTGCGCTCTGCCTTGCAATCGACTCACAGTAATCCTCAAAGGCTGAATGCTCTCTATGAGAGAGTGCGGTCATATCCTCCTGTATCTTGTGGTCGGTTATCTTTCCGTAAATCTGTGTCGTGCCGATATTGCTGTGTCCGAGCATCTTACTGAGCGTTTCCATTGAAATGCCGTTGGAAAGGCAAATCGTGGTCGAAAAAGTGTGGCGAGCCATGTGAAAAGTCAATCCTTTCTCTATTCGGCATATCTGCCCGATGTTCACACAGGCAAAGGAAGCCTTCCTTATAGTGAGATTGGGGAATATCAACTCGTCTGCTTTCTTGTCCTTGATATAGATTGAAAGGATTTGCCTGGCAGTAGGTAAGAGTGGAATGATGGCTTCCACGTCGGTCTTCTGCCTTTTGATGCGGATTTCCTCCGTGCCGTCAGCATTACAGATGATATGCTTCGGCTTGAGCCGTTGCATATCCGCACGAGCCAGACCAGTAAAAGCACAGAATAGGAAGAGTTGCCTTGCACGTTCAAACTGCTTGTCTATGATTGGGGTTTGTAATACTCGCTGCAATTCCTCGGTTGTGAGATACCTGCGTGTGCGGTGTGGCTGTTCCGCCTTATAGTCCACAAAGGGGTCGATGCGGATGTATTTCTTCTGCTGTCCGATACCGATGAGCTTCCGCAGGAAGATGACCACTATCTGAATGGTGGCAAGGGAGAGGTTGCGTTCTGATTTGAGGTAGAAGTCCATCCCCTCAATAAAGCCATAATTCAACTGTGAGTATCGAATATCCTCCATTCCTAAGCGCTCACACAGATAGGACTCAATGAGTTGCGCTGCATAAATGTAGTTGGCAAAGGTCGGCTTGGCAACCGTTATTCCTACACAGGGACGCTTATCCTCGATGAAGAGCCGGGCTTCCTCCAAAAGAAAACCTTTGGGCTTGTCCTCTTCCAAAAGTTCACGCTTCAGCAGTTCGGCTGTGATGTAGCCACGTTGCCATACCAATTCTTGGTACTTGGTTTGTGTCTGTTCTTCTTTGGCTTGCAGATAGCGGTTGATATCCTTGCCCTCTTCACCTGTGCTCTTGCATCGTCCCTTACGGCTGTCCCAAAGATCGGGAGCGGTTTCCTTTCCCGTGCTGTATTGTACCTGTTCACCGTCTATGGTGATACGCCCCATAATCGGGCATTTGCCGTTCTTCTTTTGTTTGGAACGGTTGATATAAAAGAGTGTCTTGAATGTGCTTCGTGCCATAATGTCAAAGTTTTAAGGTGAATGTATCTTGTATGCGTTGCTGTACCTTCTGCATGTCTCGATGGATTCTCTCGGAGGAAACCGCAGCGTATATCTGTGTTGTCTGCAGATTGGTGTGTCCGAGCATACGGCTTACCGTCTCTATCGGTACACCTGCCGAGAGCGTGATGAGCGATGCAAAGGTGTGGCGGGCCATGTGAAATGTCAGCGGGCTTTCCATGCCGATGTTTCTCTGTATGTGATGCATGCCATTGTGGATAATGTCCTCTGTCGGTACATCAAAGATAAATCCCGCCCGTATTCCTCTGTAACGATTCATGATTGCCAGAGCAGGAGGAAGCACCTGTACACGGTACGGGGTCTTGGTCTTCATCCGCCTGCCCTTGATGCAAATCTCGCCCTCTTCCAAGACGATATTTTCCTCCCGAAGATTGCGCACATCGGAGATTGCCAAACCTGAAAAGCAAGAAAAGATGAACAAATCACGGACGATGCGGTAGTTCTCCCACTCAATCTCCAAGTCAATTATCTTTTGTAGCTCGTCTTGCGTGATGCTTCTCGGCTCTCCCTTAGGGCGCTCATAGCTGTAACCAAAGAAAGGATAGAAGTCCAGTGCGCCTTTCTTTACCGCCATGCGGACAATGGTCTGTAAAGTAGACAAGGTACTCGATATGCTGCTGCGTTTCAGCTTTCGGTCAATGGTGAGATAATACTCGAAGCCCTCGATAAAGGACTTGTCCAGTTGTGAGAGTGGAATGTCGCTTACTTTGTGCTTCTTCTGCACATACTTACGGAGCAGGGAGAGCTGGTAGGTACGTAGTTTGAACGTCTTCAAGGCTCGGTCGATACCTATGCGCTCCTTTGTCTGTGTGAGATACTCCCCGAAACTCTCCAAGAGCAAGGATTGACGGTGAATTTGCCCCTGATAGGCATCCCTCACGTTTGTGGCGGTAAAAGTTTCTTCTCTTTCATTGAGTTCGTGAAAGCGTGCATGGATGAGTGCAGTGCATTCACCGAGTTTCTGATTGACAGACACCGCCATTGCACTCTTGCCGACGAGCCGTTGCTTACGACTGTCCCAAAGAGTGAGCGGAGTCTTGCACTTGGTAGAAAAGCCAGAATGGGTTCTGCCTACTGAGATGCGCCCGATAACAGGCACAAGTCCTTTCTTGTCGGTTCGTTTCGCCTGAACGAAGAACGATACTTTCAGTTTGTTTTCCTTCATTTTTTTGTCATTTTTTCTAAATTTCCTTTGCTTGCAAAGGTACAGATGAACAAGTATTCCTGAGCGATGCAGAAAAATGAAAGATGAGGAATAAAAACCTATGAAACAGTTGTTTATCTTCAATTCGTAACCCCTTTTTGCTTTTCCCTTGATGGGTTACGATTTGGTAACGGAACTCCTGCCGTTTGATGCTCGTTTTCGCTTACCCCAAAAATAGTAAGAAAAAGCTAAATAATGATATTTCAAATAGTTACATTCCCTGTATTTCCCTCTGTTTCCCTTAATTCTTAGCTACTGATTATGCCCGCAAGATGAGCCTTGACCTACGCATGATAGATGAAAATGGATACTCAGATCATATCGACAACAAGGCAAGCCATTGTGCCAAGATGCTCAATGACTATTACCAAAAGTACGATGCACAGAAAGGAACGCAGTTCGTATTTTCGGACTTGGGAACTTACAAGCCTGGCGGAGAGTTCAACATCTATTCGGAAATCAAGCGAAAGCTGGTGGAAGACTACCATATCCCGTCCTATGAGATACGCTTCATTCAGGAATGTAAAAACGAGAAGGCTAAGAAGGCAATGGTAGATGCGATGAACCGTGGAGATATTCGTATTATTTTCGGCTCTACATCCATGTTGGGCACTGGTGTGAACGCACAGCAACGTGCCGTGGCTGTCCATCATTTGGACACGCCCTGGCGACCATCGGACTTGGAGCAGCGCAACGGGCGTGCCGTGCGCAAGGGAAACCTTATCGCCAAGGAATTTGCGGACAACAAGGTCGATGTGATTATCTATGCCGTGGAACGTTCCTTGGATAGCTACAAGTTTAACCTGCTGCATAACAAGCAGCTCTTCATTAATCAGCTAAAAACAAACACGCTTGGTAGTCGTACCATCGATGAGGGTTCGATGGATGAGGACAGCGGCATGAACTTCTCAGAATATGTAGCAGTACTTTCGGGTAATACCGACCTTTTGGAGAAGGCAAGGCTGGACAAGAAGATTACCACCTTGGAATCCGAGCGCAAGAACTTTCTCCGTGAGCGTGATGCCGCAACGGGCAAGTTGGCAGAGATTGACAGTTCCGTGTCTTTCCATACAGACAAAATCAAGGAGGCACAGGCTGACCTGGCTCTATTTGAGCAGCGTGTAGAACGTGATGAGGAAGGTACACCTATCAATAAACTGACAATCAAAGGTGTGGAAGACAGTACCGACATCAAGGTCATAGCTGCACGTTTACAAGAAATAGACGAAAAAGCTCGCACCAAGGGCGAGTACAACAAAATCGGTGAGATTTACGGCTTTTCCATTATGGTCAAGACAGAGAGCACTTCCAAGGACTTGTTCGACTGCTCGGTGAACCGCTTCTTTGTGAAAGGGCAGGAGTCTATCTACTACACTTACAATAATGGAAAGTTGGCAACTGATCCTAAACTCGCGTGTCAGAACTTTATAAATGCCTTGGAGCGTATTCCAAAGGTGATAGAATCGCATGAGAAGGAAATGGAAAAGGTAGCAGCCAATAAGGATGTTTACATTACCATTGCAAACGGTTCGTGGAAGAAAGAGAACGAGCTTCGTGCACTTAAAAGTGAGGCTGCGGAGCTGGATAGAAAGATTGCCTTAACACTTTCACCTCCTGAAGAGGAACAAGATGCAAAGGAAGAAATGAAACAAGGAGAGGGCTTGTCCGGCAACAATCATTCTGTCGGGAAAGGGAATGATAACCTTTCTGTTCAGGATTTAGAAGAGGAGAAACATTCGCAGAGTTTTAGACCGAAATGGTGACATTATCTTTAATGTCATTTCTTAGTTTTCCCCGTTAGATTTTGGCAAATAACGCTTGTTATTGCCAAAATCTAACAGATTACTGGTGTTGTTTACTATTTGCTTATCCTAAACCTTTCTTGAAGTTCGGATAGTGCATCTAATAGTTCTTCAAATGAAGGTTTTTTCCCATAAATCATTGATTCCATCATTGCCTGATAGTCTGATTTCCATTCTTCAAGAATATCTTTCCGGGGGACAATCTGGAGACGTTTGCGTACATCGGGAGTATAATCCACATCTTTCACTGAAGTATAAATTTCTCTATGGTGACGAATAGATTCCCATAATGCATCATCTGCAATGGCTTTCTTTGCAAAATCTTTATTCATCATAACGTAAAGGTCATAAAGATGTCGGCTCTTGCGCTCTGCTATCATTCCGTGTCCGGGAATGGAGAAGAGTTCGTGAAGCAAGAACGCCTTTTCAAGGAATGTCTTTGCGGGAATAGCAGTATGAATGGCACTGTCAGCCAATGGTGTAATCGGAAGATGCTCTCCAATAATACTTTTAATTTGTATTGATTCTGTCGGTTCAAGCAATGAACGTGCACTCACTTCCAATACAATATCAGGGCGGAGATATGTAAGCCCCTTGTCAAAAACTGATTTATAGTGAAGATAAATCTGACGTGGCTCGGGATAGGTGGCGTCACCTTCGCCATTGGGTTGAGCATTAACTGTGACAAACGACTGCAAGCCTTGTCTTTTTAGTTCTTCACAAATCATAGGGGTTAGTTCCTCTAAAACAAAAAGCGATGATGCCTTGCGCAATTTCTTGGCAACCCTACCTTATGTGCAACCGATTCATAGACACTTTTCCGTTGTGAGTCGGATAATCCAAGAAACCTATTCATATAGACCAACTATAAATTCCCTTACCTTTGAAGGCATCAGTTTGAGGTCGGCAATTTGAAGGTGAGGATTTTCGTTTAACTTCATTTTAATGGTAGCAACCTGCTCATCTGTCAGATTCTCTACTTTCCAGTCTTTAAGGGCTGTTGTTAAGAGAAGGGCCAACCGGCTACGGATGGAAAAATATCTGGGAGAGGCACGCTTGAATTTTATGTTTTTCCCCTCGCCAAGATTTAGGGTACGTGAGACACCGTCGGTTAAGTAAGCTACGTTCATCGGTATCTGTTGAGTCAGTCCTAATTGGTATTGGGCATAAAGCCCCGTTGGGACAATTCTTGCGCCATCCCTTTTTGCCATTGCTTTGGCAATATCTTCAAGTGATGGAGGAACCACTCCAAGCCCATATACCTTTTCTATTTTAGGGTAGCAATAGATGCCACGTGCCACCCTAATCATCAGTCCTTTTTCCGTGAGGCGCTCCAAAGCCTTATTAACGGCATCTCGATTGCCATACGAAATAAAATCCCCTACAAAAAAACACAGAGCCACGTCCGCATTTCTTTGATTTTATAAGTATTTTACTTTCAATACTTTCTATCATAATTATAAATGTATTTTGTCGCGAAATAATGCATTATTCGAGACAACAAAGGTACATATAAAATCTCATAATCAGTACAAAAAAACAGAGAAAAGTACGAGCTTGGCGAGCCATACAGGTGTTCGCTGTCGACAAACGAAATGCCGGTGTATCCGCCAAAGGCATAGAGCTTCATGAACAGCATCATCTTGAAGAAAACACGTGGTATGAGTTCCACGAATCGATTGTAGGAAACGGCATTCGGAAACTCCTGTCTTAGTTGCTAACCAACGCAGCAGATATAGTACCCCTTGATGTTCCTATATGCTTGACTAACATCGTTCAAAAGTTTTGTAATCTATTGATTTTCATCTATAAAGATGCAAAAAAATGGCAAGATTACCAACTTTTACAAGACTTTTCTTATCCCGAACTCGCATAGTGAATATAACAAAAAGTGTTTAGGAAAATCGGGAAAAGACATTCATTAACTTTCTATTATGCTTGAAAAATTCAAGAACAGATGCTCCTCTAAACGATAAGGTGATGGATTTCTATGGTTCTTCTCCATGAAATCTATTACCTTACTGCACCTTGCCAACCATCTTTCTTCCTGTGTCATGCTAACTATGTTTGAAAGTCACATAAAACTGTCCCTCTTTTTTTTCCACCTTACTTATATAATGCCCTTTCTTTTTTAGGTAGTCCAACAACGTGGAATTATGTTCATTTATATCAAAGCTAGCCCAACCACGAGCATAGGTTAATTTGTGATACTCACCTCCTAATCCATCTATAAGTTTGTTTTCTAGTTCAGTATTATATTCCCATGCAGCATTGCACTTATTAATGAGGGTTATCTTTTGTTCCCAACTATCCCCACCTTGATAAATAGTTAATGCTATTACTACTAAATCCTTGTTAGCCCCATCAACACCACACTGGTTATAATAGAAGCAAACCAGTTTAGCCAATTCCCATGCATCCTGACTCTCTTTCGTTATAAACAAGCATTCATTTAGGAATCGTTTCTTTTGCTCCAGCGTCAGCTTACTATTAAGGATACGAACACCCATACTATTCCTCATATACTCTTTCCACTCAATTGTTTCATCATCCATGAGTGCATCATAGTGAAGAATGAGATAATCATCCGCTACTTGATCAGAGCAGTTAACATTCAAATGCTTAAATATTTCTGAGTCTGCACTCACTTTTTTCTGTCTTATTACCTCGGCTATTCTTTCATCATCCATTTCTCCAAGTTCAACTAAGGTAAATGTCATATCAAAGCTACGCAGCAACTTCACAAACTCAAGTATGGGTTGTTTCTCACCGGTAAATAATTGTTCATGCATCAACGTTACCAGGTTCTCATCCCCCACACACCTTTCTTTTGACAGTATGGTAGCATGTCTTGTCAAATATTCGTTCAGAGTATCATCCAAAGTTCCTAACACTTGATAAGCGCCAAGAACGCTATGCCATGCAACTGCCAGCTTATCCGCAGCCAGAATCAAGCCCACTGCTCTTGTGTCAAGGTCGCTTACATCATCAAAATCATATAATTGCTGGCTAAGATATTGTGTCAACCATTCATCATCGCCAACCGCCTCCTTTATCATATACACCAGCGTCTCTTTACTCTCCTCGTTACAACTCGTTTCAAACCATGTGGCTATGGTCTTCTGGTTATTTAGCAGATATTTCTTCAACTTGTCATTTGACAGTTTAAAAATAGCCGTCATTGGTTTCTTAGTCAAACTATCACCCAAAATAACACCAAGATTTTTTTTACTAATCACGAATCCCTTATTAGTCAAACAATATTCATATAAATCCTGTGATTCTTTGCTGGGTTTTACGAGTGTTTCAAAGCATAGATTGTACTTATTAATAAACTTCTTTAGTTTGGCAAGCTTATAGAACTTAATACTAGAATGCAAGAACTCATATTTACCCTCAAGATACTTTATCTCTTCATCATTCAGTTTTATAGAGACGGGAGACTCTCTGAAGAAGAGTCTCAGTAATACATCACTATTCTCGGTTTTTTCTTGTCCCTTAATGATGTTAACACATGAATTCCAGCCTTCAAACACACGAGTAAAGAACTGATCGTTAACTTTTTCCGACATTTGGAAATAACTCACGATAAACTCAGGATTCTTTCGAGCGGTTTCTATGAAACTCGTCAGGAAATGTTCCTCTTTGTTATCAAGCAAGTAGTTCAGAATATCATAGTTAAGGATACTATTATTCTTAAAATCTTCAACTCTAAACTTGCGTATTACACTTTTGACATTATTTAGTTTATGATCGTACGCCCGTTCAGTACCCTGTAAAACAGCATTGATAAACTGATAATCGCTCTCAGATGTAGATCCTTCATAGAATTTTGAAATATAGAGATAGTAATCTTCAGTGATATACCCGCCATAAATCATGGTTAATAGAGTATCTACCATTTCATTATTCATGGTCTTAGACTCATTTTCTTTGGCCGTGTACTCTTTGACGTATATCTTATTGAAAATCACACGGGCTTTTTCTCCCCCTATCTTTCTTAAGACTTCCCGTAAAGCAGTATTCTCGATTACCTTTATCTCCTTTTCGAGTTTCAGCCTTTCATCGTTGCTCCTATTATATGCTTGTGAATGCTCATCAATGGCCTCATAATAGCCTATATCCTCCGTGACTTTCTTCTCAATCTCATCAAATTCGAAATTATAGGTCATACTGCCAATTTCCTCACGGTTATGGTCAGTGTAAGTATATCTATCAAACTCATCGTTAATAAACAGTTCAAAGAGATTATCCCTACTTGCCACCTGTCCCAAGGTATAATCATAGCCGTTTTTTATCAGAGTCGTAACTTCAACCTGATCGTTTAGTTTTTCAAGGTATTGTTTTCTAATATTGATTATCTTCTCCCGTGCCTCATTCATACTTTGAATTGAGGCATTTGCTTTCTTCCTTATTTCCTTTGTCTCGTCTTCACTAAATAATAACTTGTTCTTAAAAATCGCATAAAACAATCCCTGCTTTAAATATGCCTTAGCAAAATCTTGTGGGAACAGGTTCTTATAAACAATAACTGCAAGCAGTTTTTGTTCGTAGTTCTCGTCATCACCACTTAAATGCGTCTTTAGACTCTTCTGGAAAAGCGTATATTCATTTACTATGTTCTTCAACTCACGCAGTCCCGTCACCTTACTCAACAACTGTTCCAGCACCGGCGTATCTACGGTTTTAAATAGACCTTTACTCTTATACTGTTTAATCAGATAGTCGGTCACATTGTAATGATCCATCACAGGGACAACCGCAATAATATAGTCAAAGCATTTTGTCCTAAGCTCCCTGGTAAAGACATCATCCCTAATTGCATATATGAACCGAACAATACGCCTCCGCTTCTTAAACGTTTCCGACTCATTAATCAACATGTCCAGCTCTCGGATCTTCAAAAACAATTTGTCAGAATTATCTAATCGGTCTAAGTCTTCAAACAGTATATAATCATATTGGTTTTCTTGTATGATAAAGATAATCTCATCCAGATACTTATTGAATACGGACACATCCACATCTGCTGATGCTTCCAACTTAACACCATTTGCTTCAATTTTAATATTTCTGAATTGATTTAGCTTCAAAGCTGTTATTTTGCCAACCCAGAACAGGAACCAAACCAAATAGCCTACTGAACAAGCATCTGCAATAAGGTTAATCCACCATCCTACCTTCTCTCCAAAAAATCTATAATAGCCATCGTAGAAGCTATCAATTCTTAAAATGGAAGGTTCAAATGCTATAACAAAACAAGCTAAAGCAACAAGAATACAAATGATGTATTGTTCATAATTTCTCACGACCGGTTCGTGGATGCGTTTAAACCCAGAATGTGATATCTTATTTTTGTCGCATTTATACAGTAGATGCTGGACTATCTTGTATTCAATCTCATTTGAATTCTGATCTTCATTTTCAGAAGGTAGAGAAAAGGTTGACATGGAAATACGAAAGACTTTATTCGCTATTCCCATTTCATCTATACAGGTATTAGCAACAGAACTCTTACCGGAGCCATAATGACCGGTAATAGCAATATTCCTGGAATCGCTTTGCTCCAAAGCAAACTTCAGGTCATCCACGGCAAGGTGAGATGTGTCACCCACAGGTATGTTACAAGGTGACAGAAGAGTTCGATATTCCTTAGGCATCTCTTCATCTTGAGCCTTACCCACTTCTTGTTTTTTAGATTCCTGTACTTTCATTCCTTAATTCATAACCTTTAATCAAAATAAAGTATTGAAAATCATTATGTTATCAAAATTGTAATTAGCAAAAGTCGACATTTTTTACAAACTTTCGCAAATTATATAGACAACCACCGTTCACCCTGCGTCATATTCCGTCCTTCCTTACCACCGTTCCTCTGTGGTTTCAGCATCCTTCGGATGTCTCACCCGAAGTTACACCTCTGTCAGCCATTTCCACACCGGCACCACGGGTATTCCCTCTTCCGTGCCCTCCTCATCATATGTAATCAGCAGACACTTCCAGTCCTCGTGTGCCTTGGCATACTTCACCAGTGGCGGCAACTCCCTGTTGTAAGTGGTCTCATCCTTGATGCTGTAGGACACCTGTATGGCTAGCTTCTCGTCAGGTACTATGAAGTCTATCTCCTTGTCAGCATTCAGATAATACACATTCTCCTTGCCGTATCGTCTGAATAGTTCCACCGCCACCATGTTTTCCAGTAGCGACGTCTCTGAGTTCATCAAGAACAGATTCAGCAATCCGTTGTCTATAAAATAATACTTCTTTTGCGTCTCCTTCTCCGTCAGCTTCCCAATCTCATTCTCCATGGGCAGTATTAGCCAACTGTCAGCGGCATAATCCGCATAGTCTATCGTAGTAGGCACACTGATGGGTGACCCTGTTGCCACTATCACGTTCTTCAGCCTGTTATACGACAGCGGTTGCTTCACGCTCTCTGCAATCTTCTTAATCAGAATGTTCAACACCCTGTCGTTCTTAATGTTGTTTCGGGCACAGATGTCACCCAGGTAGATCTTCTGGTACAAACTCGAAAGCATAGCCCTTTTATTCTTGAATGACAATATCTCTGGCAGACCGCCGTAATAGAAGTACTCATTCAGATGCCGCTTTACTTTGCTTCTCTGGATAGTGTCATACTCCCAATGCTCCCTCAGTTCTACCTGCTGCGCTGCCAGATACTCTTTGAACGAATATGGGTACGCATCATAGATAAAGAACCGTCCGCCCAGCGTAGTTGCCACTTCCTTGCTCAACATCTTCGCATTACTGCCCGTCACATATACCCTGTATTTCGCATCAGTCAACCTCCGCACGAACTTGTCCCAGTGCGGAATATTCTGCACCTCGTCCAAAAACACCACCGGCTTCTTACCATACAGTTCCAGATGGGCTTCCAGCAGACTGTTAAAGTCTTCCGTCTGGAATTCCGCCAGACGCTCATCCTCAAAGTCCACAAACAGAATCTCGTCCCATCCCTTTCCTGCCGCCTGCAGCTGACGCACGCGCTGATACAGCAGGTACGACTTACCCGCATGTCTCACGCCAACTATCACATAGTTGCCATTCTCTTCAAAGTCTGTGGGGCGGTGCGTAATCACCGCCTCATCCACTTCGCGTTGCTTACTAATCAGGCACTGTTTGATGACATCTTTACTGACACCCATATAAATTATATTTAATAAGAATCGTACAATCTTATAAAGTTTGATTTACAAAATTAGGTATTTTCTATAAAACAAAATTGATAATCTTCGGTTTTTTACAATACTTTTACACTTTTTGTCGTGAATCATTATTTTCCTAGACCTATACTTGTGCTAGGGTTTGCCTATTGTATTTGGCATTGCCCTAAACACTTCTGTCAAATACGATACAATCCTTCTTCCACGTTGCCACTTTGAACTCTTGGAGGCGTCGAATTGTTTCTTCTCGTACAAAATGAAAGAATCAACTCCCTGGGCTGGATTATACTTGTATTTCTTCCCGGAGAAGTCGCAGATGGCAAGGAGAAACACAACAAAGGCAATATCTGGATCAAGATGGCGAGAACGGATGAGTTCCACCTTGATGTAGGCTGTGTTGTATTCGTGTTCCATATTGTTGAGTTATGAGGACGGTGTAAGCAATTTACGGCATTCAGCAAGTACATATGTAGTCCAAAGTTGAATATACGTTCAAGACAACTGAAGTCATTGTGCTCCATTTTTATCAATTCCACAGAGAAACGTGAGTATTCTTCTGGATGTTTCTGCTTCCAAGAATATACTCGATCTGGCGCCTCCTTCATGGCAGTCTTTTAAAATCTTCAAATGGTCTCATGCGAATAATAATATAATATACACGAGTTCGGGATAAGATCAATATGCAAAGAGCTCCAATTGTCCTGATTTCTCTATCTGTACTGGTAGTGCCTCCGGTTTATTGTCAAAGAAGCAGTATGCCGTGAGTGCCGAGCACAGATTCATCATAAAGTTGTGTATGGACCTATGTCGCGAATACACGAGATTTGCTTTATTCTTAAGCAGCTCGTTGATACACTCGATAATGTACCTCTTTCTAAGCAGTAGTTCGTCCCATATGGGCATGAGCTTGTCCTTCATATTTGCCTTTAGACCATGTACGAGATGGACTCCCTGGTTGAAGAGACACCCAAAGAAGTCCTTCTTTATATATCCTCTATTGTAGGGCAATCGCAGGTTTTTATCCAACTCAGCATTCAAATTCTTATCAGACTCATCGATAATACAGAAAATTTCAGTGACTCCGTTCTTTGTAATCTATTGATTTTCACCAACAAAGACTAAATTTTGGTAAGATTACCAACTTTTACAAGACTTTTCTTACCCCGAACTCGCGTAGTTACATAACAAAAAAGAGGAGAAGTATATCCAAAGCACCTACCATTCCTCTCGCTTTCGTACCATTTTATCTATCTCTTCCCAAAGAAAAAGCAATCGTCCATTGGCTTTGAGATAAGGGATTTTTCCTGCCCAAACCCAGTTGTAAATAGTTTTTTGTTCTACCTTCAAGATTTTTGAGACATCTATGATGTCCAAGTATTCCGGTCTCAATGGAGGGTGAACGGTTGTATCTATTTCCTGTTCCCGCAGGACGAGCAAACGGTCGAGCTTATCTTCCACATTCTTCAGTTTATCAAACAGGCATTTCTGCCATGTGTCTTCAGATTGTTGGTCTAAGTATGGCATAGTTCCCCTTTTTGATAATTTCCATTTACATCTTGTGTCAAGATACGTTGTTCTTTCATATAGGCGATGTATTTCTTCGCGGTCCTATCCTTGATTTCCATTTCACGTATCAGAACCTCACACAGTTCTTGGTATGAGAGTTTGAGAGAACTTCGGAAAGCCTCTCTAATAACACCAATAAGTTCATCGGTCTTGCGCTTTTCCTTGTCTTCCTTGGACTTCTCACCACGATAGACGTGCATATCTTCACCCTTGTCCCAGCCAAAAAGCATCATCGGTACGTCCAGCGGACTTCCGTCACGGACTTTCAATGCTTTTACCACCGAGTATTCCGGATTGTCGTCTTTCTCTATGGAAAGAATTCCCGCGGCTTTGCGTTGCAGCTCGGAACCGATGTGACCACGGAGCTTAATGCCATTCGGCACAAAGTGCAGCACGCAGATGATGCAAGTATTATATATGCCAGCTAAACGGTACAACTCATCTACAATGGCAATACTTTCCGTTTCATCGTTGGCGGAACGTATCAGGTCGGCTATGCCGTCAATCACTACAAGATGGATACCTCCATGCTTATGATGAAACAAATCCATACTCTCACGGATAAGTTTCAGTCTGTCTTTACGGGAGAGCGACGCAAGATACAGGGAGTGGTAAAACTCCGGTACGGTTTTCAATGAAGCACGTTGTAAGGTCTTACCCAAATTTTTGTGCAGTTGTGCTTCGGACTGTTCCGTATCATAGTGCAGGACTGCCAAGCCTTTGGGATTGGCGGTAATCTCCAATCCCAAGGTCTTCTCTATCGGCAATCGTTTTTCTCCCAATGTTCCGGCAAGGATGGCACCAACATAGTTGCTCTTGCCCGTACCCTCACCTCCGGTAATGCAGAACAGATTATCCTGCGTACCGAGTGGAACACCATTCACAGCCACAACCGATTTGGAAATGTCCGGTGGATTCTCATAATCAATTTCACAGGAACGTAACATCATCATAGTTTGGCTATATAGGTCTGAGAACATCTTGGCAAGCAGCTCTTTCAATTCCTTTGCCCCGTTGCCCAAGGCAAAGAAATCTGAAATGTCTTTTTCAGACTTCGTGCCACTTAGCGGAAGTGAAAGGTTCAATACCTTGTATTCTGCCAGATATTCTGCTTGTCTGTGACTCTCGCGTACGCCTGTCTCGTCAGCATCATACAGAAGTATGATATGTCGAAAGCGAAGCTGAAGGCTCTCGATGATGCTTGTCGGTATCTGTGCCGTTTCACTGTTGAAGCAGATTGCATTGAAGCCGTGTGCATACAATGAGAGTACATCCTTTTCTCCACCTGTTATGAAGAGCATATCGCCTTTAGCGGGAATCTGCTCCATACCGAAGCAATAGGTGGCAGGCATCCGTCCACCATAGAGAAAGCGGATTTTCGGACTGTGAGGTCGGTATATCTTTACATAGCCGTTTCCAATATAGGCAAACATAGGTTCCGTAGGTGAGCCATAAAGTTCAAACTTACGACCTTCAGCAGAAATACTCTCATAGCGTTTAAGACTCCGTACCCGAAAGCGTCGGAGTGCATCCTCATGGATGCCATAATGCGCCCAATAGTTCAGCAGCCCGTCATCAAAAGGCTGTATCTCAAAACTGTATGGTCGTTCTTCCGTATGCTTGGGCATATCAGTCTCAGGACTGAAGCCGATAGTTTTTTTGTATGACTGTGTTATATGCTTGCTATGCTGTTCACCATCACATAAAGAATACAATCCAAGTTCTTGTACTATGGTTTCCAGGACCTCGGGAAAACTTGTTTTCAGGTTTAGGCCACGCATAGTTGCTACAAACCAAAAACAATCTCCCGAATAGG
>NZ_KB908339.1 GCF_000382385.1 Segatella maculosa DSM 19339 = JCM 15638 | reverse complement strand
ATCAACTACCGCATTTACTGGGACGGTGACTTGCTCGATGAGTATCATGACCGTGCACATATTGACAAATGGAACTCAGACACCAAGACATGGGACCGCATGACCACGCTTTATGCCAATGGTTATGGTGCAAACAGCATCAACGGTACGAAGTATAACCCCAATCTGCAATGCGATCTCTATGGCGATTGGCGCGAAGAGGCCGTCTATTGGGCACAGCACGAGGGCGACTATTATTTGGTTTCTTTCACATCTACGCGCGAAAGTCAATATAAACTGCCGTGGCTGCGTGATGATCACGTCTACGACATGGCCGTGACATGGCAAAACTGCGGATACAACCAGCCTCCTCACCTCGGTTATAGTCCTGTAGAATACTACAAGGCGCTGAAAGACAATCCTGCAACGGCCATCACAAAGCCTTTGGAAACAGCTTCCGACCACGTTCGGACCATATACAACCTCGGTGGGGTGAAGCTAAATGACAACCGTGTTGCGCCGGGTATATATATCATTGACGGCAAGAAAGTTGCCGTGAAATAAACCGCTGCATTCAAAACAAGTGAAGACGCTTTTCTTGTTTCAGCCATATTGCGAGGTAATATCAGTCCTATTGTGCGCTAAAAAGACTGAGATTACCGTGCAATATGGCTGATATTAGGTGTCGCAATTGAAACCGTCAACTTAGAACTCGTTATTCATAAAAACAACCTGATAGTGTTGCTTTTATATTTCTATTTGTATTTGCTCGGAGCGACACCATATTTGGCTTTAAAACATTTGTTGAAATAAGATGGGTCTTGAATACCTACGCGGTAGCTCACTTCGGCTATCGTGTATTTTCCTGACGAAACCAATTCTGCAGCAATGCGCATGCGCTCGTTCATGATGTACTTGTTGGGTGAAATGCCATAGAGGTCTTTCATTTTCCCATAGAATTTCGTGCGTCCCATTTTCATCATTTCGGCAAGTGCGTCTACTGAGAGCATACAATCATCGAGATGATTGACTATAAGCGCTTCCACTTGCTCTTTGAACAACCTTTCTGCTTTCGATACGATGATTTCTCGTGTACCAGATGATGTAACTTCAAGGGGTTTCTCGTTGCGCCATTTGATGAGCTGTACCATTCGGGCAACGAGCAGCCGATAGTTGCAAGGCTTGATCATGTAATCATCGGCCCCAGCTTGGTAGCTTTTGATTTGGTGGGCCTCGTCGGCAAGGGCTGTCAGCATGATAATGGGAATGTTTTTTGTCGTTTCGGTCTTCTTGAACTTCTTCACTATTTCGTAGCCGTCTGTATCGGGCAACATCACATCGCAGATAATGAGTGCGGGCTTCAGTGCCAAACAGCCTTCATAGCCGGTTTCTCCATTCATGAACCCCTTGGTGTTGAAATAAACGCCCACTTCATGCCTGATTTGCTCCATCATGTCGAAATCATCTTCGATAATTCCAACAGTGATATCATTCAGTGCACGGGGAAGAATTTCGCGGATAAAGTTATCTATAGGCTTGGTATCCCCGTCTTCTACAAGCTCCCGACTTTCTGATTGTTTGTATTCTTCGGCGCTGTAGACGGTCTCAGTGTCGGGCAAGGAGATGGTGAAACAACTTCCACCTACGTCATTTACCTGCCGATAAGTGATACTTCCATGATGTAACTTGGCGATTTGAGCTGCGTTATAGAGTCCGATGCCGATGCCGCCTTGAGCCGTCTGCCCGTTCATGAAAGGTGAGAACATTGATTGTCTGAGCTCGGAACTGATGCCGGCTCCATCGTCTGTGATGCAGATGAGTACATTTCTCTCGTTGCAGGTAATCTTTACGTCGATGTGTCCCTTTGAGGGTGTGTATTTCACGGCATTCGAAAGAATGTTATAAACCATCATTTCAACACCTTGTCGGTCGAAGTAAATTTCGTGGCTGCGGTCAAATGCAGTGAATGTCATAACCAGTTCTTTCTGCTGTGCCACGGTATAGAGATCTTGAAAGATATTGCGTGTAAAGGCGATAATGTCTCCTTTCTCAACGGCGATCCTCATGTTTCCCGTGTTGATCTTGCGGAATTGCATCAGCTGGTTCACCAAGCGAAGCAGTCGGTTAGTGCCTCTACGGGCAGTAACGATGGCCGTTTTTGAAACCGTTTCTGCTTTTTCTAACCGCTCAATCGAGTTTTGAATAATGGCCAACGGGGTGCGGAACTCGTGCGTGATATTGGTGAAGAAGTTGAGTCTGAAGTCGGTCAGTTGCCGTTCTACCTCAAGTTTGCGATTCAATTTCAAGCGTTCGTACCAGAAATGTTGACCGGTGAAAGCGATGCCAGCAATGATAACGACATAGAGCAGCCATGCCCATGTCGTAGCATACCACGGCGATTTAATCGTGATTTGCAAGACAGTCTCGGGACTCCAGCCATTGCTTGATTTGGAACGTACGTGGAACGTATAGTTTCCCGGACGAAGGTTGTCATAGTCGGCAAAATTGTTGCCGGTAGAGTGGCGCCAATATCGGTCTGATCCCTCAAGATAATACTGATAGACTTGGCTGCTGATGTTTCTGTAATAGCAGTTGGAGAAGAAAAGGGTCAGCGAGTTTTTATCATGAGGAAGCTCAATTCTTCTTGTCAGCGACAGGTTCGTGTCCGATAATATGCTTGCACCTTCTTCATAGATATCCGTTCCATTAATAAGCAGGTCGGTAATCAGTACCGTTCGGTTGGCTGCATGGTTCTCAGGAATCATGCCGGGGCTGACAACAGCAAGCCCATTTCCCGAGCCGAAAAGTATCTTTCCGTCGGACATAGACATAGAACTATTGGTACAGAAAGCATTGCTCAGAATGTCGGAACTCAGTTCATAACGGTAGATTTCTTCTCCTTGTTCGTTGACACGCGATACCCCTTCTTCCGAACTTGCCCAAATATACCCTCGTTGGTCTTGTTCTATGCTCTGCACATTGTTGTTTGACAATCCGTCAATACGGGTGAGTTGGGTCATTTGCATATGGTCGATTCCTCGACTAAAATCCAGCTTGAGCAGTCCGCAACCTGTCACACCTACCCATAACATGCCCTTGCGATCAATGCGCAGGCAGGTGACTTCGTCGCCGGGAAGCTTTCCGTTCATGACATTGAATACCTTGAAATCAACGTCAGAGATATGTTTCTTTCTTGTGTCCACAGCATACAAGCCGTTATAGGTGCCAAGGAAGAGAATGCCATCGTTCCGAAGTTCCATATTAGTGATGCGTGCCTCGTTGAAATCTTTATTTATCAGCCGGTGGAATTTGAGGGGTGATTGGTTTTGATTGTCAACCAGATAGAGTCCGCTGTTCCATGTTGAGACCCAAATACGTCCGCGTTTATCTTCCACGATATCGGTACATTCATGACTACTTATTCTGTGGTTTGTTTGTAAATCAGAATAGTTCACACTGCCATGGTATAACCCCATGTCGCGTGTTGTAGTCCATGAAGTACCTTTCGAGTCGGTGATGGAGTTCGTAATCTGCCCAGGCAAGGTTGTTATGGGGCTAAACTGAAAAGACGAAACATCGAAAACATAGCTTTTCTTGTCTTTTGTGTAGATGCAAATCTGGCCTGTTTTATTCTTGAAGATGCTCTGTATATGATTCGACCAGTCGCCCCGTTTTCCCGGTTGGGGATAGGCATAAGTTACCATCCTGCTGAGCAAGGGACTCAAGAGACTGATTCCTGTTCGTTCGGAACTGATCCATATCGCCCCGGAATGGTCGATGAGCACGTCAAGCAGAAAGTTTGAATTAATAAGTGGCACAGGATCTTCAGCCGTATAACGCGTAAGTTTATCTTTCGGATAGTCGTAAGTGAAGAGTCCACCACCATAGGTGGCAATGTAAAATAGTCCGTTCTTGCTGCGTGCCACTTTGTAAATGCCATTCTTGTCAATGGTTGATAGTAGGTTGGGAATAATATCCAGTGTCCTCATCTTGCCTTTAGGAGGGAAGATAAACAGCTTTCCACTTTTGTCAGCAACAAATTGATAACCATCGACAACGTCTTGTAAGTGACCGTTTGTGATCATAAAATCGGTTGGTTTTTCAAATCTTTTCCGCTTGATATCGTAAATGAAGGTACCCGTACTTGCAAGAATATACCATTTCCCCTGCCAAATGAAACTCGACCTTATCGCACCTATCCGTCCCATCATCGCGGGCAAAGGGCATTTGCTGATGATATTGCCGTTGCCATTGTAGGCGAAAACCTGCTGTGATTTGCGTGAATAGGCTAACGCTTCGTTTCCGTTAGCGACACACCAGAGCATCTCTTCACCACGCGACAACCACTTTACATGCCCTTGAGACGTGATGAGAACCATTCCCGAACGCGTTGCAAGGTATATATGATGCTGCGAAGTCTCTGCAAGTTGGCGAATATCGTTGTCGAAAAGTCTACGATTGGCAACGGTATAATCGGTAGTTTTAAATCTTCCCTGCCTGTAACTGATGTGGCGCAAGCCGAATTCTCTGCTCCAAAACCAATAGCTTCCCGGTGAGATATGGCATTTATGGAAAGCGCGAGTCATCTCTTTTTTGTCGGAAAAATCTACAAAACGTCCTTTCTTCAAATTGTAACAACCATAGGTGTCGGTCGAAGTGAACACCCATAACAAGTTGTTTCTTTCATCGGGATAGAACTTCCCCACATGCTGAATGGACTTATGGGTAAGTCCTAAATCATTGAAAGCAACAAAACGATAGCCATCATAGCGGTCAAGTCCACCCGTTCCGCCGAGCCATATATATCCAGTAGGGTCTTGATAGAAGCTGTAAATGGTATTTCCAGACATGCCGTTGATGGAGGAGATGTGTTTTACAGCATACTGATTATGATTCTGTCCCGACATCAGAGACAGTTGAATGAGCAAGAATATAAAAGAAAGGATGCGTTTACTCATTTGTATGATTATTCTTAGAGACCGGAGATGAGTTTTTAACTAATGGCAAATATACTAATATTTTTTTATTAAGTGTACTAAAATACCGTTTTTCGTACTATTTCCCCGAAGGTTATTCCCGAGTTTGGCTATCTTTGTAACAAACAATCTTGGAATGAAAAAATTACGAACTACCTTTTTTCTATGCTTCTTCTCGACAGTTTTGTTGGCACAGACTTTTGATATGACGCTCCAACAGCCTCAATATTCGGACGCCATTGGCTATGGATACGATGTCATGGCTGCTCCACCGAAAGGGTCACAGAAGCCTTTCTTCTTTTCTGTGAAAGTACCTGATGGCAACTATCATGTTACAGTTACACTTGGTTCAAGTAAGCGTAAGGCCCAAACGGTAGTCAGAGCGGAAAGCCGTCGTTTATTACTTGAACAGACAACAACAGACAAAGGTAAGTTCAAGACCTATACTTTTGTTGTCAACAAACGTTCTCCAGTTATTGATGGAAACACGAATGTAGTCCTTAAACCAAGGGAGAAAGACTATCTCGATTGGGATAATCGACTTACATTTGAGTTCAACGGACCTGCACCTGCAGTGAAAACAATCGATATCCGACCCGACACAACCGCTGTGACAATCTTTCTTTGCGGTAATTCAACGGTGGTAGACCAAGCCAAGGAGCCTTGGGCAAGCTGGGGTCAGATGATTCCGCGATGGTTCGATGCATCAATTGCCATCAGTAATCATGCAGAGAGCGGACTCAGTGCAACGTCTTTTATCAACCAAAGACGCCTTGACAAAGTGGTTTCCATGATGAGGCCCGGAGACTATGTGCTGTGCGAATTTGGACATAACGACCAAAAAGAGCACCGTTTCGGTGATGGTGCATATTACAACTTTGCCCATTCTCTGAAAATATTCATCGACCGGGTGAGAGCAGCAAAAGGAATAATCATCTTTGTTACACCAACGCAACGCCGACTTTTTAACAAAGATAGCCACCGTATTCTTGAAACCCATGGTGACTATCCCGCTGCTATGCGCGAGGTGGCACGTCGAGAGTGTGTGCCAATCATCGAACTTCATGAGATGACCCGCACTTTTTTTGAGACGCTCGGTGAAGAAGATAGTAAACGAGCACTCGTATATTACGCAGCGGGAACATTTCCTGGACAGGCGAAGGCTTTAGCCGATAATACCCATTTCAATGCTTTCGGTGCCTATGAAGTTGCAAAAATGGTCGTCATGGGCATGAAACAGCTCGGGCTACCTATTGTTTCTGCATTGCGGAAAGATTGGCATGACTTTCTACCGACAGCCCCCGACAGTTGGCAACGCTTCACATGGTATCCCACTCCGGCTTATGATACGATGAAGCCCGATGGTAACTGATATTCTTTTTCAATCGTATGGATATCTAAAATTTAATCATGAGAACTATACTAACAACTTTTTTGTTCGCTTTGATAATGGCTGCTCCCGTTGTTGCACAGCGCGACACCATCAGTTTGAATGATAGCTGGCAGTTTCACCGCTTTTCAGAGGTCGAAAAACTGCCAACATCGTTTGCCGGACTGAAGTTCGAAGAAACTATCTGTCTGCCCCATGACTTTCAGATTTCACAACCGTGGATAGCCCCTTCGCCCGAAGAGAAAGGCGATGCCACGAATGCGGCCGCCAATATCAAGAGCCGTCTGTCGGCACGTGGCTTCAAAGAACTTACCAAAGGCATCTATCGACGGACGATAATACCCCTTGCTGCCTGGCGAAACAAGCGTGTGTTGCTTGATTTTGGAGGCATCATGCTGGTGGGTGACGTCTATCTCAATGGCCAACATATAGGAAAGACCGATTACGGCTACCTTGGTTTTGAATGCGATGTAACCGACAAGCTCATCTATGACAAGCCCAATGAAATCATTGTTACGGCTGAAACACAGGGCCCAAGGAACTCCCGATGGTACACCGGCGGTGGACTTTACCGCGGTGTTCGCATCATCGTCACTGATAAACAAAACCATTTCAACCGCCACCCGCTCTATATCACAACGCAAGAAAACCGAAAGGTAAACATTCAGGCAGACTTTTGCTACATGGAAAATGTGGACACGGTTTGTGTGGGTGTACGCATTCTTGATGCCAAAGGTTGTGTGGTAAATAATGATAAGTTTAATTTACGCTATTACAAAAACTGGCGATCGCATGAATACCGGCTACCAGCTATCACGCTTGCAGCTCCCCAGCTGTGGGATACGGATCATCCTTATCTCTATACCGCAGAAGTCACACTCTATAACAGGAAAGGAGATGTGCTTGATTGTGTCTCCGACCGTTTCGGGGTGCGCACTATTGAGTTCGGACCGGCCTTCGGCTTCCGTCTTAACGGTAAGAAAGTGCTGTTAAAGGGCAATGCCAACCATCATACCTTGGGTGCTCTTGGCGCAGCTGCCTATCCCCGGGCCATAGAAAAGCGCATCCGGTTACTCAAAAGTTTCGGTTTCAACCATATCCGTTGTTCACATAATCCTTATAGTGAAGACTTTTATCGGCTTTGTGATGAATATGGTATATTGGTTGTCGATGAACTCTATGATAAGTGGTTGAAGCAGTATTCCGGCGGACGTGTGGACTGGACCTTACAATGGCAGAATGATATCACAGAGTGGGTGAAGCGTGACCGTAATCATCCAAGTATCATTCTTTGGAGCTTAGGGAACGAACTTCAACAGGAAGCCGGTATGGCCAACAACGATTGGGGTGTAACCAATTATCAGTTGCTCAAGACTCAACTCCACCGCTATGACAGTTCCCGGCTTACAACCGTAGCCATGCATCCTCGCTATCGCTCGCTCGAAACAAACGCTGTTCCGTCTCCGCTTGCCATTGCCACAGAGGTAAATGCCTATAACTATCGGTACATGTACTTCCCGGGCGACAGTAAACTCTATCCAGAAAAGATCTTTTATCAGAGTGAAGCAAGCACCTCAGCCATGGGAAGTAATTTCTTTGAAATGGCTCTTGACAGTGTTGTCGGACTGGCTTATTGGGGCAGTATAGACTATATTGGTGAGAGTAATGGCTGGCCTGCAAAAGGCTGGAGCCAAGGTTCTTTTGATATTTCCTTGCAACCTAAACCAATAGCCTATCTCCTAAAGAGTATGTTCTCTGCCGACCCCATGGTTCATATCGCTGTGGTAGAGGAGGGAAAGGCTACCCGTTGGTGGAACGGAGTGAATGTGGGCACTTCCTTTTTATCTGAGAATTGGAATCGCATTGCCGGTTCTAAGGTTAATCTTCATATCTTTACCAATACTGAAGAGGTGACCTTGTTGCTCAACGGAAAAGCGATAGCTCGCAAATCAAATTCACTTGATCCTAAAAAACGAAATAAAATCACATTCAACGATGTCGCTTATATGCCGGGGACTATTGAAGCAGTGGCCTATAATGGGCATAAGGTCGTGGCACGTCATCATTTGGAAACCACCAATAAGGCTGAACGGCTGCGACTTGTGCCTGATAAGCAGACATGGAAAGCGGATGGCGTCGACTTACAGCATGTGCTTGTCGAGGTTGTTGACAATAAGGGAAGGCGCATTCTCAATGACAACCGTCAGGTTATATTCTCTGTAGCAGGAAATGCTCACCTTGTTGGTGTAAGCAATGGCGACATTTATTGCAATGATAGTTTTGCTGGTCAGAAGATTCGGCTCTTCCAAGGCTCAGCTATGGTTATTCTCCGAGCCGGAAAGACCGTAGGTAAGGTGACACTTCAGGCTATAGCAGAAGGTTTGAAGGCGGTTTCCATAAAACTCATGTAGACTTATTTCACGATGTATAAGCAATTATTACCAATCGTTTTTTTGATGATGTCTGTGGTATCAATAGCCCGGACGAATGAGAGCATTCTCATGCTTTCAAGAACAGTGAATGATTACTTTATGAAACAGTGGCCCGACCCGACTATTGCCACCCATGTGAAGAAAATAAGACCGAGCCATCTGTGGACACGAGCCGTGTATTACGAGGGGCTAATGGCTTTATATAGCATTGATGCACAACAGCGTTATATAGACTATATAGACAGATGGGCCGATTATCATCAGTGGACGGCACGTGATGGGGTCCATACAACCGATGCAGACAACCAGTGTTGTGAGCAAACCTACCTTGACCGTTATGCGATGGTTGGCAATCCTAAGATGATAAACAAAACCAAAGAGAACCTCGATTTACAGATGGCTACAGACCGAAAAGACTATTGGTGGTGGATAGATGCTATTCAGATGGCACTTCCGGTCTATGCCAAATATGCATGGATAACAAACGAACGCAAATATATCGACTATGGTATGCTGAGCTATCGAGACGCACGCGACCGCCGAGGACTATTCAATAAGGAAGATGGATTATGGTGGCGCGACAGTGTTTATAAAGCACCTTACAAGGAACCTGACGGGAAAAATTGCTATTGGAGCCGTGGAAATGGTTGGGTGTATGCTGCTTTGGTGCGCACGATGGAGACACTTTCACCCCACGACAGTTACTATAAGGAACTGAAAGAGGATTTTATCTTGATGAGTAAGGCCTTGCTGAAAGTACAACGAGCCGATGGGTTTTGGAATGCCTCCTTGGTTTCAACGCATTGGGAAGGGCCCGAAATGACGGGAACAGCCTTATTTCTCTATGGTATGAGCTGGGGTATAAAAAACGGTATACTTCGTGTAAACGTTTACCGACCTAGTTGCGACAAAGCATGGAAAGCAATTGCCTCTTGTGTACACGAGAATGGCTTCTTGGGTTGGAACCAAGGTACGGGAGCTGACCCGTCTGCAGGGCAACCTGTAACTTATTCAAGTGTGCCCGACTTTGAGGATTATGGCACGGGATGCTGGCTGTTGGGAGCCTCATCCTATGCAAAGCTAGTCGGACAATAGGAAAATGAATTGAAGATGAAAAAGTATTTGCTGCTAATGATATTGGTGGGGCAGACCATGGGAGCTATTGCACAATCGTGGCCTGTCTCTTCTGTAATAACGAAACCGGGCACCCGATGGTGGTGGATGGGGTCGGCCGTGGATTCGGTTAATTTAAGGTGGAACCTTGATCAGCTGTACAAGGCGGGTATCGGAACCGTAGAGATAACGCCAATCTACGGCATACAAGGGAATGAAAAGAAAGAATTGCGCTACCTCTCGGCCGAATGGATGAAAGCACTAAGAGCAACAGAAGCTATTGCCAAGGAAAAAGGAATGCAGATCGACTTGAACAATGGAACGGGATGGCCTTTCGGTGGTCCATGGGTACCTAAGAACGAAGCGGCCTGCAAGGCAGTTTTCCACGATACGGTCATTGATGGGCGACGAAAGGTCACGGTTGAAGTGGGACGTACGGGGCAAAAGGTGAAACGTGCCGCACCCGGTGGAGAGGGCTTTGTCATTGACCATTTCGACAAATCTGCCGTTAAGAACTATCTGAACCATATTGATTCGGCCTTCAAGACTTCTGCAACCCCTTACCCCGCAACCTTTTTCAATGATTCCTACGAGGTCTATGGGGCCGATTGGACACCTGCTTTGCCCGCAGAGTTTAAGAAGCGTAGGGGCTATGACCTGCTAACGGTGCTCGACAAACTCGTTGATGGCGCCCCCCAAATCGTTAGTGATTACAGAGAAACACTCAGCGATATGCTCTTGGAAAACTTTACGCATCAATGGGTAAATTGGGCACACAAGAATGGTGTAAAGGTCAGAAGTCAAGCTCATGGTTCGCCGGCTAATCTGATAGACCTCTATGCCGAAGTGGATATTCCGGAGACAGAGGGATTCGGACTCTCTGATTTCGGTATCAAAGGACTGCGTACCGATAGCGGATTCACCCGTAAGAACGACAGCGACATCTCCATGTTGAAGTATGCTTCTTCTGCAGCGCATATCACAGGAAAGCCACTTACGTCGAGCGAAACCTTCACTTGGTTGACAGAGCACTTCCGAACATCGTTGTCACAAATGAAGCCCGACTTGGATTTGATGTTCACTTGCGGCGTGAACCGCATGTTCTTTCATGGCACGACCTACTCTCCGAAAGACGAAGCATGGCCGGGTTGGAAGTTCTATGCTTCGGTGGATATGAGTCCAACGAACTCCATTTGGCGTGACGCCTCGGCTTTAATGACCTATATCGACCGCTGCCAACGGTTCTTGCAAATGGGACAACCTGATAATGACTTCCTTGTCTACCTGCCAATAAAAGACTTTTGGAAGCGCGACACCAAGAATCTATTGATGCAATTCGATATCCATTCAATGGCCAAAAAGGCTCCTGATTTCATCAAAACGGTTTTGGAAATCGACTCTCTTGGGTATGATTGCGACTACATTAGCGACCGCTATCTGCTCTCTACACAATATGTTGGCGGAGAACTGCAAACAGCATCGGGTACACGCTACAAGGCTTTAATCATACCTGAAGGTGCCAATATTGACACAAGGCTGCGTCAACATCTGAATGACTTAAAACTACGAGGGGCAAACATCATGGGTGTTGATCCTGAACGAATGGCCTTGGTAGCCCACCCCGAGCAAATGAGACTTGAAGGCATTCGTACCATTCGGCGTAGAAATGTAACTGGATGGCATTATTTCATGGCTAACCTGTCGCCCCACGACATTCGAAAGCCTATTACATTAGCCGTTCCGTTTAAGGATGCCTACTGGTTCGATCCCATGAATGGGGACATCAAACGCGCAGAAATTGTTCATGGCAAGGTAATAATTGACCTTCGCTCTGGAAGGTCGCTTATCCTACAAACCTATAATTCTCTTCTTGCGCCCTTAAAGAAAAGAAGAGCAAAACGGAATGGCTGTGAGAAGGTATTACTTGACGGACCTTGGACTCTGAATTTCACGGAATCAACCCCGAAAGTAGCCCGCACTTTCAAAATGAAAAGCCCCCATACATGGGAAACGCTTAACGATGCCTCTGTAAAAGTGCTGATGGGCACCGGCTGTTATACGACTTTTATTTATCTTGACAAAGCAAAAGCAAAGAAGCATTGGCAGATAGAATTGGGCGATGTGCGTGAGAGCGCCCGTGTATATATCAATGATAAACCAATTGGAGTGGCTTGGGCGGTTCCTTTCGTGCTTGATTGCAAGGATGTATTGAAGGAAGGATATAATAAGATAAGTATCGAAGTGACCAATCTGCCGGCGAATCGCATTGCCGATATGGACCGAAAGGGTGTGAAATGGCGCAAGATGAAAGAAATCAACATCGTCAATTTGGAATATAAGAAGACTACCTATGCTAATTGGAGCCCGGTCCCGTCGGGGCTTACTTCAACTCCCTTTCTTTGCGAAACAAATAACTAAAAGAAACAATGTCACCCGAACAAGTGTCAACCTATAATTTATGTATTTATGAAGAGAATGTTTTTGATGATGATGGGGCTTGTTTATCTCTTGAATGGCATGGCTGCAAACAAACCAAGGTATACATGGCCCGACGGAACACCGATGGACAGATGGTTCTGTGACACCACACGCATTGATGTCAACAGCTTGGGGCGGAAGTTCATCGTAACCGATTATGGCGTTGTACAAGATAGTACCATTGTGCAAACCGGCCGATTGCAGGCCGTGATAGATTTAGCTTCGCAGCAAGGTGGTGGTGTGGTGGTCATTCCGCGTGGTGTCTTTTTGAGTGGAAGTTTGTTTTTCAAGCCGGGTACACACCTCTATCTTGAAGAGGGGAGCAGACTGAAAGGCTCCGACCGCATTGAGGATTTTGAAATAAAAAAGACGCGCATAGAGGGAGAAACCTGCGATTATTTCACTGCACTTGTGAATGCCGACCAAGTAGACGGGTTCACGATAAGTGGTAAAGGCACTATTGATGGCAACGGTTATCACTATTGGAAACAGTTTTGGTTGCGACGCCAATGGAACCACCAATGTACCAATAAAGATGAACAACGTCCACGTTTAGTCTATATCTCCAATTCTAAGGATGTGACAGTGCAGGATATTAGACTGGTGAATTCTCCATTTTGGACCAATCATCTGTATAAATGCAAGCGCGTACGCTATCTCGGTTGCTATATATTCGCACCAACTGAGGGCGTGAAAGCCCCAAGTAGCGATGCTATCGACATTGATGTTTGCACCGATGTACTCGTCAATGGGTGCTATATGCACGTGAACGACGATGCTATTGCACTGAAAGGAGGCAAGGGAGTTTGGGCAGATACCCTTCCCGAAAACGGAGGAAACGAGCGCATCTTGATAGAGAATTGTCACTATGGCAGGGTGCATGGCTGTCTCACGTTGGGCAGTGAAAGCCTTTACAATCGCAACATCATACTGCGAAACATACGTTGCGATGATGTCAACCGAGTGCTTTGGCTGAAGATGCGTCCCGACACACCACAGCACTATGAGTATGTCACTATTGAAGGAATCAGAGGAAAAACGGGCAGTTTCCTTGTCGTTCGTCCGTGGACACAGTTTTATAAGCCCGAAGAACGCAAGGATATGCCGCTCTCAAGATGTAATAATATTACGATGAAGCATATAGAGATGCTGTGCAAGAATTTCTTTGATGTGGGCAAATCAGAGAAATACAAGCTCGATAACTTTACTTTTGAAAACATAAATATCACCGATGAAAGAGGAGCTTTCTCACCAGAAACCATAGAAAAGACGATGGTGAAGAAAGTTATAATTAATGGCGTTAAAAAATAGACGAGTTTCTTCTAAAGACAATAAGCAAGTTTTTTACCGCAAATGAGCGTAGTCGTCATAAGACATATATGAAGGAATCAACCTTTTGATAAAGTAACTTGAATGTTTGATCGAATGAAGAAGTTACCATCTACACCTATTTATACTACGATGGTCTATTCGATACGATGGGATAGTTGATGAAATCGAACAGAGACCTATAAATCAAAAAGGCCCGCACTCAAGAAGAGTAGCGGGCCTTTCATCGTTAGTATGTTATGAAAAATTTGAGAGAATTGAAACTTCGCAGTTTCATTGTTGTTTTAATTAAACGTGATTTATAGAGAAAGCATAGAAATATTCTTATTTCAGAATGGACGTTGCAGGCGTTCCAACGGCATCGATGCTGCTATGTTGCATGGTGTCGATGGCTGCCGAGTCTCCGAGAGCGACCGAACGGCCCTTATGGGTGACATTGAACCCTGAAACGGGGCTCTGTGGTGCCTCATCGTTCATGGAAACCTGTGCTGCATTGCCCAATGTCAGCATGATGGCTACCACGGCTGCTGCCTTGAACAGCGGTTTGAGCTTCTGCTGCAACGTGATGATGCGGGCCTTTACAGGCGCAGGTTCGTTGATGAGCGACATGATTTTCTCATCGAAATCATCACCCAGTACCTCTTCTTTCGGCTCGGAAAGCGTATAATCGAACAGCGCCTTATAGCGGAGCAGCTCTTCAGGAACGTCTTTTTGGCTGAAGAAAGCCTTGAGAATGTTCTCTTCTTCAAGCGAAGTGCGGCACTCCCAATAGCGTTCAAGCAACTGTGTGATGTATTTATAGTCCATAATTGTCTATTTCTTGAAATCTTTGTTTGACTGTTTGCCGGGCCCGATAGATGTTTATTTTCACCTGTTCTTCGGTGATTTCGAGCATGGCGGCAATGGCTTTATAACTCTTTCCTTCGAAATCGCGGAGCTGCATGCAGCTCCGCTGCTTTTCCGGAAGGCCGTCTACGATTTGTTTCACCACCTTGATTCTATCCCGATGAATGATGTCCTCGTAGGGATTATAGGCGCTGTCCGGTGCGTCTTTCCTGTCGAGCGAGTCGCTGTTGTTGCCCAACTTCTTGATGCTGTCAAGGGCTATGTTGCGGCAAATGGTGAAGCTGAAAGCCTCAATAGACTCGATTTCGTCCCAAGAATCTCGCTTGTTCCAGACTTTTATCAGTGTTTCTTGCACGATGTCTTCGGCTTCTGCGCTGTCAAGCGTGATGCGCAACGCAAGTCGGTAAAGCTGATTCTTCAGCGGGAGTACATCGTTTTTGAAGCTGATATTTTTCATCTGCGCTCTATAGGATTGACGAATGGGAGGTGAATTTGTTACAGAATGGCGTTTGTTTTAACTTTCATTAAGCGTAAACGGGGCGGGAAAAGCACCCTGATTGCGGTCTTAAACCGCGGAAAAATCATTTCCGACGTTGTATGACGGTGCCGTGTTTGCCGTCGATGGCCGTTGCAAGTGTAATGATAACCTTACTTACACCGTGGTCTACGGCCGCAAGTGCATTCTCAAGTTTGGGAATCATACCGCCCGAAACAGTGCCATCGGCCACGTAACCGGAGAATTCTTCGCGTGTGATGACGGGAATAAGGCTTGCCTCGTCAGCAGGATTACGGAGCACACCGGGCTTCTCAAAGCAATAAATCAGCGTCACGTTGAAGAACCGGGAGAGTGCTTTTGCCACCTCAGAAGCGATGGTATCGGCATTGGTATTGAGGATATTGCCCTGCCCATCGTGGGTCAATGGGGCCATGACCGGGGTGATTCCTTGTTGGAGAAGCAGCTGTAAGGCATAGCCATTGACGTGGTCTACATCGCCGACAAAGCCGAAATCGATGCCGTTTTTCAGCGGACGCTTGTGACTTTGAACGGCATTCATGTCGGCTCCTGTCAGGCCCAAGGCATTGATACCACAGGCTTGCAGACGCGCCACGAGGCTTTTGTTGACCAAGCCGCCATAAACCATCGTCACCACTTCGAGCATTTTAGCGTCCGTGATGCGCCGTCCATCGACCATTCGGCTCTCTATTCCGAGTGCGCCGGCAACCTTTGTGGCCCTGCGACCTCCGCCATGTACGAGGATTTTATGGCCCTCGATGGCCGCGAAGTCTTTTAACAATCGGGCGAGTTGTGCCTCATCTTCGACCACGGCTCCGCCCACTTTGACGATTGTGAGTGTCTCTTTCATTCCAAATACGTATATCCGTAGAGGCCCGAACGATAGTTATTGAGGAATTCCTTGCCTTCTTCGAGCGAAATCTTTCCCTGTTTGACGCTCTTGGTCACCCATTGTTCGAGCTGGCGCACCAGTTTCTTGGGATTGTACTGCACGTAGTCGAGCACCTCTTCCACGGTTTCTCCGTCGAAAATCTGGTCGATATTGTACTTCCCATCCTTTACGGAAATATGGGCAGCATTGGTGTCTCCGAAGAGATTATGCATGTCTCCGAGGATTTCCTGATAGGCGCCTACGAGGAAAACCCCAAGATAATAGGGTTCGTTCTTCTTCAGTGGGTGCAGCGGAAGCGTGTGTCCTACGTGCCCATCGGTGACGAAATTGGCGATTTTTCCATCGCTGTCGCAGGTGATGTCCTGCAAGGTTGCATTGCGAGTCGGCCGCTCCGTGAGTCGTTGAATGGGCATAATGGGGAACAACTGGTCGATGGCCCAGCTGTCAGGAAGGCTTTGGAAGAGCGAGAAGTTACAGAAGTATTTGTCGGCAAGTAGCTTATCCAAGTTGCGAAGTTCCTCGGGAATGTGCTTCATGTTCTTTGCCAATGTGTTGATTTCCCGGCACACACTCCAGTACATTGCTTCGATTTCGGCCCGCGTTTTCAGGTCAACAATGCCGTGAGAGAACAGTTCTAACGCCTCTTCGCGTATCTGTTCGGCATCGTGCCAGTCCTCCAACATCGAGCGAGAGTCAAGATTATCCCATATATCATAAAGGTCTTTGACGAGTTGGTGGTCGCTTTCTTTGGGCTCAAACTCCTCACGCATTTCGGGAAGGCCAGCCGTTTCGAGCACGTCGATGACCAAGACCGAGTGGTGAGCTGCCAGACTTCGGCCGCTTTCCGTGATGATATTGGGATGCGGAATCTGGTTTTTATCGGCAGCATCTACAAAGGTATAGACACAGTCATTCACGTATTCTTGAATGGAATAGTTAACGGAACTCTCGCTACTTGAGGAGCGTGTACCGTCGTAATCGACCCCTAATCCACCGCCACAGTCCACAAAATCCACGTCATATCCCATCTTATGGAGGTTCACATAGAACTGTGCTGCCTCGCGAAGTGCCGTCTGTATACGTCGGATTTTCGTAATCTGACTGCCGATGTGGAAGTGAATCAGCCGCAGACAGTCACGCATTCCCACGGCATCGAGCTTTGCCAAAGCGTCTAAAAGCTCGGCACTGGTGAGGCCGAACTTCGAGGCATCGCCTCCGCTTTCGGCCCATTTGCCCGACCCCGAAGAGGCCAATTTGATGCGAATGCCAAGGTTTGGCTTCACATTCAGCTTCTTTGCGGCCTTCGCAATGACGTCTAATTCGTTGAGTTTCTCGACAACGATGAAGATACGTTTGCCCATCTTCTGTGCCAACAAGGCCAGTTCGATGTAGCTTTCGTCCTTATATCCGTTGCAGATGATGAGCGAATCGCTCTGACATTGCACGGCAATCACCGCGTGGAGTTCGGGTTTCGAGCCGGCTTCGAGGCCCAGATTGAACTTGCGTCCGTGGGAGATAATCTCCTCAACAACGGGCTGCATCTGATTTACCTTAATGGGATAGATGATGAAGTTCTCGGCTTTGAAGTCGTATTCTTTCTTGGCTTTCTGGAAACAACTGAAGGTTTTCTCGATCCGGTTGTCGAGAATATCCGAAAAACGCAGCAGCACCGGTGCCGTAACATCACGCAAAGCGAGTTCGTCCATCACCTCGCGCAGGTCTACTTGTCCATTGTCTTTGCACGGTGTCACGTAGACATCGCCTTTCTCGTTGATGCCAAAATAAGAGGTGCCCCAGCCGCTGATGTTGTAAAGTTCCTTAGAATCGTCAATCGTCCACTTTTTCATGCGTTGTCAAAAAACGTAAATGTTAGAATTGTTGCTTGTCGTTGCTGTGTTTCAAAGGCTCAGCATGCCTTTTAACCGCTCGACGTAAGTCTTGATTTTCTCGTAGTTGTCCATCAGGTTTACATCGAGTGTGTGCTTGGCTTTGGCGTAGAAAGGTTCGCGAAGTGCCAGCTGTTCATGGATAAAGGCCTTTACTTCGTCGGGCGTTTTGTCCAAAAGCAGGGGCCTTACCGTGCGTCCCATCTTCAGATGCCCATGGAGCACATCGGGCGTTGCCTTGAGATATACTGTCTCACCCTGCTGGTTCATGTAGTCGATGTTGTCGAAGAAGCACGGCGTTCCTCCCCCGCAACTGATGATGACATGCTCGAATTCGGCCACTTCATGCAGCAGGTTGTGTTCTATTTTCCGGAAACCTTCCTCGCCATGCGCATCAAAAAGCTCTTTGACGGTCTTGTGCATGCGACTCTCGATATACCAGTCAAGGTCGTAAAACGGCATGCCTGTCTCGCGTGAAAGGGCTTTTCCGAGCGTCGTTTTGCCGGCTCCCATGTAGCCGATGATGATGATTCGCCCCATTATCTCTTTCGTCCGGCCTTCGGTTCGGGCGCATTGTTCACGATGTCCATGCACTCCTTGTAGGTCAGTTCGGCCGCTTTCTCGTGCAGGTTCTTCGGCATACGGTAGTTTTTCCCGTCATATACGATATAAGGACCATAGCGACCATTGAGCACTTCGAGCTTCGTGTCCTCGTCAAAGGTCTTGATATGCCGCTTCTGTTCCTGTTCGCGCTTCTCTCCGATCAGCCGAATGGCCGTCTCAAGTGTGATGGTCATGGGATCTTCTTCCTTCGGAAGCGACACGTATTTCTTGTTGTGCATCACGTAAGGTCCGAAGCGTCCGGCACCGATCACCACGTCGCTGCCCTCGAACTGGCCCACGGTGCGCGGCAATTTGAACAGTTCCAAGGCCTCTTCCAAGGTGATGGTCTCGATGCTCTTGTCACTTGGGAGCTGAGAAAAGCGTGGTTTCTCGTTATCATCGGCCGAACCGATTTGAACAACAGGCCCGAAGCGTCCGATTTTCACGAACACGGGCTTCCCGGTGCCGGGCTCTTCGCCGAGTTTTCGTTCACCTGCCTTGTGTTCCGAGCGCGCATTCATCACTTTATCCACCGTTGGTTCGAAGCTTTTGTCGAAGTCTTTCATCATCATGCCCCATTCTTCCTTTCCTTCGGCAATGCGGTCGAACTGCTGTTCCACCTTGGCAGTGAAGTTATAGTCCATGATTTCGGGGAAGTTCTGCATCAGGAAGTCGTTGACTACGATGCCGATGTCCGTCGGAAGCAGCTTTCCTTTCTCGCTGCCTGCCATTTCCTTGCGTTCCTTGCTCGTGATTTTGTTTCCTTTGAGCGTGTCGACGACATACTTGCGCTCCTCACCTTTCTTGTCACCTTTCTGAACATACTCCCGTTGTTGTATGGTCGAGATGGTAGGGGCATAGGTCGAAGGACGCCCGATGCCGAGTTCTTCGAGCTTATGCACAAGACTTGCCTCCGTATAACGAATGGGACCCATACTGAAACGCTCGGTCGAAGTGATTTCACGACGCTGAAGCACGTCGCCCGGTTGCATGGCTGGCAGCTTGTAGCCTGTTTCTTCCTGACCGGTTTCATCGTCGTCGGTCGACTCGCGGTACACTTTCAGGAAGCCATCAAACGTGATTACCTCTCCCGTGGCAACGAATTTGGTCTCCGTTCCCTCGACGTTTATCGTGACCGTGGTCTTGTCTATCTGCGCATCGGCCATCTGACTGGCGGCCGTTCGCTTCCAAATCAGGTCGTAAAGTCGCTTCTCCTGTGCTGTTCCTTCTATTTCGGTCGCGCTCATATACGTAGGACGGATAGCCTCATGCGCCTCTTGTGCACCTTTTGCATGGGTCTGATAGTTGCGCGGACGGCTGTACTCCTTGCCCCATAGCCTGATGATTTCGTCCTTACTTGTGTTGATAGCCAATGAAGAAAGGTTCACCGAGTCGGTTCGCATATAGGTGATGCGCCCGTTTTCATAGAGCCGTTGTGCTACCATCATCGTCTGGCTGACCGTGAATCCCAGCTTGCGTGCGGCCTCTTGTTGCAGGGTCGACGTGGTGAAAGGAGGGGCCGGCGTGCGCCGCAACGGCTTTTTGGTGATACCACCCACGGTGAACTGCGCGTCTTTGCACAGCTCAAGGAATTTGATGGCCTCGTCGTGCGTCTTGAACCGCATGTCCGTTTCGGCCTTCACCTCGCTTTGGCTGCCGTCGCTGTTGGTGATTCCGAACAAAGCGTTCACGCGGTAGTAAGGCTCACTCTTGAAGGCTTGTATCTCACGCTCGCGTTCCACGATCAGTCTCACGGCCACACTCTGCACGCGTCCTGCGCTCAATGCGGGCTTCACCTTGCGCCATAAGACGGGAGACAGCTTGAAACCCACCAAACGGTCGAGCACACGGCGGGCTTGTTGGGCGTTGACAAGGTTCATATCCAGCCGTCGGGGCGATTGGATAGCGTCGAGAATGGCCGACTTCGTGATTTCATGGAACACGATGCGGTTGGTCTTCGCTTCATCTAAGCCGAGAACCTCGCAAAGGTGCCACGAAATGGCCTCTCCCTCGCGGTCTTCATCGGACGCAAGCCATATCTTCTTGGCTTTCTTGGCATTCGACTTGAGTTCCGCAACCAGTTTCTTCTTCTCGTCAGGAATCTCATAATCAGGCTCCAGCGTCTTGGAATCAATACTCAGTTCCTTCTTTTTCAGGTCGCGAATATGACCGTAAGAGGACATCACTTTATAGTCTTTGCCCAAAAACTTCTCAATGGTTTTGGCCTTGGCAGGGCTCTCTACGATAACTAAATTCTCTTGCATACTCCTTATGAACTTTTATCCAAGGGCGCAAAAATAATGAAAACTTTCACGTCCCACCTTATTATATGCGTTTTTTTCTACTTTTTTAAGAAATTGTTTTTGCCGGATGGGCTTATCACACAAAGGGAATTTCCTACCACGTTTGTGGCATTTTTCATCTTTATTGCATGCCGCAGGCGTTCGTTTGGAATTTATTCCCTATATTTGCACCGCTGTTTCAAAGTTTAGGATAGCGAGACAGTAATTCATCATAACATTATTAACGAATAAATTTTATTGAAAGATGGAAAAAATAACATCGTTGCTGCAGGCCGTTCTCAATGTTTCGGCCTCACTGAAGGGCCTTGGCGTCCATTTGATTCGCGTCGCAATCTTCATTATTTTCATTTGGATTGGCGGTCTGAAGTTCTGGAACTATGAGGCCGAAGGCATCGTTCCGTTCGTAGCCAACAGTCCGTTTATGAGCTTCTTCTATGAGAAAGAGGCACCCGAGTACAAGGATTACAAACTGAAAGAAGGCGAATTCGACAAAGTGAAGCATGAGTGGCACCAAGAGAACAATACGTATGGCTTCTCGCATGGCTTGGGTTTGCTCATCATGTCATTCGGCATCTTGACCCTCTTGGGCATTTGGTTCCCCAAAATAGGCTTTGTCGGGTCGGGACTTGTCATATTGATGACCTTCGGTACGCTCTCTTTTCTCGTCACAACGCCCGAGTGTTGGGTGCCTGATTTGGGCAGTGGCGAGCATGGTTTCCCGTTATTGACAGGCGCAGGCCGCTTGGTTATCAAAGACACGGCTATCCTCGCAGGCGCAGTGGTTGTGTTGGCCGATTGTGCCCAGCGCATTTTGAAGAAGAAATAACCCCGCGGCGGACGCACCCCGCGTGCGTCCACCCGTTACATCAGCCATATTACGAACTAATCTCAGCCATTTTGCCGTGCAATCTCACCCATTTTAGCGCGCAATATGGCTGAGATTAGTTTGCAATATAGTTGAGAACGATTTTCCACAAGCTCATTCTCCCCTCCTTTGGAGGGGCCGGGGGAGGCTTCCCATGCGGAGAATGTAGGGACGTACGGCTCGTGCGTCCACTCAAACACGCTCATGAAACCAAGTATATTCCATTCTTGTTGCATCAAACGGAGCGGACGCACGAGCCGTGCGTCCCTACATACCGAGGCCTGCAAGCTTGTTCTCCCCTCCTTCGGAGGGGCCGGGGGAGGCTTCCTCCATACAAAAAACAACTCTTGGCCATGGAAATCGCCATGGAATACCCATATTTAGGTATTGCGACATCATGAGGTTTGTCCTATCTTTGCAGCAAATGAAATACTTTTAATCAAATCGGTTTACAGCTTTATTCAGAGAGAGATATGACGAAAAGGGACGGACTGCTTCGGAAGATATTACGAATCGTGACGGTGGCCTTCTTTTTTTGCCCCTTGATTCATGCCCAAACAACAAACGGGCTTCGTGGTGTTGTGACCGACACGAAGGGCAATCCGGTGGAAACGGCATCTGTTGTGCTGAACAATTCGCTGATTGCCATGTCCGATGCGCAGGGAAATTTCAACTTCACGAACGTCAAAACGGGCGAGTATGAATACCGTGTTTCGTGCTTGGGCTTTGAGGAAATGCGCGGAAAGACAACCGTCAAGGCTGACGGAACCGACCGACTCGTCGTTCGATTGAAGCCGTTGACGCTCACATTGAGGGAGGTTACGGTCACCGCAAATCAGCAGGCAATGGGCTCGAAGTCGGTCATTGGGCAGGATGCCATACGCCATATCCAGCCCAAGAGCGTTGCCGATATGTTGCAATTGCTGCCCGGTGCGCTCACCGTGAACCCCACTTTGAACAACTTGGCACAGGCCAATATCCGTGAAATAGACGAAAACGCGGCCAATGCCTTGGGCACTGCCGTTATTCTCGACGGTATACCGGTGAGCAACGATGCCAACCTTCAGGTATTGTCTACCTCGAAAAGCGGGGAAAAGTTGAGCAAGGGGGAAGACGGAATGAACAAGCAGAACACTGCCGGACGTGGTTCAGACCTGCGAACCATGGGAGCCGACAACATTGAGTCGGTGGAGGTGATACGCGGAATTCCCAGTGTGGAATACGGAAACCTTACATCTGGCGTGGTCATCATCAAGACCAAGGCAGGCTATAGTCCGTTAGAAGTGAAGCTGAAAGCCGATCCTTTTTCCAAATTGGCCTACGTAGGCAAGGGTTTCAAGCTTGCACAGGGCGGTACGCTCAATGTGGGTGTAGACTGGTCGCAGTCTTATTCCGACATCAGGCTGCGGTATCAAGGTTACGACCGCATTACGGCTTCGACCGCTTATTCCAATATTTTCAACAAAAACTCAGCCCATCCGATTACGTTCAACGTGAATGCTTCGTTCTACAGCAACGTCAACAGCTATCGCAAAGACCCGCAGTTGCAGCAGTTGGACCTGAACTATAAGAACGAAAATACGGGCGGCAGACTGGCTGTTCGGGGCAGTGTGCGGTTGAACGGCTTCTTTCCTGTCCTGACGTATGACCTTTCCGGACAGCTTGCCCGCATGCTTGATACCCATCACGACCTGATAGAAAATCCCGATGGTGTGGTCACCAACAGCACAACCAACGGCGAAGCGCCGGCCCGTTTCCTCACAAAAGCCTATTACAGTGACTACCGTATAGAGGGCATTCCTTATAACCTCTATGCGCAAGTCAAGACCAATAAATACATACAGCTTGGCAATCGCGACTTCACCAACGTGAAACTCGGCCTTGAATATCGCCTCGATGGCAACGAAGGGCGCGGACTCACCTTCGATATCAACAATCCGCCGCAGGCCGGTGGAGCCCAAACACTGCGCCCAAGGTCCTATCGTGACATTCCCGCCTTGCAGTCGTTGTCGGCTTTTGTGGAGGATAATGCGACCTTGCATATCGGTGTGAGCACGCTACAATTTGCTGCCGGCCTGCGCATCAGTAATCTTTTTCTGAACGAGAGCAAGGCCCATCGGCCGGCTATCTTCGTGGCCGAACCGCGCATGAACATGGAATATACGTTCCTTACCAAGCAAAATAACGGGCTTTTTGACAAGCTCGCCGTGAGCGGAGGCTTTGGTATTTCCAACAAGATGCCCACATTGCTCTACCTTTATCCCAACAAAGCTTACTTCGATAGCAACAGTCTGAGCTACATGGGGGGCTCGGATCCCGGTTCATCATTGGCCATTATGACCACCAAGGTGATTGCCGACACGCAGAACCCCGACCTACGTCCGACGCGAAGCACCAAATGGGAGCTGGGAATGAACGCGCGCATCGGAAAGATGAAAGGCTATGTGACGTTCTTCCGTGAGCGTCATCGCCATGAATATGGCTTCAACGGCCAGCTGGAATGGCTCAACTATAACATCTATAACGTGCCCGTAGGAGCCTCAAAGCTAAGCTATACTGATGGTACCGTGCGCTATGAGTACGGTGGAACGACCCACACGGCCACCATTACGCCCGGCAATGAAATGGTGAGATGGGGAAGACCGGCCAACAACAGTCGCTCGGACAAGTGGGGAATAGAGTATTCTTGGGACTTCGGAACCTTTGCTCCGCTACGCACTTCGCTCAATTTGGACGGTGCATGGTTCCATATCGAGCGCAAAGAAGAGTGCACCAAACTCAATTTCATCAACAAGACGTTCGATTATGTCTCGGTGTTACCGGCCGGAAAAGGCTCGGTGGAAGACCGTGTGAACACGAACTTCCGCTTCATTACACATATTCCCGAAGTCAAAATGATATTCACGACCACGCTGCAAGTGGTGTGGTACGAGCGATCCCACCTTGTTTATGAAGACAATCACGGCAACCCTCGCTATCATCTTTCGTCGGATGGCACGCATTACGTGGTGTCGCCGTTGGGTTTCTACGACCGACAAGGGCAGTGGACCGACTGGCAACGGGCCTTTGAAGACGACAATCGCTATCGCTTGTTGGCCGACCGATACCTGCTTTATGGCTTCCGTGCCGACACCGTCAAGCCGTGGGTGATGTTCAATTTCCGCTTCACCAAGGAGTTAGGCAGCCTTGCCGAGCTCTCGTTCATGGCCAATAACTTTCTAAACATACGTAAATATCATATCAATTCCAACACGCAAGGCAAGAGTCAACTACACCCCGACACCTATTTCGGGGCAGAAATCAAGCTCAAGTTCTAAAACAATGCACGCGTAATGATTGAATCAGCAACATAACAAACCAAACACAAATAAAATGAAAACAACAAGTAAACTCCTGGCAGCCCTCCTTTTGGGAAGCGCAGCCTTGTTCTCATCGTGCAGCAGCGACGATAAAGAAACTGTAAAGAACTATCCGATGACCGTGAAGTTCATGATGAACGACGGTATGTCGTGGAGCAACCTCTCCGACATGAAGCTCATCGTGACCAACGACAAGGGCCTTCGCGACACCATTGACGTGAAAGCCGACACCACCATCACCTTCGTTCAGGGGCAATATAACTTCATCGTGACCGGAAAAGTGAAGGATGAGGCCGCTGCCTACGCGCAGGGTGCTGCCAATGCCAGCCTGTTCGGGGCCGCTACGGTGAACATTTCGCTCAACAAAATCGTGCGTTCACCGCTCGTGTTCAAGTCTATCTTCACTACTGGTGGGAAGATGTATTACATGAAAGACAGCTATTTTGAAATCGTAAATAATAGCGATGAGGTGCAATATCTCGACGGATTGATTCTCTCTGCCCCGTACGGTCAACAGAAAGGAAAGAACGCTTGGCAGGCCAATGGCTATGAAGATCTCTACGCAAGTGGCCAAGGTCAGGTGCTGGCTTTCCCCGGATCGGGCCATGATTATCCCTTGAAGCCGGGCCAAAGCATTGTGATTGCGAATGATGCCACCGATCATAAGCCTCTTGCCAAGTCCGAAAACTGCCCCGATTTGTCGAAAGCCGATTGGGAGGTCTATCTTTCTTATGCAAATGGAGAGGTCGATTACCCGGCAGAGAATCTGAACGTCATCTTCAAGAACAATCCTTATATGAAAGCTTTCGGGCTGGGTGTCATGGGTCGCGCTTATCTCTTGGCACGCCTTCCTAAGGGAATGACACCTGAAGCTTATGCCGCAGACAAGAAGAACGTGATGACCGAACCGGGTAACCCGGGCGCAAAGATGGAGTATCTGATGATTCCGAGCAAATATGTGCTTGATGCCGTTGATATTTGGAATGAAAAAAGCACCGAACATTATGGCACATTCCTGCCGAAAGACGATGCACAAGGCGTGCTGGCCAGCAAGGCTTGGGAGGGAAAATGCGTGCGCCGCAAGGTCACGAAGATTGTAAACGGCCGCCCATATTACCAAGACACGAACAACTCGGCCAATGATTTCTTGAACAATCAGCCCCTTACACCGGGCGTTACGCCGACGGCCGTAGACAAATAACAATGTGTCTGAACCGGCACATCCCCCTCTCACGTCGCTGAGACCCGGGTCTCACGTGCGTGAGATCCCCCTCTCAGCGCAATGAGATCCCCCTCTGAATGAAACGAGAGGGGGATGTTTCAACTTCTCAATCACTGACGCATCATGAGAAAACCCGTATGCTTTGCCTTATTCTGTGCGATGACGTGTGCCGTCCATGCCCAACCAGCAGGCGGAACATCGCTTGCCGACCGCCCCGATGCCAAGGAAATCAACTTCCTTGACAATGCTTTTGCGGGTACATCGAACCCGGCTGCGCTGTCGTTCAACACCATTCACACGCTCACCCGCGCCACGGTGAACACCCAATTCTTGCGCGGTGGCTTCCATGCCATAGATGAATCTCGGCGCGACAACGCCCTCTCGGTGGATATCTTCGGGTTGAAGCGTATCGGCAGGTTAAGCCTTTCGGGCAACATCGTCTACCTGAATGCGAAGGGTTATGACCACCGTTGGAACAATACCGCGCTGCTCTCCGACCGCAATCCGTTCGTCTTGGCCGACTCTGTGGCAAGCGATGTGAACCGCGAACAGTTTGGTATGCATGCTGCAGCAGCCCTTCAGTTGTCGGAAAAGCTTGTGGCTGCGTTGAAATTCCGGTTCACGACGGTTGCGCTTTCCGACCAAACAGACCCTCGACCGAAGACCAATGCCATGCATTTCGAGGTCGTTCCGGGCGTTATCCGACAGCTGAACGGGCACAACCGCATAGGGGTTGCCGGGCACATTGACGTCTATCGGTCGGACATCTCACACACCGTGATGAACAATTTGGTGAACAATGTGTATTTCCTGATGCGGGGAATGGGAGATTATGTGCAGTTTACCTCGGGCGGTAATGCAAATTATACGCGGAATTATCGCGGAACTCGCTTTGCCGGTTCGCTGCAATGGCACTACACAAAAGGTGACGCTTTCGGCAATATGCTCGAAGTGCGCATGGCAGAGAACCGTGAAATGGCCGAAGATGGAGGTGCGTCCTATACCTATAAAGGCGGTGATTATGACGCCACGCATCTCGATTTCTACGATCGGTTGACGTTCCGCACGGGCACAAGCCTTTGGCATCAGTTCATTTTGCGTGCCGCCTTGGCTACCGATAACGGCTTCTGGTATGATCAGGTGAAGCGGGTAGACACGGAACATGCTAATAGAACCTACTATGAAGTGCTGAACAAATCGAAGGTGCACCGCTCCGTTTATACGCAGGCCGGCTTGGAATATCGGTTAGATGAACGCAAGGGAACAGACTGTTCCGCGTGGACAGCCATTTTTAAAAGCGGAGTTTCCACGCAGGAAACCACGCATTACGAGGCCGAAAGCTATAAGCAGAAGTACAGTATGCTGCATGCGGAGGCCGATTTCACAAAGCGATGGAAATGGAACAACAGCAGGATTGCGGCCACGTTGGGCGTATGTTATGCCACAGGATTGGGCGATCCCACCTATAACTCGGTGCGCGATAAACTCGTGGACAGCTATTCCAAGCCCATGTTTGAATATGCCACAGCCTCACAGACCGGTTTTAAGGCACGCCTTGCCATTGATATTCCCGTCAGCATGTATGGCACACCGACGTGGGTCACGCTGTATGCGCAGGCCCTGAACACGTTTTATATGGGCAACAACCGCTATTCCGCGTGGTATAAGAACACGTCGCGCAGCATGATAGATGCAGGTGTAAGCCTCACGCTGTAGGTTGGCAAACGATAGCATGAGCAATGAAATCTTTAATGAACAATATGAAACCAAGAAATAAGATGAAAAAGAGTTTAATCGGCCTGCTGCTCGCGTGGCTCTCGGTTGCGGGAACGATGCAGGCAGCCCCGGCAAAGCATGGATTTGCCATCGTTGTAGACCCCAAGAGTCATGCCGAGGCCAAGACAGAGATAAATGAATATGCGCATGCCATAGAGACCTTGCAGGGCCTGAAGGTGCATATCGTCATCGACAAGTGGGGCGTTCCCGACTCTATCCGAAAGGAACTGTACCGCCTCTACCGCCAAAAAGACGGTATTATCGGTGCCGTGCTCATGGGAGATATACCGGTTGCCATGATACGTGACGCGCAACACCTCACGAGTGCCTTTAAGATGGACCAGCAACATGACCGGAAAGAATCGTCTGTTCCATCGGATAGATACTACGATGACTTTGACCTTCGGTTCGAATATATCGGAAAAGACGATGACAGTCCCTATTTCTATTACTCGCTTTCTGCCTCGTCTGCACAGGTAGTTCAGCCCGAACTGTTCACCGGTCGCATTCGTCCTACGGCCAAGGGTGCGCTCCGTTACGAGCAGTTGCGCCGTTATCTGCGCAAGGCTACAGCCGAGAAGCAACGCCACAACAGGCTCGACCAGATGATGTATTTCAGTGGACACGGCTATATTTCGGCTTCCATGGAGGCCCGTATGGATGAAAAATTGGGCTGGTATGAGCATTTTCCATGGCTGAAGACACAAAAAGATGGCATCAGCTACATTGATCATAGTCAACAAGACAACGTGAAGTTCCTCTTGATGAACGAACTCCAGCGGCCGGAACTCGACTTTGCGATGCTCCATCACCACGGTGCTCCCGACACACAATACCTGAATGGCGCACCACAGATAGCCTCTTCAGAGGAAGCCAAGGCCATGATAAGGGAATATTGTCGCAACTATCTGCGCACACGTGTGCAGAAAGGGCAGGACAAGGACAGTGTGACGCAGGTGCTGTGCAAGCGTTTTGACATTCCGGACACGTGGCTTTCAGATGCTTTCGAGCCGGCAGTCATTCGCAAGGACTCGCTTTCTGCGGTCAACAAAGACCTTGTGCTTGCGGATTTCTCCACCTATTCGTATGCTCCCGACTGCCGTGTTGTGGTGTTAGATGCCTGTTTCAACGGTTCGTTTCATCTCGATGACTGCATTGCCGATGAGTATATCTTCGGACAAGGTCACACGATTGCCTGCATTGCCAACACCGTAAACGTTCTTCAGGACAAGTGGGCCGACCGCTATGTGGGCCTGCTCGGTCTCGGAATGTATGTGGGCAACGTGGCCCGTTTCAGCGGTTATCTGGAGTCACATTGCATCGGCGACCCCACGTTTGCCTTCACTCCGGCCGTGAAAATGGAAGAGGTGAACGACCTGTTGGCTTCGAACGACCCCGTGAGATGGCAGAAATATATCGGCGAAAACACCCTGTCCGACCTTCGCTCGATGGCCATGGAGAAGCTATGGCAGCAAGGCAGGCTCTCTTCGGCACAGCTGTTGCGCATCTTCCGCACGTCGAAATCGGCCTTGGTGCGCTTGCAGGCTTTGGTGTTATTGGCCGAAGCACGCGATGACAACTTCATCGAAGCGATGAAACTCGGCGTCGATGACAGCTATGAACTCGTGCAACGCTTTGCCATCAATTACATCGGAAAGAGCGGAGATGAACGCCTTGTGCCGGCCTTGATAGGCAAATCGATCTCAAACAATACCTCGGAACGTTGCAATTTCAGCCTGATGAACGCCATGACCATGTTCCGGAAAGAACCGCTGATGGCTGAATTTGTCCGCCAATTCGACCGACCCGAGGTGCGCTATGTGCAGAAAAGCCAAGTGAGAAAGGATATAGAAAAGGCGATAAATAGCAATGCCGGCAAATGGACGGAGTACATGGAGAACATTATTGGCAGCGATACTCCGATCAAACGTCGCCTGATGAGCATCCGAACCTCACGCAACTATTGTCCGCCCTACTATGTTCCTCAACTGTTGGAATACCTTGAGAAGTGCGACAATCCCGATATTCAAGTAGCCCTCTTCGAGACTTTGGGCTGGCGACGCTACTCCTATATGGCTCCTCGCATTGCAGCTTTTGCCAAGGCTTGCAGTGAGGACAGCCGCTATGCAGAGTCCGTTCGCAAAGAAGCCTTGAAGACCTACAACCGTTTGAAATGAGAGGCACGCTGCTCTTTCTGCTGCTGTGGGTATTGAAAATGGGGGCGGCCGCGCCCTCGTTTGCCCCGCTTCCCTTGGCTGTAGACAACTCCAAGGCAGCCGCTTTCCCGCCCATCATCGACCAGAAAGGGGGCTCCTGCGCGCAAGCCTCAGGCATTGGCTACATGTTCACCTATGAGGTCAACCGCCTGTTGAGGCGCAATGCTGCCGCAAGTGAGGCCAACACGTTTGCCTATCTCTTTACATGGAACTTCGTCAACGGCGGAGAAGATGCCGGAGGCTTCGTTGATGAAGGGCTGACCATCGCCAAGAACTACGGTGTGATGACGAATGCCGACTACGGATATGCCTCGGCCACGCAGTTCAAATGGGCTTCGGGCTTCGACAAATACCTGCGTGCCATGCGCTATCGCGTGCGCCAAATCCGCTCGTTGCCTTGTACCACCGATGCCGAGATTGAAGCGATAAAGCGTTATCTCTATGACAAAGGCGACGGAATCGGCTCGGGAGGTGTGCTCACCTTCTCTACCCGAAGCATCGGATGGCTCATCGACAACAACTATCAAGGGCCGAGCATGACGGGATATCATAGCCTGCTCAAATCGCTTGCCACGACCGGGGCACACGCCATGACCATTGTTGGCTATGACGACCGCGTGGAATACACCGACGCCGAGGGCACATTGCATCATGGGGCGTTCATCGTTGTGAACTCATGGGGCACATTTTGGGGCGACAATGGCCGCTTCTACCTGCCTTATCGCTTCTTTACGCACCGCTCATCGGCCTCAGAACAGGTGTTGGGCAGCACGATGTTGGGGTGCGAGGCTTGTATCCATGCCCCTTCCCTCGTGTATAAAGTGCGGCTGAACTACACTTCGCGCAACGATCTTGCGCTGACCTACGGGGCCTCTGACAATCCTTTTGCCACCTCTATGCTGCAACGTTACAACAGTGTTATCTTTGATAATCAGGGCGGAGACTACAGCATGCAGGGCAGTTATACGTCGGATAAGGGCGGAAACATGGAGCTTGCACTCGATGTTTCGGGCTTGCTTCCTTCGCCTGCGCACCGGTTTGGCAAGTGTTTTCTGAACGTTATCCGTTCGCAACAAGGTCGGAAATACGGGGAAGGAACGCTTGAATATCTTTCTGTTTTCGACTATCGCGATGCCAATGCCCCGAAAGAGTATGTCTGCCGCAACGTTTCGGGCACGCCGTTGGCGCTCGGAAGCAATCTGTTCGGCGTGCAGTTGCGCCATGCCGGACACTTCTCGGCCAACCGCCACAGTCCTGTTATGCCACAAGGCACCCTCGACACGCGCACATTCCTGCTGTGCACGGCTTCCGGACACTATGCCAAGCTGCGCTTCACGGGCTCGCCCGACCGTCCACGACTCACTTATACCCTTCTGAAATGATGAAAAAAAGCTTCTTTTTCATGCTTCTCGTAGCAACGCTCTTGCTCGCTTCGTGTGGTGAAAACCATGATGTGTCGCCTGCAGACTCGCCTGTGGGCAAGCAAGGGGAACTGGCGCTGCCGGTCGATGACGCCCATTGGACTTATTATTCCTTGGAACAAGGGAAGATTGTGGGCACGAGCCTGTTCGGCGATGGCAACGAAGATGCCCGTTGGAAACAGCGCACCGATTGGGATATTGCCGTGTGTGGCGACTTGTTGAGGACCAACAGCGGCAGTTCGGGCGTGGGCGAAGGGGGCCTGCAAGTCCTCGATCGTGCGTTTCCTTCGGTTGAAGAGGCACCCCGAAGCGGATATACGGTCGATGATTTTCAATGAAACGGACTCCCAAAACACAGTTTTTTCGACCGTTTTTTTGTCTGATTTTTTGCTCAAATGTTGCGTAAATTAATGTTAAACAACCGGCGTTTTACATTTATTTACAAATGGGAAGGTTGATAATCAGACGGTTATGCTCCCTAAGAGAAATGATCAAGAGAAAAGAAAGACGAAGAAAAAGAAGTAGAAAGCGTCGCCGTCGTCGCCGTTTCTCCTCAAGTTGATTTTTATTTTCGCCGCCGCCGTCGTTTCCGCTTTTGTGCTTAAAAAACAGTGCGGGCTGGTATGGGGCATAAAAAAAAATCTGCGAAAGTCTTGCAATCGCTTGCAGAATTTTGTATCTTTGCATGCAGACGAGACCGAAAAACATGTCCCTTGTGTCGCATGCAACGTTGGTTGGGGGAGGCAAGACAGCGCAAGCGAACCAATATGACTGAGACAGCATCGCGAAATGACTGATATTACCATGCAAAAAGACCGAAATTACCGCGTAAAATGGCTGAGATTGAATTACAGAATGGCTGCGATAGGCATGTAGGGACGCACGGCCCGTGCGTCCGCCCAGCACGGTTGACAAGTAAACACATGGACGAGTGAACGAGTTGCATACTTTGAGGCATGTAGGGACGCACGGCTCGTGCGTCCGCTCAAGGAGATTGAAATACAAATGCACGATTATTAGGGCGGACGCACGAGCCGTGCGTCCCTACATGCCTCTTGCATGCAAAGCATTTTTTAATAGAACTAATCATAAAGTTCAAAGTTAAAAATTCAATGTTAAAAGTCAAGGTCCCTACATGCGTTCGAATCGCGCGTCCTATCAGCCATTTACGCATCAGTTCGGCCATGAGACACTGCCCGTGCACATTGAAAATAGCAGGCAATTGGAGTTATTTTTAGAGGAACTTTTCCCGAACTTCGGGTAAATATCGTATATTTGCAGGCAAAAGAGGAGTAGAAACAATGAGACAAATCATCAACCATTTCACCGACGACGACCTTTATAAGTTCTCCATGTGCTGTGCCGTCATCGACAATTATCCCCGTGCACAGGTGCGTTATCAGTTTGTCGACCGCAACGACACGGTCTATCCCGATGGCTTTGCCGACGAACTGCGCCGCCAAATCGAGGCCTTGGAGGGCGTGGTCATCACAGATGAGGAGATAGACTTCATGAAACGGCGCTGTACGTTCATGCCCCATTGGTTCTTTCAATACCTTCGTGGCTATCGGTTTTCGCGCGAATGGGTGAAAGTATGGCAGGAAGAAGGTCGCTTGCACGTGGAGTTCGAGGGCAGTTGGTCGGACACAATCCTCTTGGAAGTAAAGGTGTTGGCCATGATTTCCGAGCTTTTCTACATGATGACAGGCCAAACGGAGCTGTTGAATTATGAGCGGTTGTATCAGAAAACACGTGAAAAGGCCGACCGATTGTTGGCTGCCGGCTGCGTATTTTCAGACTTCGGAACACGTCGCCGCGCCTCTTTCGAAGCCGAAAATACGGCTGTCAGAGCCTTGAAAGACAGTGCGTTGAGCCACGATTGGACAGGGAAATTCGTCGGAACCAGCAATGTCTACATCGCCATGTTGCACGATTTGCAGCCCGTGGGCACCATGGCGCATGAGTTTATCTGCGCCATCGGTGGCATGTTCGGGCCGCAAATGGCCAACCATCTGGCCATGAACGCATGGCGAAATACCTTCCGTGGTGCCCTTGGGACCTATCTTTACGATTCCTTCGGCTGGGATATCTTCGCGCTGAACTTCTCGGAAGACTTCGCAAACCTGTTCAAAGGACTGCGCATAGACTCAGGAAACGACTACGAACAGTTGCAGAAAATCGTTGCAAAATACCGTTCGTTCGGCATTGATTCCCGGTCGAAACAGGTGGTGTTCTCCAATGCTTTGGACACCGACCGCGCCATCGAAATCCAGCAATATGCCCGTAATCTCTGCTTGCCTTCATTCGGTATCGGCACCCATTTCACCAATGATTTCGAGGGAATTGAGCCGATGAACATCGTCATCAAGCTCGTTGGGGCGAAGATAACCGAGCGTTGGCCCTACTATAACGACACATGTAAGCTGTCGGAAGACCCCGGAAAGCACACCGGGAAGCCCGAAGTTATCAAGCGATTCAAGGAGGCTTTGCATATATAGGGAGCCTCCCCCGACTCTCCTAACACCCACCCCGGCCCTCCCAAAGGGAGGGAGAGCGAACTTGTAAGGGGAGAACCTGTATCTATGAGAATGCTGTTAGCTCGCTCTCCCCTCCTTTGGAGGGGCCGGGGGAGGCTTTCTCTGCTCGCGCTCCCTCCCTTTGGGAGGGCCGGGGTGGGTATCAGAAGGGGCCGGGGGAGGCTTTCTCCATCACCTTCCCAACAGCTTTTTGAGTTGATGGTCAACCGTTTGAAAAGTGAAATCGGCTGCCCGACGGTGCACACCTTCAAGGATTTCCGCTTGCAGATGGGCGTCGCTCAACAGTCGATTGACCGCTTTGGCAAGGCTTTCTGCATCGCCCACGGGTACAAGCAGGCCCGCTTTGCCGTCGTCGAGGATTTCTCTTGGACCCGTAGGGCAGTCGGTTGCCACCATTAACTTGTTGAGCAAGAGGCCCTCGACGAGCACCGTTGGCAGTCCTTCGAACTTAGCACTGTGCACAAGCAGCCTACTTTGCTGCAGCCACGGATAGGGATTGGCGCAGAAACCGAGGAAGACGGTGCGGTCATCGATGCCCAATTCGTGGGCTGTTTGGCGGAGTTTGGCCTCCGATTTACCCTTCCCGATGATGTATAACCACTCCTCGCGCCCGAATTTCTCGCGCAATATGGCATACGCCCGCAGCAAGGTTGTAAGGTCTTTCTGCGACTCTTCCAATCGTTCGACAGCCAAAATGAAAGGTCGTTCGAGGCGTTCATCGGTGGGTATTTGGGCCGCTTTCCGTTGGATAAGCACCGGGTCTTTCGCGTTATAAATCACATCCAGCTTCGCTTTCAGGTGGGGAAACAACTGGCACCCCTCTGCTTTCATGGCCTTGGAAATGGTCACGACCCGGTCGTAATGCTCCAATTCACGACCTATCCGCTGCATTCTTCGCGCGTTTTGTTGCATAGACTGCGCGAAACTGAAGTGGAAGAAGGCAATCTTTTTCACGTGTATGGGGCGCAGAAACGAATAAGCACAGCAGTCGAAATCGATGAAAATATCGGTCGTGGCAGCCAGTTTTTCAATCGCTTTTCGTGCTTTGTAGCGGCGAATAGGATTGATAATGAGCTCGTCAAAGGCCTTTGCAAGGGGTGGAGCCTGCTTGAGTGCACGCCTTTGGGGAATGTATGTGAGGACTTTTGACTGCGAGAAATAAACGACATTCACGCACTTTGGCACCTCCCGGGCATAGACTTCGAGGTGGCCCATGGCCGTTGCAATAGCGAGGGTGAGCTGAAACCGGTCGTCTTGGGCAAGGTGTTTCAGGTATTCAGTCAGCACGGTATCAATCCCACCGTCGAGAAATCGCGACATGAGAAAGACGATACGGAGCGGCGGTTGCCTGTCGGTTGTCGGTTGTTCGTGCAGCATAATGAATGGTCAATAGGGATTAAGGCGGCGTGGAGAGCCGTTAAGGTTTATGAAGAGTGCCGTTTTTCCTGCCTCTCTTCGATGAGTTTGGCCACGATGGCGAACTGATAACCAGCGTCGAGCACGGCATGTATCAGTCCCGGGAGGCCGTCCAAGCAACCCCGTTTCAGGAAGTAGGACTTAAAAAAACGGAAGGTCGGGCGGCAAAGCAAGGCCATAATGCCATGGTTTTTCTTGCGTCGGCGGGGCACTTCATAGTCAGAATAGGTGTTGTTTTTCGCAATGATGTCGGCCACGGTGTCGTTGGCAAGGTGCTCAAAGGCAAGGTCTTGCCTCGCAGAAGGTATCTTGATGACTCGCCCGTTTACCTCCGGTGAGGCGTGAATGACGGGCGGCCAGTGACAACGCTCGCGTTTCAAGAACCGAAGCACATAGTCGGGGTAGCTGCTGTGCATCATTCTTCCCATGAAATAGTTCTTGCGTGGAATGGCAATTGCGGCGAAACCGGTCGGCTTTTGAATAGCTTCATAGAGATAATGGCGTAAGGCGCAGGGCACAATCTCGTCGGCATCGACCACCAACACCCACGGATTTTCTGCCCTGTCGATGGCAAATTGGCGGGCCGGTTCAACGATGCGGTGTTCGCCTTTGGGGAAGGTGACAACCTTGCAACCGTGGGAATGCGCGATGTCGAGCGTGCGATCGGTGCTCTCCATGTCGCAGATGAGCACCTCGTCAAAGTCTTTCACCGCTTCAAGACAGGCATTCAGGTGTCGCTCCGCATTGTAGGTGTTGATGACAACCGTGATTTTTTCATTTCCGTTCATGTTTGCAAATATACGAATTATATTCTTTTCCGCTCTTGTTTCGGTCCGATAAAAAAACTTCATGGCCCAAAATAAGGGTCGGGGTGGGTTCTTTCATGCCGCAAAATAATCCGTTCAAAGTCATGGTTTTATCGGAGTTTATTACTACTTTTGCCTTGTGATTGATGAAAATTCGGCCGAATGGTGCGCTGTCAACTGGGCGATAGGGCACGAACAAGGCAACATCACATTGCATCGGGGCCTAAATTGGGGCCCAAAACGATGGAGACCGAAGAACAAGGCGCATGGAAAAAGCCTTTTGAAGCATTAAAACAGGCATTTAAGAACAGTAAAAACGGGAATGATATGATATTGTTGAGTTTTGACACCGAGGAGTTTGACGTGCCTCGCGAGCATGGTGTAGACTTCTCACTCGAAGAAGGAATGCGCGTTTCTGTTGAAGGAACCACTCGGATTCTCGATATATTGAAGGCCAACGGCGTGCGGGCTACGTTCTTTTGTACAGGAAACTTTGCCGAACAAGCACCCGAAATCATGGCGCGTATCAAGGCCGAAGGGCACGAGATTGCCTGCCACGGCGTTGATCATTGGCGGCCGAAGTCAGACGATGTGTTTCGTTCAAAGGAGATTATTGGGCGAGTTTCGGGCGTGAAAGTGGCAGGATACCGGCAGCCCCGCATGTTCCCTGTGTCGGATAATGACATCGAACGGGCCGGATTCCTTTACAATTCGTCACTGAATCCGGCCTTTATTCCCGGCCGATATATGCACCTCACGACGCCAAGGACATGGTTCATGCGTGGCCCCGTCATGGAGATTCCGGCCAGTGTCAGCCCACATTTGCGCATACCTCTCTTTTGGTTGGCCCTTCATAACTTCCCCGAATGGCTCTATCGCAGCTTGGTTCGCCAAGTGTTGCGCCACGATGGCTACTTCGTCACCTATTTTCACCCTTGGGAATTCTATGATTTGAAGCACCATTCCGAGTTCAAAATGCCGTTCATCATCAAGAACCACAGCGGGAAAGCACTCGAACAGCGACTCGACCGCTTTATCAAAGCCATGAAAAACGACGGGCGTTCGTTCGTCACATTCATGGAATTTGTCAACCGACAGAAGAAATCCGTATGATAAAACTTGCCACAGTCTCTCCCTGCTACAATGAAGAAGAGGTGTTGGAACAGTCGGCCGACCGGCTCACGGCACTCTTTGAAGACCTTATTCGCCAAGGGAAAATCGCGGAAGACTCGCTGATTGTCTTCGTCAACGACGGCAGTCGCGACCGCACATGGGAGATTATCACCCGGCTACATGCCCGAAATCCGCGTATTCGGGGCATCAACTTGGCACACAACGTGGGCCACCAGAACGCCATTATGGCCGGAATGATGACGGCAAAAGACTGGGCCGACGCCGTAATCACGCTCGATGCCGACCTGCAAGACGACTATCTGACGTGCATTCCGCAGATGGTTGACGACTTCATGGCAGGCAATGACATCGTCTACGGCGTGAAGGTTTCGCGCAAGGCCGACCCGTTGCTCAAGCGAATGTCAGCGCAAGCGTTCTACCATCTGCAGGAGAAAATGGGCGTGAACAGCATCTTTAATCATGCCGACTTCCGACTGTTGAGTCGCCGGGCCTTGGAGATGCTGTCGGGATATAAGGAACGTAACCTCTATCTTCGCAGTCTTATCCCACTCATCGGCCTCCGTTCAACGACCGTAGACGACCCCATCAGCGAGCGCGAAGCAGGGCATTCAAAATACACTTTGCGCAAGATGCTTGGCTTGGCCCTTGACGGTATCACGTCGTTCTCGGTGAAACCGATTTACTATGTGATTTATCTTGGCCTCGTGTTCCTGCTGATCAGCCTCGGTATTCTGGCCTATGTCATTCATGCTTTCATCAGTCATACGGAGGTAGCTGGCTGGGCTTCACTCATACTCAGCGTGTGGCTTGTCGGCGGAATGCTGATGGTTTCGATCGGAGCCGTGGGCCTTTACATCGGCAAAATCTATGAGGAAGTGAAGCAACGCCCGCTTTATAACATCAGTGAGATATTGAAGTAGCAAGCCCGAATGACCGCTTTTATCAAACGATTTTGGCTGCGTTGGCAGAAAGACTTCTGGCGATTGTTCCGTTTCGGCATCACCGGAACGATCTGTTCGGCCATTCATTACGGCATCTATTGCCTGTGTCTGCTCGTCACCGAGGCCAACCTTGCCTATACGGCCGGCTATGTCGTGGGCTTGGTTTGCAATTACGGACTGACCACCTACTTCACTTTCAAAGGCAAACCCACGAAGGGCAACGCCGCAGGCTTTGCCGGTAGCCACCTGCTGAACTATCTTTTGGAGATAGGATTGTTCAACCTTTTCCTTTGGTTGGGCGCGGGCAAGTGGCTTTCGCCTGTTCTCGTGATGCTGATAGCCGTTCCCATCAACTTTGTGTTGCTCAGGTTGGTGTTCGTTCGCAGGCAGAAAGTGGCCCGATAGAAGTTCAATGAGAAAGAATTCGGTTGGCAGTTGACGCGTAAACGGGTAAACAAGTTGATTGTTTACACGCATGTAGGGATTTTGACATTGAAGTTTGAACATTGAACTTTGACCTTTATGATTAGTCTTATTATGAAGATGATTTGCAAGCAAGAGGCATGTAGGGACGCACGGCTCGTGCGTCCGTCCTAATAATCGTGCATTTGTGTTTCATTCTCTTGCGCGGACGCACGAACCGTGCGTCCCTACATGCCTCTTGTCAACGATCCATTTTATCATTCAGCAAATCATAAAGGTCAAAGTTCAATGTTCAAACTTCAAAGTCAAAACCCCTACATGCCTATTGCGTCCATTCAACAATCCAATTTCAGCCATTTTGTCGTGTAATCTCACTCATTTTACCGTGCGAAATCACCCATTTTCTCATTAAAAAGTGCCGATTCTTTATAACTCATTGATTATAAGCACTTATAAAATTGAAAAAAGGAAAAGGGTTACGATTTGGTTACTACTCAAATTCCCCGGACTTCCTTGATTTGCTGTCGTTTCAAACAACTCTTGTTATTGATGCAAAGATAAATAAAATATGCTGTACGCCCAAAGAAAAACTTATTTTTTCTTGTTAGACAGAATTTTCTGCTGTCATATCGATGGTTTAATTGTCCTGCTGAAATCTTTCTCATCTTCGGCAGGAATAAGTTATGCCCTCTCTTCGCAAACTTCGCTATCAGGCATAACCCATTCCTGCCTTTAGCATGACCGACGAAAAGAGGCAGGGAGCTGTCTGTCGAAAGGGAATTCGGCAAATCTGCTTCCTGCCACTTTTCTGTGTATCGGCCATACTTTCTAAGGTATGGATTCCGGCAAGACAATTTTTCAGATTTTTCTTTTTCGATGTTTTTCCTTCTCTTGGAGGCGGTAGTAAAAGCCGCATTGTTTGTCGTCGGAGAAGTCGGAGCTATTCAGGTGGTGATAAATCCCTCACCCGTCTACCTCCGACACCTCCGACTTGTCTGACAAAGCCGTAGGAAAAGTACACGCCTGCCCATCGCAGCAAGTCCGAAAGGCAGACTTCGTACCTTTCCTTTTCCGTCTTTGTCTTCTATAGGTGGCTTTTACACGCCCGCTTTATTAACACATACCTCCACTTATCTGATTGTATGGCATGCAATCAGATTTTTGATTTCATCCGAATCTGTCTCTTTTCCGTTTACCTCCATTTCGATGCGGTCTTCACCGTATCGCATCCGTTGGTCGTCCCCGTTCAGGCGCAAAGGTAATTCCGGGATGCTACGCTGCTGCAAGGTCGGAGCCTTCGGTTTTGGAGAAAATCTCCACGCCTGCGCTCCACTGCGTTTTGCTCCGGGTAGTATTTTCCCTCAAAAACCTTGCATTCGCTCATCCCTACCTTTGTGAGGCACCTGAAACGAAAACGACCGATGCGACAGGAAGACGCATTAAAAAAAATGTCGGATAAACGAGAGACAGATAAGCAGTGAAACTCAACTCCCTCAAGCTCTTGGATCCGCATTAAATATTAAAACCCTTAGAAAAATGGAAAAGTCAATCAACATTCACCGAGCCTTGCGCGCAACCCTCCGCCTGCTGCTCACAAGCGTTATAAGCATCGTCTTTGGAGCAGTCGGTGTGGTTGTCGGTTTGCTTGCGGAAATCGTCGCAGGCATTCTCCGCACCCTTTGGGCAATAGTCCTCTACGTGCTCACCCTCGTAAGTATTCTCGCCCTTATTCTTTGGATATTCACCCTATAAACATAAATCAAGATGAAAACAAGACACAGCAAGACACCCAGCCAGCAATGCCGATACTACGAAGTGGACAATATCTTCGAGTATATGTATGAAACCTACATCAACGGCAATCATTCGCAACTGAAAACATTGTACAAGGAGTTGCGCAGAGAAGCAAGAAAAGAGTTTATCGCATTCTGCTTTGAAATGGTCAGTCCCCAACACAGAATGCGAGAGAAATGGTTTTTGCTTGTTGTTCATAAAGCGTTGTTTGGTGACGGGTGCGCATGAAAAACGGTCATGCGCCGCCCGTCGGGGTTGGATTGAAATTGTCTTACTTAACTTTCTTGTGGATATAGTGGCAACAGGTGCGCCTTATCCGTAGTCTTTTTCTTTCATTGTCGTTTCTTGTTAACAGGTTATATAAAATCGCGGATGTCGAAGTCTTCGATGCGCGCGGGAAGGACGAGCGGTTTTGCCTCTGCGGCACGGGCGGTATAGAGGTCGATGACCTCGTTGACCCTGTCGGAGATGCCGGCGAAGCTCTCGGTGAGCTTTTGAAAGAGTTCCGTCTCGGCGATGTCCTTGAAAGTCTTGCCGGCGTGGAGCTTTTCTGCTTCGTCCGCCTCGGGCTTCCTCACGGACTTCACCGCCCTGTCGATGTCCTCGAAGCTCGTTCCCCTTGCCGCAGGTGTGTCGGGCTCATCGTCTTCTGCGTCTTCGTTTCCGCCTGCAACATCATTTATCCTGATGTCGGTGAAGGTTTCGTCGAGGCAGTCGGTGGGAACTTGTCGGGAAAGCTTCTCGTCCGTTTCGTCGGCAAAGGTAGTGTCTTCGACGTCTACTGCCTCCGTTTCTTCCTGCGTGGCAGCTTGTGGCGCCGTAGTGGCAGCGAGTGGCGTCGTCCTTTCCTGTTGTGCGGGTACGGAGGCCTCCATTTTGAAACGGCTCTTACCCACGACATCGGCCGCCTCGTCCTGCGCTTCGCGCTTCTTTTTGGTTTCTTCCTCTGAAGCCGTTTGCTCTTTGACGGCGGACAGCCGGCTCAAAAGGTGATAGGCCAGCCAAGCGTTGTATGCCAGCAGGGCAATGATGAGAAAGGTGGTCATAGCTCCATGTTCTTAAGCAGGGCTTCCTCATTGAGGGCTTTGAGCTCCTCGCCGTGTGTTCTGAAATGTTCTTCGAGCATGTTGCACAGTAAATCAGAGATGTTAATCCTGTTGCTGCATATAAGCTGTACGATTTTGAGCATCTTCTCATGATAGACGACCGGAATGTACACCTGTTTGCCGTCTCTTGCCGTGTAATGCGTCTTCTTCAAGAATATTTCCCTGTAAAGGGAGAGGTTGTCTTTCTTTTCCATTGTCTTTTGTTTTTAGAATATTGAACTGTTGTTTTCATATAACTTTTTGATTTCTTCGCCGAAATGCTCGAAGTGGTAGGTCAGTACATTATCTATATAGCTGAACAGAGACACCTCGTCCTTGGCGATGATGCGCAGGATACGCTGTATCCGTTCGTGGTACTCCTTGCGGATGTACACGGTCTTACCGATACGGGCAGGGATGTCCACTTCCTTGTGAAAGGCGGCAAGGTATTCCTGCTCCCTGTCTTTCGACCG
>NZ_KB908338.1 GCF_000382385.1 Segatella maculosa DSM 19339 = JCM 15638 | reverse complement strand
TCAGCTTATTACCAAGCTGAAAAATAATATGAAAGGTGCGTTGATGAGCGTTCCCGATAAGTTACTACTCAGAAAGAGGGCCATCATAGAAACCATAAACGATGAACTTAAGAATATAGCGCAGGTAGAACATTCCCGACATAGGTGCTTCGACAATTTCATCGTCAACCTTCTGGGTGCCATTGCTGCCTATTGCCTATTTCCAAAGAAGCCATGCGTCAGAGTGCAAAGGACATTTGACACACAGCTTGCTTTATTCTAAATTCATCGAACTCACGTTATTTTAAGTCCATTTGAGTTTAGTATTATAATTCGATTAAAAATACTTATTAATAAGTATTGCCAGTATAGAATTCTTCCCATACCTTTGTATCCAAAATTGAATTAATGATAAAAAATATCACACAGCCGCATAAAGGCAACAATAAAAGGAGCGTACTGTTTTTAAACAGTACGCTTTTTTTTATGAACAAAATTGAACGATGTCCGTTAATAAAATAGTAATGAAAATATTAAAAGAAGATATAAGAAACAGAATTGTCACAGCTGCCCGCAATGAATTTATTAAAAATGGTTTTAGAAAAACTTCGATGCGAACAATTTCTGCAAAATCAGGAGTTGTCTTAGGTAATATATACAATTATTTTAAGACAAAAGATGATATTTTTTATGCTGTCCTTAGGCCTTTACTTGCTGTTTTGGATGGAAGGCTGTCCTCCTATCGCATAGAACCCAACAAAATAGACAAACTTCGTTTCTCTATACAAAGTCAAAAAGATTTGCTAAGAGAAACGCTTAAAATAATTTTCTTGTATAAAGAAGAATTAAAGTTATTGCTTTTTGAATCAAAAGGTACTTCTGTAGAATTTTTCCGTGAAAATTTTATCGAAGAACAAGTTGCAATAAGTAAAGAATATATTGACCAAATGCAAAAAGTCTATCCACAAATACAAACAAAAGTTTCGTCACTATTCTTTCGGATTTCCTCTTCTACATGGGTAACAATCGTCGGAGAGATTGTCTCAAATCCAGAAATCCGTAAAGAAGAGGCAAAACAGGTTTTGTCTGAATATATACGCTATAATACAGCAGGATGGCGAGAACTCATTAATCAATAAGATTATGAACAGATTATTCATCGTAACGATACTGTGTTTGTGTACAACAGTTTTGTCTGCCCAAAATATATTACGTGGGAAAATCATAGATAAAGAAACAGGACTTCCCATATCTGGGGCATACATATCAATCAAAAATACAAAACAGAAAACAGTTTCTGACAAAACAGGCAATTATCAAATTGACATTCTCTCAAATGGAACATGTCTCGTTGAGGTTTCATTTGTTGGATATAAACGAGTAAGGCAAGTCATTGTGTTAAACGGCAATATCACAAAAGACTTTTTCTTAGAATCATCAGCGAACGTCCTTAACGAAGTTGTAGTGAAGGGATCTTCCCAGCAGGCGGAAATAAACCGCATTCGGCAGAGTCCTATGGCTGTAACCGTAGTGGACGGATCCAAGCTGCGGGGACGTTCAAGCGGTATAGAAGAGATTCTTACACGCACGTCTGGCATCAAAGTAAGAAAGACAGGCGGATTGGGAAGTGCGTCGCGCATATCTGTACATGGTTTAGAAGGTAAGCGTGTCGCCGTATATATTAATGGTTTTCCACTCAACAGTCCTGACGGTTCTTTCGACATCAACGATATTCCAATAGATGTGATCAAATATATAGAGGTGTACAAGGGTATTGTGCCTGCAGAATATGGAGGCGACGGATTAGGAGGGGCCATCAATATTGTGACACGGGAGGATGAATGCGACTTAGTAGGATTCACGCAGGAATTGGCATCATTCGGAACATCCAAGACACTTACAAGTGCTCAAAAGCTTTTTGCAAAGTCAGGCATATTATTTAACGTTGCTTTCTTTAAGAATAAATCCAAGAACAACTACACGATGTCATGGCCAGTATTCGAAACAAACCTGCCAGTCTCAGAATACAGAAAGGTAAGACGAAATAATGACTATTATGACGCAGACTTCTATCATGTCGGCATTGGTTTTAGAAAGCTATACTTCGATAAACTGGATTTGGAATGCGCCTTCTACAGAAATAAAAAAGGTATACAGTCTCTTAACTTTGATTCGCGGCATGCCTATATGAAAGGCTTTAATATAATGCCCACTTTGCATATAGAAAAAGACGACTTCATCTTTAAAGGTTTGGAAATGAAATTATCCCTTGTTATTCCTATTATACAAACGAGCCTGATAGACACAACAACAACAAGAAGACAATGGGATGGAACCATCACTCAGGCAATGGGGGAAACAGAAGACAATCTTCTTAATGAATCCCATAACCGGCAATTTGAATTACGAAACAAATTTAATTTAAAATATACATTTGGACAACATACATTCAACATAAATGATCAACTTGCTCTTTCAGACTACCGTCCTAAAGATGAACGCATGAATGACTATCTCGGGTTCGATCCTAGCTCGTTTCCCAGCAAAATGATTTCAAACAATATCGGACTCTGTCATTTGTATGCCTCTTCCAATCATCGTTTTCAGAATTCCTTGACGATAAGCATTTACTATCTGAAGTCAAAAATCTTTAGAACGAGCGATGCCTTGTCGAAAGCCCAAATGAAAGATGCATCAGCTCCCAAACAGACAAGTGTGAACAAAACGTACTACGGATTTAGTGAGGGAGTGAGCTATGAGTTTTGGAAAGGCGTGAGGGGAAAGTTCTCGTTTTCACACAATGTGAGACTCCCGGACACAGGAGAACTTTTCGGTAACGGAATGAGCATCAAGCCATCAGTGAACTTACTGCCTGAAATTGGAGACAACCTGAACGTTGGAACCATCATAGATACAAGAAATGTGATGGGACTTACCCGCGTGCAGTGGGAAACAAACTTCTATTACATGTATATCCAAAATATGATAAGGCTTTTCCCCGCTGATATCCGTTCCATCTACACAAATTTGGGAAAGACAAGCACGATGGGATTTGATACCGATTTGAAAGTAGACGTGACACCAAACATCTATACATATTTCAATCTTACACTACAGGACATTCGAGACCGGCAGAAATGGTTAAACGATACAAAAGGGACGGATAATCCCACATATAATAAACATGTACCCAACATACCATCTTTCTATTTCAACTATGGTTTGGAGTATCATGCAGAAAATTTGCTGGGGCGAAATGAACTATCTAGAATTTATATGGATGTGTCCCATGTCGGAGAATTCGATTGGGGATGGCAAATGAGCACACTGTCCGACCAGCGTAAAAAATGGATTATCCCCTCCAACGATGTGTTTACCATAGGCCTTCAACAATCCTTTTGGCACAACAACATTTCATTGAGTTTCGAAGTTGAGAACATCTTTGACAAGGAGAACTATATGGAATTCAAGATGCCACTGCAAGGACGCACTTTTAAAACAAAATTGCGTTTTAATCTGTTCCGCGACAAAACATCGGGCGGAGCAATGAGTTTGTAATATATTACCAATTTAAAAACAAATAAAATGAAACATTATTTTTTAATCGCAGCCCTTGTGTTGCTATCTCTTGTAGGTCTCACCTCATGCGGAAAGGACTCTCCGGACTTTCCTCCCTCTACAAAATCTGAAGTAGGATTTGTACACAGCGTAAACATCGGAGAAAACACATATATTAGCCTGTTCAAGGATTTGAGTGTTGGTTCACTCAATACAGACAACGCATTAGTGCTTCCGAAGGGGGCATTCACATTCGTGTATAAAAATAAGATATATGTGACAGATACAGAACACCTCTACAAGTACATCCCTAAGGATGGAATCCTTGTTCAAGAAGGAAACACCATGCTGTTTCCAAGTGGTGCAAAGGCCACATACATTACATTCTTATCCGAGAAGAAAGCCTACGTTTCTTGTCTTGGATTAGGAAAGGTATGGATTATAGATCCGTCCTCCATGACAAAAACAGGAGAAATAGATTTATCTGGCTATTCCTTGGGGAAGTTGGCTGGCGACAATAATCCTGAACCATGTGCTTCCATCATCAGAGACGGCATCTTATACGTGACGCTCTGCCAGTTAAAATCTGCCTACTCATGCGAGAAGGGAGCACACATAGCCTTAATAGATACCAAAACCGATAAGCCCATCAAAATGATTAGTGACCCTCGTGCTACAATGGCCTCCTCTATGACCCCCGCTGGGGATCCATTCGTGGACGAAAAGGGTGACATCTATTTCTATTGCGTAGCTATGTTTGGATACCAGCCTGGGGTCAAGGAAGGATTCTTGCGCATTAAGAAAGGGGAGCAAGACTTTGACAACTCATATTACTTCACCCTTGCAGACGTAAACTTAGAAGGAGTAAAGGGGAACAGAACATCGTATGCTTATAATAAAGTGTATGGTGGAAACGGAAAGGTTTATGGATACCTTAACATTCCTGGAGCGGCAAGCAATCCACCTGACTACGTTCATGACAAATCATTTCAAGCCTTTGAGATAAATCTTTATGACAAAACCTGCAAAAAGATGGACTTAGATGGGACAACCGGCTGGGCAGCATCGGTTTGTAAGTCTGGTGATGACATTGTCTTTGGGATGTCTACCGACAAAGGTACGGGTTATTTTGTCTATCACATGAAAGATGGAAGCTATGAAAAATTGAAGGTAAAGGTTTCCGGAGCACCCTATATGTTGCATGAGCTTAAATAGTTGTAATAGAATATTACTTATGATATTTATTGGGACATAACCCCAACATCTAAAAGAATGTGAACTTCTTGATTAGAAACTTTAACCTCCTCAAAACAAGGAAAAGAGCTGTATCGTTACTCATTATAGGGTTTGATACGGCTCTTTTAGTTTATGTGTTATAAACTATAAATTCTCATGGTTGTGCTTTTAGTTTTTATACACTGTCAATTCTGTTTTAATAAAAATCTTTCTTTTGTAGTAGCGTAGTAAATAATTGAAAGAATATTCGTATATCAATAAAAATTTTTAATCCTTTTTCTTTCAACGTATTATACCTTATTGTAGTTATGTAGTAAGATATAATCAATGAAAGAAAAAGAAAATATAATCATCAGGTATCCGTCTTTCCTATTAAGAATATCGGTGTTATTATGGATGTAGGTTTCTGCAATCTCTGACATACATGTTTCCTGAAGAAGTGTGCTTCCATGCTGTCCAATTGATAAGACAAAGCGATGATGATAGTAAGCGGATAAAGCAAGGCGTAACCTCGCAGATGTCCGTTTACGAATACTTCCTGCTCCCCTGTATCCCTTTCGTCGGGTTGCAGGGGAGAGACTTTTAGTAGAAGTTGCAGACGATAATTGAGTTTCCTCCATGTTACACCGAAGAAATCTACCAATTCGCTCTCTGTCATTGCTATCTCGCCTTTGCCTTTGCGAACGATTTGCATCTTGTTGCCCCAGTCGAAATAACTGCGGTCTCTTTTCGTTTGATAGTGATAGGCATTCATACGGCTTCCTCCTTTGTTTCTTCTTTTTGATGCTTCCTTATCAATCTATCCATATCCTCCGAAATCTTATTGTCTGTCACCTGTGCGTAGATTTGAGTACTGGATATAGAGGCGTGCCCCATCATTTTGGCAATACTCTCGATGGGTATCCCTGTACTTAAACCCATCGTGCCGAACGTGTGCCTCGCCACATGGTAGGACAACCGTTCTCTGATGCCACACGCCTTACCCACAATACCCAGCTTTGCGTTCATCACGCTACGGCTGCAAGCACAGTGAAAGACAAGGTCGTTGCCTTTTCCTCTCACTGCCTGCCTTTCGTTCCTTTCTTGCTCCGTCTTGCATTGATTGATGATGGCTTCCGCTATGGGGTGTAGTGGTACGACAAACTCCACCTTTGTTTTCTGCCGTTCCTTTCTAATATATTTCTGTCCGTCGGCTGCCGTTTGAATGTGTCCAAATTGCAAATGTTCCATATCAGCAATAGCCAAGCCCGTAAAGCATGAGAAGATAAACATCCGTCTTGCTTGTTCTGCTTCCTTATCAAGTACTCTCAGTGCCATAAGTTTAGATACTTCGCTCTTTTGCAGAAAGCGTATCTTCTGTTCCGCTTTCTCATACTTGGCATTCTCAAAAGGATTGCAACGGATGACTCTTTGACTGACCGCACGATACATCAGCCTGCTCAGCCAACAAAGGTAACGATTCATAGTAGCTGTTGCCAAACCTCGCTTTTTCAGATAGAAACGGTATTCTTCAAACAAGTCTTCCGTTATAGTGGCTATGACTATATCCGTCATTCCCTTATCCTTTACAAACTCCGTAAGTAACTTATCTGAATAGAGAAGATTCTGATAGGTTCCCTCAGCTCGCGATTTGCCCACGCACACTTTAACGGACAGCAATTCTGCTTTGCTCATGGCAAGGAGTGTTGTCGGCATAGTGGCTATTCCCTGCAAACGGTTCTTGAGCAGTTCCACACTTACCACTCCGTCATTTATCAGAATATCTTGATAGATCTTTTCTACAAGTTCCTTAAACTCGCCGATTCTTTGATTGGTTTTCTTATCGGTTGTCAGTCCTTGTTTGCTGTTCCACTCGGAGGATTTGCACTGCTCGCCTGTGGTAATGGCGGTGCTTTTTCCGTCTATGGTGATACGGCAGAGAATGGCGGTCTTGCCGTCTGCCTTTGTCTTCTGTCTGTTGATGTAAAACAATATCTTGAATGTACTTCTCATAAAAAATCTTGGTTAAATGGTTAAACGTAAATCTTCTGTGAAAGAAAGGAAACGGTTAAATTCCTCAAAGAGTTTCTGCGGTGTTACCTTTGCATAACGTTCGGTCATACTTACGTTCGTATGTCCGAGCATCTTGCTCACCGTTTCAATAGGAACTCCCTGCTCCAATGTGATAAGTGTGGCAAAGGTATGCCTTGCAGTGTGCGTAGTAAAGGGAAAAGAAATGCCTGCCCGTAATCGCAAGGCTTTGAGACAGGACTGATAAGTGGGATATTTTATGAAAGGCAGTAGTACTTCCCTTTCATCGCTGTGCATTTTCTCTATTAATCGAACTGCTTCCGGCAATAGTTTGATACGACAAAGTACACCAGTCTTTTGTCTGTTGAACTTCAACCACAAACTACCTGCATCATCACGAACAAGATACTTCTTGCTTAGTTCCATCAAATCACAATAGGCTGCACCGGTATAACAGGCGAAGAGAAACACATCACGAACTGTTTCCATTTCCTCTTCCAATTCATCAAAGCGGAGTGCTTTGAGTTTATCTAATGCTTCCTTGTCAAGTGCCTTGGGTGTTTTCTTGTCTCCGCGTTCTATATGGACATTATCAAACAGAAGCGTATCAGCCAGCCCCTCACGATAAGCCAGCCTGCAGACAGTCTTCAAATCTGCTGCAACTCTGAAAAATGTGCTTTGCTGATGACCGAGTTCACTAAGACAAAATGCTTGCAATTCGTAGATGAAGTTTTCTGTAAGCTGCGAGAAAGCCAAGTCCGAAACATGATACCTCCTCTGAATAAACTCCAGCAACCGTTTCCGAGTGGAATGATAAGCACACATAGACTCTTCCTTGATGTCTATACCGATATGGTTTTCTTTCTCCTTGATGAGCATATCCAGTCTTTCGATGAGCATACAGCGAGCCTGCACGCTACCCTGAAACAGCTCCTTTACATCGGCTGCATCAAATGGCTGTCCTTTGGCAATCAACGACTGATAGGCAGATTGAATGGAAAGTAACAGGTTCTCCAACCTTCCATTAATCTCCACCGCTTCACAGCTCTTACCATCCATCCTGCTCTCACGTGAATTCCATAAGTCAGGATTGCAAGACAATTTACAACTAAACTGGGCAATGGAGCGTCCAATGGTTATACGCCCCATAATCGGAGCTTTCCCCGACTTGTCCAAACCGCTCTTTTTAAGGTAGAGCAACACCTTCATTTTCTCTGTTTTCATACGCTTTAATATTTGTGGGTAAAGTTACCCGAATTAAAGCGTTCCTCACTTATGCAGAAAACTGCCGACCGAGGCAACAGCCACACGAATGATAATAATTCAGTTACCTATTTCTTCTCCATCGTTACCAACATCAAAACAAGGTAACACTCTGGTAACTGAACTTCTGCCTAAATCTGCATATTTCTGCCCTTTACAAATAGAGCAGTATTATGCCAATTCGTGTATTTCCTCCTCATTATCAGTTAGTTTACATCAACCTCAACATTTCTTCATTTTCATTGATTAGTTACGTATTGAAATAAATTTATATACGTATTAAAATAAATTTATATACGGTTGAAAATTTATGGGAATACGGGAAGAAATTTTGGGGCATACGGAAGGAGATAAATTTTCTCCCGCAAGGAAATAAATTTCTTTGCGGGAGAAAAAATATTTCTTTGCGGGAGAAAATAAATTTATATACGGGAGGAAATTTTGTGACTCACGGGAGGAGCGAAAAAGAATAACGCGCTCCGAAAAGACGGTTATTCAAATACAAATCATTATCTTTGCAAACAAATGATAAACATTTGCAATAAATCGGCTATGGAACAGCGAGTCATCATCTCGGAAAACTTTGAAAAAGAACTTGCGAACGCTATTGCAGCGTGCGAACACGACCAAGTGTTTGTGCTTACCGACGAGCACACACAGCGGCTCTGTTGGCCCGTTATAGCGTGTCTTTCAGAACTGAAGGGCGCGAAAGTGATTACGATTCGGGCCACGGACAGCCATAAAGATATTGACGCATTGACGCATGTCTGGCAGGAACTGGGTGCCCGAGGGGGCACCCGGCATTCTTGCATGATAAACCTTGGTGGCGGAATGGTGACAGACCTTGGTGGTTTTGCGGCCTCTACATTCAAACGAGGAATTGATTTCATCAATATTCCCACGACTTTGCTGGCAATGGTAGACGCTTCCGTGGGCGGGAAAACCGGCATCAACTTCAATGGATTAAAGAATGAGATCGGTGTGTTCAACGATAGCCGTTTCGTTATTATCAACACCCGGTTCCTGCAGACGCTGGACGAGGAGAATATCTGTTCGGGCTATGCGGAAATGTTGAAGCATGGTCTTATTGCAAATGAAGAGCTTTGGTCAGAACTTATCACGTTCAACTTGATGCAGCCCGATTTGAAAGTGCTTCAACGAATGGTCGGCGCCTCGGTTAAAGTAAAGGAACGCATCGTTAGCCAAGACCCCCGGGAGACAGGATTACGAAAATCGCTGAACCTTGGGCATACCATCGGGCACGCATTCGAGAGCTGGTCGCTGAGACGTAGCCCCATATTGCATGGCTATGCCGTAGCCTTCGGGCTGATATGCGAATTGTATCTCAGTTGTGTAAAGACAGGTTTCCCGACAAACAAGATGAGACAGACGGTTGGTTTCATTCGCGAGAACTATGGTTCGCTTCCTGTGACATGCGATGACTATGAGGAATTGATAGAATTGATGACACATGACAAGAAGAACGTGGGCGGCCATATCAATTTCACGCTGCTAAGCGATGTCGGTAACATAAAAATCAATCAGACCGCCACGAATGAAGAGATTAAAGAAGCGTTAGATTTCTTCCGCGAGGGATAAAGCGCGGGCGCGGTTCGGCTTTCCAGTCTCGGTAAGTGGTATTTGATTCACATGAAGATAATGGCGCGGCTGCCAATATTTGGGGAGCGTTTGCCTGCAGATTGATTTCACTTCGGACAGTTTCTCTTGTTCCGTCAAAAGAACGACGGCCTCGCCAAACTTCCTGTCGGCCCGTTTTGTAATCATAAAAGGTCTGTCCAACAGCGGCTTCAAAACTGCTTCCACTTCCTCTATCTGTATTTTTATTCCTCCGCTACTGATAACATTGTCTTTCCGTCCTTTGATTTTGAAATGTCCTGCTGCGTTGATTTCCACAATATCATTGGTAACAAGTTTTCCCTCGTGCACCAAAGGAGCATCAATGACAAGGCATCCCTCCTCGTTGCACGCCACTTTGACACTGTCAAACGGCTTATACCATTCGCCAGCTTCAGCTCCGTTCAGCCTGCGCAGCGCAATATGAGAAAGCGTCTCGGTCATGCCATACGTGCTCCACACAGGATTTGGGAATTCTTTCAGCTCCTTTTCCAAATGTGTATCAATCGCACCGCCTCCTATAATCAAATGACTGAAATGCTGCAATGCCTCTTTTTCTTCCGGGACTTGCAAACTGTTATAAACTTGCGGAAGCACCATGGCAGCCAATGAACGCCTGTTTGCATCAATTGTAATCCCACGTAAAGGGTGTCCTGAAGGGGGAACACTCACTAAATCCAAATGCCGTTCGATACTTCGCACAACCATCATCTTCCCGGCAATGTAATCCAAGGGCATGCAAAGAAAGGCCATGTCGCCGGAAGTCAATCCAAGAAAGTCACAAGTGATACGCGCTGAATTCAGCATTCGTCTTTTCTCAACAAGTAAAGGCTTGGGCTTACCCGTGCTTCCACTACTATGTACCAATATCGTATCGGAAGGATTATTCCATTCCTCTAAAAAAGCTTCCAGTGTCATCATACATTCTCTACCGAGACCGTCCACAACTCATCGCCTCGGATTTCCAATGGCATCTCTATGTTATCCGTGAAGAGTTGCCCCGTTCCCAATCCTTGCGGCATCGATATATGCGGGAAATAGGTCTTTGCACAGAAATGAGCAACGGCATTCAGCCCGATATTACTTTCCAAAGCACTTGTTATCCAACTTCCAATCCCACGTTCTTGCGCCAGCCTGATCCATTCTTCCGATCCAAACATACCACCATGAAGACTTGGTTTCAAGACGATATATTGCGGTTGTATCCGATCAAGCAAAGCCTCTTTCATGCTCCTCACATTTACGCCTATCAGTTCTTCATCTAAAGCTATCGGTATTGGAGACACTTTACATAAGTGTTCCATTGCCGCCCACTGATGTTGCTTGATAGGTTGCTCTATAGAATGGATATCATATTTAGCCAATGCTTCTATTCGTTTCATGGCATTGTCCGGCGAAAATCCTCCATTGGCGTCTACACGCAATTCGATTTTCTCTCTATCGAAAGATTGGCGAATATGTTTTATCAGTTCAAGTTCTTTCTCAAAATCTATCGCTCCTATCTTTAATTTCACGCAATGAAAGCCTTGTTTGAGTTTCTCTTCCAACCGCCTGCACATCTCTTCAAAGCTACCCATCCAAACCAAGCCATTAATGCGTATACCTTCTTCTCCTCTACCAAACGGAGTATCAAAGAGCATCGTACGTCCTTGTACTTTTAATTGTGCAAAGGCCGTTTCCAACCCGAAAAGAATGCTTGGATAAGGCCGCAGCATCTCATAAGGAATCTTCCCTAAGTTCTCTACCATCTTACACAGTTGATGGAGGATATTGTCATATTCGGGTATGGCATCACACGACAAATCGGGCAAAGGCGCACATTCTCCTATCCCTTTCACCTCGGGATACGCATCATCTCGTATTGTGAGAAAATAACTTTGGCGCGTAGTATAAATACCACGCGAGGTTCCAGCGGGCATCTTGAAGTGGAATGTGCGCCTGTCTATATCAATATGTATCATTATGGAAATTGAGGAAACTTTTCGAAATCAGGCTTCCGTTTCTCTAAAAAGGCCTTTCCACCCTCCTGTGCCTCGTCCATCGTATAATAAAGCATGGTAGCGTTGCCTGCAAGTTCCTGAATACCTGCTTGTCCATCAAGCTCGGCATTCAGACCGGCCTTAATCATCCTTAATGCCAACGGACTGCGTTCCATCATCACTTCGCACCACTCCACACAAGTGTCTTCCAATTGCGCAAAAGGAACAACCTTGTTGACCATTCCCATTTCTTCAGCTTCCTTTGCGCTATATTGTTTGCAGAGGAACCATATTTCGCGAGCTTTCTTCTGTCCCACCATACGCGCCAAATAGCTGGCACCGAAACCAGCATCGAACGAACCCACTTTCGGACCGGTTTGCCCAAAAACCGCATGCTCACTGGCTATGGTTAAATCGCACATGACATGAAGGACATGTCCGCCTCCGATAGCATACCCGTTAACCATTGCGATGACAGGCTTAGGCAGGCGCCGTATCTGCATCTGCACATCAAGTATATTCAAACGAGGAACACCATCAGTTCCTATATATCCGCCACGTCCTTTCACATGCATGTCGCCACCCGAACAGAAAGCCTTGTCACCAGTTCCGGTCAGGATAACTACCCGAATATCCTGACACTCCCGACAATAACTGAAAGCTTGGCTCATCTCCCAAGTAGTCAGAGGAGTAAAAGCATTACGATAACGCTCACGATTAATGGTGATTTTAGCTATATGATTGTAGCTTTCAAACAAGATATCCTTAAAATCAAATCCTTTGATGGTTTCCCATTCTCTCTGTACCATATTATAATGTATTAAAATATTCTTTATATACGCGCAAATCCTCTTCACAATCGGTAAAGACTTCCAATAAGATCGGACGGTCTGAATGCTCGCTGGTCAAAGTCTCCATGTGCTTCTCAAGCGACACCGGATCATCAGCCGAATAGTACCGAATATTGTTCTCTTGACAAATTCCTTCGGCTGTAGCAGAATGCTTTGCCATTACCATTTTATTACGCACACTACTCTGTCTTAATCCTTCGAACTTTCCAAAAATTTCCCCGCCATGATTATTCAACAACAAGATTCTGAGATTAGACTTCAGATTCTGATTCCATAAAGCATTTTGATCATAGAAGAAACTCAGATCCCCGATGACACAATACACCCGTTCATTTGTTGCCAAAGAATATCCTCCGGCTGTGGAAAGCGAGCCTTCTATGCCATTAACTCCCCGATTACAATAGATATGGTGCCATGCATAGATGCACCCTAGCCTGACCGATATACTGTTGGCATAGTGGACAATAGGCACAGTATCGTCTTTTGCCAAGCGTTCTTCCAAGAACTTCACTGCCAACATATTTGAATAGTCGGGCTGAAAATCCAAACGATGCTCAAGTGCTTTTTGTCTTACAGCTTCCCAACGGTTAAACCAATCTTCATTTCCATCGCTATTGATGGACATCAGAATATCATTGGGACGGGCCTGAACCACACCTTGTAAGTTCTTAAAGGTATCATGCACGCAGCCTTCGGGATTAACAATCCAACATGACGCATGCTTTGCGCTGCGTAGGAATTGCTTGACGCGCTTACTCACCAACACATCGCCGACATATAATATGAAATCAGGAAGGAAGTTTTCCTTTCCACCTACCAAATGCATCGTTTCCTCAAGACACGCCTCCCTTTCACCGACACTCAATGCTTCGTGCAAGACAACATGTTTCCGGGAAGTCAACCAATCTACAGTACAAGCAGCTATCGCCGAAGGCTTTGCTTGTCCAATCACGATCAATGGTCTGCGGGCAGTCTGCAGGGCAGTCTGCAATGGTTTTATATATTGAATAGAAGAGGGACGAATATCCAAATCAGATAAGAAACATATTTTACGCTCCTTAGGCAATTGTTTTACATTGAATGTATAAAGAGATTCTGCTATAGGGACATTGATATGCACCGGCCCACGACTTCCTTGCATACAAGCTATCATTGCCTCGTTTAGCATTCGATTGCAATACCAATGTTCTTCTTCGTCACACGATTCGGGTAAACTCACCGAGCATCTGACAAAAGACCCAAAGGTACCCGCTTGTGGAAGCGTTTGTCCATCCAGCTGATTTATCCATCGATTCGGGCGGTCTGCCGACACAACGACCAGCGGAATATGTTGATAGAAGGCCTCGGCAACGGCAGGACATAAGTTCAACAAGGCCGTACCGCTTGTGATGCAAACCACAACGGGTTCACACAAAACTTGGCATAATCCCATAGCATAAAAACCAGCACTGCGTTCATCGGTCACCGGATAGCACCGAATATCTCCGCACGCGTCAAGATTATGCACGATGGGCGCATTCCTACTGCCCGGGCAGACCACTGCATGGCGTACGCCATAGACGACCAAAAGGCTTGTCAATACATTTACATTTTCCTTATCTGAGAACATTCAACATCGTATTTAGTTTTATTTCGGTTTCTTCCCATTCCCTTTTCTCTTCTGAGTCTATCAGCAATCCACCTCCAGCATAAAGGCGACAAACATTATCGATTATCTCCATACAACGCAATGAAACATAAAGGTGAGTGGCTCCGTCCATATTCAACGGGCCACAAAAGCCACTGTAATACTTACGCTCATGAGACTCGTTATTCAATATAAACTCAAGCGCAGCCTGTTTGGGGATACCACACACGGCTGGAGTAGGATGTAGGGCAGAAAGAACACGGCCAACCTCTTCGTCATGCTTCAATGAGAAATGAAAATCCGTACACCGGTGATACAGATTGGCAGCCATACGCGTATAAGGCTCACTCTTCACGGTTTCATCAGCATAAACAGAGAGACTACGGCCGATATAATCAGCCACATACTGCTGTTCCCGACAGTCCTTATCTTCCCAAGCACCGGCTTTCCGCATCGTTCCTGCCAAGGCCATCGTATGCCACAAACTCTCTCCGGGCTTTCTTTCTATCAACACTTCGGGCGTGGCCATCAGCCAAGTGCCGCTCCTCGGCGTCGAAACCAGACACACAAACTGGTGCGGATACAAGGCGCAGGCCCTGCTGAACAAGTGCATTGGATCCAAATCCTCCTTGCTCTCCACCTCGATATGGCGCGAAAGCACAATCTTCTGCAACCGTCCGCTAAGAAGATTTGCACGAAAGCGTCGGAAGTCTTCATGATAACTGTCCCGATCAGAAGCGACAACTTCTATCCCGGCAGCCCCGGCCTCAGTTTTGCACTTCTCACAGTAGCATTCTTGAACATCGTCAGCAGAAATCACCAACAGAGGGGCAGAAGCCGAAACTGAAAAAGGGGCAAAGACAAACCCGGAAAGACCGCTCAATGAAGCATAAGAAGGAATTACCAACGGTTCATGGGTTGAACGTATCAGCTGGTATTTCTGCGCTTCCGGAAGCCGATAAGCAACAATAACGGTCATCTTTTCGGAGTTGTGGATTTCATGATGTAATTTGTTACATGCACCGTCGAGATCAAGTCTCCGGAAGAGTCTGTTATATCTATCTGCCACTCGTGCAAGGTATTCCCTTTGAACTGCAGTCGCCCCCAAGCCGTCACGGTGTCTCCTTCGAGCACAGCCTTGACATGACTGCCACTGACGTTGATGCCCACGCATATCTTTCCCGGACACAGGGCGATGCTCCCCACACCCGCCAAATTCTCGGCCAAGGCTAATGAGGCGCCGCCCGACAGGAAGCCGAATGCTTGCTTGTTGCGTTCGTCAACTTTCATGACGGCCTTGCAGGTATCAGGCTCCGGAGTCGAAATGAATTCCATTCCCAGCGTGTTGGACAGTCCATCGTGCCGGCGTAACATCTCTTTTATTTTTTCTACGTTCATCGTCGTCAGATTTAATTGCTCCATGCAAATTTACATAAAATACACGAGTCTAGGACAATAGTTTGCAAAAACATTGTTTTTGCAGCGTAAAATCAGCCACTTTACCATGCAATATGGCTGAGATTGCGTGGCAGAATGGCTGAGATTGAATTGCGATAAGGCTGAAACAAGATTGTAACAAGATTGCAATTCTTTTTAAAAAAGAGTGTCATATTGTTTGGTGGAATGAAATAAATGTTATATTTTTGCACCTAAAGACGGGTTTGTGTCAACAAATCATATAAAAAAGACATTAAAATATGAAGTCATATGCATTCTTTTATTACTTTTATTTTTACTTTGCAAGGATTTGTGGAGCGGGAAGTTGCGTGTGAATTTCAACTTAAGATTTGAATGAAAACAAGAGAATAAAAATACGAAACGGTCCCGCTTGATAGAGTGAGGACCGTTTTTCATTGATAAAAGATGAAGAAAATAGCAATACAAGGCGAGAAAGGGTCGTTCCATGACATTGCGGCACACCAATATTTTGAAGGCGAGCAGGTAGAATTGATTTGCTGTTCCACTTTCGAGCAGGTGTTTGAGCATATTAAGAGGGAGCCGACGGCAGTGGGAGTGGTGGCTATTGAGAACACGATAGCCGGTTCGTTGCTTCATAATTATGAGCTGTTGCGCGAGAGTGGTGCGGTTGTCGTGGGCGAGTATAAACTTCATATCAAGCATTCGGTTTGCTGCTTGCCCGATGAAGACTGGGCAGATATTTCCGAGGTTCATTCTCATCCGGTGGCATTGGCGCAATGTCGCAACTTTCTTTCCGAACATCCTGATATAAAAGCCGTGGAAGCAGAAGATACAGCCGGCAGTGCTGCATATATTGCAAAGTACAAGAAGTACGGCTGGGCAGCCATTTGCTCAAGTTATGCGGCCAAACTATATGGCATGAAAGTGTTGCAAGAGGATATTCACGACAACAAACATAACTATACGCGTTTTCTTGTGGTGTGTAATCCGCATGGGGTAGCTCGTTTCTCTTGTGAAGGAAAGCGTAACAAGGCGAGTCTCGTATTCAGCCTGCCCCATGAAGAGGGAAGTTTGAGTAAGGTACTCACCATCTTGAGCTTTTACGACATCAACCTGACGAAAATACAATCGCTTCCAATCGTTGGTCATGAGTGGGAATACCTGTTCTATGTCGATGTAACCTTTTCAAACATGGAACGCTTTCGGCAGGGCATTGATGCCATCACGCCGCTTGTAAAGAACATAAAAATACTTGGAGAATATGAAAGCTGCTGACAGAGTGAATGAGATACAGGAATATTATTTCAGTCGTAAGCTGAAAGAAGTTGCCAAACTCAATGCCGAAGGGCAGGACATTATCAGTCTTGCCATTGGAAGTCCTGACCTTCCACCATCGAAACAGACGATAGAAAAGCTCTGCGAGGTAGCGCGAAGGCCCGATGCACATGGCTACCAACCCACGATGGGCACACCTGAACTGCGCAAGGCAATGGCCGGATTCTATCAGCGTTGGTATGGAGTGACATTGAATCCGCAGACAGAGATTCTTCCGCTTATCGGAAGCAAAGAGGGCATTCTACACGTGACATTGGCCTTTGTGAATCCCGGTGACAAGGTTTTGGTGCCCGATCCCGGCTATCCCACCTATACAAGTCTTAGCAAAATTCTTGGGGCAAAGGTTGTGAACTACAGCCTGTGTGAGGATAATGATTGGCAACCCGACTTTGATATGCTGGAGAAGATGGATTTGACAGGGGTTAAACTCATGTGGACAAACTATCCAAATATGCCAACGGGGGTAGCTGCCGACATGGAAACCTACGTACGACTTGTGGCTTTTGCCAAGGAACACGACCTCGTGGTTGTCAATGATAACCCATATTCCTTTATTTTAAACGAGGGTAAGAAATGCTCTATCATGCAGGTGGAGGGTGCAAAAGACTGTTGCATAGAACTCAACTCAATGAGTAAGGCCTATAACATGCCGGGATGGCGTGTGGGTATGTGTGTTTCGAACCCCAAGTTCATGAGTTGGATTTTGAAAATAAAGAGCAACATCGACAGCGGCACGTTCCGTGGCATACAGTTGGCTGCAGCCGAGGCACTGAATGACAATGATGAGGCTTGGCATCGCGAATATAACATCGAAGTGTACAAGCGCCGACGTGGGATTGCCGAGGAAATCATGTGCGCATTGGGTTGTACGTTCAAGCAAAAGCAGGTCGGAATGTTCCTTTGGGGACGTATTCCCGAGTATTATGTTGATGTGGAAGAACTCACTGAGCGCGTGCTCCATGAGGCCGGAGTTTTCATCACTCCCGGCTTTATCTTTGGCGAGAACGGCAAACGCTATGTGCGTATCAGTCTTTGCGCCAAGGAAGAAAAGCTTGAAGAGGCCCTAAGAAGAATTAGGAAAGTGGAGTGAAGAACGCGGAATGATGTGATAAATACGTGAGTTCAAAATAGGAGTCTGATGGAGAAGATACAGAAAAAATTGCATTTCCGAGGTCTCGGAAGATAGTAAGATTAAAAAAACGCCCGTCCGCCGTGGCGGAAAATAGTAAAATAAAAAAAGGACGTTCTTCCGCCATGGCGGAAGATAAAAAATGTAAAAGAAACGTTCTTTCGCCGTGGAGGAATATAAAAAACGTAAAAGAAACGTTCTTCCGCCATGGTGGAAGATAAAAAAACGTAAAAGAAATGTTCTTCCGCCACGGCGGAAGATAAAAAATGTAAAAAGGAACTGTCGTCCGAGGCCTCGGGACCATTTTTTTCTTATCCCGAGCTGGCGTATAGATACATTAAGAATTAAAAAATATGATGATGGAACTCGAATTGCAACCCCTGAATTTACCGAGCGACAATGAACGGCCTTCATGCGTGATAGCAGGCCCTTGCTCGGCCGAGACCGAAGAACAAGTACTCACTACGGCAAAGGAATTGGCAGCCAAAGGTTGTCATATCTTCCGTGCAGGAATATGGAAACCACGCACGAAACCGGGCGGCTTTGAAGGAAATGGAGAGGCAGCATTGCCGTGGTTGAAAGAAGTAAAGGAACAAACCGGTATGTTGACGGCTACTGAGGTGGCTACGCCAGAGCATGTGGAACTGGCATTGAAATACGGTATTGATGTGCTTTGGGTGGGAGCCCGTACCAGTGCTAATCCTTTTGCCATGCAGGCATTGGCTGACAGTTTGAAAGGTATAGATGTCCCTGTGCTTGTTAAAAACCCAGTCAATCCGGATATAGAATTGTGGATTGGTGCCTTGCAACGTATCAATCAGGCAGGCATCAAACGGTTGGGAGCCATTCACCGTGGCTTCTCAAGCTATGACAAGAAGATTTACCGCAACCTACCGATGTGGCAGATACCTATTGAGCTGCACCGACGCATACCTGACCTGCCAATCATCTGCGACCCGAGTCACATTGGCGGGCGTCGTGACTTGATAGCTCCTTTGTGTCAGCAGGCGATGGATTTGGGCTTCGACGGACTGATTGTTGAAAGTCATTGCGCTCCTGACGAGGCTTGGAGCGATGCCAAGCAGCAAGTGACGCCCGATATTCTGGACTATATCCTGAGTTTATTGATTGTTCGAGACGAGCACACCACAACAGAAGGGCTTCGCCAACTGCGTTCGCAGATAGATGAAATCGATAACCTGTTGATGGACCTTTTGGCTAAACGAATGCGTGTGTGCCGTGAGATAGGAACATATAAGAAGGAACACAACATGACCGTACTTCAGGCAAGCCGCTACAATGAAATTTTGGAGAAGCGTGGTGCACAGGCGAGTCTCTGTGGTATGAGTCCGGAGTTTGCGGCACAAGTGTTTGAGCATATCCATGAGGAGAGTGTACGTCAGCAGTTGGAAATCGTAAATCAGTAAAGAGATGAAGATTTTAATTATGGGGGCAGGTAAGATGGGAAGTTTCTTCATCGACCTGCTCAGCTTCGACCATGAGGTGGCCGTCTACGAGAAAGACCCCAAGCGTATGCGGTTCACTTATAACTGCCAACGCTTTACCAAGCTTGAGGAAGTAAAGGGTTTTACGCCTGAGTTGGTTATTAATGCAGTTACTGTAAAAAACACGTTGTCGGCCTTTTGTGAGATATTGCCTTACCTTTCTTCTGATAGCATCATCAGTGATATAGCCAGTGTTAAGACCGGACTAAAAGCATTTTATGAACAGAGCGGACACCCTTATGTGAGTAGTCATCCGATGTTCGGTCCCACCTTTGCAAATCTAAATCAGTTGAGTGAAGAGAATGCCATCATCATCAGTGAGGGCGACCGTACGGGGCGCATCTTTTTCAAAGACCTTTACCGGCGTTTAGGGCTCAATATCTATGAATATACGTTCCAAGAGCATGATGAAACCGTGGCCTATTCATTGAGTATCCCGTTCGTCTCGACGTTTGTCTTCGCTGCCGTGATGAAACATCAGGACGCTCCGGGAACGACGTTCAAGCGTCATATGCAAATAGCCAAGGGCGTGCTGAATGAAGACGACTATCTCTTGCAGGAAATACTGTTCAATCCTTATACGAACGGGCAGGTTGCAAAAATCAGAGAAGAGCTGAAGCTGCTCATGGACATCATCGAGCATAAAGATGCCGAAGCCATGAAGGCTTTCTTGGCGAGGATTCGCGGTCATCTGAAAGAAGAATTAGGCTGAACGTTTTATGAATATACTTTGTCTGTTGCTTGGTATCTTCACTTTCGTGGAACTGAACTGCGAGAACCTTTTCGACACCCGACACGATTCTCTCAAGCACGACATGGAGTTTCTGCCTGACAGTTACCATTATTGGAATAAGGGACGTTATTGGAAGAAACTTAACCACATCGGACAAGAGATTATTGCTTGCGGGGGAGAAGGAAAAGCATGGATATTGCCGGATATGGTTGCGCTTTGTGAAGTAGAGAATGACTCGGTTATGCACGATCTTACCAAGCGTTCACTATTGCGTCAGGCACGTTATGAATATATCATGACCGACTCACCCGATGAGCGCGGCATTGATGTGGCATTGCTCTATTCACCTTTTACTTTTCAGTTGCTTTCGTGGCATGCCATTCGTGTCGCGCCCGTCAAGGCTATGAAGCCCACGCGCGACATTCTTTATGCCGCAGGGCGAGTGATAACGGGCGACACGCTCCATGTGTTCGTGTTGCATGCACCCAGCAGGAGCGGTGGCGAGCTTGCAACGCGCCCCAATCGAATGGTGGTTGCAAGGCGATTGCAAGCAGCTGTGGACTCTGTTCGGCGTTGTTCTTCAAGGCCGCATATTCTTGTGGCCGGGGATTTCAATGACTATACGCAAGATGCGAGCTTGCAATATCTTGTCACGCGCGGGCTTACCGACATCTCTGCTTCGGCCACGGGAACGCACGGGGCGAAAGCAACCTATAAATATAAAGGAGAGTGGGGGAGTCTGGACCATGTGCTCTGCAGTGCGCCTTTGCTGCCAAGGTTCAGAGGCTGTATCGTAGCCGACTTTCCCTTTCTGTTGACCGATGACGAGGTATACGGTGGCGTGCAACCGCTAAGAAACTTCCGAGGGGCGAAATACTTTAATGGGTTCAGCGACCATTTACCTTTGGTTGCGCACTTTGAATTCTGAACTGCGCATGAAACGCACGAAACTGGAGACAGAAAAAATAAATTCCTTTCTAATAAGCTTTTCTGTCTCAAATTAATTGTTAACCTTTTCTGCCGAAATGATACTTTCAAGCAGTGATAATAAGGTTAAATCCGTATCTCTTATGATTTATATCCGGATAGAAACGTATTTACATCCGTATCTTTTATCATTTATATCCGTATCTAATGGAATTATCTCCATGGAGAAACGAACTTATCTCCATGGAGATAAATATTTTTCTCCACGGTGATAAGAATTTATCTCCATGGAGATAATTCAATTAGATACGGATGTAAATCATGGGACATACGGTTGTAAATACGTTTCCGTCCGGTTGTAAACTCGGAAACATACACATTAAAATGGATTTATATATGGGAGAGAATTTGAGGGCTTGCGGAAAAGAGAAAAAGTCACTGCGGACTTAATGGCTGATGTGACAGGTTGGTATGGTTGGTGTGGCTGATAATTGTAGGCCGATATAAGGTTGCCAGCTTGTATTTCGTGATTTTCAAATGCAATCCGTGCTGCTTTGGGGGCTGCTGCCATGTTCCATCCATAATGAGGAGGCTGTATTTTCCCTTTTTGGGCGCATGTTTGAGTGCCTCTTGCAGCGTGAAGAAGTTGCCTCGCCCCGTTGTGGAGACCACGGCATCATAATGACGGACGAATGGCTTCAAGGTCTTTATCTTCTGCCCGATGGCATCTGCCAGCAAGCCGGCCACAATCGATGCGCCATACACGCTGTAGTGTGTGTTGTCTTTTCTTCCCTGCGGTATATCTTTGTTCTCACCGGGTTTCAGCCACACGTGCAAGCTGCGGCTTCCGATAACTCCGCACTGCTGTTCGAGCTTGGTTGTTATGGCGTTTGCGTCTATATAAACGACGTTTAGCTTTCGGGCTACGCGCTGTGCAGACAGCCTGTAGGCACCATGCGTGTCAATCAATGTGTCTGTATTGTCGGTTTCGTCATGATAGGGCACGTCGCGCAAGGCCTCATCTTCTATAAGTTCGCTTTTCGCTTGATGGAAATTCCGTCGGGCTACAGGGCTCATCAAAATCGGAATTGCTCCTTTTGCCATCGTCTCACGAGCATATCGCTCTATGTTGGCATCGAAAGTCGCCCCCGGAACCGTATGCCGGGCGGTGTCAGGCTTTGAGTCGTTGTGCCCGAATTGAATGATTACATAGTCGCCGGGCTTCAATGTTTCAAGCACCTTTTGCCATCTTCCTTCGTCCAGAAAGCTCTTGCTTGAACGCCCATTGACTGCATGGTTGCTCACAATCACGTCCTCTGTGAAGTTGGCCTGCAACATCATTCCCCAACCTCGTTCAGGATTATGCAGTGGGTCCTTTTTATCGGCTGCCGTTGAGTCTCCTATAATATATATAACAGGCCGAGGCCGTTTGGAAGCAACCAAAAATAAGGCTGCCAATGCGAAAAGAAGAGGGATAAAATGTTTCATATGCACAGCCATTGGACCTCGAGAATGCCGATACTCAGTTGAATTGGTTTACTTTAGAACCGTGGTTGTCAGCTCTTCTATCGTAACCAAGGTCTGTTCGCCTGTCTGCATATCTTTAAGCGTCAGTTTTCCTTCGTTCATCTCATTTTCTCCGGCAAGCACCACGAAAGGAATATGCTTTGCGTTTGCATATCCCATTTGCTTTTTCATCTTGGCCTTGTCGGGGAATAGCTCTGTACGAATGCCGGCTTTACGAAGCTGTGAAACGAAAGGAAGACAATAGGTGGTTTCCTTTTCGCCAAAGTTAATGAAGAGAACTTGGGTGGCATTCGTGGCCTCTTTAGGATAAAGGTTTAGGGTGTTCAGCACATCGTAGATGCGATCGGCCCCGAAGGAAATGCCGACACCGCTTAACCCCGGCATGCCGAAAATGCCCGTAAGATTGTCATATCGTCCACCTCCGGTTATACTTCCTATCGATGTGTCAAGTGCCTTGACTTCGAATATGGCCCCCGTATAATAATTCAAGCCGCGTGCCAATGTCAAATCAAGTTGTATTTCATTATTTAGTCCGGTAGATTGCAACGTATCGAGAATAAACTTTATCTCTTCAATGCCTTTCAACCCTGTTTCCGAACCTTGAAGAACTCCGGCAATCACATTGAGTTTAGCCCCATTCGAGCCTTCCAAGGAGATAATTGGCTGAAGTTTTTCGATTGCCTCGTCGCTGATACCGTTGGCCTTGAGTTCTGCATTCACATGATCAAGACCAATCTTGTCGAGTTTGTCGATAGCAACCGTGATATCGACAATCTTGTCGGGCTCGCCAATAATCTCGGCAATGCCAGCCAATATCTTTCGATTGTTGATTTTTATTTGAACTTTTATTCCGAATTGTGTGAAAACCGCATCCACAATTTGCATCAATTCTATCTCATTCAGCAGTGAATCTGACCCTACAATATCAGCATCACACTGGTAGAATTCGCGATAACGCCCTTTTTGCGGACGGTCTGCACGCCATACGGACTGAATCTGATAACGTTTGAAAGGAAGTTGAAGCTCGTCACGATGCATTACCACGTAACGTGCAAACGGAACCGTCAAATCATAGCGAAGTCCCTTCTCACATAAGCTTGCGGCCAAGTGAAGCGAGTTGCGTTCATGCAGTTCTTCATCAGACACTTTACTAAGATAATCCCCTGAGTTCAGTATTTTGAAAAGTAATTTATCCCCTTCTTCACCATACTTTCCCATGAGAGTCTGTAAGGTTTCCATTGCCGGTGTCTCAATCTGTTGAAACCCATAGAGAGCATAAACGTCTTTTATGGTGTTGAAAATATAATTTCTTTTTGCCATCTCTTCGGGCCCAAAATCACGGGTCCCTTTTGGAATGGAAGGTTTTTGTGCCATGCTCTATTATTTATAGAATGATTGTTTGTTCCCTATCAGGACCTATCGATACAATACGGATAGGGGTTTCAAGGAATTCTTCCAAGAAACTGATATAATCTCTGAAGGCTTGTGGGAATTGTGATTTATGGGTGAACCTTGTCATATCTGTCTTCCAACCGGCAAACTCTTTGTAAACAGGTTCCACTTCTTCAAGTTCATAAGGCAACTCTTCTGTGCGACTTCCATCTTTCAATTTATAACCTACACACGCCTTGATGATTTCAAAGTCATCAAGAACGTCACTTTTCATCAGAATCAATTGAGTTACACCGTTGATCATTATTGAATAACGCAACTGAATCAAATCTATCCAACCGCATCTACGTTCGCGTCCGGTTACAGCTCCATATTCATGTCCGCGCTGTCTAATCGTCTTTCCAACCTCATCAAAAAGTTCTGTTGGGAAAGGACCTGCACCGACACGCGTGCAATAAGCTTTCATTATGCCATAGACTTCTCCTATTTTGTTTGGGCCAATACCCAAACCGGTACATGCTCCGGCACAAACGGTATTGGATGATGTGACGAAAGGATAGGAACCGAAATCCACATCAAGCATTGTTCCCTGCGCTCCTTCGCAAAGAATATTCTTTCCTGAGCGTAGAAGATTATTGATTTCATGTTCGGAATCAATGAAGTTGAACTGCTTCATATAGTCGATGCCCTCCTTCCAAGTCTTTTCGACTTCTTCAAGACCATCAAAATCAGTCCACCCAAGCGCAGCCAACATCTTCAGATGTCGCTTTTTGTGAGTAGCATATTTTTCTTCAAAACCATCAAGAATATCTCCTACTCTCAATCCGTTTCTGCTAACCTTGTCCGTATAAGTTGGTCCGATGCCCTTACCCGTAGTTCCTACTTTATCCTTTCCTTTATCAGATTCATACGCCCGATCCAAAATACGATGAGTGGGCATTATGAGATGGGCTTTCTTTGAGATGTACAGACGTTCTTTCAAAGGGTGCCCACTCTTTTCCAAGTCCTTTGCTTCCAACATGAACAAATCGGGAGCAAGCACAACACCGTTACCAATTATATTCACTTTCCCACCTTGGAATATACCGGAAGGAATTGAACGAAGCACATATTTCTGTTTTTCAAACTCTAAGGTATGTCCTGCATTCGGTCCTCCTTGAAAGCGTGCCACCACGTCATAGTCAGGTGTTAAGACGTCAACTATCTTTCCTTTTCCTTCATCGCCCCACTGTAATCCGAGTAGGACATCAACTTTTCCTGTTGTGTTCATCTTTTATACAGATTATTGCTTTTTAATTCCTATACTGTTTTTAACCTTATGTTGTCGCATTGAATTGGGTTGACACCTATTGCACACCCCGTATAGATAGAGCATAAAATCATCTTTGCAAAAACGTTTGGGTTTCATCTTATCAATTGTATCCACTATTTCCGTACAGTTTAAGTAAGTAGTCTTCCCACATATCCTGCATATCTGTTGAATGTGCCCATGTTCAAGCGAAGAGGCTTCGTACACAACGGAACCTAACAACTGATGTTTGACAACCAATCCTAATTTCGAAAATAATTTTACACAGTTATAGAGTGTCGCCCTACTTACGCGGAAACATTTTTTATCAAGAATATCATTCAATGTTTCTATGGTGAAATGACCGTCCACGCTGTATATCGCCTCCAATACAGCATAGCGTTCGGGAGTCTTGCGATGACGATCCGTTTCCAAACATCTATTCAAAATCTCGTAAGCCCTTTGTATGTCCTCTTTCACCATTGAAATAATTTGATGTACAAAAATAACAACTTTACGTCAGATTGGAAAATATAATAACATTATTTTAATTTAAAAATCTATGACATTGTGCAATGCCTTACGCGCTATCAGCTCATACTCACGACCCAGTTCCATAAAGTTCATAACAGCATTCATTGCTGCATGTTTGACTCCCATGTTGTCACAAACCAAAGCCGTGGCCGCCTGATCAAGAAATTCGTTAATGCCTCGTTCATTGGGTTTCATGCCTTTTCCAAATAAGCGACTTAATAGACTATAACCACAAATCTGGTATAGGATTTTATCTGAAGCGATACACTCAAAGGCTAAAACAGAGGCGTAATCGACATACTGAAATAGATTCATAGCCAGCAATTCGGCAATTTCTTGCGTCTCGGTCTGCTCTAACCACACATCAGCCAACTCCGCATCCATTCTTTCCGCAGGCATAATCAGCGTCGCGAGAATCTTGCATTCACGTATGTTCTCCTTAAACAAAGCAATCGCCAAATCATAGTCTTTTCCATATTCTTTAGCCTGCTCATTCAAACTGACCAAAGGTATGCCCCAATTGATTTTATAATCTACCCCTTTCGCGCGCATAGACTGCGAAACCGGGCCATTCATCTCAAGTCTGAAACTCTGTTTGATTGCTTTCAGTTTATCTTTCAATTCCATATCTTCTGTTTTTTTTATCTAAATCGGTCACCGGTAAGTTTGCACCGGCGGCGCAGTTAACATTTCTTTATGTTTGACGCTTGCGCACGCTGCGCAATTAACATAGGTTTACAGGCGGAACTTGCGCACCCTGCGCAATTAAGACCTGTTAACAGGGGAAGCTTGCGCACCCTGCGCGGTTAACATAGATTAACGGGTGGAACTTGCGCACTCTGCGCAGTTAAGACACGTTAACAGGCGAGGCTTGCGCACGCTGCGCAGTTAACACATGTTTACGTTTGAAGCTTTCGCCCCGGGGCGCAACCCACTTTTCTTTCCGTTTGATGCTTTCGCCCGCGGGCGCAAGGGCGATGACCGTTCCGGAGGGTTAATATTCGCCTGAATAACGCATCATCTGATGCGTATAACTTTCGGTATAATCCAATTTTATATCGATAATATTGCCGGCAGCATCATATTTCGGCTTCATCCATGGATTCAGAAATCCTTTATAGGGTGCAATTCCCAACTTCTCATAGCGTTTATGAATTTCTTGATGCAGTTGGAAGTCGATATGAACGGCATATTTCTCAACGAGCATTCGTGCCTTTTCATAATCTCCCTCGCTTTTTATACGCTGGATTTCGGCCAGTTGACGGGCAAAAATATTTCTGAGTCGCTCGTAATCTTTCACAATCACATCATGTTTACCATCATGAATTTCCAATGAAACAATTTGATGTTCCGTGTCCATGTCGAGTGCCCAATTTGCAATCAAGGCTCTATTTCTCATGTGTGCCTCCTCTATATTTTTGCCCAATTCTATTCGTACCGATTGTGTCAGCAATCCATTCAGCATATAAGTATAATATTGACTCTTATAAGCTTCTCTATCGGGTAGTAAACCTAATGCTAACATTTTATCATCTGCTAAATAATAGAGTCCGAATAAATCTGCGCGTGCTTCTTCAATGGTGTTACCATAAGCTTTCAAAGCGTCCGGGTCAGTGTCTTTTAATAACTGCCCGCTTCCATGTCCGAGACACTCATGCATATCCGTATGGAGAACATCGCAAATAGCTCCATACGCATTAATGAGTTGCCGTGTTTTACTGTCTATCACGAATTCTGACATAAACTCACTACCATGGGAGACTTTGTTGTATGCGTCTATAAGATTGCCGATGGTAACGCTTTTTGATCCATACTCGGCTCTGATCCAATCAGCATTCGGAAGATTAATACCTATCGCCGTCGAGGGATACTCATCTCCCCCAAGCATAGCTGCACAAACGACATTTGCAGTTACACCTCTCACCGTCTTCTTCTTGAATCTGTTGTCTATCGGAGAATGATCTTCAAACCATTGGGCATTTTCACTAATCAATTGTGTACGCTTTGTAGCAATGACGTCTTTATATTCTACAATGCCTTCCCATGAACCTTTGAGCCCTAAAGGGTCTCCATATACTTCTATAAATCCATTGATGAAATCAATCTGCCCTTCATGCTCTTTGAGCCATGCAACAGAATATTCATCGAACAAGGCCAAGTCGCCCGTTTGATAATATTTGATGAGCATGGAAATTATCTTTTCCTGCTGTTCATTTTCAGCATATTGCTTGGCTTTACTCAGCCAATGAATGATTTGGCAGATTTTTTCCCCATACAAACCATCAGCCTTATAGACCAATTCTGTCACTTCTCCGTTGATTTTGATCAATTTAGAATTAAGTCCATAAGATGCCGGTCGCGTTTCGCCATCTGCTTTAAGGTTCCCATAAAACTGTTCGACTTCTTTTTGGGAAATATCTTCATAGAAATTGCACGCCGATGTTCTTATCAAATCAACTCCCTCGGCCTTATTTACTCGTTTTGGTAAGTAATCTTCATCAAAAATAACCTTTAAGAGTTCGGCCCGTAATTCCTGCTTGGCATCATTAGAACTTAATCCCAACAGCTCATACGGCAAGGCATCATAGGCCTCACAAAAAAAACTCTTGCTGAATTTAGGCGTAAACTTATCGCAATTATAATGATGATAGATACCATTTGAAAACCAAACACGTTTTAAATAAATAACCAACGCTTTGAAATCTTGATTATCACGGTTGCCATCATAATTAAGATAGATACATTCAAGCACCTTGCGTATTCTCAGATTATATTTACCAAATTGATCAAATGTGATATCTCTACCCGACAAGACCGCTTCAGACAAATAATAAATATAAATCTTTTGTCGAAGGGACAATTCTTCAAATCCAACAAGTTTATATCTAAGAATTTGAATGTCTGCAAACTTTTCGTCTATATACTTCATATTATTCATACAAAATCAAAGCCCACAACAAGAGGACAATCACCTTGCTGTGGACTTCGAAATATAAAAATTAGAATCATTCAACACTAAGTATCGATAATTTATTTTTTACACCAAGTTTCCTTCCACGTCTTTTTGGCATCTCCAGTTGCAAAGGATATTGTTGACAATGACGAAGCTTGTAGTCACGGGGTGTACAACCATTTAATCTAAAGAAAGAAGCATAAAACGACTGGCGATTAGAAAATCCCACCATATCTGAAATATCTTCTATATTCAAATCCTTATAACGTTTGTCCACGAGCAGGGTCATGGCTTCTTCTATACGGTATTTATTGACAAATGAAGTATAATTCATATGAAACTTTACATTTACAACAGCCGAAATATAACGCGTATTTGTACTCAAATCATCGGCAAGTTTTTTTGCGGAATAATCCTTATCCTTATATTTTTTCTGTATCAAAATAATATCAAGAATTTTCTCTTTCAAATCGTCCATTAATCCCGGACTTATCAAGGTTTGGTAAGCTGCTTCTTTTTCCCGCTTTTCGGTAATATTATACTTTGCCATACATAGAAATAATTAAATAGTTATCCTCCTTTATGTCGCAAATATAGATATAAAAAATTAATTTATCAAGTTTTTGGACATTATTTTTTATAAAAAAATTGGTAACTTTGTCGAAGTAAATAACTTGATATAACTAAAATATGAAGAAAATCATTATTGCCATTATTGCTCTTATCTTTACAACATCAACATCGGCCCATAAAGACTTTTATACTATAATTGTCTCTCTTGATGGTTGTCGATGGGATTATCCGGAATGGTATGACACACCTTTTTTGAACTACATGGCAGAGAAAGGCGTCAAATCAGGATTAATTCCCTCCTATCCCTCAAAAACATTTCCTAATCATTATACGTTAGCAACAGGCCTCTATCCCGATCATCATGGCATCATAGCAAACTCTTTTATTAATAGAAAAGATGGAGTCGTCTTTTCTCTTGGCAATCCTAAGACAAAGGTTGATAGCAGATTCTATGGAGGGGAGCCCATATGGGTTACTGCCAAGAAACAAGGCAAACGAGTATTCACGTATCATTGGCCGGGAAGCGATGTCAAGATAAAGAATCAATATCCCGATGTTTGGTTCAACTACAACAAGCACCATCTGACGGTGAGCGAACGCATCACATTGGCCTCGCAAGCCATCAATGGAGCGAACGCGCCCGAGCTCATCATGATTTACTTTGAAGAGCCCGACCACCAAGGCCACAACTACGGTCCACAAGACCCGCAGACGAAGAATGCACTGCGAAACATGGACGCACAACTTTCCGAACTATGGCAAAACATACAGCAGGGGCCGCGCAAAGACAGCGTGAACCTCATCATCGTTTCCGACCATGGAATGACATTGGTAAGTCCGGAACGGAAAATTGAATGCAAAAAATACCTCAACCCCAAATGGTATGAACGCATCGAAGGTAACCTTCCGGCACAGATTTACTGCAAGAAAGGCTACGTCGATTCCGTCTATAATGCGCTCAAAGACCTCCAGCATCAGCGTGTGTGGAAGAAGCAGGATGTGCCCGCTTATCTTCATTATGGCACACATGAAAACATCGGAGATGTCATTGTCGACCCACAAGAAGGCTGGTTGGTGACCGATGGAACCGTGAATAGAGGTGGAATGCACGGCTATGACCCTACATATAGCGACATGCAAGCCGTATTTCGGGCGATAGGACCGAGCTTCAAGCATATCGACTATCCTCATTTCCGGAATGTCAATGTCTATACTCTCCTATGCCATCTCATCGGTATAACTCCGGCTCCCAATGATGGAAATTACATGGAAGTAAGTCCGATACTTAAGTAGTCGCCTAAAGACTCAACCTGCAAGTGTAATACTCAACAGCTCCTTTCTGTCATGAACCGCGCGTGTCTGTGAAACAACTATCCAGTGTCAACCTGCGTGCAATCGCTCGGCAAATTCGCTTCCGTTGTCTTGCGATGCTCTCGCATGCAGGGTATGAGCAGCCTCCACATGGTCTTGGTCGACGGCATAACTTGCGCTTTTTCATGATGAGGAAGTTCGTGCTGCGCTCTACCCTATGTGCGTTCGATATAAGCCCCATGGAGAAAAACAGGAAAAACTTCGTCTCTGAAGCATCGGATTAGCGGAAAACGAAAAAAGAACGCCCGTCCGACGGCTCGGAAGATAGTAAAATGTAAAGAGAAAGTTCGTCTTCCATGGAAGAAGATAAAAAATGTAAAGGGAAAGTTTTTCTTGCAAACGTCAAAACATAACAGGTGTTAGATGCCCCGCTGGGGCAAACGTTAAACCGAAAGGAAAGTTAAATGCCCGGCTGGAGCAAACGTCAAACCAAAAGGAAAGTTAAATGCCCGGCCGGAGCAAACGTCAAACCAAAAGGAAAGTTAAATGCCCCACTGGGGCTGCCCGTGGACGATGATAAAAAATGTAAAAAGAAACTGTCGTTCGATGCCGTAGCGCTATCGGGTGGGTTCTTTTATCCCGAGCTGCGCTCTACCATCGTGAGGATGGTATGGCTGTCCTTGTCGAGAATCAAGTCCATCTCCCAATCTCCAAACCGTCTGCCGTCAGCCTCCTTTGGACGTTCGTGTATGCTGTCTCTGATGCTCGGGGCCGAGGGCTTATGCCTGCACAGGGGCTGTTCATCTTATGGAGGCTGTTCGGGGCAAGAACCTCCGCTTCCAACATGGAGGTCAACTCTTGCTACCACCCATTAAAAATAGGGCTTCTGTCTTGAATGTTTAGGAATAACTCCTTTCTAAAGGCCGACTAATTAGATGAGTCTCGCCTCATGCCGGGCGGCCATTCTGCAACAGGTGTCTGCATTGACTTTTGTCAAGAAATTGCAGTAACAAACCATTTTCTCACACGAAATCCTTGCTCGAACGAAAAAACCGAGTTAACTTTGCAGACGTAATTAGGATAACAAGCGAACAAGTACGCATTAAACATTTGAGAAAAAATAAAAAGAAAATGGAAAGGATAACTATGACAATTAAGAAAATCGTAATGATGATAGTTCGGGCCTACAAGCATTCTATGAATGACTACGGTGAGGCCTTGTTAAATGGTAGGGGTTACACCTGTGCATAGACATCGAACAAGAATTAAATTCAGGCCGATTGGTTCTCGCCAATCGGCCTTTTTTGTAGTCTTGGGCCTAATACCGTTGGAGTATGGACTAAATGTCGGCTCAGTAAATTTTATTTTTCCTTAGGAAGGATATTAGGACCTCCTCCGGCTCAAAGGAAAGACTCACCTCAAGTTTCCCTCCCCTTGAGAGGGGTAGGGCGAGTGTTATTTGAGGGACGGAGTGGGTGTTTGGGGAATTCGGGGCTCCCCTCCTTTAGAGAGGGTGGGGGAGCTTCCTTTCTGTCATCGTATTGCTCCAACTTTTAAGGCAGCCACGCTTTCGTTGCCAACGGTATAGTCGCCCTTAGTGGGGTCCTTATACTGTGGGTTGCTTCCGTTCCTGCCCGATGTGTCGCCATTCCAAAAGAACTTATTGGCGGGGTCTGAGGGCGCGAAAAGGCTCGCGTTGTTGCAGTTATAGTAGTAGTTGTTGGTGTATTGCGGTGTAGAGGTCGTAGCCTGATTAGTATAAACGGCTTGCGTGTTACTGAAGATGTTGCCTGCCACTTTGATTTGCTGTCCGCCTTTCTTTCCATTGAATCGCACGTAGAGAATGCGCTTTCCGGAGGTTCCGTTCATACAGTGGTCGATGGTGTTGTTTGTTAAGGAAATTTGGGGCACGGGGTTAGAGAAGCTTTTTGCTGCATCGTCATAGCGGATGAAGTCACGTTCGGTGGCACAGTTGTAGATGATGTTATTGTCGATGGTAAGCGTTTTAATGTAACCCTTACGGCAGTCGAAGAGGTCGCCCCCATCGCACACCACGTCATGTATGGAGGAGTTTCTGATGGTGACGGCTTCGACGGTAGCTGCGACGTTGATATAGCAGAAGCCTTTAAGGACGGTTCCGCCGGTTTGTGCACCGTAGAACTCGCAGTTGTTAATGTCGAGCGGTGCATAAGTTGTGGCGGTCTTATAGTTAAAGAACTGGTCGTTCGTGGCGTTAGTTGTACCGTCTACGATGACGTTCTTCATCGTCAGTCCAGCTCCGTCTTCCAGCTGGAAGCGTCCCTGTATCTTGGGCTTTGCTGTTGGATAGATACCCTTGATGGTGATACTCTTGTTGACGACCGCAGCTCCCGCTCCTTCGTTTCCTGCACCTGCACTGATTTTGTAGGTGCCGTTATAGAGGGCGAAGACTTGTCCTTGCGTTGCTTTCTCGAGCATCTCGCTGAAGTTGTCAGTAGAGCGAACAATAGTGGCTCCCGACAGGTCGGCAATAGTCTTGAAGGTCTTCGAGCCTCGCTCTTTACCGTTCTTATAGAGTTTGAGGGTATATTCCGTTTCGGGTTGCAGACCGGTGACGCGTGCTCGCCCGTTGCTTTTATCGTCGGCAGTGAGGGTATATTCCGTTGCTTTCTTTCCGCTGTTCTTGTTGAAGACGATGATTTGATCGGCTTCTTCTGTTGCGGGCCAGTGGGCAATTACGTCTTTGTCGCCCGTGTCCTCAAGAGAGAAAGCCGTGAGAATCTGTTGTGCGGCGGTGCGGAAGTAAATGCCTGTCCACTTGGAGTTTCGGGCGGCGTCGGTTGCATCGAGTACCATCACGCGAGCTGAATATTTAGTGTCGTAGACAAGGCTTTTCAAGGCGAGCGCAGGGTCATTTACCTTTGTCGTGATGACTGGTTTTCCCTTGAAGTCGAGACTGTCGTCGGCGTAGACCTCGACTTGGTAGGCCTTGGCACCGGTGGTTGCCGTCCAAGTCAGCGTGGCACCGTTTTCCCCAATATTCTTTACTTCGAGTCCTATAGGCGAGAAGTTTCTCTCGAAAGTGATGTCATGGATTTCTTCCATGGGGTTCCCGCATGATACAAGGCCTATAGCGAGGCCCAGCATGCAAGTTGCGGCGATATGATTTGTTTTCATGTTTGTTCTTATTCGTTAGTTAGATGATTGTCCGTAGTTGCCGTTGTTGTTCAACAATCCGTTGCTTTTGTCGATGAAGGTCTGCCAAATGGGCCAGAGACAGTGAGTGCTGGGCTTCACAGCATAGAGTCCGCCGATATAGTCATCGGTGAGTATGTTGAGGCCCGTCTTGCTGTCAACGAACCAGTTTTTCGAGGTCCAACCCTCGGCCTTCAGTCGTTTAATTACGGTGTCGTCGTCCTCCCCCTTGTCAAGTCCATAGATTTTGATGTTTGTGGCATCCGTCGTTCCGTTGATATAGACCTTGTCGGGCAGGCCTGCGTATTGTCCTGTTCTGTTGGCAAGGGCCGCAAGTTTCTCCGTTTCTTCCTTCATCTTGCTATCGATGATGCCCCAACGGATCAAGTCGGCCTTGCGCAGCGATTCGCCTGCAAACTCCAATGCCCTTTGCTCGACGATGCCATCGAAGAAAGCTTGACGGCTTGCCGTGTATTTGGTCTTGAGGGCAGCGACCTTGCTTGCGGGGAGCACCCGCGCGAGCACAGGTTCCATGTAGGTCCATGCTTTGGAAGTGTTACCGAGGGCGTTCTCGGCCTCTGCTGCCATTAGGAAAACATCGGCAAGGCGCATGTACTGCCAATTGATGCCATCATCGTTGGTGGAGGTGACCTTTCGTTTCATCCATTCGTAGCGCAGCTTTCCGAAGCACCACTTGTTGACAGCCCTTAGCTGTACGTAAGCGTTTCCCTTGCTATCGAGGTCTTTGCTCCAATCGTATGGAACACAGGTGATGTCTCGGCGCGCGTCTTCGGGATCGTAGTCATAGTAGAGGGTCGGTGTGGGGCCATTGACACCGCCTTGCGCCTGTCCCGTGTACTGGTCTTTGCTGTTATGCTTCACACCTAAGGTATAGAGAACACGCCCGCGCCCGTCCGAGAACGGTATCTCCCAAAGACTTTCACCGCCGGCAGTCACATTGTCTTCACAGAGTTTGATGAAGTTCTCCTTGAACGAGCCGAGTTCGTTACGCTTGGCGTCGATGATGGCTTCACATTCTTCTTTGACGATCCTGTACATCTTCTCTGGTGTCAGCTCGGGGTCTTTGGAAAGGCGATAACCGTCGCCCCGCAGTCCGTAGCCTCCGGCGTAAAGGGCAATGCGCGCACGTAGGGCCTTAACGAAGCTCTTGCTGACGCGTTCCGTTGTCTTCGTGATGGCGTTTTGATTGGGCCAGTAGCAGTAGTTGCTGGCCTCTTTGAGATCTGACAGGAGCACCTTGTAGATGGAATCACGGTTGGTACGCGGCAGATAAATATTGTCGTTGTTGTTGGGCTTGAACCGTGCCGGAACATCTCCCCATGCCTTTGTGAGGTCAGTGTAGATGACGGCCCTTAACGTTAGTGCCTCTCCTAAAAGCTGAGCCATATCGGGGTTGTTCTTAACGTTTCCGTATTTCCTTAAGCCTTCGATGGCGAGGTTTGCCCGTTCAATACCTTCGTAGAACTTGCCATAGGCATTGTTGTCTGTGTTCATCTGCGGGTTGTTTGCCGAAGTATCGTAGTTCCAGAGTGCTTGTTTCTCGTTATTGGCGTTGGCCTTGGAAGGTTGTGTTCCGCTTCCCACCTCGACATCGCTGTTCAGCCCGTAATAGGGAAGGAAGCGCCCTCGGTAGGAGTTTGTCTCTCCGAAGGAAACGTTGACCGACATGAGTTCGGCTTCCGCCAAAGAGTAGGTCGAAAAGGTTGTGGATTCATCAAGCGAAGACTTCGTGGGCGCATCCACATCACAGGAGCTTAGTGTTACTCCTGCAATTATAACCGATAGTAATGTGTCGTTTATATATTTTTTCATAATAATATTCAATTTAGAAGTTTAGATTCAAACCAATAACAAATGAACGACTCTTCGGATATGCCGAATAGTCAACACCAGGTGTCAGTGCAGTCTTCTTGACGGTGTCCGACTCGGGATCGAAACCCGAATAGCCAGTTAAGGTGAAGAGGTTATATCCAGTGCAATAAAGTCGAAGACTATTAATACCAACACGGCGTGTCAATTCCTTTGGAAGCGTATAGCCCAAGGTTAAAGTGTTGAGACGAAGGAAAGAAGCATCTTCGATAGCCCAGTCCGTCAACACCATCTTGCCCATATAAGGAGACCACATGGTAGTATTTTCGTTGAGTTGGGCAAGGCGTACAGGGTCATTGCTCAAGAGACCTGTTTTGGGATCGAGGTTGGTCCACCGCTTACCGTCTGCCATTGCATCAATCATGTTACGATAGATGTATTTACCGGTTGTGGTGTATTCAATCTTATTGGCATTGTATTCTTGATTGCCGATTGAATAATTGAACTGAGCGCCTAAATCAAATCCGTAAGCACGAGCATTAATATTGAAGCCACCATAACAGTCGGGAGCTACATCACCGATTTTAGTTTTATCGTTGGCTGTGATTTTATGATCGCCGTCTTGATCTTTGAGCTTTAAAGATCCTGGACGAACCTTTCCTATTACGGCCGTCGCATCGTCAACCCCATCTTTCAGTGTCCATGTATCTGTTGCAGCATTATAGCCGGTGAAGTCAGAAACCTCATATCGACCAGCATTCTGGTAGCCGACGATTTCTCCAACATGGCCTCCGACAGCAACAATGTATTCGGGATCAATCTCACTTGATGCCCAATGCGTCTCTTGATAGAAGTTGTTGATTCCAAGTTGTTTGATTTTACTCTTGTTAAAGTTGATATTTCCACTTAGGTCAATGCCCCAGTTCTTTTTGTCTATAACATGCCATGTAAACGTTGCTTCAAAACCTTGGTTCTGTGTCTTGCCCAAGTTACGGTACTGCGCCTCATAACCTGTACCTGAAACAGGAAAAGCTATTAGCAAGTCTTTTGTCGTATTCTTATAGAATTCAAAACTTCCATTCAGTTTACCGCGGAGAAGCGTCCAGTCTACACCGATGTTACGTGTAATTGTAGTTTCCCATTTCAAATTAGGGTTAGCCATGTAGCTGGAAGGTCTCAATGGATTTGAGAACCCATTTACCCATGTACGTTGAGATGAAGTTGCATCATAGGGCATATACTCTTGAATGAGCTGTCCGGATAGAATATTATTGTTACCGGCAGTACCCAAACTGAAACGTAATTTCAAATCATCTATCCAGTTCTTTGTACCTTCCATAAACTTCTCGCTTGTGACACGCCAAGCCAAAGCTGCAGAAGGGAAATAGCCCCATCTGTTATTTTTCGAGAATTTAGACGATGCATCAGCACGGAATGTGAAACTAGCAAGATACTTATCTTTATACGAGTAGTTCGCACGAGTGAAGAAAGAAAGCAACTTGTCATCGGGATTGTAGAAATCACTTGTACCCGAGGCAGTTCCTTGTGATGACAGTCTCCATGCAGTATCTGCATCATAAGAAGTTGGGAAGCCCACAACCTGATTGAGGTTGTCATGCTCTTTCGTGATGAGATATTCATGCCCCAGCAACATATTCAAACTATGATTCTTGTTTTTGATGATATTCTTGAAATCATAGTTGATTGTATTCGTGTTACGAAAAGTTTCACGGACGTCATTGTCGAGGCTAATCAACGGATGGTTGGCAAAAGCTTGATCTGCATAATTTCTGGCTTGATAAGAAGTCAATCCAAAGAAGCGTTGGTCATACATCGTATAATAATCATAACCGAATTCGGTTTTCAATGTGAGGTTCTTGTATACTTCCCAACCAAACGCACCAGCAATATTCAGGTTCTTGTTTTGCTTCTTTCTGTCATTGTCGGCAGCAGAGGTAATCGGGTCATAGATGTTCATGTCGCTATCATCAAATGACGTGTTGGCTTCGTCGAGTCCTTTTAAAGGAATTACCGGATAGATGACGGCATCTTTCAAACGCTTGTCAGTGTTGTAGACCCCCTTGGAATCATTTGCCCCTCCACCTCGCACATCAGTATCGCTAAAGCGGGCCTGCAGGTCGAATGTCGTTATTTTTGAAGGTTTGGTGTTTAGTTTCAGGCTGAAGTTATCACGTTTGAAACTTGATCCAACCATGATAGCTTTGTCATAGATGTGTGCATAGCTGAAAGAATACTTGACATTATCCGTTCCACCTGTAACGCTCAAGTTGTGGTTGTAGGTATGACCTGTACGGCCGTATGTCATATCCTGCCAATCGTTACCTTTTACATTATTATATAAGTCCAGGTCCTGATAGTTGCCGAAATAGTCAGTGTAGGAACTTATTTTATTAGGATCGTTATTGTTTTTCAGCAGTGCAAGCTCATATTGCCACTTGGCATAGTCACCGGGAGAAAGCACATTCATCTTCTTTGCGATTTTCTTCCAGCTATAATATGTGTTGTAGCTTACATTCACTTTGCCTACCTTACCGCTTTTTGTTGTAACAAGAATTACACCGTTCGCACCGCGGCTACCATAGATAGCCGTTGAAGAAGCATCTTTCAAAACCGTAATGTCATCAATGTCTGTAGCCGGAATATTGCTGATGTCATCAACTGGAAAACCGTCTACAATGAATAACGGGTCATTACTCTGCGTAATGGAACCACCACCTCGTACGCGGATTCTCACTGTGGCATCGGGAGAACCTTCGGAAGTGCTGACTTGCACACCGGCCAACTTACCTGTCAGTGCCTCGGAAGCCGATGCTACGGGAACGGCGGCAAGGGCCTCATTGCTGACTGTTGCAACAGAACCAGTGATGTCTTTACGCTTTACCGAACCATAACCAATGACAATAACGTCGTTCAAACTGGTGGCGGCATCTTCAAGAGTTACATGAAGCATGCTCTTACCTGCGGCATCAATGGTTTGTGTCTTCATACCGATGTATGATACCGTTATCTTTTTGCCGTTTCCTTTAAGGTTTAACGTAAAGTTCCCATCAAGGTCGGTGACAACTCCGTTACCTTGCATTCCTTGTTCCATCACCGTAGCTCCGATGACAGGTTCTCCGGAACTATCTTTGACGGTTCCTTTGATTGTCTGTGCAGAAAGGTCTCCTACAAGTAGTAGGAGAAAGCCAATAAGCACAATTCGAAATCGATTTAAATTAATAGACATAAATTTCTGATTTGTTAGATTAGTATAGTTTCACAGGGGCAAAAGTAATAAAATATTTGATAGTCTGCAATTTTAATTGAAAATATTTATTGCAAATGACACAAAATCTTCTGTCGTTTTTTCTTTTGTTAGTTTTCTTCCTTCAGGATTTATATTGTTTCTTTATGAATAACAGATGTCTCGATAGCTTTATAAACACTTTCTTCTATAGTGTAATAGTCTCATTTCCGTATGGAATTCTCATTACGACTGATAGCCGAATAGAGTCGATATGTTGTGTGTGAAATGTTAAAAAAATGATTTTTCCTTAAAGAAATTTGCTTTTTTCATTTATAAGGTATATATTTGTCACATATTTTTTGATGATTTAGAGCTTTTCTAAATCACTCTCGAGGTTGGAAGCTTCCTGCTCCAACCTCTTTTTTGTCCAAAAAATTTGGCTGTAAGAGAATTTACTCTTATCTTTGCATAGGATAGACTGCATGCAGCAAGTTGAAAATCGACTTTTATCATGCTTGTTCATGTTATCTATAATTAAAGAAAATATTAAACATAATAATAAAGAACGCCTATAGAAACAGTTTTACTTCGAATTAAATATTTTATAAAGAATGGAAGATTTGAGTGTAATGACTGATGAAGCGTTGGCCATGAGTTATGCCAACGGTAATAATCGGGCGTTTGACGAACTGTTATCGCGTAATCAATCCAAGTTGTTTTCTTATATTCTTTTCGTGGTTCGTAATCGCGAGGTTGCTGACGATGTCTTTCAAGAGACTTTCGTTAAAGTAATAACGCGACTGCAACAAGGAAGATATTCACCGAGTGGTAAGTTTGGTGCATGGCTTGTGCGCATAGCCCATAATATCATTATGGACCTTTATCGCAGTCAGAAGGTACAAAAGATCATCGATACTTCTTCTGATAATGATTTGTCAAACATCGGCGAAGAGAGCCTTCTATCACTTGATATCGAAAGCAAGTATGTCAATACCCAAGTGCTCAGAGATGTCAGAAAGATGATGAATTTGTTGCCGGCTTCTCAACGTGAGGTTGTATATATGCGTTTCTATCAGCAACTTTCGTTCAAAGAGATTGCCGATATGACCAATGTAAGCATCAATACAAGCCTTGGACGTATGCGTTATGCCATTCTGAACCTTCGCAGAATGGCAAAAGAGCATCATATCACCTTGCAGCTGACTTAAAGTTTCTTTAATGCTTGAATGGTAGAGCAGGGGTCGGTGCTCTTGAACACATAGCTACCGCTGACCAAAACGTCCACTCCGGCCTTCACCAATCGTGGTGCGGTCTCTGCCTGCACGCCTCCGTCTACCTCAATGAGCGTATGTGTCTCGGCTTCACTGATCATATTGCGTAACCGTTCTACTTTCCGAATGGTGTTCTCAATGAATTTCTGCCCGCCAAATCCGGGGTTCACGCTCATCAACAGCACCATATCTACATCACGAATGATGTCTTCGAGCACACAAACGGGCGTTGCGGGATTCAATGTTACGCCTGCTTTCATGCCCGCAGCATGGATTTCTTGGATCGTTCGGTGCAGGTGTGTGCAGGCTTCATAATGTACATTCATCATCATGGTGCCCAATCGAGCCGTCTGTTCAATGTAGCGTTCGGGGTGAACAATCATGAAATGCACGTCTAAAGGCTTTGTACAAACCTTGCTGACGGCTTCGAGTATGGGGAAGCCAAACGAGATGTTAGGAACGAAAACACCGTCCATAACGTCTAAATGCAACCAATCCGCCTCGCTGTTATTGATCATTTCGATTTCGTCTTTCAAGTTCAGAAAGTCGGCAGCCAACAACGATGGCGATATTATTGTCTTCATCTATAGCTGTTTTAGAGATTAATTCAGACAGAACGCCTCGTTTTTTCCATTTATTTTTATAGCCCGATAGGTGTAAGCTATTTGCCGAATCATCTTCAAAGTCTTTTCAGATGGGCGTACTTCTTTAGGTGTAAAATACTTCATAGGCATTCTGTTTATGGTTGTTTTTACCTTATAAACGTTGCATGTTTCTTTATATTGTATATGTTTTCTGTCTATTTTGCGACGTGGTTTGCCTCGGTTTATAAAAAAAGTTCTATCTTTGTCCTTTCAATATAGGGTCGACATGAAGTGTAAACTACGGATTTATCTGTTTATGGCATTCGCTTTTTCACTCATTCATACAGTTTGTGCCATGGGGAATAAGCTGGCGCAAGTCGATTTTCTAAAACAAGATACAGTAATGAAGAAACTTTTTTTGTGCTCCTCATTTTCGGATGTTGCTTCTCTTTTACCTGATTTCATGGTTTCGTTAAAGGGGAAGACGGTTGCTTTTATTCCTACTGCAAGCATTCATGAGGAATACCGTCAGTATGTGGAAGATGGGAGAGAGGCACTCAAAGCCCTTGGAATGGTGGTGGAAGACTTAGAGATAACGCGTTGTGGTATGGAAAAAGTGGCTCAAGTCTTGCAAGATTGCGATTGCATCTATATCTCCGGAGGAAACACTTTCTTCCTGATGCAAGAGCTAAGGAGGACGGGAACCGATAAACTTATAGCTGAACAAGTAAAGAAAGGCAAGCCTTGCATCGGGGAATCTGCAGGCGCAATGATTTTCTCTCCCAATATCGAATATGCTAAAGATATGGACGATCATCTCTCAAACACGTCGAATTTCGTCGATTTCACAGGTCTTGGCATCGTTGATTTCTATCCCGTCGTGCATTTTAATAGTTTCCCCTTTGAGGAAGAGACGCAGTTAATAATGAAAAAGAACAGCAGTTTGTCATTGCTGCCTATCAGTAATATGCAGGCAATCACGGTCTTGGGTGACAGTATTTTCGTGCGTACCAAGGAATGAAAACGATAGAAGTCAACTGAAATACGACAAAACATGAAAGCGAAAAAGCCTTTTCTGATTGAAGTATGCGGTATGCGTGACGCTGAAAACATACGCCAGCTGGAAGCCTTGGACATTGATATGATGGGCTTTGACTTCCGTCCTGACTCTCCACGCTATGTGCAAATGATATCTAGTTTGGCCGGAATCATTCCAGACTATAGTATAGACCGTTATCGAAAGCAGGCCGGAAAGACCGCCGGGCAACCAGAGTTCCGTCGTATAAAGCGCGTGGGAGTCTTTGCAGATGACATGCCGCAGAACATCATCACGCGCATCTATAACTACGAACTTGATTATGTGCAGTTGCAAGGAGAGGAGAGTCCGCTGATGATAGACAATCTTCGGCGGACGGTTGACCCCGATATCCGTGCGGGAATTAAGATAATCAAGTGCATTAAGGTCTCTTCTGTCAGTGATTTTGGGCAATGTAAGGCCTATGAAGGGCATGCTGACTTATTGTTGTTTGATATGCGACGCGAGAAAACTAAAGATAAAGAGACTCAATTTGACGGGGCTCTTTTGCAGGCTTATCATGGCGAGACCCCTTTCTTGTTGAGCGGAGATATCGGTCCCGATGATGTGGACGGCCTGCGCATGTTCAATCATTTGAAATGTGTCGGTATTAACGTCAATAAACGGTTCGAAGTGGCTCCGGCAGTGAAAGATATCGTCCTGCTCAAGACGTTCGTTTCTCAGGTCAATGCCGGCAGATAAGGAGGTGGTTGGTCATTAGTCGCCGATATGTCTGGGCCATTCTTTTAGCCCGTCTTCCGTTTTTAAATGGATAGGTTCTCAAGGCTGTTTCGCTTATCAATAGAGAACGTTCGGTGATATCAGCCAGATTGCGACCTAATATCAGCCATATTGGCATGCAAAATGGGCCATATTACCGCACGAAATGGCAGAGATGAGCTTGTAAAATGGCTGAGATTACATTGCTGGACACATGCGTTTGATTTTCAGCTTGTTATATTTTGTTTTAAGAAAAATATTCATAAATTTGTATTTCTCATTAAAATAGTCTACCTTTGTATAATTATATGTGAGTTTTTGTTCTCATGGTGTTTAGGATATTTGAAAAAATGGCTGCGATTTCCCAATATGATTCTATTGCGGAAATGGTTGGTGCAGAATTAATGCGACTTTGGTTAGTGGCGTTGCGCTTGATTTTTGATGGCGTGAGGGGTGTTTCGCCTTTGCCGGTTCCTCCTTTTGAAGTTTCATCTTTGTCGGTCTTCAAACCGAGGTGTCCTAAATTCGCAGTGTGATGACTTACAGATTATGGTGTATTTGTTTTGATAAAGATATAAAAAAACATGGCAGAAAAACGGATTTTATTGTGCTTGGCCCACATGAGTGGGGCGGAAATGAAGTATGTTCAAGAGGCTTTTGATACGAATTGGGTTGTTCCTCTTGGACCAAATGTAACGGGTTTTGAGAAAGATTTGGAAGCGTTTGTGGGTCAGCAAAAGCATGTTGTCGCCTTGTCTTCAGGAACAGCTGCCGTACATTTAGCTTTGGTGGCTTGCGGTGTCAAGGCCGGTGACGAGGTAATCGTGCAGTCGTTTACGTTTTGTGCCTCTTCTCATCCAGTCACTTATTTGGGAGCAAAGCCCGTGTTTGTTGATTCAGAACGCGACACGTGGAATATGTCTCCTGAATTGCTGGAAGAAGCCATCAAGGACAGGATTGCAAAGACCGGACATAAGCCCAAAGCAATCATTCCCGTCTACCTTTATGGCATGCCGGCAAGGATAGATGAGATCATGGCCATAGCCAATCGTTATGACATCCCTGTCATTGAAGATGCTGCCGAGGGCTTTGGTTCGCGCTATGACGGTAGGGTTGTCGGTACATTTGGCCGTTATGGTGTGCTGAGTTTCAATGGTAATAAGATGATTACGACTTCTGGCGGCGGTGCATTGATATGTCCTGACGGAGAAAGCTACAATCGCGTGATGTATTTTGCAACGCAAGCACGCGAATCCTATCCGTATTACCAGCACACAGAAGTAGGTTATAACTACCGCATGAGTAATATTTGTGCAGGAATTGGCCGCGGACAGATGACAGTGCTTGACGCTCACATCAGCCATCACCGACACATTGCCCAGCTTTATCGCGAAGCTTTTAAGGATTTTGACGGCATCGAGTTTCATGATAATCCCGATTCTCGCACGGAAAGTAACTTCTGGTTAAACACGATAACGCTTGCATCTGATTTGAAAGTGAAAGGGCAGGAAGATGCATATAAGGCAGTTGTGAAGGGTGCCGTAGGTGGTGCTGCGGGCGTAGTGCATCAGGCTTCGACCGTTCATACGGATTGCGAACCGAACAATAATGTGGAAGCCATGCGCATCTATTTGGATAAGGCAGGCATAGAGAGTAGACCATTGTGGAAACCAATGCATAAGCAACCCGTCTATCACGATGCATCGGCCTATGTCAATGGTGTGAGCGAGGAATTGTTCCATTGTGGGCTTTGTCTGCCAAGCGGACCAATGGTCACAGACGACGATGTTGCCAAAGTAATCTGCACGATAAAGGAAGCTGTTTATTAATAAGCTAAACAAAGAATTCGTATGACGTTTTTTCAAAAGTTGGGTAATTGGTATTTTAATAAGAAGTCGTTGCCTTATTGGGCCATATTATTTATGGACATCCTGATTTGTTATCTGTCAGGAATCCTCGTCTATTGGCTTTTCTATCGTAGTGCCGTCACAACCGGTAACATCTTGATATTGAGCAAGACAATATTGTTCTATATCTGTTTCAATCTTATCGGTTTCAAAATTTTCCACACTTATTCAGGTATTATTCGCTATTCTAGTTTCATAGATTTGCGCCGTGTGGGCTATGCCATGGCATTCTCGCTGCTCATAGCCGAGGTGTTGCACTATGCTGTCTATAGCTTTGGCGTGTTCGTACCGTTCAGGGGGCGTCAACTTGTTGGTATGTATCTGCTGGCTACATTAGTCATGTGGGCAGCACGAATAGTCATCAAGTCGGTTTATGATGCTTCGTTTGCCAATGAGGGTGCGGCAAAGACCTTAATATATGGTATCAGAGACGGAGGTGTGGCTTTGGCCAAGAATATTCGTAGCGAGAAGCCTTCACGCTTCTTGTTGAAAGGTTTCATAAGCCATGATAAGGCCTATAAGTCTCATTTGCTTATGGGAGAACGTGTCTATAGAGGCGATGAGAGTTTGCGTGATGTGATTGTAAAGGAAGGTATTTCGACGGTATTGGTCTCTCCGTTGCAGAACCAACGCTTCAGAAAGGATTCCTTTTTACAGGATTTGCTGATTGATTCCGGGGTGAAAATCATGATGTTGCCCGAAACTAAGGAGTGGAAAAAAGGAATGAACGTCAACGATCTGAAGTCTGTCAGCATCAACGACCTGTTGCCGCGTAATGAAATCAACGTAGATTTGGAGTCTGTGGGAGCCATGCTCAAAGGCAAGAAAATTCTGATTACAGGTTCTGCAGGCAGCATTGGCAGTGAGATGGTACGACAGATAGCGACGTTTGCCCCCGAGGCAATGATGCTCATCGACCAAGCGGAGACCCCACAACATGATATGAAGCTGTTAATGCAAAATAAGTTCCCAAACGTGAGATGCAATGTCGTTTTGATGAGTATTTCCAATCAGGCACGAATGGAACGACTTTTCAGTGAATTCCAACCTGATTATGTTTTTCATGCGGCAGCTTATAAACATGTTCCGATGATGGAAGAGAATCCGAGTGAAAGCATTCAGAACAACATTTACGGCACAAAGGTCGTTGCAGACTTGAGTGTGAAGTACGGTGTAAAGAAGTTTGTGATGATTAGCACGGACAAAGCCGTCAATCCGACGAATGTGATGGGATGTTCCAAGCGCATTTGTGAAATCTATACGCAGGCTTTGAATGCAAAGCTTGTGAAGGAATATGAGGCAAACGGCAGTAAGGGAGAGGTTCCTACGCAGTTTGTCACGACTCGCTTCGGCAACGTATTGGGTTCGACGGGTTCTGTGATACCGTTATTTGAGAAACAAATAAAGGCTGGTGGACCCGTTACGGTGACCGATCCGAAGATAATCCGCTTCTTCATGCTGATTCCTGAGGCGTGTAAATTGGTTCTTGAGGCTGGAACGCATGGGAAAGGCGGTGAAATATTTGTGTTCGACATGGGAGAGCCCGTAAAGATTGCGGATTTGGCGCATCGCATGATACAGCTGAGTGGTGCGAAGGATGTGAAGATTGTTTATACCGGTTTGCGCCCGGGTGAGAAACTTTACGAAGAAGTGCTGAGCAACACGGAGAACACTTTACCCAGTTTCCATGAAAAGATAAGGATTGCAAAGGTCAAAGAATATGATTTTGCCAAAGTCAGTCAGGCTATAGACGCGTTGATTGAAGAGAGCAAAACCTATGATGAAATGGAGATTGTTAGGCAGATGAAGGAGATTGTTCCCGAATTCATATCGAAGAACTCCGTATTCTCTTCATTAGATGTTCCCGCTGCCGACGGTCATCGGGAATAAGTATTACTATTTGGCCGATGCCATGACAAACGAACAAATCCTTTTGAAAATACTTCGTGCCTCCCTTTGGGGAAATCCCCCGGAGGCTGGGGTGATGTCTGCAACGGATTTTCATGGGGTGATGATGCAAGCTAAGCGGCAAACTGTCGTTGGACTATTGGCGCAAGCATTGACGGACGAAGATTATCAGGTTCGTCTTCCCAAACCAGACGCAATACAGACCTTTGTCTCGCAGCAGGAAATCCGGAACAGTAATCTCAAGGTAAATCGCGCTTTGGAGGAACTTTGCGTGCTGTTGCAGGCTAACTCCATTAAATTCCTCGTTGTGAAAGGTCAATTACTGGCCCAATTCTACCCTCAACCGCTTTCGAGACAACCGGGTGATATCGATTTTTATTGCGACAGTGAGCATTTCGACAGGGCCCGAACAGTAATCCGACAGGCATGGAACGTCACTTTTCATGAGGGCGAGGAGGGCGATAATGAGCAACATGTGGCATTCGAATACAAAGGTATTCCCTTTGAATTACATTTCCGCCTGCTTAAATTTGCATCTTCATCGGTGCAACATCATTTTGACGAAATGATAAGAAAGAGCGCGCCCTACACGATTACGGTTGGGCATACCGCTGTACCGACGTTGCCTCCCGTCGAGAATCTGATTTTCACTTTTCTTCATCTCTATCATCATTTCATGGAACTCGGCATCGGACTGCGGCAGATTTGCGACATGGCCGTGCTGTTGCACCGATATTGCGAAGCGTTTGCCCACCCCGAAGAGAAAGCACGCTTGGTCGATTGGCTCAAAAAACTGGATTATTTTAATGGTTTCAATGCATTCGGGGCGATTTGTGTCGACGTTTTAGGCCTGCCTGCCGCCGAATATCCTTTCAAACTCACCAGGAGGGCGCGTTCTTATACGGCGAGCATCATGAAAGTGGTTTTTAAACGTGGGAACTTCGGCATGTATGGTCGTAAGAACAGGGTTCGATCGGGCCTTGCTTACTATGTAGAGACAATAAGTTTGAAACTGAAACATTATCTTAGATTCTTTGCTTTGTCGCGCAAAGAAAACCTTGCCGTGCTGTTTTGCGGCATTCCAAAGAAAATAACCTTGGCCCTAAAACGCTGACATTTATCGTCGATGCTTCCCCGTCATTTGTCGGGACGTTTGCTCATATTGAGCATGTAATATCTGTTTTTATGTGACATTTTCGAAGGTCGTCGATGTTAATTCAAGCTTTGAGACCTCAGCAAAACTATCAACATCAAGTTAGAAAATGGACTCGTGATAGGAAAAGACGGCAAGGATCATTCCCTCACCCTCAGTTACAAGCGGCCCGATGACGGAGAAGAAGAAGAAGAAATAATCACTGCTCCTGCGCTCCACCGAAATAAGGAAACCAAAAGGGCGCGGGGCTTCCGCCACGGCGGAAAGGGGTTGAACCGAGAAAAAACGCCTGTCTTCCATGGAAGAAATAAAAAAATGTAAAAAAGACGCTCGTCTTCCATGGAAGACGAAGGATTTTTTAACGGAAAATATTTTCTTCCACGGGAGAAACAAAAAAATGTAAAAAGAATGGTCGTCTTCCATGGAAGACAAAGGATTTTTTAACAATCACCTCTTTTCTTCCATGGAAGATGACAATAAAAGCAAGAAATAACTCTTTTCTTCCATGGAAGGCATTAAAAAAGAAACAGAAAACATTCGTCTTCCATGGAAGATGACAACGAAAATAAAAAATATCACAGAGATACGGCAGCTTGACACTGTCCGCGACGAGTTGTATCGCGCCCAGCAATTCACGGTGTGAGACCTCTGCAAAACTCCTCATATAATTTGCCTTTCTTAAATATTTTTGTACCTTTATCGTATGAAACAGAAGTTATCCTCTCCAAGTTTTGCTGACCTGTTCCTTGGACAGAGAAAGGTCAAGCAGACATTCTTTTCACAAATAAACACAGTCATTGATTGGGCACCTATTCGTGCTATAATAGAAGTGGCTTATACGAAAGGCTATAAGTCTACAGGCCGGCCCAGCTATGACAGTCTTGTTTTATTCAAGATTGAATTACTCCGTACCTGGTATGGTCTGAGTGACG
>NZ_KB908337.1 GCF_000382385.1 Segatella maculosa DSM 19339 = JCM 15638 | reverse complement strand
GGTGTATATCGCTGTGCCCAAGGGTCAACAAAAGCTGACGCCGGAGATGGTGCTCGAACGCATCGTGCGCGAAACGTCGCTCAGCGAGGGCGATGCCCGCAACGTGCTCATCACGCTGCGCAACCTGATCATGGAGTGTGCACGGCTGGGCGTGGGGCTCGACCTCGGCGACATCTTCTCGCTACGCGTGGTGGTGCCCTCGAAACAAATCGAGAAGGAAATCGACGTGACGGCAACCTCTGCCCTGAAGCCCGCCAAGCTGGTGCTGACATGGAAAGACACAATCCGCCGCGCACTGAAGCAGTTGCAGGTGGAGGTGGATAACCCGAAGCGGAAGAAAGAAAAGAAGAAGGAGGAAGGGGGAATTGGGCAGCACGGGAATTAAAGCCCTAACACCCACCCCCGGCCCCTCCCGAAGGGAGGGGAGGAGAGCCTCCCCCCAACCCCCTCCGAAGGAGGGGGAGCTGCGAGCTTGCGAGGAATTAATTTGCACACTGTTTGTGCTCCCCTCCTTCGGAGGGGTTGGGGGAGGTTTCAAGGGGAGGGCGCACGACTTACCAGCATTTAATCAAACTCAAAATCAAAATCCATTTTATGATTAACTTGCTTGTCTGTGTTGCCCTCCCCGTTTTAAGGGAAGCCTCCCCCAGCCCCTCCGAAGGAGGGGAGACCGAGCTTGCGAGCAATGAAGAATAATGCATGATAAAACAAAATAGACCTTGTGAACTAAAGTGTTCGCAAGGTCTATTTGCATTTTACTCCCCTCTCCTTGGGAGAGGGGTTAGGGGGAGAGGCTTCATTCTCCCCCTCCTTTGGAGGGGGTTGGGGAGAGGCTTTTGGGATGGGTGTTAGGGGATCGCCTTCTTCTCCATCTTCCTTGCATAGGGTTCGGGATATCCTGAACGACAGACAGGGGCAGGAGTTCCACGCTTGGTGCGCAGGAAGTTACCGTTTTCATCGGTGGGTCTGACAACCATATCGTTGTATTTCACGATGAGGTGGAAAGCCAGCTGCGTCCAACGCGCAAGCATGCGCTGTGCCTGCAGGTTGCTATAGTCGTTGAGCTGGCGCAGGGCTGCCGCCTTGTCGGTGGCATAGCGCCGGCAGGCTTCTTTCTCTATTTCTGCCTGCTGGGCAAAATAGCTCTGCTCGAGACTGTCGCGCACGGCTTTCAGACTTGGGAACATCTGGCTATAACGCGGATAGACCATGTTGCTGACCCAATTGCACACCCAGAAGGCATTCTTCATCGAGAAGGTAAGGGCATCAGCCCCAGGCGTGTTATAGCATTCGGGACGCTCGGTGTTGCCACAATAGACAGGGGTGTAGGCTATCATGTTTCCGTCGTCATTGCCAAACCACAACACGCCGCCAATCTCACGGGGAAGCCATGAACGCATTTCGCTGACATAGGAGAAAGTGGTTTGCTGGGTGCTCACGGGGCGCTCGTTGAAATAAGCTTTTCCGTCGACTTTATACACCAAGGGGGAAGGACGGTAGGGCATTTGCCAGATGCCGCCTCCGATGTCGAGGGTGTCGGTGGCGAGGGGTGTGCCTTCATAATGGTCGCGCATGGCAGTCTGCACGTCTTGCACACTGAGTTTATGCTTGGGCACTATCCAGAGGGGCATGTCTTCAGCGTTGGGATCAAGTCCCTCGGCCCAAGGCAAATAGCGGGAGAAGCCATCGGCAAAGCGATTGAAGAATGCCCACACGCGGGCATCACAGAAACGACGTCCTCCGAAGTCTGGACGCGCATAGGTCATCTTCCAGTTGAATTCATCATCACGCCCCTTGAACCACCCTTTGCTTCGGGCAAAGGAAAAGACGTTCTTGCTATAGAGCACATTCTTCTTGTCTTTCATGTTGAAGTGTCCGATACGGCTTTGGTTGGCATGTGCACAGATAGCGTCATCAGGGATGCGCTGGGCCACCCACACGACTTTCTTGCTTCCCGCGCCACAGCCCATCATCTCCATAATCCATGCTTCATCAGGGTCGCAGATGGTGAAAGTTTCGCCCTCGCTGTTGTAGCCATAAGCCTCTACCAAGGTTGTCATCACGCGAATGGCTTCGCGGGCTGTGCGTGAGCGTTGCAGGGCAATGTAAATGAGACTTCCATAGTCGAGAATGCCTGTGGAGTCGACCATTTCGGCACGCCCGCCATAGGTGGTTTCGCCAATGGTAACTTGATATTCGTTGATGTTGCCAATGACATTATAGGTCACGGGAGCCTCGGGGATGAAACCATGATACACGCTTGTTTCCCAATCATTGACGGCACGCATTTCACCTTTCTCATGCGTGGCTGCCGGATAATGGGTCAACCCGAGAAACGAACCATAGTTGTCGGCATTGTAAGTGCAGATGACGCTTCCGTTGACACTGGCTTTCTTGCCTACAATGAAATTCGTGCAAGCCTGTGAAGAGACTGCATAAAGCATGAGGCCCAAAAGCAGAAAAAGAGTTTTATTGATGTTCATACTGATATATTAATGGTTAACATTCAAAAAAATTACATATTAAATGTGGAGTGTGGAATGTGAAATGTGGAATTGTATTTTAATGTATAATTATGAATTATGAATTATAAATTATCCATTAATTCCATTCCTCATTCAACATTAAACATTCAACATTAAACATTAAGCATTCTGATTTTGCCTTTCTCAACAAAAGCTTTTCCACCTATCCATTCGGTCATGGCAGGCTCACCGCTGAACGTATAACTGTTCAACACCTCATTGCCACAGACTTCGACAACGGCATGATGCAGAATGCGACCATCGTCGAAGACGACTTCATGAAAAGCCAATCGGCGGACTGCACTTTCTTTCATGGCTTATCGGGATATGGGTCTACTCAATTCGCCCTCGGGCATCAGGGGGGCAGAGGGAGGCGTAAGGGGTTGCCTCTGACGGGAAGAATCGCGCGAGAGGCTGTCGGCCTGGGCTTTCACTACGGGCTTCTCTTGACTGGCATGCATGCGGAAGAGTCTGATTCCGCTGACTATCATCAGCTTGAGTGTCGTGGTGTTCTCTCCAGGACTCTGACTTCGGCTCAGCATGAAAAATCCTCTGACTTCCTTGATGCCTAACCGTTTGTCGTCGCACACCCTAATACTGCTATGACCTCCAGTCGAAAGATGAACCGTCTGTGAAGCTATGCTGTCATTGCTGAACCTCACGGAAAGCATCACAACACCATCGCGCATACCGTCCTGATAGATGAAATCACTGTTGAAATCAAGCATCAAGACATCACCCTTATGGAAAGCAGAGTCGGCTTTCAACGAGAAGCTATGCTGATTGAAAGGCTTCTGCGGAGCGAGCACCAATGAGGTTTCCTCACGCCACACATTGGCCGTGTCTCCTGTAAGACCTACGTTGGCAAAAGCATCTCCTGCCGAACCACCAAGTGCCACGGATTCATCTCTGAAACGCTTGGCAAGGTTTTCATAGATTGTTTTCAGCTGCTCGGTGTGGCGCAGATAATACACCAATGAAGAATCAAAGTCAGCCTCAGTGTAACCATGTTTCTGAAGCACAGCCGTATGATATTTCACCATATTGACAGAGTCGTTGCCCAAGGCCGAAGCCATGGCGTCAGCCAGATGATAATCATAAAGAATATCTTCCAGCTCTCCAGGCTGGATATAGTGGGAAGGCACAGTGGGCTTACAACCTGCAATAAGCATCAGGAAGCCCACACACATCACGGTTTTCAATATTGCTTGCTTCATCAGCATCTTTTTATTTCTTTCTAAACGCTCCCTTCACCGTTTCTGAAAGGTGTTCAACCTCATTTCGATAGAACAGGAAAAGTGCAACAATACCTACTGAAATGCAGGCATCGGCAAAGTTGAACACTGGCGAGAAGAAGATAAATTCATCTCCTCCCTTGAACGGAACCCATGACGGATAAGTGGTTACAATCATCGGGAAATAGAACATGTCGACCACCTTGCCTTGCAGGAAAGGGGCATAGCCTGTTCCAAAGGGCACGAAGCCAGCCACACTGAACGGAGTAGAGGCCTCGAAGATGAGTCCATAGAACATGGAGTCGAGAATGTTTCCCACCGCACCGGCAAGAATCATCGACAGTACGACAATATATCCCGTCGTGTGCTTCTGCCTGAGCACCTGCCGAAGATACCAGCCTATTGCCGTGATTGCCACGAGGCGGAAAAGGCTGAGCACCAGTTTGTTGAAAAAGGTCATGCCGTAGGCCATGCCATTGTTTTCAACAAAACTGATATAGAACCAATCGGTGATATGGATAGACTCACCAAGACAAAAATGTGTCTTGACCTCAATCTTGATGAACTGATCTATAAGAAGAATGGCAGCTATCAGGATAAAGGCCAGGACACCATCGGATAGAATTTTGTTTTTTTTCATTTCTTTCTTGCGTTCTTCGATGCCACGCTCAATGTGGCATGAGGCACGATGCGGAGGCGTTCCTTTGGAATCAATTCGCCTGTCATGCGGTCAATCCCATAGGTTTTGTTCTCAATTCTGAGCAATGCGCCCTCTAAAGCTCTGATGAATTTCTGCTGGCGCTGTGACATCTGAATCATTTCTTCCTTGCTCTGGTTGGCATTCCCTTCATCAAGCACCTTGTTATAGGTTGGTGAAGTGTCGTCAACCCCATTGCCGTCTTTATTCATCAACTGATCCATCAGCGCTGTGTATTCCGTACGAGCTACTTTCAATTTGTCATTGATGATAGAACGGAACTCTTCCAATTCCTCATCTGAATAACGTGCTTTCTTGTTCATAGGATATTAAATTTTTGAATTTATATATAAAAGGAAAGAGCCGGTGGCAGAGGGATGTTCCAACTGCCACACGGTAGTCTCTTTTTAATCTTTCTCTACAAGGATATTGAGTTTGAAGTCATCAAATTCAACCTCTGCCCCCTGATTGTCGGCTATCTTGATGTCGTTGGCAAGCACCTGACTCTTAATCATCTCGCCGAACGATTCAATAGCGGCATCGGTCTGTACATTCGGAGCCACGGTAACAAGGATGCGGTCGGTAATCTCAAGTCCCGTTTCCTTACGCAGATTCTGAATACGGTTAATCAGTTCGCGTGCCATGCCCTCACGTTTCAACTCTTCGGTCAACTCTACCTCGAGTGCCACGGTCAGATTGCCCTCATTGCTCACCAACCAGCCTGGAATATCCTCGCTGATGATGTCGACATCACATGCCTCGACAGTCACGGCCTGGCCTTCAACCTCAAAGCTGATGCTTCCCGAAGTTTCGAGTAAGGCAATTTCGTCTTGGGTGAGCGCATCCATGTGGGCTGCCACCGACTTCATCAGTTTGCCAAACTTCTTGCCCATAACTCGGAAATTACACTTAATCTTCTTCACCAGCATGCCCTGCCCCTCGACAAACAGAAGTTCCTTCACGTTGACTTCGTTCTTGATGAGGTCGGCCACGGCTTCAATGTGCTGTTTCTGTTCAACATCAATGGCAGGAATCATAATCTGAGCCAATGGCTGACGCACCTTGATGTTTACCTTACGACGCAAGGCAAGGGTCATTGAAGTTATCTTCTGTGCCATACCCATTCGGATTTCGAGGTCGGCATCAATAGCCTGCTCGTTGGCCACTGGGAAATGGTCGAGATGCACGCTTTCCAGTTTGCCTCCCAAGTCATGATAGAGTTCATCGGCATAGAACGGGGCAAACGGAGCCAGGAGTTTCGCCACTGTCATCAGACAGGTGTAGAGCGTCTGATAGGCCGAAAGCTTGTCTTCGCTCATCTCTGTGCCCCAGAAACGTTTACGGTTCAAACGCACATACCAGTTGCTCAAGTCATCATTGACAAAGGCATCTATCAATCGACCGGCACGTGTGGGGTCAAAGTTTTCCAATTCGCGCTCAACACCCTTTATCAGAGAGTTGGCTTTGGAAATTATCCAACGGTCAATCTCCGGACGCTTTTCAAGTGCCACCTGCTCTGCCTCTGCATTGAAGCCGTCGACATTGGCATAGAGTGCAAAGAAACTATACGTATTATATAATGTTCCGAACAACTTACGGCGTGTCTCGTCTACTCCGTTCGGGTCGAACTTCAAGTTGTCCCAAGGCTCGGAGTTTGTCATCATATAGAAGCGTACAGGGTCGGCCCCATACTTGTCAATCATTTCAAACGGATTGGTCACATTGCCCACATGCTTGCTCATCTTGTTGCCCTTGGCATCGAGCACAAGACCTGTAGAAATGACATTCTTGAAAGCCACATGATCAAACACCATTGTGGAAATGGCATGCAGGGTGAAGAACCAACCGCGCGTCTGGTCTACTCCCTCATTAATGAAGTCGGCAGGATAGTAAGCCGGAGGCACAGGGATGCCCTTATAGATAGAAGTGACAAGCTCTCGACGATATTCGTCTTCGCTCTTGCCTGTAGCTTTCAGTCCTTCGGAGGCAATCTCACCCTCAAACGGATAGTGCTGTTGAGCATAAGGCATGGAGCCCGAGTCAAACCAAACGTCAATCAAATCGCTCTCGCGCTTCATAGGTTCGCCTGCCTCGTTGACCAGAACGATATCATCTACGTATGGACGGTGCAGGTCGACTTTATCATAATTTTCTTTTGAATAGTCTCCAGGAACAAAGCCTTTGTCCTTCAGCGGATTGTTCTTCATTACACCGGCGGCCACACTCTTCTCTACTTCTGCATAGAGTTCTTCCAGGCTTCCGATACACTTTTCATTACGCTTATCATCCCGCCAAATAGGAAGAGGTGTTCCCCAGAAGCGTGAACGCGAGAGGTTCCAGTCGTTCAGGTTCTCCAACCAATTGCCGAAACGCCCCGTACCCGTACTTTCTGGTTGCCAACGAATAGTGTTGTTGAGTTCCACCATACGCTCTTTCTTTGCCGTGTCCTTAATAAACCAGCTATCAAGCGGATAATAAAGCACAGGCTTATCTGTACGCCAGCAATGCGGATAGTTGTGCACATGCTTTTCAATCTTGAAAGCTGTGCCCTCCTGCTTCATCTCCATACAGAGCACGATGTTCAGGTCTTCATCCTTTTCACTGGCTTTCTTGTCCCAAACTCCGTCAGGATTATATTTCGGGTCGTATGAATTCTTCACATAGTCACCGGCATGATGCCCATAGGCTTCCTTGTCTACGCAAGCCTTTATGAAGTTCTTGTCGAGGTCTTCCAAACCATAATATTTGCCCTGTAAATCAACCATTGGGCGAGTCTCACCCTGCTGGTTAATCAAATAAAGGGCTGGAATATTTGCGTCTTTAGCCACTTTAGCGTCATCAGCACCAAAGGTGGGCGCAATGTGCACGATACCTGTACCGTCTTCAGTGGTCACATAGTCACCCAAGATAACACGGAATGCCTCGCTGTCCATTTCAACAAACGTGTCACGACCGCCTTCGCTTGTAAACACTTTATCAGTATGTACCTCGGCATAGGCTTTCACAAACGCTGGTGAAAAGTCATCCACCTTCTCACAAGGCTTTACCCAAGGCATGAGCTGGCCATAATGAAGTCCTTCTAAGGCAGAGCCTTTCACGCGGTCTACAATACGCCAGGGACATTTTTTATTCTCCTTGTCAAAAGCGCCAAGTTCGCCCTCCTTCACTTCCTGCTCTGGGTTGAGATAGGCACTGACACGACTCTCTGCCATGATTAAGGTAACAGGCTGACCATCGTAGAGATTATAAGTCTCCACAGCCACATAGTCAATCTTTGGGCCAACACAGAGTGCCACGTTTGAAGGAAGTGTCCAAGGCGTAGTGGTCCACGCAATGAAATAAGGCTTACCATGCTTTGTCCATTCGGCCTTGGGGTCTTTGATGAGGAACTGAGCCGTAACCGTAGTGTCTTTCACATCACGATAACATCCTGGCTGATTCAGCTCATGGCTCGACAACCCCGTACCGGCAGCTGGAGAATAAGGCTGAATGGTATAACCTTTATAGAGCAGACCCTTGTTGTAGAGTTGTTTCAAAAGCCACCAAAGGGTCTCGATATATTTATTGTCATAGGTGATATAAGGATGATCGAGGTCAACGAAATATCCCATTTTCTCTGTAAGTTCACGCCATTCAGCAGTGAACATCATCACGTTTTCACGACATTTCTTATTATAGTCTTCTGTCGAAATATACTTCTGTGAAGCCTTATTGTCAATATCTTTCTTCGTAATACCGAGTTCTTTCTCTACGCCCAACTCAACAGGAAGTCCATGGGTATCCCAGCCCGCCTTACGGTGAACCTGATAGCCTTTCATTGTCTTATAACGGTTGAATGTATCCTTGATAGCGCGGGCCAGCACATGATGAATACCCGGATGACCATTAGCCGAAGGAGGTCCCTCGAAGAAAATAAACTGTGGACAACCTTCGCGCTCATCGATTGACTTGTGGAAAATATCGTTCTTCTCCCACTCGGCCAACACCTCTTGATTTGTCTTGACCAGATTAAGACCGTCATGTTCGGCAAATTTCTTAGCCATAAATATCTATTATTATCATGCAACTTTTTAATGGCCGCAAAGATAAGCAAAATAGCTGAATTATAGATGTTTTTTTGGAGAATTTAAGCAATTCGACTGTAAATAAAGGCAGACAAAACTCCCCCCATCAGGTGCAACATTCTGAATAATACTTGCAAAACTCCAGCCTCGATATTGCGAAGTTCAACTTTCCCCTTGGTCTTCTGTTGATTTTAGCCTGAAGCTATCCTATGTAACCTGCGTGCAATCGCTCGACAAATTCGCTTCCGTTGTCTTGCGATGCTCTCGCATGCAGGGCATGAGTAGCTTCCACATGGTCTTGGCCGACGGCATAACTTGCGCTTTTACATGATGAGGAAGTTCGTGCTGCGCTCTACCCTATGTGAGTTCGATATCAGCCCCATGGAGAAAAAACAGGAAAAACTGCGTCTCTGAAGTATCGGATTAATGGAAAACAAAAAAGAAAGCTCGTCCGACGGCTCGGATGGAAGCTAAATGGACAAAGAACAGTTATCCGAGGCTTCAGATGTGAAATTAATTAACGGAAAATACTATCCGAGGTCTCGGATGTGAAATTAATTAACAGGAAATACTATCCGAGGCCTCGGATGGAAGAAAAAAAAAGCTTAAACTGTTTTCCGAGGGTTCGGATGATAAAGAATGTAAAAAGGAGCTGTCGCCCGACGCTGTAGAACTATTGGGTGGGTTCTTTTACCCCGAGCTGGCATAGTCTGTTTCTCATAATCATAATCATACTCCTCCTCTAAGCGCTATTCGCTTCCGTTAAAAGAAACAAAAAAAAGAATATGGTACTGCTTTTACCGTGCAAAATGCCTAATTTTGCAGGCCAATGAAGCGCATGCTATCCATCATAATGCTGCTGTTTTTCCTGGTAAGTGTGTCGGGAGTAAACGTGAATATTCACTATTGCGATAGTGAATTGGTAGGCATGACCGTGAATGGCATTCATTTTAAGACCGAAGCCGGACAGAAAATGGCTGATTCTTGCAATGAGAACACAGGCTGTCCAATGTGTAAGCATGTTGCGCATCATTACCAGCTGCACCAGCAATTCATGCAAAGCAGCACGCCACAGGTGCATCCTTTGCTCCTGGCCAACGATTGGTTTCATGGCGTAACCATCAACTTTGATTACTTATTATTTAATTTTATACCTGCAGAGGAGGGCAGCAACGGCAACGCTTATGCGTATGTTAACTCCTACTTGGGCTGCCTTTACCTTCCGTATAGCGGACTTCGGGCTCCTCCTACGATGAAACGGATTTCGTTTCAACATTTATCTATGGTATAATTTGACCGAACCGAAAGTTTGATTTTCGCAAGAAAAGAGACAGATCGTGCAGATACGATTGGGCGATGCTTTTCTTTTGATGAGGCTTTAGCACGGGTGAGGTCGTTAAATAACAAGTACATTCAATGCACAAAATTATTGGATACTTTCTTCACAACCGTTTAATCACGGCACTTGTGTTGATATTGATTATAATAGGTGGGCTGTCTACCGTCCCCTTTAACTGGCATAGCGGTCTCATTCCACGCAATCCTGTGGCTGTAGATGCTATCCCTGACATCGGTGATAACCAACAGATTATCGCAACAGATTGGATGGGACGCTCGCCTAAAGACATTCAAGAGCAAGTCACATACCCCCTAACAACGGCATTGTTAGGAATTCCCGGCGTCAAGACCATTCGGTCATCGTCGATGTTCGGCATGTCGTTTATCTATATTATCTTTAATGATGATGTCGACTTTTATTGGAGCCGGTCACGCATTTTGGAAAAACTTAACTCGCTTCCTGCCGGTTTATTGCCCGAAGGAGTGAAACCAACACTCGGGCCAGATGCCACGGCATTAGGCCAAATTTATTGGTATACGCTCGAAGGACGAAACCCCAAAACGGGGAAACCTGCCGGCGGTTGGGATCCTCAGGAATTGAGAACCATTCAAGACTACTATGTAAGATACCAATTAAGTTCGGCCGAAGGGGTCAGCGAAGTAGCCTCAGTAGGTGGCTATGTGAAAGAATATCAGGTTGATCTTAATCCCGAAGCCATGCGTGCTTACGGCCTGAATCTCGTACAAGTCATGTTGGCTGTGAAGAATTCGAATATCGATGTAGGCGCGGGAACAATGGAAGTGAACCGCGCAGAATATTTGATTCGTGGCCTCGGCTACGTCAAAAAGCTGAAAGATTTGGAAGAAGCTGCCATCACAGATCGCCATGGTGTGGCCGTGAGAGTTAAGGATGTGGCTAAGGTTTCGTTTGGCCCTGGTGACAGACGTGGCGGACTTGACAAGGAAGGGCAAGAGGCTGTGGGCGGCGTTGTCGTGGCACGTAACGGCAGCAATCCCATGGAAGTTATCAACAATGTGAAAGCAAAGATTGCCGAAATGCAAGGAGGCATGCCTGAAAAAACGTTGAAAGATGGTTCTACATCGCGCGTTACCGTCGTGCCTTTTTACGACCGTACCAGATTGATTAAAGAGACGATTGGCACACTTGAGAGCTCACTGATGCACGAAATCCTCATCTGTATCATTGTTGTTCTTATCCTGGTGCTCAACCTGCGCGCCTCTTTCGTGATTGCAACTATGCTGCCTTTGGCGGTATTAACCACGTTTATCGTCATGAAACTCTTAGGGATTGAGGCCAATATCGTGGCACTTAGTGGTATCGCTATAGCCATTGGTGTGATGGTTGACGTAGGAGTTGTGTTCATGGAAAATGTGGTTCGTCATCTGAGCACTGCTCCCCATGCCCGCGGTAAGCAATTAGAAGCATTGATTTTGAATGCCGTTCATGAGGTTTCAGGAGCGGTTATGACGGGCATGGGCACTACGATTATCAGCTTTCTACCTGTATTTGCCATGCAGGCACAAGAGGGAAAGATGTTTCATCCGTTAGCTTTTACAAAGACTTTTGCCCTATTATCGGCCCTGCTTTTAGGCATTTTAATCCTCCCGACGTTAGCTTACTGGATTTTCTCACTAAGAATTCCAAAACGATGGGCATTGAAAGTCTTCAAAAAACGTGTGCCCCGCACTTTCAAAATCATGCATTGGACGGTCAGCACCAACATGCTGATTATTGCCATTGTGGTGCTTTTAGCTACCTATGAGCTTTCAAGTATGTGGCTTCCTTTAGGTCCTCAGAATGGAATGTTGCTCAATTTACTGTTCGTTATCGTTACGGTGGGGGCCATCCTATCTATCCTTTGGCTTCTGGTGCTCAAGTATGAGCAAATCCTTCGCTGGTGTTTAAACCACCGATGGAAGTTTATGTCTATCCCCATATTGACCCTGATTGCCGGCGGAATGATTTGGACAAAGACGGGAAGTGAGTTTATGCCCACCTTAGACGAAGGCACTTTCATGCTCATGCCCACAAGTATGCCCCACAGTGGTGTTGAAGAAAACATACAGAATTGCAAGATTTTGGACCAGCGCATAAAAGCCATTCCCGAAGTAGAATCGGTTGTTGGCAAATGGGGACGTGTGGAAAGTGCTCTCGACCCGGCACCCATTCAAATGTATGAGATAACCATCAACTACAAACCCGAATACGAATTGGACGATGATGGTAAACGCATTCGCGACAAGAATGGCGACTATATACGTCTGTGGAGAGACGAGATTAAAAACGAAGATGACATTTGGAAAGAGATTGTGAAGGCCGCTAATCTCCCGGGATTGACGGGAAGTCCGAAACTACAACCCATTGCAACCCGGCAAGTGATGCTGTCAACGGGGATGAAAGCCCCTATGGGATTAAAGATATATGGTCCCGATTTGGCTTCGATTGAGCAGGCAGGCTTGCAAATGGAGAAGGCTTTGAAAGCGATACCCGACATCAACTCATCCTCTGTATATTATGATCGTGCTGAAGGAGCACCTTATATTGAGATTCATCTCGACAGAGAAAAACTCGGACGTTATGGCATTCAAGTTGGGACTGTGCAAAGTGTTATCGAGACAGCTATCGGTGGAATGGCAGAAGGAAGCACCGTTGAGGGGCGCGAACGTTTTCCTATCCGTGTGCGTTATGCACGTGAATTGCGAGACGACCCCGATGTATTAAACGGAATACTCGTCCCAACAGCCGACGGAACGCAAATTCCTTTGGGCGAATTGGCAACCTTTCATTTCGTCAAAGGCGCGACGATGATTCAGAGTGAAAACACGTTTTTAGTGGGTTATGTCACGTTTGATAAGGTGGGAAATAAGGCAGAAGTGGATGTTGTTCATGCGGCTCAAAAACACATTGACGAGCTTGTAGCTCATGGAAAGATTAAACTTTCTAAGGGCGTCACGTATAAATTTACGGGCACTTACGAGCAACAGATTCATGCTGCAGAACGCCTTCAGGTAGTCATTCCTATTGCGTTGATTCTGATTTTCTTGGTCCTTTTCTTCCAATTTAAAAGCGTCACGGCCTCAATGATACACTTTTCGGGCGTTTTTGTAGCTTTTGCGGGCGGCTTTATCCTGATTTGGCTCTACGGACAAGACTGGTTTTTAAACTTCAATATCGCGGGAGTGAATATGCGAACCCTCTTTGGTATGGGGCAAATCAACCTCAGTGTTGCCGTTTGGGTAGGCTTTATCGCACTCTTTGGCGTCGCTACAGACGATGGTGTTTTGATGGGAACCTACATCCATCAGGTGTTCTTAAAACGACAACCCCATAGTCCTTTAGAGATTCGCGAGGCTGTTGTTGAAGCCGGAATGAAGCGCGTTCGCCCAGCAGCAATGACCACTGCGACAACACTCATCGCACTATTGCCCGTGCTTTCATCCACAGGAAAGGGTTCAGACATCATGGTTCCGATGAGCATTCCTACCTTTGGCGGCATGTTAATACAGACCATGACGATGTTTGTTGTGCCGGTTTTCCAATGCTGGTGGCGTGAATCGGCCTTGAAACGTGAACAAAAGAAGAAAAATTGAAAACGAAAATGACAATGAAGAATAAGATTTTATATTTCCTATGCATAGGACTATTCGCCAGCTATGGCAGTGCTTATGCGACAGGAAAAGACCATAAAGAAGATAGTTTGGCCGTGTATATTGCCGAAGCAATACGCAACAATCCCGGTCTGAAGAGTGAATATCAGGCCTATCAGGCGCAAATGGCCAATGCGCAAGGTGCGGGTATCTTGAGCGATCCACAGCTAAGTGTCGGCCTTTTCCCACAAGCGATACACCATGTCAATGGAAAACAGCTTGCAACCATAACCATTATGCAGATGTTTCCATGGTTTGGCACACTGAAAGCAGGTCGCGAACAAATGGAATATAAAGCGCAAGAGGCCTACCAGAAGTTTCGCGAAAAAAGTTTATTAACAGCTTTCAACGTTGAGAAACAATGGTATTCCATACTCGCAACGCAAGAGAAAGTGAAAGCTGTGAAACAGAAACGCGCGCTTTTAAACGATATAAAGAAGGTGGCTATCTATCTTTATAAGAACTATACTTCAGGGCGTGACACGAAAATGAGCGACCAATTACGCCTTGATGCAGAAGAGGAGCGATTGAAAGAACAAACGGAAAGTCTTGAAACCCAACTGACTTTACAAAAGCAGCAGTTCAACATCATGCTGCATCAGCAGCCAAATGCAGCTTTGTCCCTACCCGATTCCATCCCATTACGGCAGATGCCCACCTTTAATTGGATAGAGATTGAACGAAACAATCCCAAACTCGCACAGTATTCGGCTATCCAAAAGGCGTTTAAATCACAGGAAGAGCAAACCAGAGCAAAAGGTATGCCCATGATAGGTGTGGGACTTCAATATATGCTCAATGGGAAAGTTGACATGCCAATGATGCCCAACATGAACGGAAAAGACATGGTGATGCCCATGGTGAGCGTCACAATCCCCATTTATCGCAAAAAGATTACGTCGGCTATCCATAGTGCACAACTCATGGAACGTAGCGCAGCCTACAATTATCAAAGTCAGTTGGATGCACTTCAAAGCACATATCTCAGCATTGAACAGCGGGCTGACGATATAAAACGCAAATTGAAGCTTTATGAGAGTGAGGTGAATTTGCTCAACAGAACGCTCGAACTGATGCAAAAAGAATATGCTACGGGGGCGACATCGCTCACCGATATTCTTCAAACGACACGCGAAAGCATCGACTACGACCTCTTAAAAGCCGAAGCTAATGCGCAATATAACACCATCACGGCAGAGGCTATCCAGCTCATTGCACGCAATGTGAAGTAAAAGAATGTATAACCAAAAGAAGCAAAAGATGATGAAAGATTTCATAAAAAAACATATCCAGCTATCGTTTGCCGCTGCGCTGACGATAGGACTCCTATTAGGGTGGCTCCTCTTCCGCACCACTCACACAACAGATGTACACCAACATTCGGGAGGAAAAACGATGTACACCTGCTCCATGCACCCACAAGTGAGACAAGATCACCCCGGGAAATGCCCCATTTGTGGGATGGATCTTATCCCTGTCAACGATGAAAAGCAAAGCGCAACAACAACCGATTCCAATGCTATTGTGATGAGTGATGAGGCCGTTGCATTGGCAAATATCGAGACAGAGGTTGTTGGCAGCGGAGCAACAAACAAAGAAGTGCGCCTATTCGGGAAGATATTGCCCGACCAGCGCTTAGAACAAACGCAGTCATCTTACGTGGAAGGACGCATCGAGAAACTATTGATCAATGTGCCGGGCGACCGTGTTAGTCGTGGACAAGCATTGGCTGTGATCTATTCTCCGACGCTATACGCCATTGAACAAGAACTGATTGCAGCGATGAACTTCCCTGCATCGCCCCAAAAGAAACCGCTGATTGACGCAGCTATTGAGAAGCTTAGACTGCTGAATATCACGCAAGCACAAATCAATCAACTGATGCACACACGCAAAGCATCCCCCTACACCACGCTGAAGGCTAATACTTCGGGCACTGTGATTGAAAAGTATATCAATCCAGGCGATTATGTTAAACAAGGACAAGCGTTACTGAAGATTGCAAATCTCGGCAAGGTTTGGGCTATGTTCCAAGCATATGAAAGCGACTTACCATTTATTCATGTTGGTGAAAAGATTCACTTTACAGCCGAAGCGATGCCTGGAAAAGTGTTCACGGGCAGCGTAAGTTTCGTCGATCCCGTGATTGACTCTTCCAGTAGAACGGCCGGTGTGCGCGTAGAAATGAATAATGCAAATGGATGGTTTAAACCCGAAATGACCTTGACGGGCAACATTGTGGCCAACATGAAGCAATATCATGGTGAGATTGTCGTGCCGAAGAGTGCCGTGATGTGGACAGGAAAACGAAGTATCGTCTATGTAAAAGACACGGGAGAAATGCAACCTACTTTCAGATTACGACGTGTAACGTTGGGTCCTTCGCTATCCAATGGCTATGTCATCACGGATGGTTTGGCTGAAGGCGAAGAGATTGTGACGAATGGAACCTTTGCTGTTGATGCCAGTGCACAGCTGGCTGGCAAAGAAAGTATGATGGATCAGTAATATTATTTTATTTATTTAATATAACAAGAAAATGAAAAAAGTGATTTTAACAATGCTTGCTGTTGCAGCCATGAGCGCAACCATGCAGGCCAAAACAGTGAAAACAGAAATCCCAGTAAACGGGAAATGTAACGAAATGTGTAAGCCACGCATAGAGAAAGCCGCAAAAGCTGTTCCCGGAGTGTTGTCGGCTACATGGAATTTGAAAGCACAAAAGCTCACGCTTGTGTATGATAACACCAAGACTGATGCGAAGAAAGTGCAGAAAGCGGTATCTGCTTCAGGTCACGATAGTGGCAATATAAAAGCCCCACAAGCCACTTATAACAAACTCCCTGGATGCTGCAAGTATCGTAAATAGGGATGTATGGACATTTGACAGGCTAAAAACCTCTCGATTTTTAGTACTGAACATTGGTAGGCTGGCAAATCCAGCCTACTTTTTTATATTCAGGGATACATCTATAAACTTCTTTTTAGAAGTAAATAGTATTTCTGTCCCGCTTACGAGCGAGTTACGCATCGTTTTTACAGCTACAAAGTTCGACATGATTCTTTGAATAACAAAGGAATATGCGGTATCTATATTTACGCTGTATGGTATCACTGGCTACAATTTTAGAAGTATGATTTTTCCTGTAGCCATATTGTAGCCAATTGGGAGTATTTTAAGCGACTCAGTGATACCTGTATGTACTCCCAAACAGGGGTATATAATAGATAATCGCCGTAATTCTTTGAGATTACAGCGATTATCTGATTTAATCAATTTCCTAAAAACTCTTGTTCAGAGTACGTTAAGTGGAGCTGGTGGGAGTCGAACCCACGTCCGCACAAGGAAACCATACGCTTTCTACACGTTTATTCCGGACTTTATTTTCGTGCCATGGCAAGACCCGGACCACCAACCATGACCTTATCCTCTAAAGTTTCACGCCCGAAGCGAGGCATTCTGACGCTATTTCCGATTTACCTGCACCGCTTAACCCTTAGATTCGGAACCACATCCTTGGAGCAGTGTCTCGTCGCATCACCTTGTAACGCGATAAAGCCAATGATCTACTATGCTTCGATCAGGCAGCGAGAGCGTAATTATTTTCGCCAATTAATTTTCTGATTTCTCTGATTTAGGAGCAAGAAACCAAGGCTCCACGTGCTTACGTACCATTTCATCTCGCCGTCAAATCCAGTCAACCCCGAGATTATCTACGCCTTATAACCGCCGTCATAAGTGCGAAGAATGGTCCGACGCAGCTGTCTACACGGATTTAGGCACACGTTTCGACCGCCTTGTCGGCTATTTTAATGATGCAAATATACCGCAAAAGGGACGTATTTCAAAATAAATTATGCTTTTTTTACATTGCGGTTGTCACATTATCTCGCAGAAAACACCCCCTCACCCCGCCTTTCTCTCGTGATGTGAGCGCTTCGGAAAGAGCTTAAAAGGCATGTCCGCCCTCCATTTCTCCACCTTATAGAGTATCCGGGCCACAGCTTTTTGATAGTCAGAAGGGTAATACAACGTGAGCACGTACCAGCGTTTATCGCGCCGGATATAGTGGGAAGCATAGGCATAATCGGGCATATCGTCAAGCAATCCACGCCGTATGAGGTCGCCACGACGGAACGTATAGACACTTTCGGGCACCACCTTGCACTCCATAACGATGTTCACACCATCGTGATAGCCGAACCTTACGTGCCCACAACCATAGCCGTCGACTTGCTCCTGCCGCAGAAATGAGGGATATTCAAACTGATAATCGAAGTCTGAATCCGTGTAAGTGACAAATCGGGCAAAGTTCATTCCCTCTTTGAAACGCTCCATCGGCGTGCGTTCGTGGCCGAAGAAGAAGGCCGAAGTAGCAACACAAGCCACCAAGAAGAACAATATGACCAGCAATAGTTTCCTCATCTTAAGACACCGGTTATGCATTTCATGGCTCAAAGATAAGTATCTTTCAGCGGAAAAGCAAGAAAACAAGATTGAAATTTGCCAGAAATCATCATGCTGCCGCAATGTTGTTGCTACATAAACCACCCTTGAAAAGAAAGTAAAAATAATCAGAAAATTTTACAGAACGGGCGTATTGAAAACCTTACTCCGGTCAAGTCGTCTCCCAATATCAGCCCCTTCACAAGCCAAAATCACTCATCTTGTCACGCAATGTCAGCCACTTTACACTGCAAAACAACGCATATTAAAGCATCATATCGGCCATGTTGAAAGCCTATTCCAGCCATACGGCCTCCTTTTCTACCCCACACAACAAAAAAGGAGAAAGCCTCTTGAGACTTTCCCCTATGCAAATATACAAAAAATTGCAGGCGAATGCAAATCGAATATGAATTAAATTGACAATTAACAAGAGCCTTTCCCCCGGCTTCTCCCAAGGGCAGGGAGAAGAAATCGCAGGCATATTGCCAGCGAATAAGGCCGTTTTTGCATAACGATGTAGTGTGTCGTCTTGCGCCAAGCCTTGCTTTCTGCCGCTCCGTCCACGGTTTTCGCGGACAAAGCCCTGCCGAATATTAGGGAAATTCCCATGCCCCTTTAGGGAAAATCCTTTCTTGCAGGCGATGAATAGTCCTACCTTTGTAACGTGAAGGCGAGGCGTAGAGTGTCTCAGACCCCACAAACAAGATAGCAATATAAAACATACGACGATGAAAAAGCTGATATTAACCCTCGTTACGCTGTTCACATTGACAGTCTCTGCAAGTGCAATGAGTTATGAACAAGCCCGCCGACAGGCCCTTTTCCTCACGGATAAGATGGCGTATGAACTGAACCTCACCGACGAACAGTATGAGGCTGCCTACGAAATCAACCTCGACTATCTGATGAGCATCAATGACTATGGCGACCTTTATGGCACATATTGGACCCGTCGCAACCTCGATTTGAGTTATATTCTGCTTGACTGGCAATACCGAAACTACTGTGCAGCCAACTATTTCTACCGTCCGCTTTATTGGAACGACGGCTATTGGCGCTTCCGAATCTACGCCCGTTATCCCCATAGAGACTATTTCTATTTTGGTTGTCCCGACTTTTATGCCGTCTATCGTGGCGGACATAGCTGGCGAATAAACGGCGGACGGAGTTGGTATTACGGCCGAAATTACGGCTTCAAAGACAGCCGCAGGTTCGTCGGCATGCGCGACCATTTCAACAACGGCAGCTATGGGCGGGGCTTCAGCAGTAGGGAATCCGACTATAACCGCATTGAAAACCGCGTCTTCGGAGGCAACAGAAACAGTCGCATCTATGGAAACGAGCCGCGCAACAACCGTGTTTTCGGTGGCAGCGACAGCTATTCTCGCAGCGGAAACTCGTTTGACAACAACACTCAGAGCCGCATATTCGGAGGCAGTGCCGCTACCGAAAGCCGCAGCAATGGCGCATTCAACAACCGACCGAGCAGCACCCGGTCTACCGTTCCGGCCGTTCCAGACCGCGTGTTTGGCGCAGATCGCGGCAGTAACGACAGGCAACCGAGTCGCACTTTCGACCGTCCAAGCACAGGACGGAGCTTCGGTGGCGACGTGCCAAGCCGTTCTTTCAACAACAATGCGCCCTCAAACGCTTTCGGCGGAAGTGCTCCGAGTCGCTCATTCGGCGAAAACAGTGCGCCGACCCGCTCGTTCGGAGGCGGCGGAAGCACTCAGAGTGGGCAAGGAGTCTTTGGCGGAAGAAGATAAGGAAAGCCAAATCAGCCTGAACAATAGGTCAGACAACATATATATTCTCACGAAAAGGATTACCGAAAAGGCAAACGTCTGGCGGTAATCCTTTTCTCGTCATGGGCTACAGCACGTAGACCCGCACCTCTGCATTATCCATTTTCGGAATCTCGTTCATCGGTTTTTTGAAATAAACGCTTTGAATGGCCTTGTTGATGATACCGTGACCGACGGCCAAAACCGTTTGGTTGGGAAACGAAGTCTTGACGTAAGTGAGGAAATTCTGGGCCCGACGCTTCATTTGTTCAAGGCTTTCGACGTTGTCGGGCCATGCAACATCGTGCAAATCGGGAATAAATCGGCCCGTGAAGTCGCCCCAATCGCGCTCGCGCAAGAGCGGTGTCGTCTCCACGCCTTTATGATGTGGGGCTGCAATGATGCGGCAAGTATCGACCGAACGCTTCAAATCGCTCGACACAAAGACATCGATTTGCTCGCCTTTCAGCTTGTCGCGCGTAGCTTCGGCCTGCTTGATGCCCGTTTCGTTGAGCTCGCCTTGCTGCTGTCCTTGCAAGATTTGGGCGGCGTTGTCCACGGTTTCGCCGTGGCGTACCAAATATAATGTGGTCATATTCGTTGGCTTTTGGTTGCAAATTTACAAAAAAGGGCAGAGACATCGCGGTGAGTTTGAAGTTTTTTACTACCTTTGCCAACATATAAACACAGCTTATGAAAGTTTTAAGAAGTTCTCTTTTCCGCGCCGTCAGTGCAATCGTCATCGGCGCACTCTTGATAGAATACCGCGAACAAACCGTCGAATGGCTCACTATTGTCATCGGCGTACTGTTCTTTCTGTCGGGTGTTATCTCCCTTGCTTCCTATTATACGGCCCGCAAAACGGCCGGCGAGCCGGAGATATATGATAGCAATGGGCAGCTGATTTCGGGCGGTCAGCGCCCTGCTTTACCCATCGTCGGCCTCGGAAGTCTTATCCTTGGGGCCATTTTGGCCCTCATGCCGGGCACCTTTATCACTGGACTTATCTACATCATTGCCGCATTGCTCATCATCGGAGCCATCGGACAGTTCATCAATCTGGCCGAAATCAGCAAACTGGCCGATGTTGGTTTCTTTTATTGGGTGATGCCTTCTGTAATCTTGCTTACGGGACTTGTGGCGGTCATCTACCCGAAATCGATCGCTTCGGCACCGCTGTTCGTCATTGGTTGGTGCATGTTGCTCTATGGAGTCGTGGAGTGTATCAATGCATTGAAGATATATAGTTGCAGAAAGCAAATGGAAAAGAAGCGGGCGGCACAGGCTTCTGTGGAACTAAAGGAATGCCAACAGGGACCAACAGAAAGTAAGGAATAACCCTTTGTATGCCGGTATGAGATACAGGAAGACTGTGATAGACCGAAAATTTTATAGCGCAGTCCTGACATATATAATAAGGTATGCCCACATCGTAGACCTTCTTGGAGAACATGAGCAATACTTTCATTGCACAAAAGAAGAGCTTTGTGCACAAGAAGTAGGTTTTTGTGCATTTTGTTTGGCTAAGAAATAAAAATAATGTACTTTTGTGCAGACCTAATGTCAGAACTATACATAAACACTATAAATAACAATGAAATTGAAAATCGTTGTACTTGCCAAGCAAGTACCTGACACACGAAACGTAGGAAAGGACGCCATGACGGCCGAAGGCACCGTCAATCGCGCGGCACTTCCTGCAATCTTCAATCCCGAAGACCTCAATGCGCTCGAACAAGCACTGCGCATCAAAGACCAACATCCCGGCTCCACCGTCGGCATCTTGACCATGGGGCCTCCCCGTGCGGGCGAGATTATCCGCCAAGGACTCTACCGCGGGGCCGATGAAGGCTGGCTCTTGACCGACAGAAAGAGTGCCGGTGCCGACACGTTGGCCACATCTTACTTCCTTGCCAAGGGCATTGAGAAGATTGGCAACGTCGATATTGTCATCGGAGGTAGGCAGGCTATCGACGGCGATACGGCGCAAGTGGGTCCGCAGGTTGCCCAGAAGTTGGGCCTCAATCAAGTGACCTACGCCGAAGAAGTAATGAAAATAGAAGACGGAAAGGCCACTATTCGTCGCCACATTGATGGTGGTGTGGAGACCGTCGTGGCTCCTTTGCCCGTTTTGATCACTGTTAATGGCAGTGCTGCTCCTGCTCGTCCGTGCAACGTAAAGCGTGTTATGAAGTACAAATATGCCACATGTCCGATGGAACGCAAGGGCGATGAGCCTTGGAGTTCGCTTTATGCGCGCCCATACCTTACACTTGGGCAATGGAGCATAGCCGATTGCAGAGCCGACGAGGCCCAGTGTGGACTTTCAGGTTCGCCAACCAAGGTGAAAACCGTGCAGAACATCGTGTTCCAAGCCAAGGAGAGTAAGACGCTCACCGGCAGCGATAGCGACGTGGAAAGCTTGGTAAAAGAATTGTTAGACGAAAAGATTATTGGCTAAAAACAGAAAAGGAGCGGAAGAAAAGCCTTGGAATGGATTGCCATACAGATGCTTTTGAAGGATAAAGAAATGCTCATTTGTCATTCTTCCTTGTTCATGTTACGCATCAATTCCACACGCCTCATTCCTCACTCCTCATTCATATTATGAACAACGTATTTGTATATTGCGAAACAGAAGGGCCAAATGTCCTCGAAGTTTCACAGGAATTGCTGACGAAGGGTCGCAAACTTGCCGATAAACTTGGCGTAGACCTGCATGCAATCGTAGCCGGAAGCGGCATCAAAGGTAAGGTGGAAACGCAGATTTTGCCTTACGGTGTGGACAAACTCTTCGTGTTCGAGGGAAACGGTCTCAGCCCTTATACCTCGGCACCTCACACGGATATCCTCGTAAACCTATTCAAAGAAGAGCGCCCACAGATTTGTTTGCTGGGCGCAACTGTCATAGGTCGCGACCTTGGACCACGTGTTAGCTCGTCCTTAACCTCTGGTCTTACGGCGGATTGTACGCAACTTGAGATTGGAGATTACGATGAAAAGAAGACCGGAAAGCACTATGATAACTTGCTATATCAAATCCGTCCGGCCTTTGGAGGCAACATTGTGGCAACCATTGTCAATCCCGATCATCGCCCACAAATGGCAACTGTGCGGTCAGGAGTGATGCAGAAAGCACTCTATGAGGGCCAAGCTAAGGGCGAAGTTGTCTATCCCGACGTGGCAAAATATGTGCCCGAAGCCGACTATGTGGTGAAAGTCATCGACCGACATGTTGAGGCTGCGAAGCATAATCTCAAGGGTTCGCCTATCGTTGTGGCTGGAGGTTACGGCGTAGGAAGCAAGGAAGGCTTTGAACTTTTGTTCCAATTGGCAAAGGAACTCCATGGAGAAGTTGGCGCAAGTCGTGCTGCCGTGGACGCAGGTTGGGCTGATCACGACCGTCAAATCGGCCAGACCGGTGTCACCGTTCACCCGAAAGTCTACATTGCCTGCGGCATTTCGGGCCAGATTCAACATATTGCCGGCATGCAAGACAGCGGCATTATCATCTCCATCAACAGCGATCCCGATGCCCCAATCAACAAGATTGCCGACTATGTCATCAACGGAACCGTTGAAGAAGTGGTGCCGAAACTGATTAAATACTATAAACAGAATTCAAAGTAAAGCCTCTCCCCCGACCCCTCCCCGAAGAGGGAGGGGAGTAATATGCTGTAGTGTAGGAAAGGATAAGACAAGGATAAACGACTGATATATGATGAATAAAGTGGAAACATCATTCGAATATATGAGCGCTTCGCCTGACCGTTATGCACTGCTAAAGGCATTTGCCAAAGAAAATCGGCTGAAAATGACACTTGCCGAGACCATACTTTGGGAAGAACTGAGGCTACTTCCAAAGCCCTTTAAGTTCAGACGTCAGCATATTATAGGTGACTTTATCGTTGATTTCGCATGCTTGTACCATCACTTAGTGATTGAAGTTGATGGAGAATATCATCAAGAACGGCTACAAAAAGAAGATGACAAGCTGCGTACGGAGAGTCTGAATAGAATGGGATTTACAGTGATTCGGTTCACTAATAAACAAATAATAGAGAATTCACAAAGCGTGATAACAGAGATAAAAAACATATTGTATAACGAATAAAACAATCCACCACCAGCCCCTCTCAGCGATTTAAGGAGAGAACATATTACTCCCCTCCCTCTTCGGGGAGGGGTTGGGGGTGGGGCTTTAGCTTATGTCAAACTATTACACCGACCATCCTGAGATTGAGTTCCACTTGAACCATCCTCTGATGAAACGCATTGTTGAGCTGAAAGAGCGCGACTTTGCAGACAAAGATGCTTTTGACGACGCGCCCGTTAACTACGAGGACGCCATCGAAAACTACAAACGAATGCTCGATATCACAGGCGATATCGCAGCAAACATCATTGAACCGAATGCCGAAAGCGTAGATCAAGAGGGCCCACATTTGGAAAATGGGCGCATGATTTATGCGAGCAAGACCGTCGAAAACATTGAGGCTACGCGCCAAGCCGGGCTTTGGGGCATCTCTATGCCACGTCGTTATGGTGGCTTGAACCTCCCGAATACCGTCTTCTCCATGGCCTCCGAGCTTATCGCTTCAGCTGATGCCGGCTTCCAAAACATTTGGTCTTTGCAGTCGTGTATCGACACTTTGTATGAATTCGGCACCGAAGAACAACGCCAAAAGTATATTCCCCGCATCGCAGCAGGCGAGACGATGTCAATGGATTTGACCGAACCTGATGCGGGATCCGACCTGCAACGCGTCATGTTGAAGGCCACTCAAGATGCCGATGGCACGTGGCGACTCAACGGAGTGAAGCGTTTTATCACCAATGGCGACTCGGATATTCATCTCGTTTTGGCCCGTTCCGAGGAGGGAACACGCGACGGGCGCGGCCTTTCCATGTTCATCTACGACAAGAAAAACGGCGGTGTTACCGTGCGACACATCGAGAACAAGCTCGGTATCCACGGCAGTCCCACCTGCGAACTGGTCTACAAGAATGCCAAATGCGAGCTTTGCGGCGACCGAAAGTTGGGACTTATCAAGTATGTCATGGCCTTGATGAACGGTGCCCGTTTGGGAATTGCAGCTCAAAGTGTGGGCGTTGAGCAGGAAGCCTACAACGAAGGCCTTGCTTATGCCAAGGAACGCGCCCAGTTCGGCAAGAAGATAATTACCTTCCCTGCCGTTTACGACATGCTTTCCCGCATGAAAGCGAAACTCGATGCAGGCCGTTCGCTGCTCTACATGACAGCCCGTTACGTCGATATCTACAAGGCGCTCGAAGATATTTCACGCGACCGTAAGCTCACACCTGAGGAGCGTAAGGAGATGAAACAGTATAGTAAGTTGGCCGATGCCTTTACTCCTATCGCCAAAGGTATGAACTCTGAGTATGCAAACCAGAATGCTTACGATGCCATTTCCATTCATGGTGGCTCGGGATTCATCATGGAATACAAGAGTCAGCGGCTCTTCCGCGACGCCCGAATCTTCTCCATTTACGAGGGAACCACCCAACTTCAGGTCGTTGCCGCCGTGCGTTACATTACCAACGGCACCTATCTGGCCATCATGAAAGAGATGCTCGAACAGCCGACCGCAGCCATGCAACCGCTGCAAGCACGCGTTGCAAAGCTCGTGGCCCGCTACGAAGAGGTGCTGAACAAGGTGAATGCCGACGAAAACCAAGAAGAACAAGACTTCCTCGCACGTCGCCTCTACGACATGACGGCCGAAATCATCATGTCGCTACTCATCATTGCCGATGCAGAAAAGGCGCCCGAGCTCTTCGAAAAGAGTGCAAACGTCTACGTGCGCATGGCAGAAGAAAGTGTCATCGGCAAGGCCGCATACATCAATTCGTTTGATGCAGCCGACTTGAAGAACTTCGCTTCGGAAGCAAAACCTGAAGAAACGGAAGCCTGACAGCCCCATCTTCAACCTTAAAAAGAGGGTGTAACATAAATCCATTTTATGTTGCACCCTCTTCTTCTTATGACTTTTATCGCGCTGCCAAGCGTTTCCAATCAGCTTTTACCTATTGAGACGGGCGCAGTTGAGCTTTCATGAGAGTGGAATCACACGACTATCCTGTCCTATAAACAACGGAATTGCGACGCGTTTTACCCATGAAAGGTAACTTGTTTGGCCATAAGCTTTACCGAATGAAGCCCATCAACAATCCTATTGAGCCGTGTGAGCGATTGATATAAGTCAAGAATCAAGCCGGAAACAAATGATTTCGCATGCCGATTCATTGCAGCAAGCAAGATTGTCCCTATCTTTGCAGCATCAGAGAAAGGTATTGGTAAGTTAGAATTCACACTGTAAAAACGAAGAGGGTTATTCGATATAAAAAACAAAATTAGTTCTTTTGAGGGAAAGATTGTTTCAAAAAGGATAACATTTTAGAGAGAGAAGAATAGAAACCTTGGAAGGTTTGAGAGAGAGATACGGTTCCATAGCAATATGGGACCGTTTTTTTTGTGAGTTTGCCAGATTTACATTACTTTTGCACATTCAAGAAAACAATATGTTAGGCAGCAAGAAAAGCGAAGCTTTATTGGCAAACATACGCAACGGATTGCCCATGTCGCGGAGAGAAAAGCTCAGTTTGATCATCAATCTGAGTATCCCTTCGATGCTGGCACAGCTGACCACGGTGATGATGTTCTTCATCGATGCCGGCATGGTGGGTCATTTGGGGGCCGAAGCCTCTGCAAGTATCGGACTGATAGAGTCGACGGCATGGCTGATAGGCAGTGTTCTGAGCGCCTCGGCCATCGGCTTTTCCGTTCAAGTTTCACATTTTATCGGAGCCAACGACTTTGTAAAAGCACGCCAAGTCTTCCGTCATGCCTATATCTGTGAAATCATTTTGAGTCTGTTTCTGCTTGCCATCGGTGTCGCTATCCATGCTTCTCTTCCCATTTGGTTAGGAGGAGACGCTGCAATAGCAGGCAATTCATCAAGCTATTTCTTTGTTTTTTCATTGACAATTCCGTTTCTGATGCTGTTTCATCTGTCGTGCGACATGTTGAAATGCACCGGAAACATGCAGTTAGCCAGCGCAATGAGCGTGCTATTATGCGTGCTTGACGTGGGCTTCAACTATGTTTTCATCTATCTATTTGGACTTGGTGTGATTGGTGCAGCCCTCGGAACGGCGATGGCTTACATCTGTACTTCGCTCCCGGTTACGTGGATGACGACTTGCAGAAACAAGATTTTGGCATTGAAACTCGATACAATACCTTTTCATTGGGTGTGGGATTACGTGATCAAATCAGCTAAAATCAGCTTCCCCATTGCCGTTCAATCCATCTTGATGAGCGGTGCACAGATCGTCAGCACGCTGATAGTGGCTCCTTTAGGTAACATTGCTATTGCGGCAAACTCGTTTGCCATCACGGCAGAAAGCCTGTGTTACATGCCCGGATACGGCATCGGTGATGCTGCAACCACGCTGGTTGGCCAGACTTACGGGGCCGCCCGAAAGGACCTTTGCACGAGTTTTGCCCGCATGACCGTGGGACTTGGCATGCTTGTCATGGCCTTTATGGGAGCTGTGATGTATGTGTTTGCCCCTGAAATGATTGGCCTTTTGAGTCCTGTCGAAGCCATTCGTACGCTCGGAACCACTGTCTTGCGCATCGAAGCCTTTGCAGAACCGTTCTTTGCAGCATCAATCGTGGTCTACAGTATCTGCGTCGGTGCAGGCGACACCCTGCGTCCTGCCATCATGAACCTCATCTCCATGTGGTGCGTTCGCCTTACGCTTGCCGCATGGCTTGCCCGTGATTACGGCTTGAAAGGCGTATGGACAGCCATGGCCATAGAGCTTACGTTCCGCGGTTCGCTCTTCCTTTACCGGCTTTTCCGCGGCAATTGGCTCAAAGGATTGGCGGAAAAACCAGCTGTTGAGACCCTACAAACAACATAAAATAAGCCTGTCATGAAGAGAACACTTTTGATTTTAGTCGGGATTTTGTTTTCCCTTGCATCGTTTGCACTAAGCAAAGACAGCGCAAACGCCGTCACAATGTTGGATTATGAACAGGCATGGAATGACGACACCGGCCGACTTTCGCTGAAAAACAACACGAAAGAGCCCATTGAAGACGTTGCTTTCCAAATCACATATATCAATATGGAAGGGCAAACCATCGGTTCCGAAGACTTCAATAAAGACGTATATATTGCCCCCGGAGAGGCAAAAACGGTCGAAATCCCTGCCTTCCGATATGACGATCACTATTCCTATTACAAGTCTATAGCCAAGAAAGACGCTGCAAATATCTTCATCATAAGGTTTGATCTTACGGATTACAACCGGCAGAACAGGCTGGCAGCAGGAGAAAAGGACCTAAACAATGACACGACTTCTGCAGTTTACCATTCAGACGAAAGCCTTTTCCATAGATTAGGCCCTATCGCATGGCTTGGTTTGTATGTCATTTTAGCAGGAGCAATGTTTGGTTTGTATGTCATTGTTGCCGTTATGGCCAACAAACGCCATCGAAATGCAGCCTTATGGATACTCCTCAGCTTCATCACCACCCCACTTTTGGCCATATTCGTCCTGCTGGTCGTCGGCAAAGACTGTGACCGAAACAACGAGGAAGATGATATCAGATAATCGAAAGTACCATTTTAACGGCCAAAATACCTATTTAAAAAATCAAAAACATTGACATTCTCGATTGGCCGCCATTGTTCTGTTTTTCCGTAAGCACCAAATCAGCCACTCAATTCAAGGATTTTACGCGCTTATCTCACCCATTTCATGCGCTAATATGGGCCATTTCGGCGTGCAATATGGCTGATTTAAGCACGCCACATGGCTTATATGAGCCGGAAACTTCACCCATTTTAGCCGCCCATTACGGCTGTTCATGAAAAAAGGGAAAGCCATCATCGACTTTCCCTCCATGCAAAGATAACACTTTTGACAGCCAAATGCAAATCCACTATGAATTATTTTGACAGTTATTATCGTTGGGAATGGGGCGTGTTATGACCTCCCCCGGCCCCTCCGAAGGAGGGGAGAGCAGACGAACATCAAATGAGTTCGCATGTAATTTGGCTACCTCCCCTTTCGGAGGGGCTGGGGGTGGCTTCATATTTTGGTGGAGCGGACGCACGAACCGTGCGTCCCTACATGCTGTTAACAGCATTTGGCGAGGTATGATTGGGAAAAACCAATTGTATTGTGACCTCTTCCGGCCCCTCCGAAGGAGGGGAGAGCGGACGAACAGCAAGTGAGTTTGCATGTAATTTGACCCTCCTCCCCTTTTTGGAGGGGCTGGGGGTGGCCTCATAATTTGGTGGAGCGGACGCACGATTCGTGCGTCCCTACATGCCGGCAATAGTATTTGACGAGGCATAATTGGGAAAAACCGCATCGCGGTTTCGTTGTTTATAGGGCAGTGTTGGCGTGTAGCGCCAACGCTGTCAAAGCCGAAGAGTGAGGGAAAGCAACGCCATCGGTGTTGCGTTTAAGCCTCCCCCGACCCCTCGAAAGGAGGGGAGTCCAATCTGTTTGCAGGCACATTCTCCTTCCCTTTGGGAGGGAAGGGGTGGGCTTCACATCTTTTGGCGTTGCTTTCTCGCTTACCTCCCAGATAGGGTTGCCTCACTTTGTTCGGCAACCCTGCCCTGTAAATAACGAAACCGCGATGCGGTTTGTCAATAGCAAACCTCATACTCCATTCCGCCCCAGCCCTGTAAACGATGAAACCGCGATGCGGTTTGTCGATAGCGAGCTTCATACTTCACTCCAACCCTGCCCTGTAAATAACGAAACCGCGATGCGGTTTGTCGATAAAAAGCGTTATGTTCTGCCCTATGCGCTACCAAGTAAAGTTGGAAGTGCACTGCTATGCCGCACAACTTTTATGGTTCAGATTGCCTATCTATGGTGTACTACTTCGCTCATACACTTTTGTTAATATCTGTTTTAAATTACCTTGTTTCTCGATTTAATTTGTTTTAAAACGTTAAATATTACACTTTGTTATGCATTTTCTTGCTTAAAAGCTTGACAAATAAGTGAGATTGAACTACATTTGCAGTGTTCTATTAAAGTAGTACACCAAAGTTCGCAAAATAAAATAACGTAAATCGCAAGATGACTTAAAACAAAATAATATGGAACTAATTATCACAAGCACTACAATCGCAGCGATGTTTTTCAACATTTCGACATCATCTGTCAGTAATGGTTACTGTTACAATGCTGAAACGAACGGAAATGAAGTGAACAAAATCACGGTATTCGAGGCAAGTGGTAAGTATCTTGACCGCAAACTTCAGTATCGTTTTGACTATGATGCATTGGGAAGGTTGGCCTATAAGGAAGCACAACGTTGGAATAACCTTACAGAACAATGGGAGAACGTCTACAAACTGATTTATCATTACACAGAAATAGGATTTAGATTGAGCCGTCATGATTGGGACAAGAAGACCCAATCGTATGGCAAAGCAACCACGTTGACAGACTATGAAATGCTTGGTGACCGCCTAATGGCCGTGACAACCTACAGCTGGGACACCCGGAAAAACGACTATACCAAGGTAGATGGCTTTGTTATTATGGACCCGCATGAAGGTCTTTTGCTGGCCGAAAGCCTTTCTCCTATCCTCGCCAATGAGCAAAAATGACGCAAATAAAAAATGAAAACCAAGAAAACAAATGACAATGATAGAGATTAAGAACCTCAGGTTTGCCTATAATAAGAAGGCAAACGTGTATGATGACTTGAATTTAACATTCAAAGAGAACTGTATTTACGGCCTGCTTGGCAAAAATGGTATGGGAAAAAGCACGCTACTCTACCTCATTTCAGGTCTGTTGAGCCCTCAAAGTGGACGGCTACTTGTTGATGGTAAGCAACCAAACAAACGTACACCTGACTTCCTTTCCGACATCTATCTCGTGCCCGAAGAGTTTGATTTGCCCAAGATGAGCCTCAAACAATTCACACAATATCACAAGGATTTCTACCCAAACTTCAGCCTCGAACAACTCAAACGCTGCCTTCGCGACTTTGAACTTGCTGAAGATTTAGACTTGAAAGCACTGTCGTTGGGCGATAAGAAAAAAGTATTTATGAGCTTTGCGTTGGCCTCGGGCACGAAAATCTTGCTGATGGACGAACCTACCAACGGCCTCGACATCCCCTCGAAAAGCCTATTCCGTAAGGTGATTGCAGGCAGCATGAGCGAAGATCGCATTCTTGTTATCTCGACACATCAGGTGCACGACGTGGAAAGTTTGCTCGATCACATCGTCATTCTCGACCATCAAAAAGTGTTATTCAACGCTTCGATTGCCGATATCACGACCCGTTACGACTTCAAATATCGCCATCAAAGCGAACAAAACGAGGGCGTTCTCTATGCCGAACCGGCGCTTCAAGGCAACGCAGTCATCACCCCTCACCATGAAAATGACGAGGAAACGCCGCTAAATCTCGAACTATTCTTTAACGCAATCACGAAAGGAGCCCTGAATGAACATGTTTAATAGAAAACGATTTGCCCATTATGTAAAATGGGACATCTGTAATCAGCGCAGCAAAGAAACACAGGTTTTCGGCATTCTGCTGCTAAGTTTCACGCTCATCATGTTGATGCTGTTCATCGATACGAGCAGTGTTACAAAAGGAATGCACCTAACGGCGTTCCTCATGTCGGCCATTATCATCGTCTTTGCCACTTTTGCCGCCTGCCAATCTCCCTTTGGAAGCAAGGCAAATAGCACGAAACGCAGTCGCATCAGCCAGTTGATGGTGCCCGCATCAATGCCAGAGAAGTTTGTCTCGACCTATGTCGTGCGGCCCATTCTCTTTGCCGCAATCGGGATAATCGCCTTTTGTTTGGCCGACATTATCCAGCAGTTGTGGGCGAAAATGATTGGTATTGCGCCGCAATCTCACCTCCCTTACGCCATCAATAGAGTCAGAGAAATCGTATATCAGGCCGGAACCGTGGCCCAATTCTATGACAAGGCCCGGCTTTATGCAGCTATGAGAGGGGGAAATGTGGCTGATATGCATGTCTTCAATCCCGTGATATTCATCTATTCAGCAATCAGCTGCCTCTCGTGCTACGCCTGTTTTACGTTCTTTGGCATTGTGTTCAGGCGGTTTACCTTCTTCATTTCGCTCCTTAGCCTCGGCCTGATTATGGTGTCAGACCTATATATCATCAAGCACATCAGCTATCATCTTGTGCCCTTGACCAACCTTGTTTGCGTCGTCACCTTATATTATTATGCCTATCAAAATTATAGGAAATTGCAGATTATTCACGGTAAATTCATGAACATATGAACGCATTCAACCCTACCCGATTTATGAAATTGCTGAAGTGGCGCATGCACTTTGGCGGAAAGTTTCCCTTGGGTTATCTGTTCGGTATATTTGTTCCGCCGATCGTTTCTACCTTTATCGGACTCTATTCTGCACCGATTTACATGGACTACATGCCAAGTGTAGATGCCTATCAGATATATATTTCCAATACATCCACCTATATGCTCCTCATGATATTACCCTTGGCGCCGAGCTTTTTGATGCCTCGAATGAAACGAAAGAGCGACCGTATCAATGAACTTATGCTGCCGGCAAGCAACATGGAACGCTATCTGAGCAACTATCTTGTTGCTGTTGGCACTACCATCGTCGTGATTTGCAGTGCTTGGGAACTGACAAACCTTGTGCAATATGCCGCATCAGCGCTTTGGTTTCACGATGCCCAATGGATGTATTTGAAGATACCAACCATGCTATCAGGCCCGAACAGCCTGCTGCTACTCGTGTTGTTGCATGCCTTTATGATGATGCTTTCAAACTTCAGAGCCGTCACCACATTCTTTACCGTGGCAACATTGTTCTTGGCCTTGATGGTCGTTCCACATTGTCTTCGGCATATTTCCGCCCATACATGGGTCTGTTTGCTCAGCATTATCACCTGTTTTGCGGGTGCATACTTCGGTTATTGCCACAAAAAACTTGTCTCACGAAATCCCTTCAGCCTATGAATTTCAACAATGATAAAGCTATTTATGTGCAGATGGCCGACCGCCTTTGCGATGAAATCCTTGCAGGTAACTACGCTGCCGACGACAGAATACCGAGCGTAAGAGAGTATGCTGTGATGTTGGAAGTGAACACCAACACGGCCGTCAAAGCCTATGAGCTGCTCGCCCGCAACGAGATTATCTACAACAAACGCGGACTCGGCTACTTTGTAAGCCCCTCGGCTCACGACCATATTCATGCTTCGCGCAAGCAAGCCTTCCTCGGTCAGGTGTTGCCCGACCTGTTCCGACAGATGAAACTCCTTGGTATCGACATCAAAGAGATTGATGCAGAGTGGGAGAAAAGCAACGAACAGCCTCCGGAAAACGCGAATCCGGTAGATGAACGGGGATAAACTGCATTTGCTGTCTGTTGGTTTTCTCTCCGTGACTCATAGCGGACGCAGGTATGCATTGGCATTCAACGACACAGGAAAGCCCGGAAAGCGAAACAAAACGAATGAAACAAGCGTGCTTCATGTGTCACATTGTCACCCGCTTGTGTCACATTTCCACCACGTGTCAACCTTGGCACGTGGTTTGTTATTGTAAGACTGACTTCGGAAAAGCTCCGATGAAGGAACAATCAGAAAACAAATAAAAACAAATATAATTATGGGAAAGATTATTGGAATTGATTTAGGAACTACAAACAGTTGCGTTGCCGTGTTTGAGGGCAACGAACCGGTAGTGATTGCAAACAGTGAAGGCAAGCGCACAACGCCTTCTGTTGTTGGTTTCGTAAAGGACGGAGAGCGCAAGGTGGGTGATCCGGCAAAGCGTCAGGCCATCACCAACCCGCAGAACACAGTGTATTCAATCAAGCGTTTCATGGGCGAGACCTACGAACAAAGCCGCAAAGAGGCAGAAGCTATGCCTTACAAGGTCGTTAACGACGGCGGTTATCCGCGCGTGGAAATCGAAGGTCGCAAGTATACGCCGCAGGAAATCTCGGCCATGGTGCTCCAGAAGATGAAGAAGACTGCTGAGGATTACCTCGGTCAAGAGGTCACCGATGCTGTGATTACCGTGCCGGCTTACTTCTCTGACTCGCAACGTCAAGCCACCAAAGAGGCTGGACAGATTGCCGGACTTAACGTTCAGCGCATTGTCAACGAGCCTACGGCTGCTGCTTTGGCTTATGGTGTAGACAAGGCTAACAAGGATATGAAGATTGCCGTGTTCGACCTCGGTGGCGGAACCTTTGATATCTCAATCCTTGAGTTCGGCGGTGGTGTGTTCGAAGTACTGTCTACCAACGGCGACACTCACCTTGGCGGTGATGACTTCGACCAAGTGATCATCAAATGGTTGGCCGACGGTTTTAAAGCTGACGAAGGTATCGACCTGACAAAGGACCCGATGGCTATGCAACGCCTGAAAGAAGCTGCCGAAAAGGCAAAGATTGAGCTTTCAAGCTCTACATCTACTGAAATCAATCTGCCTTATATCTCGGCAGAAGGCGGTGTGCCAAAGCACTTGGTGAAGACCTTGACGCGTGCACAGTTCGAGCAGTTGGCCCACGACCTGATACAAGCTTGTCTGGTTCCGTGCCAGAATGCCATTCGCGACGCAAAGCTGCAGACTTCCGATATAGACGAAGTAATCCTCGTAGGTGGTTCGAGTCGTATTCCTGCCGTGCAGACCTTGGTGAAGAACTACTTCGGCAAAGAACCTTCGAAAGGTGTGAACCCCGACGAAGTGGTAGCCGTGGGTGCAGCAATCCAAGGTGCCATATTAAACAAGGAGAGTGGTGTGGGCGACATCGTGCTGCTTGACGTAACCCCGCTGACGCTCGGTATCGAGACCATGGGCGGCGTGATGACCAAGCTCATCGAGGCCAACACAACCATTCCGGCCAAGAAGAGCGAGATATTCTCTACCGCAGTCGACAACCAGACGGCCGTAACCATTCACGTGTTGCAGGGTGAGCGTCCGATGGCCGCGCAGAACAAGAGTATCGGTCAGTTCAACCTCGAGGGCATTGCACCGGCCCGTCGCGGTGTTCCGCAGATTGAAGTAACGTTCGACATCGATGCCAACGGTATCCTCAACGTAAGCGCAAAGGACAAGGCCACGGGCAAGGAGCAGAAGATACGCATCGAGGCCAGCAGCGGTTTGAGTCAGGAAGAAATCGACCGCATGAAGGCCGAGGCCGAGCAGAACGCTGCAGCCGACAAGGCCGAGCGCGAGAAGGTGGACAAGCTCAACCAAGCCGACTCAATGATATTCACCACCGAGAACTTCTTGAAGGACAATGCCGACAAGATACCGGCCGACAAGAAAGCTCCTATTGAGACAGCCCTCCAGCAGCTGAAAGATGCCCACAAGGCAGCCGACATCGCCGCCATCGACACGGCAACCGCAGCCCTCAACACTGCTGTTCAGGAAGCCAGCGCACAGATGTATCAAGGCGGTGCACAGCCCGGTCCTGATGCAGCACAAGGCGGTCAGCAGGCAGAAAGCAATCCCGACGATACCGTGCAAGATGCCGACTTTGAGGAAGTGAAGTAAAATATAAATATTTGATAAAGAGGATATGTCTTTCTAAAAGCGTATTCTCTTTTAACTTTTAATAATTAAACTATGAACAATAAATATATAGCTCCTGAAAAATATTTGAAAAGTTTTACTTGTCCACATTGCCAGACATTGTCGTTAATGCATTTTGATTCGCACCATTTCCAAGAAGATACTAACGAATCATTTAGTTCTAAAACTCCTATCAAAAATACACTTTATATAGCACGTTGCTGCAACTGTGGTAAGAAAATAGTTTGGATAGATAATGAGTACATTTATCCTAACATTATTGCCGAAGAGGTGAATCCAGATTTACCAGAATCTGTTAAGCAGCTATACAATGAGGCAGGGCTAATTTATAATCAGTCTCCACGTGCTGCTTGTGCTTTATTACGTTTAGCCATAGACAGGTTATGTAATGAACTGGGAGAAACTGATAGAGATATTAATAAGAATATTGGGGCACTTGTTGAGAAAGGGTTACCTAAAAAGGTACAACAAGCTCTTGACTTTGTTAGGGTGGTCGGCAATAAGGCTGTTCATCCGGGAGTAATTGCGTTTGATGTAGATGATACCAATACAGCAAAAACTTTGATGAGGCTTATAAATATGATAGGGCAAAGTATGATTACTGAACCAAAGGAAATCGATGAAATGTATGGGCTATTACCTGATTCTACTAAAGAAAGTATTGATAGACGAGATAGTAAATAAGGATAGTATAGAACTAACCTAAACTCACCACAACCCTCTATGACCCTCGAAGAATACAACCAATTAGGCAGCAGCTTCGCCCATTGCAGCGGAGCGAACTGCGAACGAGCAAACGAATGCTTGCGGCACGCGGCACACAAGATGCTCGCAAAGAACACGCGGGAGAGTTATGCCGTGGCAAATCCGGCCGTGATAACGGGCGCGCAGCCCTGTCCGCTCTTCGACCCCGACCACAAGGAACGCTACGCGTGGGGTATCTCCCGCATCTACGACAACGTGCGCGCTGCCGACCTACACGGAGCAAAATGGAAAGTCATGTCGTGCTTCGGCGCCGACGTTTATTACAAGGTGAAGCAGCTGCGCCGCGCCATCACCGAGGAAGAGCAACGAGACGTCCGCCTCGCCTTTACCGAAATGGGCTACGACGGCGCTGCCATCGAATTCGACCGCTATGAAGAACAGTATCCCGCACTGATGCGGCTGGCAAGATACGAGTAGGCTCCGAGCCCCGATACTTGAGATACGGCCGGCAGTTCCTTAACAGGTTCTTATGAACAGATATAAGACATGGAATATTGGACACGTTTGTCCAATCGTTTGGACTAACTTGTCCAATTAATTGGACAAACGTGTCCAATGGGCTGGACAGACGTGTCCAATGAGTTAGACAAACGTGTCCAACGGGCTGGACAGACGTGTCTAATTAGTTGGACAGACGTGTCCAAAACTGTTGGTTCGGAAGAAATCATTTAGTAATATGAATAGGAATACTGTGTACAGGAATTAATTGACAACTTTGGTCCTTAATTGGAAATCGACTTTACCCATATCGTTTGTTAAGTTCAAATGCTGTTGTAGTGACCTTTTTTTGAATTCATAATTAATTGATAATTGTCTTTTAATTGCAAAACCAATCTTTAGATGCCATAATACGATGAGAAATCATGTATGTTCATGCCACTTGCAACATACTGATTTAACAAAATAGGTACTATTGGCTTCATTGTGCTGACTCATAACTTTTTACTCCTTTAGGGATTAGAAGTTATCAACTTATTTTGTACACTATAGTTACGCCGTATAGGGTTATACTAGTTATTATGTTTTTCTGTAAAGGCTTTTGTATTAAAATTCTTCAATGACTTCTATATCAAGGCATTCTTGCACATTCCTATTTGATTGGGAAAGTTTTCCACCAATGACTAAGATTATCTCGCTATCAGGTATTTCACCTTTAACTTCGGCTTCAGCATCCAATATTGCTTTGTATTTTACGCATTGGAAAAGCCCCCGGAGAATATCAGCATCAGAAGCGAGTTTGGGCTTGACCTCTACCGCAACATTTGCTTTGGGGAAGAAAACATCTACTCTGTCACCTGACAATAATATATGTTCCAAGATACCTTCTTCGCTTATTTGCTTGTCAATAGCTTCTGGATGGGCAGCAATAAACTCTTTCATCAGTTTGTGCTCTTTCCCCTCTCCTCCAAATCCAAATGCACCAGAACGAATAATATCTTCATCAGCTTGGCTAAGATAAGGTTTTAATCCAAGTAAAGCCAACACATAATCCCACTTCTCGTAGTTAAAAGCTTCATTATTTGCGTTTTCCACAATAATCTGCTTTTCCGTGAGATCCATCTCGTCATACTTAGGATGCACATAACTAAAGCCTCCGGAAGGTATACCTGTCCTCGCATTTGAGACTAATGCATTCAGAGTGGGTATTTTCTCCAAACCGGCTTCTTCCTGCAATTGTTGGAAGACCAACTGAACACTACCGAGTTGATGGCCAATACATCGCCCATCTTGATAGCCAAGCAACCTGCTCAAATCACCATAAGTATGATTTGTTTCTTTCCTTTTTGCCCATCCGACCAAGATCGGTATGATTTGCCGGACGAGTTTTGGAGTTTTTTCTCCAGTACACGCTTCATCTATGATATATGAATAGTCTTTCATTGAATATATGTTTTTAGATTGTTTACAATCAATTTCTTCATTTCGACATTCCATAGGCCACTGCTTTTGTTTTACGGAATACAAAGGTACATTAAATTATCGGAAAGATAAACAAATACTGTTTATATTTTGCCAATAGAAAAGTCAAGGAGCATCGCTTAAAAGAACCTGACAAGACCAAGTATGAAATCTATTAGGCGTTGAAAGAAGAAATAGCTCGGTGCAGGGATTGGAAAGCCTTACTTGCTCATTTGAAAAAGCAGGATATTGGTGTCCGTTTCAAGTACAAAGGCAACTCACAGGAAGTGCAGGGAATTATCTTTGAAAAGAACGGCTATCATTTCAATGGCTCTAAAGTGGATAGGGGTTTCAGTTATTCCAAGATAGACTTTGCTCTGCAACAGAACAACAGGGAACACGAACAGCAGACACAAGGAATGATAAACCTCATATCCAATGTTGCAAGTGTTACGAGCGAAATTACCAACAACCTCATAGAAGGAGGACTGGATTTGTTTCAAACTCATGGCACTGTCCCTGCGGAGGTTTACAACACACTCGATAAAAAGAAGAAAAAGAAAAAACGTAAAATACATTTATAACTATGGCTGATAATAATACATTTGTCCTCTTTGAGGAAATCAAAAACAAACTGGAGACAATTTACAGAGAACTAAATGAACTGAAAGAAAAGAAGAACAACTCTGCCTTTCTCCCTGTTCAATCTACACCAACACAAGGTGACGAGCAGAAGGAACAGGAATTGCTCAATCAATATGAACAGCGAACAAAAGAAGTGATTAACAAGTATATTGGTGTGCAAGTGCGCATCAAGGACGAGGAGGCTAAACCCATGGACAAATTGGTGGCAAGCGTCTTGACCATGTTGCACGAATGGCAGGAGAATAAAGAGCTTCCAATACCGCAGGAACATATTCACAGGCACAGTTTTGACCTCAAGTCCTCGAAAGTCTTTACTTATATGGTAGCAGTATCTATGCTTTGTTTTGTTTCATTGGTCAGCAACTACTTCTTGTGGCAACGCAAACAGCAATATGAAGATGATGCTTTGAAATTCCAAATCATCAGAGTATGGAGAGGATGCAGCCCCAAGGAAATCCTATGGCTCAATGATGTGTTTGATATTCATCGCAATGAAAAGATTATCAAACTAATCAAGGAAAAAGCAGATGATTACGATATGGAATTGAAGCAAAAGGCAGATAGTTTGATGCAGAATAACCTGCAAAATAAGAAAAACAAATAGTGTTGAACACATAAACTTTAATAAGAGGGGAAAATTCCCCTCTTATTGAGTATTTTATACAAGAAAATTTACTATATTTGCAAACAATCATATAATATTTATGGAAAGTCCAACTAATAGAATTAAAGAGGTGCTTATCGAGAAAGGGATTAAGCAAACATGGCTTGCAGAGAAACTCGGTAAGAGTTTCACTATTGTCAACTCATATGTTTGCAATCGTCGACAGCCAAGCCTAGAATTGCTATTTCAGATAGCAGAGATCTTGCAGGTTAATCCAAAGGAATTGATTAACACCCCAGATGAGTAATAAGAAGTTTTTCGATATACATCAAGAATAAAGTTCAGACATAATAAAAAAGAATCATGGCAAAACAAAATACAGCTGATATTGGATTTGAAAAGGAAATATGGAAAGCAGCAGATTTGCTTCGTGGCAATCTTGATGCTTCCGAATATAAATCGGTAGTTTTGGGATTGATTTTTCTAAAATACATCTCCGATAAGTTTGAAACCAAATATCAAGAATTAGTTAATAGTGGTGAAGGATTCGAGGAAGACCGCGATGAATATATGGCGGATAACATTTTCTTTGTCCCACAAGAAGCACGGTGGAGTGTGGTAGCAAAAGCAGCCCATACACCAGAAATAGGTGCGATAATCGACAATGCCATGCGTCTTATTGAAAAGGAGAATCTCCGTTTGAAAGGCATTCTGCCCAAAAATTTCGCCCGACCAGAATTAGACAAAAGGCGTTTGGGCGATGTGGTAGATTTATTTACCAATATTCAAATGAAAGAACATGGAGATTCCAAAGATATATTGGGACGCACATACGAATATTGTCTTTCTAAATTTGCAGAAGCAGAAGGGAAATTAGCAGGAGAATTTTATACACCAGCTTGTATTGTTCAAACACTTGTTGAAGTTCTGAAGCCTTATCACGGCCGAGTATATGACCCTGCTTGCGGATCTGGTGGAATGTTCGTTCAGTCTGCCAAATTCATAGAAAGGCATCAAGGCAATATCAAAGATATTTCTGTCTATGGTCAAGACAGCAATCCTACGACATGGAAGATGGCTCAAATGAATCTTGCCATTCGAGGCATTGAAGCGGATTTGGGTAAGTTTAATGCAGATACATTCTTTGACGATCAACACTCCACATTAAAAGCTGATTTTATCATGGCTAATCCGCCATTCAATCTCAGTGATTGGGGAGCAGACAAGTTGCAAGATGATGTGCGTTGGAAATTTGGTATTCCACCATCTGGCAATGCCAACTTTGCATGGCTGCAACACATGATTCATCATTTATCTCCCAAAGGGAAAATAGGTATGGTATTAGCAAATGGTTCTTTATCTTCACAGACAGGAGGAGAAGGAACAATTCGTGAGAATATCATCAAGGCCGATTTAATAGAAGGTATCGTTGCCCTACCCTCACAGCTGTTTTATACCACAGGTATTCCTGTCTCTCTATGGTTCCTCAATCGAGAGAAGAAACAGAAAGATAAAATTCTGTTTGTAGATGCAAGAAACATGGGAACAATGGTTACTCGCAAACTTCGTGAGCTCCAAGAAGCAGATATAAAAAAGATTGCAGACACTTTTGATAAATATAATGATGGTACACTTGAGAATGAAAAAGGTTTCTGTGCAGTTGTAGCCCTTGGCGATGTGGCAAAACAAGACTATATTCTTACCCCTGGACGTTATGTCAGCATTGCAGAACAGGAAGACGATGGTATTCCTTTTCAAGAGAAGATGGACAAACTCACAACCGAATTGTCCGATTTATTTGCCCAATCTCATGATTTGGAGGATGAGATACGAAAACAGTTGGCAAGCATAGGTTTCACTATCAAGTAAAAGGCTGTATGTTCTTCCATATTATCAATTCATTAATATAGAAGAACATGAAAGAAAATTTGATTTTAGAAATTAGCAATGCAATGGCAGGTATATTAAGTGTAGAACAAATGGCACAACTCAATGGAGTATTATTGCAAGTAATTAGTAACTACTCCATTACAGCAGACGACGAGCTGATGCAAGAGAACAATGCATCTAATGAACGTCTGTTAGAGATATTCTTGTCAGCTAAGCAAGTTGAAGGTTGCACCACACCTACCATAAAATATTATGGCTCGACCATTAATCAGCTTTTCAAGAAAATGCCTAAAAAAGTTACGAACTATACAACAGAGGATATTCGTGCTTATTTGGCTGTATTTCAACGGAAACACAAATCGAGTAAAGTCACAATAGACAATATCCGTCGTATCTTTTCATCTTTCTTTTCATGGTTAGAGGATGAGGATTACATCATTAAAAGTCCTGTACGTAGAATACACAAGGTTAAGACTGGAACACAGATTAAGGAAGTCCTTACTGACGAAAATTTGGAACAACTGCGCGATAACTGTACAAGGGTACGAGATTTAGCTATGATAGACCTATTGGCTTCTACTGGTATGCGTGTTGGAGAACTTGTAAAGCTCAATCGTGAGGATATAAACTTCAATGAGCGTGAGTGTATCGTTTTCGGTAAAGGTAACAAGGAGCATATCGTGTATTTCAATGCTCGTGCAAAGATTCATTTGCAGCAATATCTCGCAGAGCGAAAAGACAGAAACAAAGCATTGTTCGTGTCTCTTGCCAAACCACACAATCGATTACAAATATCAGGAGTAGAGACAAGGCTAAGAAAGATTGGGAGGCTTTCTAAGATTGTCCGTGTCCATCCACACAAGTTCCGTCGGACACTTGCAACTATGGCTATAGATAAAGGTATGCCCGTGGAGCAAGTACAAAAACTCCTTGGGCATGTTAAAATTGATACAACCATGCACTATGCAATGGTTAATCAAACAAACGTCAAACTCTCTCACCGCAAATTCATCAGTTAAATCAAAATGCAAACAGCATATCACACATATAGCTCATATCAACCGCTATTTCATAAAAATAGGCGGATAAATGATAATTTAGAGCAGCAGGCACAGGCGTTGTTCAAATCTTGGTTTGTGGATTTTGAACCATTTAAGGAGGGGAAGTTTGTGGATTCAGAGTTAGGAATGATACCTGAAAGTTGGAGAGTATGCTCTGCAGAAACCATATTTAAAATAAATATTGGTAAAACACCTCCAAGAAAGGAACAGCAATGGTTTACTAATATCAACAATGGAAATGTCAAATGGGTATCTATCTCGGATCTAGGTAGCAATGAAATTTTTATTGAGGATTCAAAAGAATATCTTACAAAAGAAGCTATTGCAAAATTTAATATCATTGTTGTACCAGAAGATACTATTCTTGTAAGTTTTAAACTTACAGTAGGAAGAGTGGGTATTTCTAATTGTGAATTAACAACGAATGAGGCAGTAGCAAGATTTTACCTCCCCAAAAGCTATTTCCGAGAGTATACTTATCTATCTCTAAAAAATTATAACTATGCTCGCTTAGGAAGTACATCTTCGATAGCAACTGCTGTAAATTCTAAAATTATTAAGAATATGAAGTTATTAATACCTCCTGTAACTATAATAAGTGAGTTTAGCAAAAGAATTAATCCCTTATTCAATGCTATAAGAATTTATGAAAACGAAATCAGGAACCTTTCAAAAATTAGAAATACACTTCTCCCGAAGCTGATGTCTGGCGAGCTAAAAATTAATGATATAAACAACTAAATTCCCATTTATGGAAGAGAAGAAAGAGCAACATAAGAAATCAATTCGTTTCTTCAACGACCGTGAAGTACGTGCCGTATGGGACGAAGAAAATAATTGTTGGTGGTTTTCAGCAACAGACATTGTACGTGCCATTAACGATGAACCTGACTACACCAAAGCTGGTAACTATTGGCGTTGGTTAAAACGTAAGTTAAAACAAGAAGGCATTGAACCCGTGAGTACTACTCACAACTTTAAATTTGAAGCACCAGATGGCAAGATGCGTATTGCAGATGTCCTTGATAGTGAAGGAGTGACTTTATTAGCAAAGCACTATCCTAACAATCGAGCAAATGAGTTCCTTGATTGGTTTACATATAGTGATAATACATTAGATGGTCAAAGTCGAAAGAAAGCATATCAGTTATATGAAAGTGGTTTACTGAAAAGTCTTAAGCCAGGCAGCATACAATGTTTACAACAGATTCATGCTTATCTCTTTGGAGGTTTGTATGACTTTGCTGGACAAATCCGCACGAAGAATATCTCCAAAGGTGGCTTTACCTTTGCTAACTGTATGCACTTCCCTGCTACGCTACAAACGATTGAAAGAATGCCAGAAAACACCTTCGACGAAATAATGGACAAGTATGTCGAAATGAACGTAGCTCATCCATTTATGGAAGGTAATGGACGAAGCACTCGTATCTGGCTTGATCTCATGTTGAGACGTTCTCTCAAGCGGTGTGTGGATTGGAGCCAAATAGATAAGAACGAGTATCTTTCAGCAATGCGTGAGAGTGTGTCTGATAGTACACACATCAAAGCTTTGGTACAACCTGCGCTTACCACAAAGATTGATGATAGAGAAATGTTTATGAAGGGCATAGACTATTCATATTATTATGAACAAAATGATTGACGCTTATTATGGAAGAATGGAAAGAATATAAATTGGAAGAAGTTTGTTCTCGCTTACGAAGCGGAAAAGGTATTAAATCAGACTGTATTTCTAATATAGGCTTATTTCCTGTAATTGGTGGAAATGGAATGCGAGGATATACTAACAAATCTAATTTTAAGGGGGAATGTGCTGTTATCGGCCGTCAAGGTGCGAATTGTGGAAATGTTCGTTTCTTTATGGGAGAAGCGTATATGACAGAGCATGCAGTTGTAGCTGTAGGCAACGAACTTGCAGATTCATATTTTCTTGCACGTCTTCTTTCCCTGATGCATTTGGGAAACTTATCAGCTCAATCAGCCCAGCCAGGCTTATCTATCCAAACTCTTTCCAAACAAATAATTCGTCTTCCTTCAATTAGCTATCAAAGAGAAATATCAACTGTCCTCAAATCCCTTGACGATAAAATCGAACTCAATCGACGGATAAATGATAATTTAGAGCAGCAGGCACAAGCGTTGTTCAAATCTTGGTTCGTGGATTTTGAGCCATTTAAGAAAGGGAAGTTTATAGATTCAGAGTTAGGGATGATACCTGAAGGATGGCAAGTTGAAGAATTGGGAAATATAACAAACTCAATAACGGAGAAAGTTGGCAAGCGAACAGACGTAAAAGTTTTATCACCAGTCAACACTGGAGATCTACTTCTTTCAGAAGAATACTTCACAAAGCAAGTATATAGTAAAAACCTTGCGAAATATATTATGGTGGCGCCAAATGATTTTGCATACAATCCTGCTCGTATAAATATCGGTTCTATTGGAATGAATACATTTGATTTCAGTGGATGCGTTAGCCCTGTTTACGTAGTCTTTAGATGTGAGAAAGAATACCATCATTTTTTTAACATCTTCAAAGCCACAAAGAACTTCAAAGAAGAAGTCAACACAAGAGCAATCGGAGGAGTAAGACAGACTTTGAGTTACAAAGATTTCTCTTTAATCAAGATTGTTTATCCGCCAAAAGAGGCTGTTGAGCAATTTAATAAAATTTACAGTCACATTATGACTTTGATTAAAAAAAATGTTTTAGAAAATAAAAGACTTCATCAAACAAGAGACACTCTCCTTCCCAAACTGATGTCTGGCGAGCTGAAAATTAATGATATAAACAACTAAATTCCCATTTATGGAATACAATAAAATAGATATACAGCATATTTGCTCAAATATATGTAGTGGCGGAACTCCTAAAAGTACTATTACAGAATATTATGGAGGAAATATTCCTTGGCTTAACACTAAAGAAATTAATTTCAACCGTATTTCAGAAACAGAAAAGACAATAACAGACGAAGGGTTAAATAATTCATCTGCCAAATGGATTCCTGCAAAATCTGTAATTGTCGCAATGTATGGAGCAACAGCGGGGAAAACCGCTATTACTCAAATTCCTTTGACAACTAACCAAGCATGTTGTAATCTAACTATAGATTCTGCCAAAGCTGATTATAGATTCGTTTACTATGCTTTATATAATGATTATACCTATCTTGCATCACTTGCAAATGGTGGAGCACAACAAAATCTAAATGCACAGCAAATAAAAGATTTTGAAATACCTTTTCCTTCTCTTAAAGAACAAAAATATATTGCTAATATCCTTTCTTCCTTAGATGACAAGATAGAACTCAATCGACGAATAAATGATAATTTAAATTAAGATTAATTATGCAGTGGACAAGAGAATATATTGCAAAAGAACCAAGTCTTAGGACTTTTGAAACGCATATTTCAACAATAGAAAACAATGTTGAGATTAATCCTTCTTTGTGCGTTGAAGTAAGCAAAAGTCTGACTGAAGCACTTTGCAAAACAATTCTCATTAATCAAAATACAACGTACAAAGATGATATTTCATTTAATGGTTTAGTAAAACAGACCTTAGAACATCTTATAAAACAGACTGGAAAGGAAATAGTTGGTCTATCTGAACTATGCCGTAGAATTTCTACTGTCGCTCAATCGATTGCAGAGATACGAAATAATGCAGGATTTGCTTCACATGGTTTGGATGTTTTACACCCTCAGATAGACAAATCACTATCCCTACTGATATACAAAACAACAGATGTACTCTGTGGGTTCATTTTACATTTTTATTTCAGTTATGCCCACCACGCTAACCAAAGATTAATTTATAAAGATTGCGAGTGCTTTAATGATTGGTTTGATGAAGAAAATCCATTAGAAGTAGGAGGCGTACACTTATCAGCATCAGAGGCTCTTTACAACTTAGATTATCAAGCTTATAAAGCTAACTATATAGATTATTTAGAATTTCTTTTAGAAATGAATGAACAATAAAAATAAAATACAATGCCCTTCACAGAAGATAATTACGAAAAAGCACTGATATCCCTCTTTGAGGGAATGGGCTATCAATATTTGTACGGTCCAAATATTGAAAGGGACTACTATGTGCCATATTATGAAGCACAATTAGAAGAAAGTCTGCAAACTGTTAATCCAAAGAAACCACATGCAGCTATTCACGAAGCGATTATCAAATTACGCAATATTGATATGGGTAGTTTGGCGCAGCGTAATGAAACTTTTACAGACTATTTGCAGCATGGCATAGAAGTCTCTTATTTCAATGGCAAGGAAATGCGCAATGAAATGGTTTATTTGATAGACTTTGAGCATACGGACAAAAACACTTTTCAAGTTATCAACCAATGGACATTCATTGAAAATGCAGAGAAACGTGCCGATATCATTGTATTTGTGAATGGTTTACCATTGGTGGTTGTAGAATTAAAATCACCTTCCCGTGAAGAGACAGACGCTTCAGAAGCATATCTTCAACTCCGCAATTATATGAAGGATATACCATCATTGTTCGCTTTCAACATGTTTTGTGTAATGAGCGATATGGCTCTTTCCAAAGCTGGGACAATTACCAGTAAGGAAGATCGCTATATGGAATGGAAAACAAAAGATGGCAATTATGAAAGTACAGAATTTGTCGATTATGATACATTCTTTGAAGGAATATTTCAAAGGGAACGACTCTTAGACATAATCAAGAACTTTATCTGTTTTTCCAAAGAAGAAAGAGGGAGTGCCAAGATATTAGCAGGGTATCATCAGTATTTTGCAGTGAAGAAAGCCATCGAACGTACCAAACATGCTACAGTAAGTAATGGTAAAATCGGTGTATTCTGGCATACGCAAGGCAGCGGAAAATCATTGTCAATGGTTTTCTATGCCCATTTGCTACAACAAGAGTTATCGCAGCCCACCATCGTTGTGATTACCGACCGCAACGATTTAGACGATCAACTCTATACCCAATTCTCTAAATGTAAGGAGTTCTTACGTCAAACTCCAGTGCAAGCCAATAGTCGTGAGAATCTAAAAGAGCTATTGAGTGGACGAGAAGCCAATGGCATTATCTTCACAACCATGCAGAAGTTTGAGGAGTCTGACGAACCTTTGTCAGAGCGAAGAAATATTATCGTGATGACTGATGAGGCGCATAGAGGACAATATGGTTTTGAGGAAAAAGTCGACGCCACTACTGGTAAAGTCTCTATCGGCACGGCAAGAATCATTCACAATTCACTACCCAATGCTTCATATATTGGCTTTACTGGTACACCTATTTCTACCAAAGACCGAGATACCGTAGAGGTCTTTGGCGATTACATTGATATTTATGACATGACGCAGGCGGTCAATGACGGTGCTACTTGTCCTGTATATTATGAATCCAGAGTTATCAATCTAAATCTTGACGATGCAACCTTGCAAGCCCTTGATGACGAATACGAGCTGTTGGCTGAAGAAGGTGCAACGACAGAACAGATAGAGAAAAGCAAAAAGGAGATGTCACACTTGGAAGAGATACTCGGAGCACCAGCTACCATCGATTCTCTTTGCCAAGACATTCTCAAACACTATGAGGAAAACCGTCAATATGAATTGACAGGTAAGGCAATGATAGTGGCATATTCGCGTCCCATAGCGATGAGCATTTATCACCGACTACTGGAGCTTCGCCCAAAATGGACGGATAAAGTGAAAGTTGTCATGACGGGCAGCAACCAAGATTCAGAAGAATGGCACGACATTATCGGAAACAAGCAGTATAAGAAAGAACTTGCCAAACGATTTAAGGATGACAACGATCCGATGAAGATTGCTATTGTAGTCGACATGTGGCTCACAGGCTTCGACGTTCCCTCATTGGCAACTATGTATGTTTATAAACCAATGAGCGGACATAACCTAATGCAAGCCATTGCACGAGTGAACCGTGTATTCAATGGCAAAGTGGGTGGATTGGTTGTTGACTATATCGGTATTGCCAAAGCCTTGAAAGAAGCCATGCGCGATTATACGGGACGCGACAGAAAGAACTTTGGGAACCCAGATATCAAAGGCATGGCTTTTACAAAGTTCAAAGAGAAATTGGAAGTGTGCCAAGACTTATTTTATGGTTATAACTATAGTAAGTTTCACACTGGCACAGATGCCGACCGTGCTCAAATTATCAAAGGTGGCGTAAACTTTATGTTGGCAGCCGATAAACAAGAACAACTGCCATTATATATGAAAGAAGCTGCATTGCTGCACAATTCCATCACTCTTTGCCGAAGCCTGTTGAATGAAGAGCAACGCTTCTTAGCTGCATTCTTTGAAACTGTGCGCACTTTGCTCTCCCGAATGACAGGTAAGGGAAAAGTTACGAAGAAAGAAATTAATGCTCGTATCAGTGAATTGCTGAAACAAAGTGTAAAAAGTGAAGGTGTAATCAATCTTTTCTCTGATGTTAAAGCCGAATTTTCCCTCTTTGATACAGCCTTCTTAGATGAAATTTCTAAGATGAAAGAAAAGAATATAGCTGTAGAACTGCTCAAAAAACTATTGGCAGAGAAAGTGGCACTCTATCAAAAGACCAATATTGTACAGTCAGAGAAATTCTCTGACCTGCTCAATCGTTCTTTATCCAACTATTTGAAAGGATTACTCACCAATGAAGAAGTTATCCAAGAACTTTTGCAGTTGGCAAAAGATATAGCCTCGGCTGATTCAGCAGCTAATGAACTTGGACTCACTCCTGAAGAAAAGTCATTCTATGATGCCTTGACCAAACCACAAGCAGTTCACGACTTCTATAGTAATGAAGAATTGGTAGCTATGACAAAAGAACTCACCGACTCTCTACGTAAGAACCGCACTATTGATTGGCAAAAGAAAGAATCAGCCCGTGCAGGTATGCGCAGAATGATTAAACATCTACTTAAGAAATATCATTACCCACCAGAGGAAGCTGCCAATGCACTGGAAACTGTCATCAAACAATGTGAACAGTGGACGGATAATGAACAAGAGAATTATTCAACAAAATCAGCCAAAATGTATGAAATCCACGAGGATGAAATACAGATGGCTGCAGAACCATAACTATTATAATAAAAAATATAATCAATTGATATGAAGAAGATTTCTGCTAATGTTTTAGTAGCATTGAAAAATGCCCTATCTCTCATATTCTGGTATAAGAAAGACTTGAAAGATTACTTGTATATGTCAATAACGCATAAAAAGGTGCTATCAATGGTAAACTGGGATGACTATAAGAGAAATATAGCGTCGCAGGTTGTAAATATTCTCGAGCGCAACGAACAAGAGGTTCAGGAGGATTTGTTAAATTTAATAATATCAGTAGCAACCTTCAATGACTATAGCAGCATGAAAAAGGTTGAGGATGCTGAGAAAAAGATATATGATGCGAAAATGGCTGTAAATGCATTATTCCAACTGACGAAAGGTTTTATCAATTATAAAGAAGAGGAAGAAGTTATCAGAAAGCGCAAACAAGCAAATAAGGATAAAGCTGATTCCTTGAATAGAGTTAATCAAATCCTCAGCGAACTTAAAGAAGAATTTATTGGCTTATCTATTAATAATGATAACCAAAAGCGAGGCTATGCCTTAGAAAAATTTCTAAATGGTTTGTTTAATTTATACGACCTTGATGCAAAATCTTCTTTTAAGGTTGTTGGAGAACAAATAGATGGTGCATTCTCTTTAGACAAAGATGAGTATTTATTAGAAGCTAAATGGCGTAAAGAACCTACGGCGAATGCTGACCTATATGCATTTGAAGGCAAAATAACTAGGAGATTGGATAACACTTTAGGCTTATTTATTTCCATAAATGGCTTTTCAGAAGATGCCATAACAGCATATTCAAATGGCAAAAAATTAATGTATTTGATGGATGGTATGGACTTAATGGCTGTTTTGGAACAAAGAATATCATTACCTGATTTGCTGAGAAGAAAAAAGAGAACAGCTGTGCAAACTGGAAATATATATTTAAGAGTATCAGAAATATTATAAAAGTATAATATAATGGACATATCTATTAAAGAGATTGATGCGAATACATATATTTTAAATGTCGCAGAGATAGATAAAGTTTTAGAACGCATAAATAAATTATCTAAAAAAAATAATTATTATAATCGAAAAAAGTTATTTATTGCCTATACTACTTTTCTGAATTGGTTTATAAAATTTGTTGATGAAGAACGATTATTCCGACGTACATATAGTATAGAAGAAGTTGTTAACAATCTGTTTATAAAGAAGCAGGTTATTGATACTCAATATATCAGATTCTTGCTTTATGCAGCGAAGCTTTATGCAGCGAAATTGAGGGAGAATGCAAAGATAAGTTGTGTTAAAAACTATCTTAAATCCATTTATTTTTTCATATATGATGTAGAAGAACTTGTTCGCATTAATGAAATTCGTAGAAAAAAGCGCATAAACCAGCTTATAGTTCCAAGAGGAGGCTATCGTACTGGTATTAGCCCATTTGATATTAAAATAGCTGCTAATGAATTAGTATTCCTTAATGAACATATTTTTGTTTCAGATATTGATTTTCGAAATATTTCCCCATGCTCTTCTTTACTAATAAGGCAGTGTATAGAATTATTAGGGAAAAATATGATTGGCTTTAGTTCTATACATAACGCTCAAGGTTTAATTAAGAGGATGACTCAAATCGCTTGGAATTTCTTTTTTGAGAAGGGGCTTCAAGGTATAGATTGGACAGTAACATTACCCGTAGAACTTTCAGCAATTAAAAAGATAAATCAATGGGCAAATAATTACGTGCATAACCCTTGGATTGATAAAAGTTATATCCGATTTTTAGGATTAGAGTTTTTATACAAACTAATGCAACCTGTGCAAACGAATGTTTCTTGTTATAACGGAAGAGCTTATTGGGATTCAGGTTATGGAGACTTTCGAATTAATAATTATAATAATCTGAAAAGGGATTTTGAATCATATGTTACTTCAAAAGATTCTACAGCAATAATTGATTGGCTTCCTTTAGATCAAGTCGGAGCATATATAATTTCATTATAATGATTTAAGTGACAACATCCAAGATGTTTTCTAATCAATACTACTCAAATTGAGGAAACATTTTTGTACCATAAGTATGTAATTCATTGATTATCAGTATGGGATAAGTTTGAGGAAGTGAAATAAAATAACAACTAATATAATCGCAGTAATCCGATAATGGGTTGCTGCGATTTTTATAATAATGAATCTAAATTTTATATCTACTAAGTTTATTGGTTACTAAACTTAATATTTTGGACTGTGTTGTATTCACCGTGATGTTGTATACAAAATTTTGATAGTGCACTTACATATAGAATTAATACTTTGTAAAAATGAAGGCAGAAAATGAAATAGTTACTTCTTACGAATTTTTTGAGCTGAGATTGGGTATTGAAGATAGTAGAATATCTTCTAAGGATTTAATATCATACCTAACGAATATCGAAACGATGTTTAACTCTGTCAATAAAGTACTTAATATAACGTGAGTTCGATGAATTTAGAATAAAGCAAGCTGTGTGTCAAATGTCCTTTGCACTCTGACGCATGGCTTCTTTGGAAATAGGCAATAGGCAGCAATGGCACCCAGAAGGTTGACGATGAAATTGTCGAAGCACCTATGTCGGGAATGTTCTACCTGCGCTATATTCTTAAGTTCATCGTTTATGGTTTCTATGATGGCCCTCTTTCTGAGTAGTAACTTATCGGGAACGCTCATCAACGCACCTTTCATATTATTTTTCAGCTTGGTA
>NZ_KB908336.1 GCF_000382385.1 Segatella maculosa DSM 19339 = JCM 15638 | reverse complement strand
AATATGAAAGGTGCGTTGATGAGCGTTCCCGATAAGTTACTACTCAGAAAGAGGGCCATCATAGAAACCATAAACGATGAACTTAAGAATATAGCGCAGGTAGAACATTCCCGGCATAGGTGCTTCGACAATTTCATCGTCAACCTTCTGGGTGCCATTGCTGCCTATTGCCTATTTCCAAAGAAGCCATGCGTCAGAGTGCAAAGGACATTTGACACACAGCTTGCTTTATTCTAAATTCATCGAACTCACGTTAAAATAAACAAGATGAGCACAGAAGTGACCATACAGGAGGCTAAAGGCTTCTACAAACTGAATTGGCTACAACGCATCGGCTTTGGTTCGGGCGACTTAGCACAGAATCTTATCTATCAAACAATCTGTATGTATCTGTTGTTTTTTTATACGGATATCTACGGATTGCAGGCCGGAGAAGCGGCAACAATGTTCTTGGTTGTCAGATTGGTTGACGTGCTTTGGGACCCATTGGTGGGCACTTTCGTCGACAAGCATCACCCCAAACTTGGTAAATACCGTTCGTATCTTGTCTTGGCAGGTATCCCCTTGACGGGTTTGGCTATTCTTTGTTTTTGGAATGGCTTTAGTGGTTCGTTGCTCTATGCCTATATCACATACGTCGGTATCAGTATGCTCTACACCTTGGTCAATGTGCCTTACGGTGCTTTGAACTCCTCGTTAACTCGTGATACCAATGAAATTACGATTCTGACATCCGTTCGTATGTTCATGGCCAACGTCGGCGGACTCGCCGTTTCTGCCGGCGTTCCCATCCTTGTTGCAGTCTTTGCCTGCCAAAAACTGCCACTTGAAATGGCATTGTTCATGGGACTTGGTTCGCTCCCTTCATTCATTTTCATGCCAATGGTGCCGGCCATCAAACGCAAGGTGGGCAAGAAAAATATGTTCTACATTTTCCTTTCAGTGGCCATCATCGGCATGTTGGCACTCTATGTCATCAGTAAAATATCGTCGGTCGAAGATAATATCACGCTTATTTATATTGCACAATTCATCAAATCCACAGGTGTTATTGTGGCTACGGGATACATGTGGGCTCTCATTCCAGAAGTGATTTCTTATGCAGAGTACACTTCCGGGAAACGTATTTCAGGTATTGTGAATGCACTTACCGGCATATTCTTCAAAGCAGGAATGGCACTTGGAGGCGTCATTCCGGGTCTTGTTCTGGCCTATACCCACTATCAGGCGACCGCCGAAGCCAATACTTTGCCGAAGGATTCCGATGCTTGGTTCCTTACTATGCTTATCTTTTCTATCATTGGGTTGGGACTTCTTGTCTTCTGTTTCACGCAGACAGAGGAGCGAGTTGTCATGAATGACAGCGAAACTAAAAATGTAAAGGTGAGCGACCTATGGATGGAGTTCATGCGCAACCGTCCACTTCGCATCATTGCTCTTTTCTTTATCACGGCCTTTGCCATGATGTCGGTGGGTAATGCTGCAGGAGCTTATTTCATGAATAACCTTGAGATGCAGTCTCCGATGGCACAAGAAGGCATCCGATGGCTCGTTTGCATCATTCCAGCCATGCTGCTTGTGCTGGCTATGTTTATCATTTCCAAATATGAACTTTCCGACGAACTAATTGACAACATCAACATAGAAATTGAAAATCGTAATCAAAAGACCGAACAATGAACAAAAGAATGATTCTTGGCACTATATTCCTTTCTATGGGAATGGTAGCCACCGCACAGACCATGAAGGATGTTTTGGGCAAGTATTTTCTCATCGGAACGGCAGTCAGTACCGCCAATATAGATAGCAAAGATCCGAGAGTGAAGCAGGCTATCGTAGATAATTTCAATGCCATTGTGGCTGAAAACTGCATGAAAGGTGAGGCTATTCACCCTGAAGAAAACCGTTATTATTGGGACGAGGCAGATAGAATTGTGAAATTTGCAGAGGATAATCACATGACGATTACAGGCCATTGTCTTATTTGGCACTCGCAACCTCCCAAGTGGATGTTCACCGATAAAGAAGGTAGTCCCGTATCTCGTGAGGTGCTCATTGACCGTATGTATCATCATATCACCGATGTTGTGACGCGCTATAAGGGTAAAATCAAGGGTTGGGATGTCATCAATGAGGCCTTTGAAGACGACGGAAGCTATCGCAAGACACCTTATTATAATATCATAGGTCCAGAATACTTTGAACTGGCATTCAGGTTTGCACACGCTGCCGACCCTAATGCCGAACTCTACTACAACGACTATTCAATGGCGAAACCAGCCAAGCGTGAGGCTGTCTGCAAACTTGTCCGCGATTTGAAAGCCAAGGGGTGCCGCATTGATGCCGTGGGAATGCAGAGTCACAACGGAACGGATTACCCCGACCTTACCGACTATGAGAAGACTATCGATGCCCTATCGGCTTGTGGTGTGAAGGTGATGATGACAGAACTCGACCTCAATATGTTGCCCAATCCCAAGCGTTTCGGTGGCGCAGAGGTGAGTCAACACTTCCAATACGACAAAAGTTTCAACCCGTATGTCAAAGGATTGACGCGTCAGGCACAGAAGATGTTCAACGAACGCTACCTCGCTTTCTTTAAAATCTACAAGAAGCATGCTGAACAAATCAGTCGTGTGACTCTTTGGGGTCTAAGTGACGGTGACAGTTGGCTTAATGGATGGCCCATTCCCGGACGTACAAACTACAGTCTACTTATTGACCGTCAGTATAAATTGAAACCTATAGTGAAAGACATTATTAAACTTTTTGAACAATGAAAGCAAGATATTTATTCCCCAAGGATTATATGGCAGACCCTTCTGCCAACGTGTTTAACGGCAAGCTCTATATCTATCCCTCCCACGATTGGGATAGCGGAGAGTGCTTTGATGATGACGGTGGACATTTCCAGATGAAGGACTATCATGTGCTTTCCATTGAAGGCGATCCCATGTCTGCCCCTGTTGTCGATCATGGAGTAATGCTCGATGTGAAGAACGTGGCCTGGGCTGAGAAACAAATGTGGGATAATGATGTCGTAGAAAAGGACGGAAAGTACTATCTTGTTTTCTCTGCGAAAGACTATAATGGCGTATTCCATCTCGGGGTTGCCGTTGCCGATAAGCCTGAAGGACCCTTCGTTGCCAATCCTGATCCCATTCGTGGTTCCTACAGCATAGATCCCTGCGTATTCAAAGACGACGATGGCAAGATTTATTGCTATTTCGGTGGTATCTGGGGAGGTCAGCTTCAATGGTATAAAGACAACCGTATGCTCAAGAGCGAGTATCTTCCTGAGGGCAAGGAGGATCCACTGCCAAGCCGTGTGGCCCGCATGACCGATGACGTTCAGCAGTTTGCTGAAGCTCCACGCCCCATAGTTATTCTCGACGAAACTGGTAACAAGCTGCCTGCAGAGTCACCACACCGCTTTTTCGAAGCCAGCTGGATGCACAAATATAAGGGGCGCTACTACTTTAGCTACAGCACGGGCGACAGTCATCTGCTTTGTTATGCTGTAGGTGATAACCCTTATGGCCCATTCACCTTTAAGGGTGTTATTCTTGAGCCTGTAGTCGGTTGGACTACCCACCACAGTATAGCCGAATACAAAGGCCAATGGTATCTGTTCCACCACGACTGTGTGCCGAGCAATGGTACCACGTGGCTTCGCAGCCTGAAAGTCATGCCGTTGATGTATGACGAGGAGGGCAATATCATTACGATGAAGAGCGAATAAAAAAGATATATAAAAATTTTATCGACAGATTTTAATAGAAAAATTTGGCGGTGTGCAAGAAAAGGCCTATCTTTGCACCGCAAATCGCAACAAAGACGATGGGGTGCCATAGCTCAGTTGGTAGAGCAAAGGACTGAAAATCCTTGTGTCACTGGTTCGATTCCCGTTGGCACCACTTCCTCCTTTCATTGAGCCGCTTGTTCTCGCATGAGACGAGCGGCTTTCCTTTTTATGTAGAGGAGTTAGGCATAGGAATATACTGAAGCGGAAGGTTTGCATGAATATTTACGGAGCGAGACGACGTAGTTTCGTTTTATTTGTTATCTTTGCAGAAACAAAGAAAGATATGACACAGCAAGAGAAGACACAGATTGAGGAGCGCATCGTCGACGTGCTCAAGACAGTGTATGACCCGGAGATCCCAGTGAATATCTGGGACCTTGGCATGATTTACAAAATAGACGTGAAAGACGATGGCAACGTGGAAGTGGACATGACGTTCACCGCCCCGAACTGCCCCGCGGCCGACTTCATCCTTGAAGACGTGCGTACGAAGGTGGAAAGCGTGGAGGGCGTGGCCTCGGCCGACATCAACCTCGTGTTCGAGCCGGCATGGGACCAAAGCATGATGAGCGAGGAGGCACGTGTGGAACTGGGATTTGACTAAATGGGAAAAAACGTATATTTCTTGAGTGACGCCCACTTGGGCTCGCGGGCCATACCGCACAGTCGTATGCAGGAGCGGCGGTTGGTGCGTTTCCTTGACGACATCAAGGACAAAGCTTCGGCGATATACTTGCTGGGCGATATGTTCGACTTCTGGAACGAATACCGTCATGTGGTGCCGAAAGGCCATACGCGCTTCCTCGGAAAGCTGAGCGAACTGACCGACAGTGGCGTGGAGGTGCATTTCTTCGCGGGCAATCACGACCTGTGGACGTACGGTTATTTGGAGGAGGAGTGCGGCGTCATTGTGCACAAAGCGCCTGTGACGACGGAGATTTATGGTAAAGTGTTCTTCCTTGCCCACGGCGACGGACTGGGCGACCCTGACTGCAAGTATAAAATCTTGCGTAGGGTGTTTCACAGTCGCGTGTGTCAACGACTGCTGAACTTCATGCACCCGTGGTGGGGCATGGCTTTGGGTTTGAACTGGGCCAAGCACAGCAGGCTGAAACGGGCCGATGGGAAAGAGGCACCGTTCATGGGCGAAGACAAGGAGTATCTCGTGAAGTTCGCCCGCGCCTACAAGCAGTCACATCGCGACATCGATTTTTTCTTGTTCGGGCACCGGCACATCGAACTCGACCTTGCCATCGACAAGACGACCCGGATGCTGATACTGGGCGACTGGATATGGCAGTTCACCTATGCCGTCTTCGATGGCGAGCACCTCTTTATGAGTGAATATGCAGAGGGCGAAACGAAGTTCTGACTTTAGGCTTTGAATTTTGACGTTTGGACATTGAACTTTATGATTAGTCGGTCTCGACTCGTTATTTCAATGTAAACGGTCCGAACAGTAAGAGGAATAAATTTTTACAATATAGTAGCCTTTTCAAATTTGCTGCGTAGAAAATTCAAATTCCCTTATAAGAGAATTTAAATTCCCCTATAAGACAATTTAAATTCTCTTATAAGGGAATTTTTACTCTCTTTAAGCTGTTAATTATCAATAATTTGCAAAGTCGATTTTTTGGCCATTAAAACCGATGAAAATTATTTACGTTTTGAACTTTAGCCTGCTTCGTCGCGAGGTTGGTATTCATCGGTCATGCTCAAGCTAATCATAAAGTTCAAAATTTAAGGTTCAAGGTTCAAATATCAAAGTTCACAGTCTTCCACTGTCGTTGTAGGAATAATAATCTCCGTCGGTAACGATAATGTGGTCAAGGAAGTGGATACGAAAAGTCTCGCATGCCTTTTTCACGCGTTGGGTCAGTTGGTCGTCGGCGTTGCTGGGGTGGGGGTTGTTGCTCGGGTGATTATGAGCCAAGGCAAGGACGGTAGCGTTGCAGAGCAGGGCTTCTTTCAGAATGATGCGCACATCGACGGCCGTCTCGCTCAGTCCGCCGTGGCTGATGCAGAGTGCCTTAATGAGTTTATAGTGCCGATTGAGCAGCATCACCCACGCCTCTTCTACGTCAAGGTCCTGCATGCGTGGGTGGAGATAGGCGTAGATGGCTTCCGCTGAGTCGATGGCCGTGCGCTCCTCGGCCTTTTCCATGGTTCTTCGCTTGCCCAGTTCGCAGGCTGCGAGAATGGTTATCGCCTTAGCCGGCCCCACACCTTTATATTGCTCCAACTGGCGAATGCTTAGCTTTCCGAGCGTGTTCAGATTGTTGTTGCAGTCGCCCAGCACGCGTTTCATCAGGTCGACCGCGCTCTCGTTCGGCGTTCCGCTGCCGATAAGAATACCTAAAAGTTCGGCATTGCTCAAGGCAGAAGGGCCAAGTCGCTCTAATTTCTCACGTGGTCGATCTTCTTCTGCCCACTTTGCAATGCTCTTAAAAGTGTTGTTCAATTCCGTTTCCATGGTTTCATTTCTTTTTCCCGCCTTAGAAAGGCAGAATACAATGTTATCGGCGGCTTTCCTTCTTTGAAGTAGGCCGGGAATTTTACTTATAGAAGTTGCTTTCGTAGGCACTGAACTCATCTTTGCCTTCGATGCAGCGTTTCCACCACGCCTCGATAAAGCCGCAACCGTAGCTGGTGAGTTGAATAAAGGCTGCACCGATGCTCAAGAGACCAATCTTCGCACTGGCGTTCTTCGAGGTTGCATCGGCGAAGATGAGAAATGCGTAGAGGAGGAGGGGTAGCAGGGCCAAGAAAGATAACGCGAGGCCTCTTGCCTGCATCATGCCTGCAGGCAGAATGAAGAACAAGACAATACCCAAAATGAACAGCAGAACAAGCAGTGTGCAACCCACCGTGAACAGCATGGGGAGCAAATGAACGAACTTCAGGCTCTCGGGATATTTCTTGTAGAGGTTGATGCGGGCAATGCCGCTGTTGTATACCTGTCGCCAGAACTTGTGGAAGTCGGTGCGCCGCTTGTGCCACACCCATGCCTCGGGGAACAGTCGGCATGTGTAGCCGGCCTTGAAGATACGGATGCTGAAGTCGATATCCTCGCCGAAGCGCATCTTGCTGAAGCCGCCGAGACGTTCATATACGTCACGTCGAATGCCCATATTGAATGAACGGGGATAGAATTTGTCGAGTTTCTTCTTGCCACCACGTATACCTCCGGTTGTGAAAAAACTTGTCATGGAGTAGGAGATAGCCTTCTGCGTGTCGGTAAACGAGTCGTGTGCGCAGTCTGGACCACCGAAAGCGTCGGCTGGTTCGCGGCGTAATTCCTTTTCGATGGCAGCCAAATAGCCCGCAGGTAGCACCACGTCGCTATCGAGAATCAGTAGATATTCACCCGTGGAATGCGCGGCTCCGTAGTTGCGGCTCTGCCCGGGACCGCTGTTCTCCTTTATGAAATACTTGATATCGAGCAGCTTCTCGTATTGCTTGCAGACGGCTTCACAGGGATTTTGCGAACCGTCTTCCACGATAATCACCTCGAAATCAGTGAATGACTGCATGGTGAGACTCTCCAAAAGTTCGGCCACTTCGTCGGGACGGTTGTATACAGGAACGATGATAGCGTATTTCATAGCAAATATTTTTGGAAATAAAAAAGCCTACCCGCGAATGTCATGCGGATAGACTCGGGTAGGCTCAGTGTCTTTTTATTCGGAAACACGACCGAGATAGCTGCCGTCGCGGGTATCTACCTGAATGGTCTCACCTTCATTGATGAAGAGCGGCACGCGCACTTCGGCTCCCGTCTCCAATGTCGCGGGCTTGGTTGCATTGGTAGCCGTATTGCCTTTGACACCCGGTTCGCTATGCACAATCTTCAATGTTGTCTTCACCGGCATCTCGGCAGAAAGGATAGTGCCGTCCGTGGTATCTGTGACCACATCGACAATGTCGCTCTCTTTCATAAATTCAACACCGGTAATCTGATCCCTGTTTATAGGGATTTGTTCAAAGGTCTCTTGGTTCATAAAGATGTAACCGGTGGCATCTTCATAGAGGTACTGATAGGGACGATGCTCAACGCGAACGTCGTCAAGTTTGAAGCCTACCTGAAAAGTACGCTCAAGTACGCGGCCGTCGGCAACGTTCTTCAACTTGGTATTCATTACAGTGTTGCCTTTTCCCGGCTTACGGTGTTGAAAGTCAACACACTTCCAAATGCCACCATCCATGCGGATGCAAGTTCCGATTTTGATTTCCTGTGAATTAATCATTGTTGTATCATTGAATGTTTATTGTTATCGCCTTTGCAAAACAGTTTTTTGGAAAGCTGAATTTCCGTGCACAAAGTTACGACATTTTTATAAAAAAACATCAAATGGCTACTTAAAATTCTCTTCATTCTTTGGTAATTCGAAAATTATGCGTAATTTTGCAGCCCAAAGCGGAGGGTTTGTACGTTACAGTCTCGCTCGCTTTCGGCCTTATCAGCAAATCAATAACAAATAAATAAGAAAGAAAATGAAAAGAACATTCCAGCCTCACAACCGTCGTCGTGTGAACAAGCATGGCTTCCGTGAAAGAATGGCAACGAAGAACGGGCGTCGCGTGTTGGCTTCACGTCGTGCTCATGGCCGCAAGAAGTTAACCGTCTCTGACGAGAACCACGGGAAATAATCCGTAGACACCGGGTCGGAAGACGACAAAAAGCAGCAGAGAAGATTGTTCTTTGCTGCTTTTTGTGTTTATTTATTTTGTATTTCAAGGGGATTATCTTACCTTTGCATCATTAGAATACGAAAGAATAAAGATGAAGTCGTCGGAATTCGTCAGTAAGTTCAAGAGCTGGTATCTATGGAAGAACCTCATAGCCATGGCCGTCGTCGTGGTTTTGCTTTGCCTTGGTGCGAAGTTCGGACTTGATATTTATACACATCACGGCGAAGCCATTGCCATTCCCAACTTGAAACACATGCAACTTGCCGATGCCAAGCATATTCTCAGCAACTTGGGGCTTGAAGTTCAGGTTGTCGATACTGGTTACAAGAAGACACTCCCCCCTGATTGCATCTTGGAACAATCTCCTGCTCCCGGAGAGCGCGTGAAGTCGGGCCACGTTATTTATGTGACTATCAACTCCCCACATTCTCCGACGATTACGCTTCCCGATATCATCGATAACTGTTCGCTCCGTGAGGCCATGGCTAAGCTGACGGCGATGGGCTTCAAACTCGGAACACCGCAGTATATCCCCGGAGAAAAGGATTGGGTTTACGGCATTTTGGTGAAAGGCCGCCATGTTGTTGCCGGCGAAAAGATATCCGTTGAGTCCACATTGATTGTTCAGGTGGGCAACGGTATGCGTAGTGCCGACGATTCGGTCAATTATGTCGACCCTGAAATTCCTGATACGAAAGAAGACAACAACGATGTAGATGAGTTTCAAGTCGTGACAGGACCGGAGGCCGGTGAGCCTGCCAACAAGCATAATCACAGCGATCAATGAAGGCACTCGACGGAAATCCCATGACAGAAGAACAGCTCTTTGACATAGAAGACTTGGAAAACGACGCACAGCAGCTCTATGAACACTGGAAGATAGCAGTGGATATGGGGCAGACTCCTGTGCGTATCGACAGGTTCTTGGCCGAGAAGAATCCCTATCAGAGCCGCAATCGCATTCAGCAAGCAGCCGATTCGGGCTTCATTCATGTGAACGGCAAGCCCGTAAAGAGCAACTATAAGGTGCGCCCCGGCGATGTGATTACGCTCATGCTTGACCGACCCAAGCACGAAACGAGCATCATTGCCGAAGACATTCCTCTTGAAATTGTCTACGAAGATAACGTGCTCATGGTCGTCAATAAGCCTGCCGGAATGGTTGTACATCCCGGTGCCGGCAACTTCACGGGGACGCTTATCAATGCCGTGGCGTGGCATTTGAGAGACTTGGAAGGCTTCGACGCCAACGACCCCGAGGTGGGATTGGTGCACCGTATTGACAAAGATACCAGCGGACTCCTTGTCGTTGCCAAGACAGCAGCAGCCAAGACGGCCCTCGGAAAACAGTTTTTCAACAAGACTACTCACCGCAGTTACAATGCCTTGGTGTGGGGAAACCTTGTAGAGGACACGGGGACTATCGAGGGAAACATTGCCCGCGACCCCAAGAACCGCCTGCGCATGAAAGTCTTTCCGGCCGACAGTGGCATCGGAAAGTACGCAGTTACCCATTACAGGGTCATCGAACGCTATGGCTATACCACGCTCGTGGAATGCCTGCTTGAGACAGGTCGCACCCATCAGATACGTGCTCACATGAAGCATATCGGCCATCCGCTGTTTGCAGACGAGTCGTATGGGGGAACTGAAATCCTGCGTGGGCAACGCAGCAGCACCTACCGGGCTTTCATTCAGAACTGCTTCAAGTGCTGTCCGCGGCAGGCCTTACACGCCAAAACCTTGGGGTTCGTTCACCCCACGACAGGCCGTCAGATGGACTTCGACTCCACGTGGCCCCACGACTTCAGCGGACTCATCGAGAAATGGCGGGCTTATATCAAGGGAACAACGCAAGACACATTTGCAGAGAACAAGTAAATCAATATAGATTATGGAGCAATCAAAACGGAACATAGCCATCGTTTGCGGTGGTGATTCATCGGAGCACGACGTCTCGTTGCGCTCTGCACAAGGCCTTTATTCCTTTTTCGACAAGGCGAAGTATAATGTTTACATCGTCGATGTGAAAGGAACTGACTGGCATGTGAACTTCAACGACGGTGCAACGGCAGCCATCGACAAGAACGACTTTTCGTTCAAATGCAACGGAAAGCGCGTCTTCTTCGACTATGCCTACATCACTATTCATGGCCAACCGGGTGAGAACGGCGTCATGCAAGGCTACTTTGACCTCATTCATCTGCCTTATTCAACCAGCGGAGTGCTTGTCGAAGCGATGACATTCGACAAGTTTGTGCTCAACAACTACCTGCGTGGCTTCGGCGTACGCGTGGCAGATAGCATTCTGCTTCGGCGTGGTGAAGATTACGATGAGGAAGAAATAGAACAGCGATTAGGCATGCCTTGCTTCGTGAAACCGGCGGCCGATGGTAGCAGTTTCGGCGTTTCCAAGGTGAAGAATGCCGACCGTTTGGCCCCCGCCCTGCGCGTTGCGTTCATGGAAAGCAATGAGGTGATGATCGAAAAGTTCATTGATGGCGTCGAAATCTCGCAGGGAATCTATAAGACACGCGATAAGGAAGTGGTGCTTCCTGCTACGGAAGTCGTTACAAAGAACGAGTTCTTCGACTACGATGCCAAGTATAACGGACAGGTACAAGAGATTACTCCGGCCCGACTCAGCCCCGAAACAGCGGCCAAGGTGGCTGCCGAGACGAGCCGCATCTACGATATCCTGCATGCCAACGGCATCATTCGCATCGATTATATCATTGCGAAAGACGAGCAAGGCAACGACCTTATCTATATGCTCGAAATCAATACTACGCCCGGAATGACCGCAACGAGCTTCATTCCTCAGCAGGTTCGTGCCGCAGGGCTTGACATCAAGGACGTTTTGAGCGAGATTGTCGAAAACCAATTCTAAGCTTTTCGTTCTCCGAGACGGAAAGATTTGGGAAAAAATGAAAGGTGGCGGGCTTCACAGCTGGCCACCTTTCGTGTGATGATATTATTAAGATGGATTTGATTATTCAGAACACTTTTTCTTCAACGCAGCCAAAGCGTCGTCCACTACTTCGCTAAGGCATCGCTAAGTCACCCTGCATGCGTGGTTTATCGGCTTCATGCACTGTGTTCAGTCGTCGTGTTTCTTCCACATCGAGTGCTTCGGCGATGAGCGAGATAGGGTTGATGACCTTATACTTGGTCGACATTTCTATCTGCCACTTGCAGGTTTCGCAGTCGGTCGACACGCAGTCGGGATCTACCTCGTTGATATGGTCGAAGAGTGTCGCGCCGATTTGCTGCGAACGCTCATAATTCTCTTTCTTAAACCCATAGGTTCCGGCAATTCCGCAGCATTGGCTTTCGAGCATGATGAGGTCGAGTCCCGGCACCATTCGCATCAGTTCGGTGCTGTAAACAATCCAGCCCAGCCGCTCCATGTGGCATGCCGAGTGATAAGCCACCTTTTTCCGATAGTCTTTTTTGAAAGCCAAGCGTATCTTTCCGGCTGTGATAAGGGTGTGAAGAAAGCGAGTTGCCAGCATCAGACTGTCTCTCACGTCGGCGTTGTCAAGCTCAAGCAGATGCTTATATTCGTCGCGCATGGTGAACGTGCAGGTGGAGCTCGTGGTTACGATGGCCTCGTCACGGTTCTCAATCGACCGCCGCATCGACTTTAGGTTGACCGTTCCCTGTCGTTTTGCCTGTGCCGAGAGGCCGTTGGCAATGAGGGCCACGCCGCAACACTTCTCTTTTTCGAGCAGATGAACGCCGTAGTTGCAAGCGTTCATAATCTTCACAAGATCCTTACCCAGTTGCGGATAGTTGTAATTAACATAGCAACCGTGGAAGTAACTGACGAACCTTGTGAATTGTTTCTGCTGTTCCTCGGCCTCTTTCTTGAACCAAGTTTCGAACTTCTGGCGGCTGTATGAGGGGAAAGTACGGTGTTTGTCGATGCCCATTACCGTGTGGAGTACGGTCTTGGCCGGCTTCAATCCCAACGAGAAGTTGACCACCGGGGCCACCATTGTGGCCATGGTTCCCACGAAATCCGTGTTGGCTAACATGCGATCGCGCAGTGAAGGCGTGTGCGTACTGTACTTGATTCGCGCCTCTTGAATGATATCTCCCACCTTTACATCATTGGGACAGGCTACCTCGCAACGCTTGCAATTGAGGCACATCTTGAGGTTTTCGTTGAAGAAAGCGGCGTCTTTGATGCGGTAACGCATCAAGTCGGGACCCGAATGTTTAGGTCCCGGATATTTAGGTTCGACGGCCGAGACAGGGCAATACACCGTGCAGATGGAGCACTTCAGGCATTGTTCCAACTCGTGTCGGCTGATATTCTTTAACTGTATCTCTGACATGGCTTACTGGTTTAGAATGTTGTGCGCCACGGCAATGGCCGTAAGCATCGATACTCCCGTGCCCGTGGCCTGCTTGATGCCGCTGTTTCCGCTCAGAACGGAGCCGATGGCGTAGAGGTTGGTGACGGTTTTTCCGTCTTTCATCGGGTGGAAATCGTCGGTTGTCTTCACGCCGAAGGCCATGTAAGGCTGCTCATCGAAGAGGTATTCCGACGTCCATTGCGTGCGACTTTCATGTGCTTCGACCTCGAGATGCAGGGCAGGTTCGGTTATTGTTTGATAGTCCGAGACGAGTCCGCCGCTGAGGAATGAACCCGTGGCCAATACATATTGGTTGGCTTCCAAGCGTGTTTCTTCGAGCTTTTCGGTTGTTATGGCCGTGAGTTTGTCGCCTTCGAAGAAGCCATTGTTCACCGTGTCGCTGTTCAAAACAACCGCCCCATGCTGCCCGAGAAAGCCGCGCAGCTTGTTCTCTATGCGTATGCCGGGCACCGACGGTGGCATGGTTGCAACGCATTCGATGGGCATTTCGACCGCTTTTCGCAGCAAGTCGATGTTGTCATGGGCCAATCCCAGCACGGCCGGCAGCAGGACAAGGTCGAAACCCTTGCCGAGTCGGTTGATTTCGCGGGCCGCATCGGCCATGTTCTGCGCCTTGTCGAGGTACTTGGCTATGTTGATGGCGCGCATCTCCGTGGGACTTTTGCGGGCGAACGCCAGTGCCTCTGTGGTGAAAGATGCCGTTTTTACGTTGGCACCCATGGCCGAAAGACTGTCCGAAAGATAGGCCGTCGGCCAGTCGAGAAAGCCTTCTACGTTGGCCAACAACAGTTTTTTGCCATTCAATTCCGCCGTTGTTTCGAGTGTAATCAAGTCTTCGAGCGTCAGCCAAGCAGGGATAGTCGTGCCGATGGGTGATAACCTGAAGTGGTTCTTTTCGGCATTTCCCTTCATCTTCAGGCCTGCTTCGGCCAGCAGGGTCCGGGCCTCTTCGGCGTAAACCGTCAGCTTCTCGGTCTTGATTTTCCGATAGGGGTGGGCCTCATTCAGCTGGGCAATACCCTCGAAAGGCCTTTCTACGACCTTTCCTTCCTGAAAACCAAGAAGTTCGATGGAGCCCGAATTGAAGTGAAGACAGCTTTGTCCGGCCGTCACCAACGCCACTTTCTGTCCGTTTTTGGCAAGCATTGCGGCACAAGTCATGCCGCTTAGTCCGCCACCGATGATGATGGTATCGAATTTCATTGTGCAATCTCCTTTCCTTTTCCTGCGCGTTGGTTCAGTCCGCAAAGGCCTTCATACACCACGGACATCAATTGTGCCTCCTTCAACGTGTCGCCCCATGCCACAGGACGCATGCCTTTCCATCGCTCGGCCATGACGGAAGCAAGCTCATATTGGCTTTGTTTCGCTTCTGTTTTGGCGAGTTCACAGAGCACATGTGCCGCTCTGCAGGCGCAAAGTGTACCTTGACAGGTACCCATACTGACGCGGGTGCGACGCCGCATGTTGATGAGTTGCGTCGCATGAAGGGTCTCTACGGCATACTTCATCTCCCCAACAGTCACCTCTTCGCACTCACATACCATCGCTCTGTCGATGTCGGTGGCGTTCGGAATGAGCGGAGCAAGCGTGCCATGACGGCCTTCTTCGGCCACAACGGCTGTCGGAAGACCTCGCTTTCTGTATGTCTTTTCTGAGCCGGGCAGCGGCTTCGTGGCGGTTTCGCAGGCTTTATCGACCCCTAATTTCTTGCAGGCAAGGTCGGTAGCCAGCTCGGCCATCAGTCGATAGGTCATCATCTTGCCGCCCGTGATGGTGATGAAGCCACCCAATCCGTCGCGCGTTTCATGGTCAAGCAGCACGATGCCACGGCTGATGTTGCGGCCCGAAGGGTCGTTATCGGCTGCAACAAGCGGACGAACACCGGCATATGCACGCAGAATACGGGTCGTTGCGAGAGCCGGGGCAAGCTTTTCTCCCTCGCGAATCAATAGGTCCACTTCTTCGGGAGTAACCTTCAAGCGGTCTATTTCGTCAAAGGGAACGCGGTCACTTGTGGTCCCAATGACGCAAACGGCGTCGTCGGGGACAAGTATATCGGCGTTGGCTGGCTTGCGACAACGGTTGATAACCATCTGATTGACGCGGTGACCGAACACCAACAACGCCCCTTTTGCGGGGAACATATTCACGGTAAGGTCGGCCATTTGGGCTATCAAGTGGCCCCAAATGCCTGCCGCATTGATGGTAAGTGGGGCATATGCCTCGCAAATCTCACCCGTTTTATGGTTGCACATCACGACACCTTCCACGCTGCCATTACGGATAATGAGCCGCGTTACCTCGTGATAAGTGAGCACGTCTGCGCCATGTAGCTTGGCATCAAGCATGTTTGCGGCAGTCAGCCTGAACGGGTCTATCGAGGCATCGGGCACTTTCACGGCCCCGATCAGCGTAGGGTTGACGGCCGGTTCAAGCCGAATGGCCTCCTTGGGGTCGATGATTTCGGCGCGAATACCGGCTTCGGTGCAAGCCTCAACGAAGTTCTTTTGATAGCAAAGGTCGTCTTCGGGCAGCGTGATGAACAGCCCTTCGGTCTCTTCCACGCAGTGGCGGGCAATCTTTCTGAGTGTCATATTCTCCTGAATGCACTCTGTGGCCGACTCTTTATCGGTCACGGCGTAGCGTGCGCCACTGTGCAACAGACCGTGATTGCGCCCCGATGCACCGTTGGTCAGGTCGTATTTCTCGACAAGCAACACGCTCAAGCCGCGCAATGCACAGTCTCTGGCCACACCGGCCCCCGTGATTCCGCCCCCGATAACGATTACATCGAATGTTTTATGTTGTCTTTCAGCCATAGCTTTGATTGGATTCTCCGAGTCAATTCGTATTATTCATGTCGATAACGCTTGTCGGCTTGCAAATTCTTTTGTTCGATATTGCAAAAGTTTCATAACGCAACAAAGTTAGTTTTTAATTCTGAAAAAGCAAAACCTGCAAGTGTTTTTGACCGTTATTTAACATCTATTCGTATTTAAGTTGGCGATTTTTGTTTTGTTTGCGCTATTGCCTTGCGAAATATTTAATTAGTATGAACGTTTTTAGAACATTTGTTTGGAAAGAATGTTTTACGATGTTTTGAAACGAAAGCAATTGCATTTGGTGGTGTATGTCGGCGGAATTGCGATTTCATATCGAAATGTTTGCGTGCCTCGGTCGATGCCGTTGCATGGCATGATGGGCGGGCCTGCGTTTCGGTTTACATCTCGTTGGGAACCAACAGGTTGGATATCAGTTTCCAATATGGCCCATATTAGCCCGCAAAATGACCCATATTGCACGATAATATCACCCATATTGCGCGGTAAAATGGGTGAGATAAGAAACCCATCTGTAAGAAACTGTAAATAACAGCTTTGAAACGGCTTTGAAAAGTGAAGGTAGGTGCATGGCGGTTTGGGCGGACGCACGGGCCGTGCGTCCCTACATTCCCCGCACACTCCATCTGTTTTTGCATGGGAAACGCTGTAGGCTTCTAGGGACGCACGACTCGTGCGTCCACTCATTTTTCTGTTGACAGTTGGCAAGTAGGCGAGTAAACAAGTTAATTGTTGCGTGGTATGTAGGGACGCACGGCTCGTACGTCCACTCATTTTTCTGTTGACAGTTGGCAAGTAGACGAGTAAACAAGTTGATTGTTGCGTGGTATGTAGGGACGCACGGCTCGTGCGTCCGTTATATCAATCATCTTGTGCGGCAGAACGGCCGAGACGGCAATGCCACGTGGACCGGCTTTGCAAGCCAAATGATGGTCCTGCGGCGGCCAAAGTTAGTTAATATATTGTTAAATCTTATGCTCGCGCGAACCAATATAGTAGAAAAAGACTATCTTTGTATAGTTTAACCGGAGATGATATTGCTAATTCAATCGGCCTATGACAAAGGAAGAACGCCATACTTATATCTTAGAACAACTCATGAAGCAAAGTTCTGTTCAGGTGTCGGAGCTGGCAGAGTTGCTCAATGTGTCGTCCGTGACCATTCGAAAAGACCTTACGGAACTCGAGAAAAACGGCAGATTGTATCGCAGTCACGGCAAGGCTATCCTCATCAATCCCTTTGCCAACAACCGTTCTGTCAACGAAAAGGAGAGCCTCAACGCTGAGGAGAAACAGCTCATCGGCATGGAAGCGGCGCAATTGGTGGTGCCTAACGACTCGATACTGCTTGCTTCGGGCACCACGATCCATGCGCTAGCACGCAATCTTCGGCCGGCCGACAAGCTCACCGTGGTCTCTGCATCGTTGCAAGCCACGGAGTTTCTGGCCGAAAACGAGAACATCGACATCATTCAGATAGGCGGAAACGTGCGCCACAGCAGCCTTTCGGTGGTGGGACAATACAGCGAAATGATTTTAAGGAGCTGCTCGTTCAGCAAGTTGTTCTTGGGTGTTGACGGCATAGACCTTGAGTTTGGCATCTCAACCACCGACATGCGCGAGGCTGAACTCAACCGGGAGATGATTCATACGGCCCAAAAGACCATCGTACTTGCCGACTCGAGCAAGTTCGGACGGCGTGGGTTTGCCCGTATCTGCGGCATGGACGATGTCGATATGATTATTACCGATGCCCATGTTTCGCCGACTATCGCCGCAGCCATTGAAGAGTTGGGTATCGAACTTGTTATTGCCGGCGACACGATGGCCTCCGCCATGCTCTAAATGCTTTAATTTCTAAATCATATATTATGAATATCCCGTCAGAATTTGATTGCATCAGGCCCTTTGAGCCCGAGGAGTTACCCGCGGTCTACGACAGATTGCTGGCCGAACCTCAATTCCAAAAGGTCTTGGCTTACCTTTATCCCGACATTTCGCTCGACGATATTGCCAAGAAGATGCATGAGTGTAAGACGAATCTTGAGTTTCAGAAGGCATTCTGTTACCCCTTCTTGCAGCAGTTGATCGTGAAGTTGAGCTTGGGATGTGACATGGATGCCTATAATATCAACATCAAAAACCGATACACTTTCGTGAGCAATCATCGCGATATCGTGCTTGATTCGGCCTTTCTCGACAAGCTTCTCATCGACGTAGGCTTTGATACGACTTGCGAAATTGCCATAGGTGACAACCTGCTTGGCGAGCCTTGGGTGAGGGATCTTGTGCGGATTAACAAGTCGTTCACTGTGGAACGTGCCCTGCACTCGGTCGAAATGCTGCGTGCCAGCAAGCGAATGTCGGAGTATATCCACTTCGCTATCAACGTGAAGCACGAGAATGTGTGGATAGCCCAGCGGCAAGGACGGGCCAAGAACTCCAACGATCTGACGCAACCTGCCATTCTCAAGATGATGGCCATGGGCGGTGAGGGGTCTGTTATCGACCGTCTTTGCCAGTTACATATCGTTCCTTTGTCCATTTCTTACGAGTTCGACCCCTGCGATTACCTGAAGGCAAGGGAGTATCAACTGCGTCGTGACGTTCCGTTTTGGAAGAAAACGGCCGAAGACGACATGGAAAGTATGCTCACAGGTATCAAGGGATTCAAGGGTCATATCCATTATGAATGCGCACCATGTATCGATGATTGGTTGCAAACCGTAGACCAAGAACAACCCAAAAACAAGCTCTTTGACACGATAGCTGCGCATATCGACACCGAGATCCACCGCAACTATCGTCTCTATCCCTGCAACTATATCGCGTTGGATATGCTCCAAGACACGCGCATGTACACCGAACATTACACCGAGAACGACCATAAACAGTTCGAAGAATACATGATGGGGCAGCTTGCCAAGATTGATATCGAGAACAAGGACGACCGTTATCTGCGGGTATGTCTGCTCAGTCAGTATGCTTATCCGGCGAAAAACTATATGGCGGCACGTGGCGAAGGCGGAAGGTTCAAGTCGTTGCTCAACTATCTTCCCTTTATGAAATGACACATGGCGCGGTATAAATGGCCTTTTACACTGCTCGTCGTTCCTTTTCTGGCGGGCAGTTGCTCCAATGACACCTATGAGAGTGGCGATGGGGACTACTCTTATCTTCGAGCCGACTTCGTTGAGGCGCATACAAAGGCGCCCAATGAAATCGATTATGCCGTCACCGACAACAGAGATTCATTGGTGTTGTCTCCCAGATACAAGGTTTCGTGGGCTTCGCAGGCTGATACGAATTATCGCGGACTGCTTTATTACAGCAAAGTAGACCATCATACGGCGATTGCTTCCCGTTTCTTTCAGGTTCCCGTGGTGGCTTGGCAGTCCAAAAGCAAGGTCAAGGCGGTTCGTACGGACCCCGTTGTGTTCGAAAGTGCATGGATCAGCCGCAATCGGCGTTATCTCAACATTGGCTTTTCGGTGAAGACTGCCAGACAAAACGATGGGAAAAAGGGACAGACCATAGCCGTGGTTGCCACTGACAGCATGGAACTTGGTGGCCATATCCGTCAACTTTGGCTCACCCTCTACCATGACCAAGGTGGCGTTCCCGAATATTATTCAAGCAAAGGATATATAAGTGTGCCCCTTCAGCGGTTGCCGAAAGGTTGTCATATCCGTCTCACGGTGCGTGATTATCGGTTGATTGTCAAGAAGGATTTCGTGAAATAGCTTGCTTTCCAGTGTAAATGTGACAACGGGAAAGCAAGTCTCAATCACTTATTCAGTATCTTTCGATACTCAGTCATGTTGCCTAACAGTTTCTTGGCCGCTTTCATTTGTTTGTCGTGCTTCAATGTATAGGCGATAGTTCCGCGTTGATAGTAGTAGACGCCCACGATATCGGCGGCTAACGCTTGTTTGATGCGGTCGCGGTTGTAGTCAAGGTCTTTGGCAACATTGTGTTTCAGTTTATTCTCAATGGCCTCGAACTCGGCTTTTGCATCATCATAATAGCCTTCGAACTTAGCCGTCTTCACGAGTTCTTTCAAGATTTTCTCGCTCACGCCGTCGTATTTGAAACCGCTGTTGAGCACATGTTGCTTGAAGGCTTCATAGTCGGCATCGCTAAGTTCGAATTCTGACGGACCGACAATCGTGGGATGCTTTGCGACATAGTCGAGAACGTATTCAAGAACGGTCTCCGTGGAGTCGATAACCGACATGAGATAGCTCTGAATATTCGAGGCTGTGTCGGGTTTCACCTCGATATCGGGCTTGATTCCGCCGCCATCGCGCACCTCACGCCCGTTTCGGGTGTGGAAAATGCGTGAGAGCGAGTCGGGAACATGCTCGGTGTAGCCGCCACGGTCGTGTTTGTAGTTGACAGCCTGAATGCAACGCCCGCTCGGGATGTAGTATTTGTGGGTTGTCAGCTTGAGTTTTCCGTTGTAAGGCAGGTCTACCGTGGTTTGAACGAGCCCTTTCCCGTAAGTGCGTGTACCCATGATGACGGCCCGATCGAGGTCTTGCAGCGCGCCGGCGGTGATTTCACTCGAGCTGGCAGTGTTGCCGTTGACCAGCACAACGATAGGAATCACGGTGTCGATGGGTTCAGAATTGGTCTTATAGTTGCGGTCGAGCCGCTTCACTTTCCCTCGGTTTGACACAATCATCAAGTCTTTCGGCACGAAAAGGTTCACGATATCAACGGCTTCGTTCTCTAATCCTCCTCCGTTATTGCGTAGGTCGATGACCAGTTTTTGCATGCCGTCTTTCTTCATTTCAACGAAAGCCCGACGGAAATCCTTGGCGGCTCCCTCCGTGAATTGGTTGAGATTGATGTAGCCGAGGCCGTTTCCAAGTAGTCCGTAATAGGGAACTGCGGGCATTTTGATGGCACCTCGTGTGATTTTGAGCTTCATGATCTTGCCCGTTGACGGCCGTTTTATTTTTATCATGAATGTTGTTCCGGCATCACCTCGCAGATGGTCGCTGACAAACTGCGTGGGTTTGCCTTCCATTGAAAGGGCATCTATCGCAAGGATCAGGTCTCCTTTACGCAGACCGGCATTGGCAGCCGGCATGTTTTCGTAGGGTTCGTCGATAAACGTGTTCTTGTATTTCGGACTATAGCGTATCAATGCCCCTACACCTGCGTATTTTCCTGTCATCAGCAGCTTGAGATCCTTGCCTTTGGCCTGCGGATAATACTCCGTGTAAGGGTCAAGTGACTCCAGCATAGCATCAACAGCGTTGCCAATCACAGTGTCGGCAGGTAGCCGATCCACGTAAAGCAGGTCGAGATTCTTGTAGATGGCATTGAATACTTCAAGGTTTTTGGCCACCGTGAAGTTATGGTCTGTGTCATTTTGCGCGGCTGCCGGCAAGGTCAACAGTGCTATAATGAATACTATTAGCTTTCTCATAATAGCTACAAAAGTAATATATAAAGATGTAAAATCATTACGATGACAGGCAAATTAGCTAAAATTAGCGATACAATGATTTTTTTAGTCGAAAAGTTTGGCCATTAAAAAAGATTATCTTACCTTTGCAACCGCAAATCGGTATTGATTTTGCAATTCATGCTTCAATAGCTCAGTTGGTTAGAGCACCTGACTGTTAATCAGGGGGTCGTTGGTTCAAGCCCATCTTGAAGCGCATAGAGCGGAAGTCCTTTGTAATGGGCTTCCGCTCTTCTTTTGTTTTGATGTCGGAATGGGTAGCGTGGCAAAGCAAAAAAACTTATTTTCAACAAAAAAGGGGTTGACAATCAACCCCTTTTGCTTGCTTTTGTCGGGATGAGGCGACTCGAACGCCCGACCCCTACGTCCCGAACGTAGTGCGCTACCAACTGCGCTACATCCCGATTTAGCTTTTATTGTGGGTGCAAAGGTACATAAAAATCTGTAATCACACAATGTTATCCTAAATATTTTCATACGAAAATGAGAAAACATGATGGGTAAGAGACCGTTCGGAAGCCGGGTTTGCCTCGCTTTACGTACCTTTGGAAAGCCTGAAGGTATGGCGGTCAATGGTTTTCACAGCCCCTCTAATATCCGCTTGATAACCACCTCGGCACTGATTTCCCGGTTGGCTGCCTCTGGAATGACAAGACTTTGCGGGCTTTCGATAACGTCATCGGTCACGATAAGACCGCGACGAACGGGCAGACAATGCATGAAATAGGCGTTGTTCGTCCAACTCATGTGTTCTTGGTCTATCGTCCATGCAGGGTCGTTACATAGGATTTTGCCGTAATCGGCAGGCCGTGTGACACCCGGACAGCTCCAGTTCTTGGCGTAGATGAAGTCGGCTCCTTCGAAGGCCTTACGCTGATCGTATTCTACTTTTATGTTTCCTGCGAACTTAGGGTCAAGTTCGTAGCCCTTAGGATGGGTAATAACGAAGTCTACATCGGCTGCGTTCATCCACTCGGCAAAGCTGTTTGGGACCGCTTGCGGCAATGCTCGGCAATGCGGTGCCCATGTTAATACCACCTTGGGACGTTCGCTTTTCTTGTGTTCTTCAATGGTTATAAGGTCGGCAAAAGCCTGAAGTGGGTGCACGGTTGCCGTTTCCATGGCGAAAACGGGGCGGCCGCTGTATGCTACAAATTGGTTGACAATGGTCTCGGCATAGTCAAATTCGCGCTCGACAAGGCCTGCAAAGCTGCGAATTCCGATGAGATCGCAGTAACTGGCCATCACCGGAATGGCTTCTAACAGGTGTTCACTCTTGTCACCATCCATGATTACGCCGCGTTCTGTCTCAAGTTTCCATGCACCGGCGTTCACATCGAGCACAATGACGTTCATTCCAAGATTCATTGCAGCCTTCTGGGTGGACAGACGCGTGCGGAGACTGTTGTTGAAGAATATCATCAACAGCGTTTTGTTCTTACCTAACGGTTGAAAACCGAAGCGATTGTTCTTTACTTCGCGGGCTTCGGCCAAAGCTTGCGTGAGATTACCTAAGTCAGATACGTTGAAGAATGTGTTCATAAGGTGAATATTGAGTTGTTTTAATGAGGAATTATTTTAATGGGAAATGGCGAATGTGGAGTTGTTTTTATGATGTGGAGGGTTGAACCTTCGGACTTGACATGATTCATTTATCATTTTATATGATGATAACTTCTCATTCAATACTCCACATCCCTAACTCCTCACCTGTCCCCGTCCTTCTATCAGCCATTTATAGGTGGTGATTTCCTCTAAAGCCATTGGTCCGCGGGCACCAAGTTTCTGCGTACTGATACCGATCTCAGCACCAAGACCGAACTGTCCGCCGTCGGTAAAACTCGTAGGGGCGTTCACATAGACACAAGCTGCATCGACCATCGTCTGAAACTGATGTTGCTTTTCAATGTCTTCGGTCACAATACTCTCACTATGTCCGCTACCATAGGTCGATATATGGTCAAGTGCTTCGTCTATACTGCCGACCGTTTTGATGCCCATTTGCATGCTGAGCCATTCGGTATGCCAAATATCCGCGGTCACCAAGACGAGTAATTGGGCGGGATAATGGCCTTCGAGGACATGATAGGCTTCGCTGTCAGCATGGAGTTTTACACCTTTCTCTGCCAATTGACTGCATAGTTGAGGCAAGTCTTGTAGGCGGTTGCGGTGGACAAGCAGAGTGTCGAGAGCATTGCAGACACTACACCGACGGCATTTGGCGTTTGTGATGATGTCACGGCCCATTGTCAAGTCGCCAGCTTCATCGAAATAGCAATGTACAACGCCTGCTCCGGTCTCTATGACGGGCACTTTAGCCGTGTTTCGAACGAAGTCTATCAGGCGTTTACTGCCGCGTGGAATACACAGGTCCACGAAGCCGACGGCAGTAAGAAGCTCTTCCGTGGCTTCATGGCTTGCAGGAAGGAGTTCAACGACGCTGGGATTGATGTTGTGTGCTTTCAAAACATCGTGTATCAAGGCTACTCCAGCCCGGTTACTTTCGTCAGCATCCTTCCCACCTTTTAATATACAAGCGTTTCCACTCTTGAAACAAAGGGAGAAAACATCAAAGGTAACGTTGGGACGCGCTTCATATATCATGCCGATGACACCGAAAGGCGTGCTGACACGGCGCAGGTGAAGTCCGTTATCGAGCGTTTTTTCCTTCAACGTCCGGCCAAGTGGTGAAGGAAGTTGGCTGACATGGCGCATGTCATTGGCTATGTCGTGAAGGCGTTGTGGCGTGAGTTGCAGTCGATCGTACATGGGGTTGGCTTTGTCCATGCAGGATAAATCAATGGTATTGGCAGCCAAAAGGCAGTCAATGTGGCTCTCTATGGCATCGGCAAGAGCCTGCAACACTTCGTTTCGGCGGTCATCGGTGAGGAAGGCCAATGATTTACTTGCTGCTTTTACGCGTTTGAAAGTTTCAGAGAGCATCATAGTCATTCCATATAAAGGTAGTCGTAGTGGATAAGGGGCTTCATGTCGTGCGCCCCGATGTGTTGTTTGGCCTTGGAAGAAGCGTAACTGCTCCTACCCACGGCAATCAGCTTGTTGTCGTTTCCCACCACGTTGATGATGTCATTTTCCTCGAATTCGCCTTCGATGGCTGTCACGCCGACAAGCAACAGACTGACGGCTTTCGGGCCTTTCAAGGCTTCTTCTGCCTTTTGGTTGATATGAACAACACCTTTGGCAAAGCTTTCGCTGTGGGCAATCCACTTCTTTACCCGTGAAGTCGGGGTGCTGTTGGGGCGGAATTCCGTGTGGATTGTTTCCTGCGGACGCTGGGCGAGGTCAATCAAAATATTGTCGGTTGTACCATTGGCAATGATAACCTTGATACCTTCTTCTGCGACTTTGCGGGCGATTCCAGCCTTCGTTATCATTCCGCCGCGCCCGAAGCCACTCTTGGTGTCTTGTATGTATTCGCTAAGGTCGCTGTCGCAGTTGACAAATGGAATAACGCGTGTGGTGGAAACCTTGGGGTCTCCGTCGAATATCCCGTCGACATTGCTGAGGATAATCAGCGTGTCGGCGTCCATCATTGAGGCGAGTAGCCCCGAAAGTTCATCGTTATCGGTGAACATCAACTCTGTGATGCTGACCGTATCATTCTCATTGACGATGGGAATCACATCGTTCTTGAGCATCACAGTCATGCAGGCGCGTTGGTTCAAGTATTCACCACGGGTGGAGAAACTCTCCTTCATGGTGAGCACTTGACCAATGCGCAAACCGTATTCCTGAAAGAGATTATGGTAGTAGCCAATGAGTTTCACTTGTCCGATAGCCGAGAATAACTGCCGACGGCCCACGGTGTCGAGCTTGCACTCTGGTTTCAGTTCGCCTCTTCCGCAGGCCATGGCACCTGACGAGACAAGGATAACCTCATAGTCGTTTCGCTTGAGCCATGCCACTTGGTCAACGATGGCCGATAGTCTCGTGACGTCGAGCTTACCGTCTTCACGGGTCAGCACATTGCTGCCCACTTTCACCACAATCCTTTTCATAAGTTTATGGCTATTTACGGTTGTCTTTCTCCCTGATTTCCACACGGCGTATCTTGCCGGAGATGGTCTTTGGTAGTTCTTCCACGAACTCTATGACGCGTGGATATTTGTAAGGGGCCGTCTCATGCTTGACATGGTTCTGCAATTCCTTCACGAGTTCGTCGCCTGCCTTGTCCTTGTATTCCGCAGCCAAGACCACTGTAGCCTTGACAATCATTCCGCGGATAGGGTCGGGAACACCAGTGATGGCGCATTCCACCACGGCTGGGTGGGTCATCAAGGCATTCTCGACTTCGAACGGACCGATGCGGTAGCCCGAACTCTTGATAACGTCGTCCGTACGGCCCACGAACCAGAAGTAACCGTCCTCGTCGCGCCACGCCGTGTCGCCTGTGTGGTAGACGCCATCGTGCCATGCTTCCTTGGTTCTTTCCTCATCGCGATAGTAGCCTTTGAACAGTCCGAGGGGTTTCTCATCGCCGATGCGAATACAAATCTCTCCTTTCTCTCCGTCTTCACACTCTTTGCCGTCGGGACGGAGCAGATGTACGTCGTATTGCGGGTTGGGCTTGCCCATCGAACCGGGTTTCGGCTTCACCCAAGGGAACGTTCCCAGCGTCATGGTGGTCTCCGTTTGTCCGAAGCCCTCGTAGATGGTAACGCCCGTGAGCTTCTTGAACGTCTCTGCCACCGATGGGTTCATGGCTTCTCCCGCCGTCGTGCACCATTCAAGGCTACTCAGATCGTATTTGGAGATGTCCTCGCGAATCATGAAGCGATAGATGGTTGGGGGTGCACAGAAGGAGGTGACGCGGTATTTCTCCATCTGCCGCATGATTTTCTCGGCCGTGAACTTCTCATGGTCGTAGACAAATACCGTTGCACCGGCAAACCACTGCCCGTAGAGTTTCCCCCATACGGCCTTGCCCCAACCCGTGTCGGCCACGGTCAGGTGCAGGCTCTTCTCGTGCAGGTTGTGCCAATAGACACCCGTGGTCAAGTGTCCCAAGGCATAAAGGAAGTCGTGGGCCACCATCTTCGGCTCGCCACTCGTGCCACTGGTGAAATACATCATCATGGTGTCTTCATTGGTGTTCACGTTCTCTGGGCGTACGAAGGCAGGAGCCTCTGCCCATTCTTTGCGCCAGTCGTGGAAACCTTCGGGGACAGGCTTGCCGCATTCGGAAAGCGAGTTGACCGCAACCAACACTTTCACCGTGCGACTCTCGGGCATGGCTGCAGCTATCTGGTGAGTTATATATTCGTCGTTGGCGCAGATAATCGCCTTCACGCTGGCGCTCCGGTTGCGATAGACAATGTCGTGGGCCGTCAGCATGTGGGTGGCAGGAATGGCAATGGCTCCGACCTTACACAATGCCATGACCGACAGCCACCATTGATAGTGACGTTTCAAGATTAGCATCACCTTGTCGCCGTGCTTGATGCCGAGGCTCATGAAGTAGGCCGCCGTCCGGTCGGTCTGTTCCTTGAACTCCTTATAGGTAGTGCGGATTTCGTCGCCCTTTTCGTCGGTCCACAATAGGGCGAGGTTGTCGGGGCGTTCCGTGGCCCACACGTCCATTACGTCGTAAGCGAAGTTGAAGTTCTCGGGTATCTTGAAGTGTAGATGCTTTGCATAATCTTCCTCCGAAGCAAAGCTCGTCTGCGTTAAAAATCGCTCTAACATAGGCTTCTCCTTTTTAGTTTACTACGCATAAGAATTTAGCTGACTTCCCTTCCAAGGCGTGCATGCAATGAGGGATAGTCGCATCGAAGTAGACACAGTCGCCTTTCCGCAACACGAGCACCTTGCCGTCGATGGTCAGCTCCAACACACCCTCGAGGATATAGTCCACTTCCTGTCCGTCGTGCGTGTTCTTGCTGTGTCGCTTCCCCTCGGGCAACGGGTCGACGACCACGAGGAACGGGTCCATCTTGCGCCCGCGGAAGCCTCCGGCCAGCGTCTGATACTGGTAGCTGTCGCCACGGTCTATCTCGGGAGCCTGACCGTCGCGGGTCAGGTAATAGCTGCTCATGCGCGGCTCTTCGCCGAAGAGCAGCACGTCGAGCGATATGCCGTAACGTTTTGATATCTTCGATAGGCGGTAGACCGAAGGGTCGGCCTCGCCCGATTCAATCTTGAGATAGTGCTCCAGACTGATGTTGCAGAGCTCGGCGACTTCTTCTGCCGGAATGTCGAGTACGTCGCGGAGCCCGCGCAGTCGCTCGCCGATTTGTTTGATAGAATCTTCCATATTGCTTATGATTTAATTGTTTTCATGCCGCCAAAGTTACGAAATCTTTTCCGATTACGCTGTATTCGATACGATTTAATTAGAGAGACTCCCCCGCGCCTCACAAAGGAAAGGGGACCGAATAGCCTTTCCAAAGGGTATACCGTACCTCTGTTCAAAGGTGTATCGTACCGACTTTCATCGGTGTACCGTACCGACCTCCATCGGTGTATCGTACCGACCTTCGTAGGTGTACCGTACCCATGGTCAAGGGTATACCGTACCTTTCTCCGAAGGTGTTAAACACCCACGACTGTGAGTGTTTAACACCCACGATTGCAAGTGTTTAACACCTACGACTGCGAGTGTTTAACACTCATGGTTGCGAGTGTTTAACACCTATATTTCTAAGTGTTTGCTGTTGTTGGCACGCCCCTCCTTTCGAGAGGGGTTGGGGTGGGTGTTTGGAGAGGCGCTTCACACTTTCAGTCCGCGTATCACAGCACTCGTGAAGCCGGCATGCTCCATTTCGTTGAGGCCACGGATGGTGAGCCCGCCCGGCGTCGTCACCTTGTCGATTTCGGCTTCGGGGTGGTTACCGTTGGCTTGCAGCAGTTCCACCGCCCCTTTCACGGTTTGCAGCACGATGTCTTTAGCCACGTCGGCCTTGAAACCCAGTTCTACTCCGCCCTCCGCGGCCGCACGGATATAGCGCATGGCGTAGGCGATGCCGCAACTTGCCAGCATCGTTCCGGCCCGAAGGTGTTGCTCGTCGGTGAGGTAAGTCTGGCCCACGTCGTCGAACACTTCCTTTACCTGCCTCACTTGATCGGCGTCGGCACGGCACGGCACGATGAAAGTCATGCTGTTCCCAACCGCAATGGCGATGTTGGGAATCACTTGAAAGAGCGTGGGACCGTTGCCGTCTTCCTGTTCCAGCCACGCAAAGAGCTGTTCCGAGGAGATGGAGGCCGCCATGTTGACGATGATTTGCCGAGGGCTGAGCACGGGTTTGATGTCGTTGACGACCTGTTCCACCAACCACGGCTTCACCACGATGGCCACAATGTCGGCATCGCCCACGGCGGCTTTGTTGTTGGTGGTGATGCTTGCGCCCATTTCGGCGAAGCGTTCGAGCTTCGAGGCGTGCGGATTGGCCACGGTGATGTCGGCAGATTTGAACCGGTTGCCTCTTAACAGGCCCTCTGCAAAGGCTCCGCCCATGGCTCCGGCTCCGATGATTGCTATTTTCATACCTTTATATTATAGTTCGCTTAAAGCGGTTTCCAGTCGCTTGATGAAGTCGTCTGCGTTGTCGCGCGAGAGGGTCAGCGGCGGAAGCAGGCGCAGCATGTCGGTCCCGGCACTGCCCGTGAAGCAGTATTGCTCGTGAATGAGCTTGTTGCGGAGCTCCTTGTGCGGCATGTCCAACACCACACCGACCATCAATCCGCGCCCGCGCAGTTCGCGAATGTGGCGGGTGCGCTGTTGCAGTTGGCTCAGTTCGTCCATCAAATAGTCGCCCACGAGATGCGCATTCTCCACCAAACCCTCGTTCTCGAACACGTCGAGCACGGCCAATGCCGCTGTGCAGGCCAAGTGGTTGCCGCCGAAAGTGGTTCCCAACTGACCGTAAACGGGCTTGAAGTCGGGCGAAATCAACACGCCGCCCATAGGGAATCCGTTGCCGATGCCTTTGGCCACGGTGATCATGTCGGGTCGGATGCCGAGCCATTGGTGGACGAAGAACCGGCCGCTGCGACCGTAACCGCACTGTATCTCGTCGCAGATGAGCACTGTGCCGTGCTGCTTGCAGGCCGCTTGCAGGCCTTGGGCAAACGCCGGAGTGGCCATGTCGAGCCCGCCCACACCCTGTATGCACTCCACGATACAGGCACACACGTCGCCTTTGGCCAGCTCTTTCTCCCATGCCGGCAAGTCGTTGAGCGGCAGATAGGTCACGTGTCCGTTGGCATTAATGGGTGCAATAATCTTCGGATTGTCGGTTGCTTCCACGGCCAACGACGTACGCCCGTGAAAGGCTTTCGCTGCGGAGAGCACACGTTTTCGCCCATTCGCGAACGAAGCCAGCTTCAAAGCGTTCTCGTTGGCCTCGGCCCCGCTGTTGACGAGGAACAATTGATAGTCGTCATAACCGCTGATTCGCCCCAGTCTTTCGGCCAGTTCCACTTGCAATCGGTTGACGACGGAGTTGCTGTAAAAGCCAAGTTCGCCCAGTTGTCGGGTCATTCGGTCGACATAATGCGGGTGACAGTGCCCGATACTGATGACGGCGTGTCCGCCATAGAGGTCGAGATACGCCTGACCTTTGTCGTCCCACACGTTGACTCCTTGTCCCCTCACGATGTTTATATCGAAGAGAGGGTACACATCGAATAGTTTCATCTAAAATCCCGTTGCTTTTAATTTCAATCCTTTGTCTTCCTGCATGCCGAACATAAGGTTCATGTTCTCGACGGCCTGTCCGACGGCCCCTTTCAGCAGGTTGTCTATGCACGACGTGACGAGCAGTTTGTTGCCTATCTTGTCGCAATGGACGAGACATTTGTTCGTATTGACCACCTGTTTCAAGTCTATTGCGCAGTCTACGTAGTGCGTGAAGCAGGCGTTTTTATAGAAGTCCTTGTAAGCATTGACGATTGTGTCGGCATCGACGTCTGTCTTGATGACCTCGGTGGCAAAGATGCCGCGCGTGAAATCGCCCCGATAGGGAATGAAGTCGATGGAAGCCGTCAAAGAACCCTGCACCTGCGCGAGGCTTTGCCTGATTTCAGGCACGTGTTGGTGGTTGAATGCCTTGTAGATGCTCATGTTGTTGTTACGCCAAGAGAAGTGGGTCGTCGCCCCGGGCTTCTGTCCTGCCCCCGTACTTCCTGTGATGGCATTCACGGCCACGTCTTCTTTGATGAGCTTCAGCCTTGCGGCAGGCAGCAAACCCAACTGAATACAGGTGGCAAAGCAGCCCGGATTGGCTACATGGCGTGCCTTTACGATGGCCGCTTTGTTGAGTTCCGGTAGCCCGTAAACAAAGTCGTGAGCCTCTGGAGTGGGCCGTTGTGTCGCCACGACCTTGGCAGGAAGCAGACGAAAGTCCTGTGCTAAGTCGATGATTTTCACCCGTTCCGGAATGTCATGTGCATGCATGAAAGCCTCGCTCTTGCCGTGTCCGAAGCAGAAGAACACCACGTCTACCTCGTCAAAAGGCATCTCTGACGTGAACCGAAGGGCAGTATCGCCATACAATCCCTCGTGAACATCGGCCACGAGGTTGCCGGCATTGCTCTCGCTGTTGGCAAAAACAATCTCCGTTTCGGGGTGATGGAGCAGCAGCCGAATGAGTTCTCCCCCCGTATATCCTGCCGCCCCGAGAATTCCAACCCTGATCATACGTCGTAGTTTGTGTCCCGTGGCATGCATATCCACAGGATAATGTAGGCGATGATGCCCGGAAAGCCTACGCTGCACAGTGTCAACAGCAAATAGGCAATGCGAAGCAATGCCGGGTCCCAATCCAAATAATCGGCTATACCGCCCAATATTCCGGCCAGCCATCTGTCAGATGACGAGCGCACCAGTCTTTTTCCGTTTCCCATAATCCTTTGTTTCATTCACAATTATTCATTTATCATGCATCGTTTTAGCTGCACTTTTTTATTTATATGACTCGTTTAAGCGATGAAAAGTTGCAAGGAAGGCCTACGACTTTCGCCGTTTAGTCGGCCCATCTCCTTGCCTCAAGCTCACGCTCCCCTCCTTCAGAGGGGCCGGGGGAGGTCTTCTTTAGGGACGGGAGAGCTCTTTGGGGTGCATTCCATAGTACACTCTCAGTGGTGTGGAGCTTACTTTTATGAACCCCTTTGCGTCTTCCGCCGTCCAACCATGCTGCATTTCGCCGTATTCCCCAAGCTTCGATTTCGTCAAATCGTCGGCACTATCAATGCCTACCGTCTGGAAACCGAAGGGTCGGAGCCGCAAGATTGCCGTGCCGTTCACGTTGCGTTGGCTGCTGGTGAGCATTGCTTCGATGTCCGGCATGACGGGTTCGAGATACTGACTCTCATGCAAAAACATGCCATACCAGTTGGCAACTTGGTCCTTCCAATACTGTTGCCACTTGCTGAGTGTGCTTTTTTCCAACAGTCGATGGGCCTCGATGATGAGCTTGGGAGCTGCGGCTTCAAAGCCAACGCGCCCTTTTATACCGATGATTGTATCGCCAACGTTGCAGTCACGCCCTATGGCATAGGCCCCACCGAGGGCTTCTATCCGTTGAATGGCAGCTATCTTGTCGTCGAACTTCTCATCATTCACGGCCACGATTTCGCCCTTTTCGAAAGTTATCTTCAGCAGACTTTCTTCCTTCTTCGTGACATGTTTCAGGTAAGCCTCCTCGGGAAGGCCCTGCATTGGGTCGAGTAATTCGCCCCCACAGATGCTGGTTCCCCAGATGCCTACGTTGTAACTGTATTTCAATTTGGCGAAGTCGGCCGCGAAACCATGCGCATTCAGATAGTCAACCTCTTCCTTTCTGCTCAACGCTTTGTCGCGGGTCAGCGTGATAATCTCCACGTTCGGCGCCATTACAAGGAACGTCATGTCGAAGCGTATCTGGTCGTTTCCCGCCCCAGTGCTGCCATGTGCGATGGCATCGGCACCGATCTCGTTGGCGTAGCGAGCGATGGCAATGGCCTGAAAGATGCGTTCCGAGCTGACGGAAATGGGGTAACAGTTGTTGCGCATTACGTTTCCGAAGATCATATATTTGAGACTTTTCTCGTAATACTCCTGCGTAACGTCGAGCGTAACATAGTGCTTTGCCCCCAGTTTGTAGGCATTTGCTTCGTTGGTCTTGAGCTGTTCGTCGCTGAAACCGCCCGTGTTGGCACATGCGGCATAGACTTCCCAGCCTTCCTGACTGAGTTTCATCACGGTGTATGAGGTGTCGAGTCCGCCTGAAAAGGCGACAACGACGCGTTGGCCCACCCCCTTCCCCTCCCGAGGGAGGGGAGATGCGACTTGCTCCTTAACCGAACAAGGTGATTTTGTGCTATGTTCTCCCATATTCAATTATTTTTAATCGTTCTATTTCCTTTTGTATTTCATTCAAAACGCGCTTGGTATCGGCTATAATTTCTTCATTCGTGAACCTCATAACCGTGTAGCCTTGTGCTTCAAGCCACGCAGTACGCTGCCTGTCGGAGGCCTGTTGGGAAGGCAGTTGATGGTAACCTCCGTCGATTTCTATAATCAGTTTCAACCGTGGACAAGACAAATCGGCAATAAATTGTCCTATGATGTGTTGTCTTCTGAAGCGCACTCCTTGTTGCATACCTTTCAGATAGCCCCATAAGATATGCTCCGCTTCGGTCGGATTTCTTCTGTTCTCGTATGCAAATTCTTTCAATTTACCATACGTCCCACTGTCCGCGGTCTTATATTGTGCTATCTTTGTTGTGTGTGTTGCGCTCCCCTCCCTTGGGAGGGGTTGGGGGTGGGCTTCCATTTCCTCCTCCGGATCGAACAACATGGCCGTGCAGATGCAATAACGGCGGTTGGTTCGGTGGAGCACATCAACGTTGATGCAACCCTCACAGCCGCGCCAAAAGGCGTCATCGTCGGTCAGTTCCTTAAACGTTACAGGCCTATAACCCAGCTGTGTGTTCATTTTCATCACGGCAGCTCCGCTGGTCAGTGAGAAAATCTTAGCCTTTGGCCATCGCTTTCTGGCTAAAGTAAACGTGAGATCCTTTATCTTTTTGGCCAGTCCGAGGCCGCGGAAGTCAGGGTGAACAATCAATCCTGAGGTCGTTACATAGTGCTTGTTGCCCCACGTTTCGATGTAACTGAAACCGGCAAACCGCCTGCCTTGCAGGGCAATGACGGCCTTTCCCTCGCGCATTTTCGTGGCCACATATTCCGGAGAACGCTTGGCTATGCCCGTTCCCCTGACCTTTGCAGCATCGGAAATCGTTTGCAGAATGGTGTCGACATAGTCGATATGACTGCTGTCGGCCACCATGACGTTGAGTTCTTCCATTTCTTTTTCCTTTCAATATTTCGTGAGGCATCGGCCTCCGCGGGTCACGTTGTTTTGTCCTATTGGCCGTTCCGGTTTGTAATCTCAGCCATTTTGTCGCGTAATCTCAGCCATTTTACCGCGCAATATGGGCCATTTTACCGTGCAAAGTCAGTCTTATTGCAGACCCGTCTCATGCAGATTACGGTTCCATTTGGCTATCAGTTGGTTACGTCTTTTTAGATAGGGAAGGCCAACAACATTCGTGTTTTATACGATGAACACCGATAATTGATAACACCTTATTATATGTAAGGAACCAACCATAGCCGGCGAACTAAAAATCGGGGCGCAATCGGTTCAGACTTTCAGTCGTTTCTTCGTGGCTGAAGCCCTCTTTGATGACGATAAAAATGGTGTCATCGCCGGCTATCGTACCCAAGATTTCGGGTATATCGCAGTTGTCTATGTCGTAAGCAATACTGCTGGCGTAGCCCGGACGCGTCTTGATGACTCCCATGTTCCCCGAGAAATTGATGGAAATAAAGCCCGGATTACGCATCATTTCTCCGGGCGAGAGCGGCTTATGTATGCGCTTGTACATCGTTTCGTTGGGCAACACGTAGACGTATTTCCCGTTCATGCTGGCCGCTTTGGCCACTTTCAGCTGCTTCAGGTCGCGGCTCAAGGTGGCTTGCGTCAGCTTAAAGCCCTCTTTCCTTAGCGCTTTCAGCACCTCTTCTTGGTTGCCGAGCTCGTTGCTTGAGATGAGAAGCTTCAGCGTTTCGAGCCTGCTTGTCTTTGTTTTCATGTGTGAATGTTTATACAATTAGTGATGCAAAAATACAATTTAATGCAATATAATCCAAATAAAACTGCATATTTTTTATTAATATTCGTTTTTTTGATTCATAAATGAATAATAATGATGCCATTCATGCATGCATTTTACCACGCAATATGGCTGGGGAGTGAATGTAGGGACGCACGGTTCGTGCGTCCGCCCAAGGTGAATGGAAAACGAATGCACACGGTTGGTTGAGCGGACGCACGGGCCGTGCGTCCCTACATACCGCAAAGTATACAACTCGTTCGCCCGTTCACTCGTCAATTGTCAACCGAAATGTGAGCGGACGCACGAGCCGTGCGTCCCTACATTCCCCGCTTCCTTTCATATTGCGCATAAAAATACCTACTATTTGTTGTCGTTTCTTTTTCATTTGTCAACAGCTTACACTATCTTTGCATAAGATAGGCTGCACTCGGCAATTGAAAACAAGTTTCCATTGCGCTCGTTTGCACTATTTTTACATAGGATATAGAATCTGGAAACAAGCTTTTAGGTAAGCTGTTTACCTCATTATAGTTAAGAAAAAGCATGAAGAATATTTTAAAAGAACTCAAACGAAAGGACCACCCACGGGTGTTGGGGGCCTTGGATATCTTCAAATCCGTCGGACCGGGACTGCTTGTGACGGTGGGTTTCATTGACCCGGGCAATTGGGCCAGTAACTTTGCTGCCGGATCGGAATATGGTTATGCGCTGTTGTGGGTGGTGACGCTTTCTACAATCATGCTCATTGCCCTGCAACACAACGTGGCTCACTTGGGCATCGTGACGGGATTGTGCCTGAGTGAGGCTGCCGTGAAATACGCTCCCAAGTGGATTGGCCGCCCAATCGTTGTAAGTGCCATCTTAGCCAGCATATCCACTTCGCTGGCCGAGATACTTGGCGGTGCCATAGCCCTGCAAATGCTTTTCGGAATCAGCATTCCTACGGGTGCGATACTGACGACTGTGGCTACGCTTATCATGCTTTTCACCAACAGTTATCGCAAGATGGAACGCGCTATCATCGGGTTTGTGTCGATGATCGGGTTGTCGTTTATCTACGAACTCTTCCTTGTTGACATTCAATGGCCGCTGGCTTTGCAAGGCGCTTTCGTTCCTTCGGTGCCCCAAGGTTCGCTGCTTATCATCATGAGTGTGCTGGGTGCGGTGGTCATGCCCCACAATCTGTTCCTCCATTCGGAGATTGTTCAGAGCCGGGAAATACACTTAAAGGGCGACGAACGCATTCGTCATATGCTCAAATATGAGTTTTTTGATACGCTGTTTTCAATGATTGTGGGGTGGGCTATCAACTCTGCAATGATCTTATTGGCCGCAACCACGTTCTTTGCTCACGGGCAACACGTTGACGAACTGGCCCAAGCGCAAGCCATGCTTCAGCCGCTTCTTGGCAACAACGCAGCCAACATCTTTGCTATTGCCTTGCTTTTGGCCGGCATATCGAGCACGATCACGAGTGGAATGGCGGCCGGAAGCATCTTCTCGGGCCTTTTCGGAGAGTCGTATAATGCCAAGGATACGCACTCTATTGTGGGCATTTTGCTGTCGTTGGGCATAGCCTTACTGCTGATATTCTTCATCGCCGACCCGTTCAAAGGACTGATTATCTCGCAGATGTTCCTCTCCGTTCAGTTGCCGTTCACGGTGTTTCTGCAAGTGGGGCTCACCTCCTCGCGTCGTGTGATGGGCAAATATGCCAACAGTTTGCCCAATGCAGCTTTCCTATATTCACTCGCAGGCATTGTCACCTTGCTGAATATTTGGCTACTCATAGAGAGTTTCCAGTAGAAGGAAGAGGGGTTTCGTGCGCTCTTTTCCATGTTTTTCCATGGCGTTTTGCCGGAGTAATCGCGTTGAGACAGGTATTGAACCGTGCGTTCTTGCCTGTCTCATCAACGAAAATGCCTACTTTCCCACCTTTGTTTAATAGGAAATCGCCGCTTGAAAAGCAGACAAAGCGGTCGGTAGCAGTGAGTGGGAGGGGAAAGAAGAAGAAAGTCAATCCTCAACCTCCAAGGGGCTATCTCCAACCCCTCCCAAAGGAAGAGAAGAATAGCCTATAAATAAATTACTTAAGTATGGTTGTATTCATCACAGTTTCAAATCTGCTTAATATGAAATGCTGTATTTCTTCGGTAAAACCATGATCTTGTTTGTTCTTCTTTTTCTTGGAAACGGGCGAGGGTGGGCTGTTTTTATTTGAAAAGTTTTGTTGCGAACACCTTTAAACAGCGTCTCCAAGTCAACCATTCGTGTGCTGTGCCCTCTGAAAAGAAGCTGTCTACCTTCACACCGGCCTTTCTAAGGTCGTCAACAAGCTTTGCCGTACCCATGTCCTCGGCTGTTCCGCAACCCAAAAAGAGGTAATGGAGTTTGCTATTCACCTCATTCGGCCGGGTAAAAATGCCGTTATAAGTCTTGTTAATATCCAATCCGAAGATGGCACCGCTGAAAGCTCCGGCATAAGAAAACTTGTCGAGATGGGTGAAAACGACGTCGAATGTTTGGTGACCACCCCAAGAAAGGCCCGCCATGGCACGGTGATCACGGTCGGATTTGGTGCGGAAAGTCCGGTCAATTGTCGGGATAAGGTCGTTCAAAAGCACGTTATAGAACGATGCTCCGTATGTGCTACGGCCCGCATCGTTGCTGCCTCCGCGGAAAGGAGCCTTCACATCGCCACTCTCCATGACCACAATCATCGGCACAGCCTCGCCTTTTGCGATGAGATTATCCATGATATTCTGCATCAATCCCTGCCGACTCCAACTCGTTTCGTCCTCGCCCATGCCGTGTTGAAGATAGAGAACGGGGTAGCGTTTTCGGTCATTTTCATACGCAGCAGGCGTGTAAACCAAGGCCCTACGCCATGCATTTGCCGATGAGGAATAGTATTGAAGCGAGCGAACCTGCCCCTTGGCCACGTCTAGTTGTGGCCGGTAATAGTCGCCTTCCGGACCTTCGGGCACCTCAATACCGCTCGCTTGACGACCGTAACCGAAGAAAGTTTCGCTTGCAGGGTCGGTCACTTGCGCGCCATCCACCCAGAAGGAGTAATAGTGAAAGCCAACGACAAGCGGCTTGGTAACGCCGGTCCAAAAGCCTTTTTCATCGCGTTTCATATCGTATTTCTTGCCGCAGATGTCCACTTTCACGCTTTTTGCCGATGGAGCATACAGGCGGAAGTAACCCCGATGCGCTGCATCAAGCTTCGGAAATTCATTGTTCGGAATGACTGTTGAGGCCACTATGGCGTCGGAAGGGATGGCAGCGGGCTTGAAGACCGAGTAACCCAACAGTGAAAGCATCTTGTAAGCATAACGCCGTCCAAGTTCTCTGTAGCCCTCAGTATCGAAATGTATGTCGTCAGGTCCGCTGGTGCAACCTTCGGAAGAAATGACATGGGCCGTGTGAATGGTCTCCGGTAGGGCGTCAATGATGGAATTCATGGAGATACATTTGCCGCGACCATCGGCCCGGACCACCTCTCCGGCGAGCAAAGGTACGTCGTTTGCCTTCAGATGAAGGTCGGTAAGGAGTCGGTTATACACGGAATCCACCTTTTCGGGCCATGTCTCATCGCCCGTATTCGACTCGCCTTGATGTAGTAATATGCCCTTGATAACACCGGCTTCTTGCGCTTTTCGGGCTATTTCCACCAGCCGATCATAGGGCTTGTCATTATAAGCTTTGAGCATATTCTTCATCCATTGCGGTGCTCGGGTCTTGACATAGTCGTCTACATATTCGTGCATGAAGGTCTCAATGTGGCAGCCGCTGACGGCTACATTGATGACGCCTACGCGGATATTCTTGGGCAAATGTTCAACCATTGTGCGGCCGAAGTAGTCTACAGGCGTTAGTCCTGTGTTCTCACGACATAGCGGTGGCACCGCAGTATACCATTCTCCCTTCTTCCGTCCCAGTCTGTTATTGTCGACAGCTGCCATCATTTGGAAGCGATTGTCAATGCCCACGAGGTCCTGTGTCTCGATTTTTGCATTGCCTTCCATGTTGGATTGGCCGAAACAAAGGAAGATATAAAAATTCGGATCCACCGCAGCATGCGTGGCAATGGTAGAGGTTAACAACAATGCGCAAGCTAAAATGCGCTTCAAAAAAAATGTTTTTCGTTTCATGTTTAATGATAATTAGATATTTATTTTGCAAAGATAGGATTTATATTTAAAAATACCAAGAGCAGATGTAGCATATAACTTTGCATTTGTAACATCATAATGTGGCCGATTGCATGAGGACAACGTCTGGTTTTATTACATATGCCACTGTTTTCCCAGTCAATTTTCGTTGTACGCCAACTGTCCCTCGACTCGTAAAGCGTGCAATACACGTATATCAATACAGTGTCTTATGGTTTTCGGAAGCACAGATTGAAATAGATTTCGCGCAAGAGATTACGAGCAGCGAGCCGCTTTTCGGCCGTTTTATAGCCGTTTTTGTCGGCCAAAAGCTGCTCGACATTGTAGCTATAGAAGCAGGAATCGGGCAGATTACGGTCGAAAAGGTTATTGCCGAGCTTCATGTAATGCGTGCGATGCAGGGCAAATGGGGCTACGGTTGCAAGGATATCATCGTGGCATCCCCACCGATTCGTCATCCGGCAGTAGTCAGGATGGCGAAGTGAAGGGGGAAGATAGACGTAAAGCGGTACGGAATGTGTCCAGCGTTTCCCGATAAATGAGGGGTCAAGAATAGAGCGAACATTGTGGTCACCCGTGACAATAAGGATTGTGTTCCGTGCTGCGGGGGAGGCTTTGAAGCTGTCGAGGAATGCACTCAACACCTTATTATAATATCTAAAGCCCGTGATGTATTTGTTCAGCACAGTCGAATCCTTCTCCGCAAAGCATGGATTTGTGTAGAAACGGCTTGGTAGTGGCGATAGAGAAAGGCTCTTGGGGTATTCAAAGGGTGGGTGATTTGTAGTGGTCATAGCTATCATCAGTCTTGGCTTTGCAGCCTTTTTGTTGAGCCTGTCGAGGATAGCAGTGAGCAGATATTCATCGAAAACGCCCACACTGTTGGCCTCGGCATGCGGATAATCCTTTAAGATGCTGAACTTGTCGTAGATGGTTTGGAAGCCCTGATGGCGCAAAGCCTCGGCGCAATTCTCCCATGCGGTGTCCATTCCCGATAGGAATTCCGTCGTATAGCCGCTTGCATTGAAAGGCAAGGCAATGGAAGTGGGAAGGAGGCGCAGCCTGAATGCCGATGCAAAGAAACGCGGATAGGGTGTCGAGACCGTCAGGTTTTCGATGGAAGCGACGGTGCCGTTCTGCACGGATTGGAAGTTTCGGAACAACAAATCCTCCTTAAAGTGTCGCTGCATGCCCAATAATAGCGAGCCTTTTGCGTCGTCCAGGTTGATGAGATAGTTGCTCCAGCTTTCGCTATAGATAATAACAACGTTTGGAAGCGGGTGAGTAAGCGTGTCGGGAGCCTTGGCAAAGAGGGCCTCGCGCAGTGCTTTCAGCGTGTCGTTTGCCTGCAACCGCACGCCTTTGTCAGTATAGATGTCAAGTGCCTGCTGTATGTCGGTGAAGTGATAGCGGGCCAACAAGGCGTCCGGAGTTTCGATTTTAAAAGCGTTTTTCTTTTCTTTGCAGGCCGTTTTCAGCATATAGAGACCGTTGGGCACCATGTCGTTGATGAGCTTATTGTCTGAAACAAAGGTGTCTTCTATCTGCAACGGGAAGCGGGAAAACGAGCCGCGGAGTCCGAAAGTAAGCAATGTAAGATAACCGATGAGCAGGGCAATGCTCCATGGTTTGGGCATCACGGCATGAGAAATGTGCAACCTCTCCACCCTTTCCGATAGGATTTTCAAGACGATGGCGGCCAAGCAAAGCAAGAAGAGATAAAGCATACAGTGGTATTCTTCCCAAATGGTTTGCAAAAGACCGATGGGTCCTTCGTTGAAAAAGTCGAAGATTGTGAGGTTGATATGCGAATTGAAGTTGGCATAAAAGCCGAGATCGATGATGGAAATGATGAGAATGAGAACATCGAGCACCACGAAATACCAAACGGAAAAGCGTCTCAGGAAGTGTTCGAAGCCTTGGTTACGCCATAACAGCACTGCAAAAACCAATAAAGTGGGCAAAATCAGGAGGTAAGAAGCCACCTGAAAGTCGAAGCGAAAGACGTTGTAAGCGGCCAAAGGTAGGGCCTGTCGGTTGCCTGTGAGCAGGTCGAAGGGAACGTATTCGACAATGAAAACAAGACGAACGACCCATAAAATGACCATTATTATCAGGGCATGGAGGAGTAGTTTTGATAGTTTCTCAGCCATTTTTTGCGATATTGTGTAGTATATTGGTATTTATAGCGTCTCTTGACAGAGTGAATCAACGTTCTATGCGTCCTCCTTGGCCTTGCATGTTAGCGATGATTTCAGCCTCACTGACAAGATTTTGGTCGCCGATAATCGTGTTTTTGAGTGCCGAAGCCGACAAGGCAAAGTCGAGACAGTGTTGGTCGTCAGCCCATTTCATGCGGGCGTGGATGAAAGCGGCCACGAAAGCGTCGCCACAACCCATGGGATCAATGACAGGATTGATGTCATAGATGCGCGTTTTATAAAGCTTTCCCTCGGCAAAAAGAATGCCGGTGAGCGTGTGATGCGTTGAAGTAAGTTGGTTACGGAGGGCTATCAGCATGCGTTTGCAGCGTGGAAACTGCTGTCGGAGTTGCCGAAAATAGTCGAGATATGCGGCATCATTGATTTCATAAGTGGCATCCTTGGCCTCAAAGGGAATCTGTTTCAAACCACTTCCGACCTCCCATTCGTTCTGATCGCCAAAGATAAAGGAACTGTATTCCATGAGTTTTCGGAGCGTTTTCGGGGCATCTGCGCCCGGATAATGCCAGAGATTGTGACGGTAATTAATGTCACAAGTGATTTCAACGCCCATGCTTTTAGCCAGCTCTAAGGCGTCGAATGTGGTGTTAAGTGCGTCTTTACTCATTGCACAAGTAATGCCCGAGCAATGGAAAAGTGCAGCGTCTTGGAAGACAGGTTCCCACAGAATGTCGCCGTGTTTCAATGTATAGAAAGAACTGTTCTCGCGATCATACACCACCATTGCATTGCGCATGGCCGCTGCAGTCTCGAAGAAATAGCTGCCAAGGCGGTCTCCTCCCCACACGACATGGCTGACATCGAGGCCGAATTCACGCAGATGCATCAGTGCGGCATGCCCCATTGCATTGTTGGGAACACGGGTGACGTATTCCACTTGGTCGCCTAAAGTGGCCAATGACACGGCAACATTGGCCTCAGATCCTCCAAAATCGCCGTTGAAAGCACGGCCTTGCGTCAGTCTGGCTTGGTTTTCTTTCGATAACCGAAAGAGGATTTCTCCGAAAGTTACAATCTTTTTCTTCATCGATGTTTTTGTTTGAACGGTCCATCGTTAGGATATCAGAGAATGATGTTGGTTTAAAAGTCGAAGTCTTCCCCTGAAGTTGGAGAAGACCTCGGCATACGTTTCCCTACCATTTTTGTCGGTTTACTTCGCTTTCTCCACCAATTCTTTCGTATCGCGAGCGATAACAATTTCCTCATCGGTGGGAACAACAACGACTTTCACCTTGCTGTCGGGCGTAGAAATAATGGCTTCTTCGCCGTGAATGGTCGCATTCTTGGGCTTATCTATCTTGATTCCAAGGAATTCAAGACCTGCACAAGCTTGCTCACGTGTGCCCGTTTGGTTCTCACCTACGCCGGCTGTGAAGACAACGGCGTCTACTCCACCGAGTGCAGCAGCGTAAGCTCCAATGTATTTCTTGATGCGATAATCATACATTTCCAGTGCGAGTTTAGCACGTTTGTTGCCTTTTTGTGCCGCATTCTCCACGTCGCGCATGTCGCTGGAGATGCCGGTAATGCCGAGAACACCGCTTTGTTTGTTGAGATAGTCGGCCATTTCCTGTGGCTTCTTGCCCAATTTATCCATCAAATATGTAACAACTGAGGCGTCAATATCACCGCATCGGCTACCCATCATCAGGCCGGCAAGCGGGGTAAGACCCATGGAAGTGTCAATCACTTTACCGTTCAATACGGCGGCAACACTGGCACCATTGCCGATATGACAGGTGATAATGCGCGAGTTATTGACGTCGAGACCGAGGATTTCGCACACGCGTTGCGACACATAACGGTGGCTTGTGCCGTGGAATCCATAGCGACGAATGTGGTATTTCTCGTAAAGTTCGTAGGGAATGGCATAGAGATAGGCATAGTCGGGCATGGTACTATGGAACGCATTATCAAAGACACAGACCTGCGAAGTGGTAGGCATCAGTGCGTCAACAGCGCGGATTCCCTTCAGATGGCCAGCATTATGAACGGGTGCAAGGTCACAAAGCTCCTCAATATCCTGCTCAACCTGCTTGTCAACAATGACGCTCTTATTATATTTATCTCCTCCTTGTACGATGCGATGTCCCACGGCATCAATCTCTTTCAAGTCTTTAATGGCACCGAATTCGGGGTCGAGCAGGCACTTGAACACCAGACTTACGCCCTCTTTATGGGTGGGCAAGTCGGCCATAATCTGCTTTTTCTCTCCATTGGTCAGCTTGACTTTGATGAATGCATTGTCCAAACCGATGCGCTCAACGCCGCCTTGTGCCAATACAGCCTCATTGTCCATGTTATATAACTTATACTTGATGGAACTGCTTCCACAGTTCAAAACGAGAACTTTCATAGTAATATTGTTGAATGTTAATATTGAATTCCTCACTTCTCATTGCTCATTCGCTTTAGCGTCTTGCGCCTGACAGGCCGTGATAGCAACCATATAATAAATGTCATCTATGGAACAACCGCGGCTGAGGTCGTTGACCGGGCGGGCAATACCTTGGAGAATCGGACCGATGGCAATAGCATTACCGAGGCGTTGCACGAGTTTATAGCCGATGTTTCCTACTTCAAGGTTGGGCACAATGAGCACGTTTGCTTTACCGGCGATGGCACTTTGCGGTGCTTTCTTCGTCGCAATGTCAGGCACGAGGGCTGCATCGGCCTGCAATTCTCCGTCGATTTTCAGTTCAGGGTCAAGTTCACGTGCCAGCTTAGTGGCCTCGACTACCTTGTCAACCACCTCATGTGACGCACTACCCTTGGTCGAAAAGCTCAGCATAGCCACACGAGGTTCCGTAAAACCGGCAACGCTTTTGGCCGTCTCTGCAGTGCAAACGGCAATCTGAGCGAGCTGAGCTGCGTCGGGAACGGGGGTCACTGCGACGTCTCCGATGACCACGACGCCATTCTCACCATATTCCTTTTGCTTGGTAATCAACAGCAAACCACCACTCACACAAGTTATTCCCGGTGCACATTTGATGATTTGTAACGCAGGACGAAGCGTATCTCCGGTGGTACTTAAGGCCCCACTGATCTGGCCATCTGCCTCTTCTGTCTTGATAATCATACAGCCCAAGTAAAGGTTATTCTTGGTAACCAGTTCGCGAGCTTGCTCAATTGTCATGCCTTTCTTCTTGCGAAGCTCAGCAAGTTTGGCTGCATAAACTTCACTTTTAGGGTTGTTTTCGGGGTCGATAATGGTTGCTTTTCCGATGTGATGAAGCCTCCATTGTGCGGCCAGCTCTTTGATGTGGCCGGGATTACCAATCAAGATAATGTCGGCAATGTCGTCAGCCAACACCCTGTCGGCAGCCTTCAGCGTGCGTTCCTCTTCTGCTTCCGGGAGCACAATGCGCTGCTTATCTGCCTTCGCACGAGCAACTATTTGTTGTAATAAATCCATAGTTTGTTATAATGTTAATAAATGTTTTAAGTTCATTTCAATCACAAAATTGTAATTTCTGCTTTGCAAAAGTAGTAAAAATCATTGAAATAGCGAGGCTGCAGAGGCTAAAAAAGTATAAAACTCAATCGATTTCACTTGTCAGAATACGCTCAAGTTCTTCCGCCGAGAGCCGAAGATGGAACTGACCTTTCATGGCTACGCTGATACGTCCGGTCTCTTCGCTTACCACAATGGCTATTGCATCGCTGTCTTGGCTGATGCCCATGGCTGCACGATGACGCAAACCGAGTTCCTTGGGTATGTCGAGATTGTGGCTAACCGGCAGAATACAGCCCGCAGCCTTGATGCGCTTGTGAGCGATTATCATGGCTCCATCGTGCAAAGGTGAGTTCTTAAAGAAGATGTTTTCAATGAGACGCTGGTTGATATTGGCGTTGATGAGGTCGCCGGTATCAACAATATCGTCTAACGGAGCACCGCGTTCAATGACGATCAATGCGCCGACTTTGCCCTTCGACATATTCATACAGGCCATCACAATGGGCATGATTAGTCGGCGGGTTGCCTCAAGGTTCTTCTCATTGCGGCGCGAACCGAGGAAGCTACTGAGCTGTTTGATGCGCTGATGCGCACCGAGCGAGTAGAGAAAACGACGTATCTCTTCTTGAAAAAGCACGATCAGAGCGATGGCACCCACGCCGACCAACTTATCGAGAATAGCCCCCAAGAGCCGCATTTCGAGCACCTGACTCACGAAAAGCCATACCAATACAAACACCATCACGCCGATGAAGATGTTCAGCGAACGGCTTTCTTTCATCAGTTTATAAAGGTAGTAGAGGATAAGCGCAACCAGAACAATGTCGATGGCATCTTTTAATCCGAAGTCGAAAGGCATAGGCAGAGTTTGAAATGATGAGTGTTAAATGTGAAATGAGGAATTTTGAACTGCAGTTTCTGGCTTTTCAAAAGGCGAGGCCGATTGAATGGCCGAGACAATCTGTACGGCTTCCACCGCTTCGCGCACGTCGTGGACACGCAGAATGCCGGCACCTTTGAGCAAAGCGGCAGTGTGGAGCACCGTTGTCCCGTTCAATGCGGTCATTGAATCGCCTCCAATGAGCTTGAAAATCATGCTCTTTCGCGAAACACCTACAAGCAAAGGAAGACGCAAAGTGGCCAATTGTTCCATACCATTATATATCTCATAGTTTTGTTCAAGCGTCTTTCCAAAGCCGAAACCCGGGTCAAGTATGATGTCTTTCACGCCACGATCACGCAACTGTTGCACCTCTTCTGCGAAGGCTATCATCATGTCGTGGAGACACGATTTCACCGACATCAGAATGTAAGGCACCTTTAATTCGCCCACAACATCGAACATACTACCGCTTTCATGAATAGGGGTATTGACAATACCTGTGATGCCTCCCTCGCTGACATCATTGATGATGTCGGCTCCCCACTCCTCAATACACCGGCGAGCCACGGCAGGTCGATAAGTGTCTACGGAGACAATGGCATCGGGTTGCTCGCGTCTGACAAGTTGTAATGCCTTTTTCAGGCGTTCTGTTTCCTCTTCTTCGCTCACTTCCTTGGCCCCCGGACGTGTAGAAAATGCGCCCACATCAATCATTGTTCCACCCTCGCTGATAATTTGGTTGGCCCGTTCGGCTATCTCATACTCGGTCTGTTTGCGGCTTCCGGCATAGAAACTGTCGGGCGTGCAGTTCAGGATTCCCATGACTTTTGGGCTACTCAAGTCAATCAGATGACCGCGGATATTGATTGTATAGTCTATTGGTTTCATACCCACAAAGTTATCATATTTTGCTTTATCCTCCAAATTAAATCGCTGTCTAACCGTAAATCGTTAACATTATATATAATAAGTACACGCGCTTACGTACACTTTCTTTCGTCTTATGCGTTATTTTAATTCCGAACACCTACTTGTCGTCAAAGAAAAAAGCGTAACTTTGCACTACAATATTCGCAAAGCTATGGATATAAACGAACTTTATCGCCTCTACCGGAAGCACCCTTGCATCACTACCGATAGCCGCAACTGCCCCGAAGGCAGCATCTTTTTGGCCCTAAAAGGGGCTTCGTTCAACGGTAACAAGTTTGCCAAGGCAGCCTTGGAAAAGGGTTGTGCCTATGCCATCATCGATGAAAAGGAGTTTGATGAGGCCGATAACGACCGTCTGATTTTGGTTGACAATTGCCTCGTCACATTCAAAGAATTAGCCAGAATGCACCGTCGTCGCTTCCATATCCCCGTGATTGGCATCACAGGAACCAATGGAAAGACCACCACCAAGGAGCTTCTTTCGACCGTTCTTGCCGAGCGTTACAAGGTGATGCACACCGAAGGGAACTTCAATAACGATGTCGGTGTGCCCAAAACACTGTTCCGTTTGGACGAAACACATGAGATTGCCGTCGTTGAAATGGGTGCCAGTCACCCCGGAGATATCGAGAAACTGGTCACTTATGTGGAGCCGACGTGTGGTATGATCACGAATGTGGGCTGCGCACATCTGCAAGGTTTCGGTAGTTTTGAAGGTGTAAAGAAGACCAAGGGCGAGCTTTATGACTATCTGAAGGCCCACGATGGCCTGCTCTTTCTCAACGAAAGCAATCCCGACCTTGTGGAAATGGCACGCCAACGTGAGCTGGACCGCATCGTAACCTACGGTCAGTCGGCCGATGCCGACGTGCAGGGTGAGGTCGTGAGTTGCGCTCCTTTCTTGAAATTCTCATGGAGAAACCTTGCTACAACGGCCTCGAAAATGCGTATATATGAGGTAGAAACCCACCTGATAGGGGCCTATAACATCGACAATATGCTGGCAGCCATCACCATAGGGCTACATTTCGGCGTGACGCCAGAGCAAATCAACCATGCCCTCGAAAGCTATATTCCGTCTAACAACCGCAGTCAATTGGAGGTAACGGCCAAGAACAAGCTCATCGTTGACGCCTATAATGCCAACCCGTCGAGCATGGCTGCGGCCATAGAAAACTTCAAGTTGATACAGGCAACGCGCAAGATGGCCATTCTGGGTGACATGCGTGAGCTCGGCGAAGTGTCGGAAAAGGAACATCAAAAGGTTGTGGACAAGCTCAAGGCTGACGGCTTTGAAACGGTATGGCTCGTAGGAGAGGAGTTCGAAAAGACCGAAACCGCTTTCCGAAAGTTCAAGAATGTGGACGAAGTGAAGGCCGAACTCGCAGCGCATTGTCCCAAGGATTACTACATATTGATAAAGGGAAGCAACGGCATTCGCCTGTTCGAGTTGCCCGAATTGCTCTGACAAGCGTCGTCAGTAGCCCGGAATTGGGCCGAGAATGAACGTTGCAAGGAAACAAAACCAAGGTAGAAGGATGAAAAGATTTTTAGGATTATTCTTGTGTTTGGCCTCGATTGCGGCACAAGCACAGCTGTCACGGGCCGTGACAGGCAATCATTGGGTGGGCACATGGGCCACGGCTCAGCAGCCGGTTGTCAAGAGTTTCATGCCTTATGATAACAACATGAGCGACCGTTCGGTGCGTCAAATCGTGAAAGTCTCCATCGGTGGCAAGCTGATTCGCTTGGAATTGAGCAACGAACTCTCCACGGAGCCTGTCGTCATTCGTTCGGTTTACATTGCCCACGCAACCGATAGCTTTGCCATTGTTCCCCATTCGGCAAAGTATTTGAAGTTCGGTGGCAGTCATAAGGCAGTCATTCCGGCCGGCAAAGCCCTGTTCAGTGACGCGTTGCCTTTCGACCTTCAGCCGCTTGAAAAGCTCGCCATCACCATCAATTACACCAAGGCTCCGGCACAACCTACCGTGCACATGGGATCGAGAACCACCAGTTATATCATGCGAGGTGTGACGAATGCCGCGACAAACTTCGCCCCGTCGTTCCGTGAAAACCATTGGTTCAATATCGCGTCCATCGATGTTTACGACATGACGGCCAAGAGTATAGCCATCATCGGCAACTCCATCACCGACGGAAAGAATGCAACCGACAACGCAAACAACCGCTGGCCCGACGTGCTTTCGGAGACTTTGCAGAAGAAATACGGCGTCACCGACCGCGGAATCCTTAACCTTGGCATCGGAAACAACCGTGTCACGATGACCGGAGGCTTTGGTTTCATGGCCCGACAACGCTTTGATCGCGACATACTTTCACAGCGGGGTGTGCACACAGTCATTGTTTTTGAGGGCGTAAATGATATAGGAGCAGCCGGCAATGGCGGCAGTGAAGCTGTGGCAAACGACCTCATTCGCGCCTATGAAGAGATGATACGCAAGGCCAAGGAGCGCAATCTGCGCGTCTTTCTTGGCACGATAACGCCGTTCAAAGGGGCTGGATATTATTCCATTTTCCATGAGGCGGCCCGCCAAACCGTCAACCAATGGATCAGAGCGCAGCGCGGAAAGGTTGACGGAATCCTTGATTTCGACGAACTGTTGCGCGACCCTTCCGACCCAGCCCGACTGCAGAAGCAATGGCAGAGCGATTGGCTTCACCCCAACCCCGAGGGCTATCGCGCCATGGGAACGTATGCCGCAGAGGTCATAGCACACAGTTTGTAAAGCATGATGATGGTTATCGAGGCCTATTTGCGCAATGTTTATCCGCATTCATGGTGCATGAGGTATGATGAATGGTGCATGACAAAAGGCTTTGTTAACGTTTTTTATTGCAAAACGCTGTGATGTTTTCGTTGATAATCCATATATTTGCACCCAGTTTTAATTATTAATTATTACATTTATGAAAAAGCTTAGAAATTTTATCGTATTGTTTGCTGCCAGTGCAGCTATGGTAGCTTGTCATAACAACGGTAAGACCGCTGCAAATGCAGCCGGTACGGACTCTGCTGCTAACGATACTGCAATGCAAGATTCTGCAGTTTACGAAGGTGAAATCCCCGGAGCAGACACCGGTTCCATCTACACCCTCAAGCTGGCCAACGACTCTACCGATGGCTTTTCACTTCAAATCAAATACTTGAAGGACAAGGCTCCTGTAGAAAACTACAACGGCAAGAAGGTTGTTGCCACCAAGAAGGTTGCTGGCAAGGACGTAACAGTTTACAAGTTTGCGCTCGGCAAGGACACAACCTACTTCAAGGTTGTCAACGATTCTGTGCTCCGCATGGTCAACGACCAGTTTGAAGAGGCAGCAAGCAAGCTCAGCTACGACTTGAAGTTGAAGAAGTAAGCATCGTTTCCGCCTGCCTTCACAAAGGCATTTGGACGATATGACATCGGGTTCGCCGGCAGTTTATTCCGCCGGCGAACCTTTTTTGTTTCCTTTTTCTCGTAGGGTTGCCGGTCGAAAGCCTTGACTTGGAACGTCAATAAGCAATTTTTGCGGTGTAACGAATGATAAAATACAGCGAAATTGGCCGTGAATTGCAGACAAAGTGCACAAAGGAAACGATACCCGATAAATGATGAGGGCAAGCGAGAGGGCTTTAATCGTTTGTCAGGCGAACCAAAATTACACGATAGAAGCTTTACTTGAGTGGACGCACAAACCGTGCGTCCCTACATGTTTATAGCGCTTTTCATGCGAAAACAAGCGGAGAACGCAAGCTATATAGGGGACGCACGGCTTCATTCATGGTCTTTTTGATTGCTATAAGTTTAGCTGTGTGCAAGCTATGTAGGGACGCACGGCTCGTGCGTCCGCCCAGACAACCGTACGTCTGCATTCACTTCTCAAAATTATTCGAAAGCCGTTGGCGGACAACTTCTTACGGGTTGTCTTTTTACTTCAGCCATTTTACCGCACAATATCAGCCATATTGCGCGCTAATGTCAGCCATTTTACTCCACAAAATGGCTGAGACTGGAAAACAAGAATAATAAAAAAGCCGATGGAGCCATTGAGGTTGTCAACCGAACAAGGCTTCATCGGCACCGACGATTAAGATTTTTGATTATCTTCTCCTTATCTCCTCATCTCGAATCCCATGCGTATTCCGTCGTAGTTTCTACTCAGTTCGCCGACGGTTTGCAGGGTGCTGTTGCCGCTAAGGGCCGAAACGGTTTGGAGAACTGACAGTAACTTCTTGGATTCCAACAGGAAACTCATGCCCGAAGTGGTGCGTTTTGCATAGACGGGAATGGTGAATAGCAACGTTTTCAGGGTGATTTTCTGGTTGCTATTGTCGTAACTCCACGTCCCCATAAGGCTGGTTCCGGCGATTTTTCCACTGAAGGTTTTGTCGCTGTTAAAGGTGAGTTGAGTATTGTTTCGGTTGAAACCGACGCTTCGATAAGCCTCTTCCAACTTTACTTTTGCCTGACTTGCCGCTACTTCTCCACCTGCTTTGGCCAGCGTGTTACTGCTGGTGAAGGCCACACCGGGGCCATTGTAGTGCCATGCCCCGATGAGTTCGCGCTCCGTGGGCTTGTCAATGCCGAGCACACTGCCCAATGCGTTGCCGATGCTCTTGGTGTTCATGCTGTTAAGCACGTCGCCTAAGACGTCGGTTCCTGTGTTACTGTTGTTGTTGACCGTGATACCGCAGCCAATCAATACCATTGTCATGGCCGACACGCCTGCGGCCAAGATGCTTTTTCTGTTCATTTGTGTTGTGAAATAAGTTTCTGGGTTAATTGTTTCGGCCCAAAAGTCTCAACAGATAGATAAACATGTTGATGAAATCGAGGTATAAATCGAGCGCTCCGCACAGGGCAATCTTCTGCGAAGCCTCGCTCATGTCGGGCGCCATGGCCAATTGTCGCTTGATGTTTTGGCTGTCCCAAGCGGTCAGTCCGACGAAAAGTGCCACGCCGACAAGGCTGATGATGAGGTCGAACATCGCGCTCTTGAGGAACATGTTGACTGCCAAGGCGATGATAAGTCCGAAGAGTGCCATGAATAAGAAGCTACCCAAGCCGGCAAGGTTCTTCTTGGTGAAGTAGCCATATGCGGCAGTTGCGGCAAATGTTCCGGCTGTGATGAAGAATGTTTTGATGATGGCTGTCGGTGCAAAAATCACGAAAATGTATGACAACGTGGCTCCGTTTAGCGCGGAGAAAACGGCAAACATGGCGGTCGTGGCAGCCAAAGAGCGATTCTCTTTCCACAGGCTTCCGCTGATTTTCCATACCAATACCAACTCGGCAATGAGGATTCCCCAGAACACAAGCTTGTTGCTGTAAATCAAATATAACAGGTTTGGCGACGTAGCAACACCGTAAGCGACGATGCCACTGATAGCCAAAGCAAAGGTCATCCATAGGTAAACCTTGCGCATCAAGGCAGGAAAGGCCTCTGAAAGGGCAAACTCTCTCGTGCCGTATTCCTGCTCTTTAACGCTCTCTTCAAATTCTTTATAATCCATATACTTACTTTTTTGATGATAATCTGTATGATTTATAATTGCTGTTCCAGTTGTATTGTGGTCGGTTCCTCACCGTCTTTGTCTGCAAAAATACGCTTTTCCTGTGCTATGAACAAATACAATGCCATTTTTCGGCAGCTCTTTAATATTCTTTAGCCTATTTCCCGGTTGCCGATATCCATGCCTAAACTTATTTTGTTCGCCTTGGTATGCTTATATATAATAAGGTGTAAGCGTCTAATTCCTTTCTTTTTAATCACGATTTCAAGAAAATAATCCTATTATTTAAACTTTTCTTCAAAAAGATTTGGTTATAATTAATAATAGTATTACTTTTGCATTCGCTTTCCGAGCCAGATGTTGTTCGGTAGCGAGATGAAATAGCGTTCTTTGATAGGATTAAGATAAACAGAGAAGTAGTACAAGAAGCGAGGTGCATATTTATTTATGTACCTTGGGTAGAAGAAACGAACCGTTCAATTATTTGAAAAGAGTTTGCTTTAGACTTCGATACTAAAGAAGGAATTCGTTCTGAACAGATTAACTAGAGGTAGAGTGAGAGAGTAGAAGTGTTTTTGCTTTTTACTTTTTGGCATTTTACCTTATGATTTCTATTTTACAATGGAGAGTTTGATCCTGGCTCAGGATGAACGCTAGCTACAGGCTTAACACATGCAAGTCGAGGGGAAACGATGAGAGAGCTTGCTCTCTCAGGCGTCGACCGGCGCACGGGTGAGTAACGCGTATCCAACCTGCCTCTGACCAAGGGATAACCCGTCGAAAGTCGGACTAATACCTTATGCAGTCGTCGGAAGTCATCTGATGACGACGAAAGATTTCATCGGTGAGAGATGGGGATGCGTCTGATTAGCTTGTTGGCGGGGTAACGGCCCACCAAGGCGACGATCAGTAGGGGTTCTGAGAGGAAGGTCCCCCACATTGGAACTGAGACACGGTCCAAACTCCTACGGGAGGCAGCAGTGAGGAATATTGGTC
>NZ_KB908335.1:6089-60689 GCF_000382385.1 Segatella maculosa DSM 19339 = JCM 15638 | reverse complement strand
TTCTTCAAATAGAAGATGACTGAAAATGTACTTCTCATTGCTTTTGTTCCTTTCGTTTGCAAAATTATTTACTGTGGAGCAGTTGTCCACTAAGCAAATCGAGGGGAACGCGGAATAAGAAACCGAAGGGTAGGAATTTTCAGCCTAACAGCCTATTTCAGAGCGAATCTCCTTGTTTTCCCATTTGTTCATTCTTACCCTTGCAGGGGTTACGAATAGGAGACGGAACGCTGTCACTGTTTGGCATAAAGACCGTACACGGTTGGCATTACACTACTTCCAAAAGCCCTTTTAAGTCTTTGATTGATAACGTTATCGCTACATTTTCCCAAATTTCAGATTTTATATGTACTTTAGCGTGCAAAATGGCTGCGATTGGAACGCAAGGCGTAAGTTGTTGATAGCCATTTGACTGCATGTAGGGACGCACGGTCCGTGCGTCCGCTCCTAATAATCGTGCATTTGTGTTTCATTCTCCTTGCGCGGACGCACGAGCCGTGCGTCCCTACATGCCTCTAAGCATGCAACTCGTCCACCAGTCCACTTGTTTACTCCTCAACTGCGCGTGCGCGGACGCATGGGCCGTGCGTCCGCCCAACCAATCCTGCATGATGTGATTTCAATACAAGGGAGGGTCGTTCGCAACTTGATCTTCCATGAGCGAAAAAACAGCGTGGAAAGAAAAAAATATCGGCCGGAAATGATGAACATATCATGATTTTCTTTATATTTGTAGCCTGAACAATAACCTAAACGCAATTAAAACCAACATGAGACACATTACTTTCTGAGTCCGAAAGGACATGGAATAGCTGCCACCGTGCAGGGTATTCCGCTCTATCATCGCTTAAAAAACAAACTAAAAACAACGTATTTATTTCTCAAAAAACACTGTTATGAACCTAAACATCAAACCATCAACCTTGCTCATCGTGCTGTGTTCCGTCGCCGGGACATTGGCAACGCAGCAGGTTTCGGCACTCCCGGCGGTGCAAAACACGTCGGTTGTGCAGCAAGTTCGAAAGGTATCGGGCACCGTAAGCGATGCCATGGGACCACTGATCGGGGCAACCGTGAAGGAAAAAGGAACGTCGAATGGAGCCGTTACCGACCTCGACGGCCGCTTCACACTGTCGGTTCGGTCCGGAGCAACACTCGTTTTCTCCTACATCGGCTATGATGAGCAGGAGTTATCCGTGGGGAACAACGCCACGTTCAACGTGACTTTGAAAGAGCAGGGCCGCAACCTGAACGAGGTAGTTGTCATTGGTTACGGTACACAACGGCGTGAAGCAGTCACCGGTTCGGTAGCCAATGTGAGGGGAGACCTTGTGCGTGAGGTGCCCGGAAGCGACATTTCGAATGCCTTGCAGGGCCGTATTGCGGGCGTACAAATGATGCAAGCGTCTTCAAAACCGGGCGCTTCGATGCAGATTCGCATTCGCGGTACGCGTTCATTAACGGCAAGTAACGACCCATTGGTGGTGCTTGACGGGGTTCCTTTCGCCGGAAGTATCAATGACATCGACCCGAACAACATCAAATCGATGGACATTTTGAAAGACGCTTCGGCCACGGCTATCTACGGATCGCGCGGTGCCAACGGTGTAATTATCATCACAACATACAAGGGTTATCAAGATCAAAAGCCCACAGTAACGTACAATGGCTACGTAGGCATGAAGACGTTGTTCCACCGTTATCCCATGATGAACGCCGAAGCGTTCACGGAATTGCGCCGATATGCCAATAAATACCAATACGGAACGGACGAGATTGCGTGGGGAGAAGCCGGAAGTGTGGACACGGATTGGCAGAAATTGCTGTTCAAAAACGGCCTGACAACCAATCAAGACATCGGTGTTTCGGGTGGCTCTTCACATGGAAGTTACAACTTTGGTCTATCATATTTCCGCGATGAAGCAGTCATTCCGACGCAGAACTTCAATCGTTATGCGTTGCATGCCGCTATCGATCAGGAGATAGGGAAGTATATCAAGGTGGGCTTCAGCACCAATGCCAACTACAGTATCACCAATGGTGGGTCGTTGGGACTCTACAATACGCTCAGTGCGACGCCCATTACGAACCCCTACAGAGCCGACGGAACGCTGAAAGAACGCGTGAACATGGCCAGTGATACGCAGTGGGTGTATGCCAAGAAGAGCATCGAAGGCTTGGGAGATAATTTCAAAGACCAGACAAAAGCCTATGGTGCATATAACAATTTCTATGGAGAAGTGAAGATACCCGGCGTAGATGGGTTGAAATACCGCATCAACTTAGGACTTAACTACCGCCATAGCGACTACGGAAACTACGTGGGTACGGGCGTATTCTCAGATACTCCGAATGCCGATTCGCACGCAACTTCGCGCGAAAACACCACGACCAACTGGGCGATTGAGAACACTTTGAACTACGATAAGAGTTGGGGAAAGCACACCATCAACGCTGTCGGGCTCTATTCGGCAGAGCAAACGGTCTTCAAACAGACCTATATGTATGGCTTAAAGGTGCCGGCCGGCTTCCAATTCTACAACATCGGACAGGCCCAGAACGTTACGATAGACCCCTCGCAACAGGCTTATTACAAGAGTGGATTGGTGTCGGTGATGGGTCGTTTGATGTATAACTACGACAATAAGTATATGCTTAGCGTGGCATTCCGTTCAGATGCGTCGTCACGTTTGGCCAAAGGACACCAGTGGCACACCTATCCTGCGGTGTCATTGGGCTGGAACATGGCCCGAGAAACGTTCATGCAAGATGTCAAATGGCTTGAGACTTTGAAGCTACGTCTGGGCTATGGCGAGACTTCCAACCAGTCTGTGAACCCTTATTCCACTATGGGAACGCTCAGTACGCGCCCATATAACTTCGGTGAAAGCTATGCCGTGGGCACTTATGTCAGTTCACTTCCCAACGCAGCTTTGGGCTGGGAGTATTCCAAAACATGGAACTTCGGCGTGGATTTTACGCTGCTGAAGGGGCGATTAAGTGGGACATTGGAGTATTATGTACAGAATACAGAGGACTTATTAATGGGGGTTAACCTGCCTTCAACAACGGGTGTGAACAGCTATATGGCCAATGTGGGCAAGACACGCAACCGCGGTTTTGAGCTATCTCTCAATGGAACAATCCTCAATAACAAGGAGGGTTGGACGTGGGAAGCCGGACTTAACTGGTATACCAACAAGAACGAGCTGATAGAACTGGCCTCTGGAGCAACGCGAGATGAAAGCAATTGGTGGTTTGTCGGATATCCCATTAACGTCGTATATGACTATGAAAAGATCGGAATATGGCAGAAAGATGAAGAGCATATCCGCCGAATTGCAGAGCCGGGAGGCAATGCGGGCATGATAAAAATACGCTATAACGGAGCCTATGAGGCCGATGGTGTGACCCCGAAACGGGCATATGGCGAGGCCGACAGGCAGATTATAAAGATGGATCCGGCTTGGGAAGGCGGCTTCAACACACGTGTTTCCTACAAGAACTGGGACCTTTCACTCGTCGCTTCCTATCGTCATGGAGGCAAACTTATATCGACTATCTATGGCTCACAGGGCTATTTGAACATGCTAAGTGGGCGTCGTGGCAACATTAAAGTGGATTATTGGACAGAGAATAACCCTACGAATGATAATCCAAAGCCCGGAGGTATCGAGAGTAGCAACAATCCAAAGTATGGCAATTCCTTGGGTTATTTCAGCGCATCTTACCTGAAAGTGCGTACCATCACGCTGGGTTACAACTTCAATCAGCCCTGGCTTAAAGCCTGCGGTATATCGAAAGCCCGCGTTTATGCAACGGTTCAGAATCCCTTTGTGCTCTTTTCTCCCTACACGAATAAGTCGGGTATGGACCCAGAAACCAACTCCTACGGTAACGAAAACCAGGCCGTTGGCTCGTTCTATAAGTCACATTTGCTCGTTGTGGGCTTCAACACGCCTGCTACCCGCAACTTCCTTCTTGGCGTAAACATCACTTTTTAAACGACAAAAAAGATGAAAAAACATCATAATACAATCGCAATCGGCATCTTGGTAACGGGACTTACGCTCGCAGGATGCTCCAATGTGCTGGACGAAGTGAATCGACAGACCTACACGCCCGGCTATTTTCAAACGCAAGCTGGTGTAGAATCGGGCATAACCTCGCTCTATGCGAACCTCCGTTACTATTGGGGCAATGGCTATTGGCTCATTGCCAACGAGACAGGAACAGACGAATACACCTACGGACACGGTGGAAATGAAAACGATCTGCCCATCGATATGTCGGGAAAAGGCGCACTCAACGCCACAAACTGCCGTGCCGACGTGCTCTGGAACGTGGCTTTCACCGATATCAACACGGCAAGTGGCGTGCTTGAAAACGGCGCATCGATCGGTGTCAGTGAGGCAATGCTCTCCGAAGCTCACTTCTTTCGTGCCCTTGACTACTTTGAATTGGTACAGACTTTCGGTGGAGTTCCGTTGGATTTAGGCTCGGGTCAGCTGAAATTCAACACTGCTTCGGTTCGCACTTCCAAGCGAAATACGGTGCCAGAAGTGTACACCAAGGCCATCTTTCCCGACCTTCTGACAGCCATAACCCACCTTCCTGACAAGGGAAGAGTAACGGGTGGGGTGACGAAAACGGCTGCCCGACTCGTGCTGTCAAAGGCATATCTCACCTATGGATGGTGGCTCCAAAACCCCAATGGCATTCCTACTTACCCCGAATGTGACCGTACTGACCCCGATGGACACACGGCTTCGTGGTATTTCCAGCAGGCTTATGACATTGCAATCACGGCAATCAAGAACCCCGGAGCCTTTACCTTGCAACCCAGTTTCTATCAAGTGAACGTGGGAACTAACGACCGTAATGCCGAAATATTGCTTTATGCAGACCACACACAAAGCAGTAATTACTACGATGGTGGCACGAATTTCGATTGGGGAAACGGCAATTCACCCGGCAATTTTGCCCGTTGGATGTGTCGATGGGACTACACTTTCCTTGAGTCTTCCAGCCATCCTGTGAAGTGGACCAAGTTCCGTTCGGTGCAAAGACAGGCCGTTCAAGGGAAAGACCGCCCGTGGAAAGAAATGGCAACTCCAATTGAAGTGATGACCAAAACCTTTAAGGAAAAGACGTTCGACTCGCGTTTCGACGGCACGTTTGCCTATCAGTTCCGGGGCAATTGGGAGCTTTCGGGTGCCAATTCCGATGCAAACGGCAACGCAAACGTAGCCTATAACGCCAACATGTTGCCCATCAATGCAGAGGATTCTGTGCTGACCTTCATCGATGACGATGCCATCTTGGGCAGCATCGTCTATCCCGTTAAGGGCGCAATCAACGCTGCAGGCGATGGAACAAGCGCTGCCGGATACAGCAATGTGGGCGGTGGTGTGCTGCCGGGACGGGCAGATTGGGTGATTGGTGCGCATGGAATCAGTCGCTACGCCTATCTGAATAACTGGAAGAACGGCATCTATCGCACGGGAGACAAGGGACTTGGCAAGCCCAACGGCGACAGTCCACGTCCTTATCCGGTGCTGAAACTCTCCGAACTTTACTTCATTGCCGCCGAAGCTGCAGTGAAAGGAGCAACTACAGAGAGCGGATATACGGCACGAGACCTTGTGAATGTGATCCGTGCACGGGCAGGAAAGTGGACGTATGACAATAATCGTCAGCGCGAAAAGATTGTAGATCATAGTGCAAAAATGGTGGCTACAACGCCTGCAACCATCACGATTGACTACCTACTCGACGAGCGTAGCCGTGAATTCTTCGGTGAAGGATATCGTTGGTGGGACCTTGTTCGCACGCAGACTTGGGCAACCAAGGCCGCAACCTACACCATTTGCGGACTTCAGGCGGGCGACCATACGCCGCAAACCATCACGCGAACCATCACGAAAGACCATTACCTGCGCCCGATTCCGCAAGGACAAATCGACGCTTTGCAGATGTCTGCAGCCGAAAAGACGACTTATCAGAATCCGGCCTATCGGTAATAACGGTCCAATCTCACCCATTTTGCACGATAAAATGGGTGATTTCACCGTGCAATATGGGTCATATTGCCGCGCAATATGGCTCATTTTAGAAACCGATATGGCCGAGCCGGAAATGTAGGGACGCACGGGCCGTGCGTCCGCTTAAACGAAAATACTTTCATAAAGCTTTGAGGAGGGTAGAGAAACGCTTGGTTGGAGCGGACGCACGGACCGTGCGTCCCTACATGCCAACAGCGATGTTGCGCAACACAACTGACGGAATTGCGACGCAATCAACGTACTTGTAGAACTTGAAGACATGAACAGTGCCTTTCCCCCGAAGTTTCATTGCGACGTAACCAACGCACTACGGGAGCGGACCTTGGCCTCACTTTCTCTTCGTTTTCTGCTACCGAACTTTCCGAAAAAATCCCTTGTCGGCCCCGAAATGGGTGGACAAGGGATTTTCCTTTAAGGTTTGAACTTCGAAACTTTGACGTTTGAGCTTTGAAACTTTGAAGTTTGAAGTTTGAAATTTGAACTTTATGATAAGCTCATCTTTCAGTTTAAGCCTTCAGACTTTGAAGTTTGAACTTTGAAATTTGAACTTTATGATAAGCTCATCTTTCAGTTTAAGCTTTCAGACTTTGAAGTTTGACGTTTGAAATTTGAACTTTATGATCGGTTGACTGTGTTTGTATTGCACGAAAGCACTGCTTATTTTGCGAACGAGAAGTGCTGCCAAGGACTGTCAGGTTCGTTCATGAGCTTCTTGACTGTGGTGGCACTGTGCTTTAATTCATAGCCGTCGGCACCCCAAAGGCAATAGCCGATGAGATAACTCTTACCGTAATCCTCCCACGAAGTGAGCGACTTATGGGCCTGTTCATCGGCAAAATCAACGTATTCCCACAGTTCCTTCTCACTGATATACTTTGATTCTGCACACCAACGTGCAACGGATATCAATTGAGTAGTATCGAAAGCGATGCCGCCGATGCGTGAAAACTCGGCCTCATCCTTTACGATTCCCTCTTTAACAAGATTGCCGATATACTTGAATGCACGTCCAATCTGCTCTGCACATGCCTTTGCTTCGTTTGGATTTACAAAGGTTTCACTGAGATACTCCTCTATGGCTTTCTGCTCTTTCAGCTTGAATGCCTCGGCAATATGAGAGGAATAGTCTTTCTTGCATGCAATCTTCAGATCGTTTAAAGCATCAACAGCCGTGTCATGGTCATCGATGTTCCAATCCTCTTTCAGCCTGTCTTCGCGCTCTTCCTTTTCAAGTCCGGTCTTAACGGAGTTCAGATAGCCTTTGTCGAACATTGCATATATGGCACCCAACAGTATTTTTCGCTGTTGGTCCTCGGTCAACGAAGTGTTCTCGTCCATACGGAACCCACTCTTGAAGAGGCGGAGAAAGCCCCTTGCCTTAAAGAAGTAGCGGTAAAGAGTGACGGCAACCACCACTATAACGATGGCATAGACAATCCATTTAACGGCTCCACTGGATTCACCGGACTCTCCTGCGGGAACCCGGACACGGAATCTAAGGGCGAAAACTTGCTGTGCTGCGAGGCACAACATCAGCATCATGCTTGTGATAACTCTCTTTTTCATAAATGATATGTTTGATTTGGTGAAATAGTTTCAAGTCGGGAGTGGTGAACTTGCGCCTTATTTCGCGAAAGGAATGCACTTCCAAGGACTCTTCGGGTTGGTGTACATCTTCTTGGCATAGCCTGTCATCACCTCGAAGTAGTTGGCCGTGCCACACCACAGACAGCGACCAATAATGTAACTCTTGCCGAAATCTTCCCAATTGGTAAGTGTGCGGTGAGCAATTTCGTCAGCTGCATCGGCATAACGCCACAGTTCTTCCTCGGTGATCCAGCCCTCTTCGGCACACATTCGGGCCACAAATACGAGCCTACCTACGTCCCATGCGTCGGGTCCGATGCGTATAAAGTCGGCCTCATCCCGTATGATTTGCTCCTTCATCAGCGGTTCCAAGGACGCAAAGGCATATTGCACTTGCTCCCAACAGTCCTGCATGTCCTCCTCATCTTCAAAGCTTTCGCTGATATATTGCTGGATTTCTTTCTTGTTTTTGAGCTTCAATGATTCGGCAACTTGGGTGAAGAAGCGGCGCGAACCGGCATCTTTGAAATAGTCCAACTTGTCTTTTGCCGTCGCCGAATCGGTAATTCCGTAGGCCCGGGACAGCAGTTCCCGGCGTTCTTCCCTGCCCATTCCGGTCTTGATGACATTCATGGGCGAACTCTTTTGCGTTGAATAAACCCCGCTCAAAAGCATTTTTCGCTGTTGGTCCTCGGTCAGTTGGGTGTCCTCTTCCATGCGAAGACTTCCGCCAAACATGCGGAACAGCATCTTCACTTTCGACCAATGGTTGTACAAGGTGACGAGGAGGAACACGCCACCGAAAGCAAGAATGAACCATAACGTAGTGTAACTGCTGCTTACGGGAGCTTCCAGTCGCTTCTCAGTAAGCTTGGATGCCGCTGCATACTGGGCCGTGAAGCACAGCAACGGCAGAAGGATTGTTGTTGTTTTCTTTATCATATAGGTGTCATTATTAGGGGTTTCGGCTTATTTCTTCTTGCCTTTTGCAGTCTTCTTTGCCACAGGTTTCTCGGGCATTTTGTTCTCCGGACGTTCAAATCCGTCTTTCTTTGCCCGCTCACTCATGGTCTTGATGCGCTTGTCAAGGTCGGGATGAGAGGAGAACATACGCTTCCATTTGCTGTCTTTTTGGTAACCTGCGTCCTCTTCGAGCTTCTTTAACTTCTCAAACGACAATGCAATAGCCCACGGGTTCTTGCCGTTTTTCTTCAGAAACTCATAGCCATAGCTGTCTGCACTGCTCTCTTGTTTTCGCGAATATGAGGCATTCAGCAACGTTTCTCCAAGGTCGCCGAGTTGCGAATCAGTGAGTGCTGCGGCCTTACCGTTGGTAGATGAGACGCCGTCTTTTAGTGCCGAAGTGAGCAAAGCCGTGCGGAATGCGTCCTTAGAATCCTTGTGTGCGACGTGTCCGATCTCGTGTCCAATGACCCCAAGTAGCTCTTCATCGGTCATAATGTCCATCAAAGAGGAGAACACCCGCACGCTTCCGTCGGCACAAGCAAAGGCATTCACGTCGGTAACATAATAGACCTTGAAGTTCAAAGGAATGCCTTCAACGTTGGTCAGGCCTGTCGTCAGCCTCTTCAGACGCACGGTATAGGGATTCTTTTCAGGGCAAACCTGATTGTGTTTGTCCATCCAAGCGACGTATTCCCTGACATAATTCGCCATGTCGGCATCGGTCAGCGTCGCCGCTTTCACTGCCTTTGCAGCCCCGCTGACGGCTTTCTTAAGATTAAACTGTGCCATCACCGGCATTGAACTCACCATACAGCATGCTGCAATCAGCAGGCGTGATACTACTTTTTTCATACAATAACTTTTTAATATACTGTTAATCGTGTAACAAAAGTATATAAAAAATCGGTAAATCTGTACAGTCTCACTGTCTTTTTTACGTTTTTTCGTTTCAGATAAACGCCACGGTGAGTCCTGCCATGACGATGCTTACCATCGACATTAGCTTGATCAAGATGTTCAGACTGGGGCCTGAAGTGTCTTTAAAAGGGTCTCCAACGGTGTCACCCACGATGGTTGCCTTGTGAGCCGCAGAGCCTTTGCCACCGAAGTGTCCTTCTTCTACCATCTTCTTTGCATTATCCCACGCGCCACCGGCATTGGCCATGAACACCGCCAACGTGAACCCTGCCGACAAACTGCCCACCAATAAGCCCAAAACTCCGGCCACTCCGAGCACCATTCCCACTACGATTGGAATGGCAATCGCCAGCAAACTCGGCACAATCATCTCTCTTTGAGCACTCCGAGTGGATATTTCTACACAGCGACCATAGTCGGGTTCGGCCTTTCCTTCCAGTATTCCTTTGAACTCACGGAACTGCCTTCGCACCTCTTCCACCATGGATTGGGCAGCCCGTCCCACGGCTCCCATCGTCAAACCACAGAAGAGAAAGGCCGCCATTGCACCGATAAAGGCACCCACAAGTACCTTGGGATTCATCAAATTCACTTGAAAGAAGTCCATGAAATCAGGCATCGTAGCCCTCGAAGGGTCGAAAGATTGCCCCGCAACATCTATGAAACGGGCCCCTTCTTCCACGGCTCTTGCCATCGCTATCTTTATCTCTTCGACATACGAAGCCAGCAAGGCAAGGGCCGTCAATGCCGCACTTCCGATGGCAAACCCCTTGCCCGTGGCGGCCGTTGTGTTGCCCAATGCGTCGAGCGCATCAGTACGTTGGCGCACTTCCTTGCCCAGTTCGCTCATCTCGGCATTGCCTCCTGCGTTGTCGGCAATGGGACCATAGGCGTCAGTTGCAAGCGTTATGCCGAGCGTTGAGAGCATTCCAACGGCCGCAATGCCGATGCCATAGAGGCCACGACTGATGGAATCGGCCCGCATGCTCATGTCGAAACCGTTGGCACAAAGGTAACTCAGCAGGATAGCCGCAGCGATAACGAGCACGGGAATGCACGTGGAAATCATGCCGGTGCCCAAACCTTTGATGATTACCGTGGCCGGACCGGTCTGGCTTGCCTCGGCTATTTGCTGCGTGGGACGGTAACTTTGCGAGGTATAATACTCGGTTGCCTGACCGATAATGACCCCTGCAATGAGTCCACTGATGACAGAAAACGACACACCGAGCCAGTTTTCAATGCCTAAAAGATAAAGAATAACGAACGAAGCCACGGCAATCAGCACCGCACTCACATTGGTTCCGAGTCCCAAGGCCCGTAACAATTGCTTCATCGTTGCCCCTTCTTTCGTGCGAACAAGGAAGATTCCGATGAGCGAAAGGAATATTCCTACGGCCGCAATAATCATCGGTGCGATGACAGCCCGCAGTTGCATGTCGCCTTTCATGGCAAAGGCTGTGGCCCCAAGTGCGGCAGTTGAGAGGATACTTCCGCAGTAGCTCTCATACAAATCGGCCCCCATTCCGGCCACATCGCCCACATTGTCGCCCACATTATCAGCTATCGTGGCCGGATTTCGCGGGTCGTCTTCGGGGATATCTGCCTCAACCTTGCCCACAAGGTCGGCTCCCACGTCGGCTGCCTTGGTGTAGATGCCACCGCCGACACGCGCAAACAACGCCTGCGTAGAGGCGCCCATGCCAAACGTGAGCATGGTTGTCGTGACGGTAATCAGGGCCGTTTGCTCGCCTTCATAGACGTAATTGAGAATCAGGAACCACAGGGCAATGTCGAGAAGTCCCAGTCCCACGACTACAAGTCCCATCACGGCGCCACTTCTGAAAGCCACTTTCAGTCCGCTGTCCAAGCCTTTCTGCGCCGCATGCGCCGTGCGTCCGGAGGCATAGGTGGCTGTCTTCATGCCGAAAAAGCCCGAGAGTCCCGAGAAGAAACCACCCGTCAAGAAGGCCACGGGCACCCAAGGATTCTGTATTTTCAGCACATAAGCCATGAAAGCAAACACCAAAGCGAGCACCACAAACACGATGCCAACAACCTTATATTGCTGCCGCAGGTAGGCCATGGCGCCTTTCCTGACGTGCATGGCGATTGTTTTCATCTTCGTGGTTCCCTCATCTTCTTTCATCATGGCCGTGAAAAAATACCACGCCATGCCCAATGCAACGGCCGATGCCAGCGGCACAAGCCAAAAAACGGTAGGAATGTTCATCATGCGTTTCTATGTTAAGGTAAATCAATTCGTGCAGTGTTTGGGAACAAATATACGAATATTCGTCGCTTATTGTCCCCATTTTGGATTATTTAACAAAGGAAAAGCCCTCCGAACATGGGTTTGGAAGGCGGGGAGAAAGGGCACGACAATCCATCAGGACGCACGAGACCGCACGCCCTTTTTGCCCATCGTTGAGGCCAAAAACACTATGCTTGCGTCGCCTTACCGCTCAAACTTCTCGATGCTCAGCCCCTTTTCGCAGAGCGATTCCAACTGAGGCACAAGGCGGGTGAAGTGCTCTGAATGCGCATGCTTATCCAAAAGTTCGCTGTTTTCCCAGCTTTCACAGAACATATATACGCCGGGTTGAGTGGTACTTTCAAAGAGATCGTAGCCCTTGTTGCCTGCATCTTGGCGCGATTTCTCCACCAATTCGTCGGTCACAGCCTTCACTTGGGCGGTGGTCACGCCCGCTTTCACTACGAAAAATGCATTGATACGAATCATAATCCTAATGTTTTATTGATTGATTGAAGTGCCGCAAAGATAGTGTTTTTTGCTGAACAGGCCATCGTTTTTTGCATATAATCGCACCGAATGGCTGTCCTGAGCGCCCTTTTTCACGCTCCTTTCAATGCCGTCGGAGTGAGATAACGATGTAGGGACGCACGGCTCGTGCGTCCGCGTAAGGGGATTACAAACGAATATGCGTGATTGATGGAGCGGACGCACGGGCCGTGCGTCCCTACATGCGTCGAACCATCAACTTGTCCACTTGTTTACGCGTCCACTGTCAACTGAAATGTGAACGGACGCACGGGCCGTGCGTCCCTACATCATTCGCAGTGATTATCAACGACTTTCATCTCATGTTCCAATCTCACCCATTTTGCCGTGTAATGTGCCCCATATTACACGCTAATCTCACCCTTATTGCGCGGTAAAATGGGTGAGATTGGAACGCAACATGCAAAGGGTTGATTTTCAATCCTGTTTGCGCTGTCTGAAACGGCTGCCTTCCGGTATTCCCGATGGCGGTTCATGCGTCGTGATGTTCACGCACCGACGGTCCGACACTAGGCGAATGGGCCTCGGAAAGTGGTGACCTTTCGGTCGTTTCGGGCAGCATATACCGCTCCACATTGTCGTTGAAGAGCGGGCATGCGGCCGACTGCGCCTTTCCTTCACGGTAGACAAGGCGGCAGATATGGAGCAAATCGGGCACGTTGGCATGCAATAACATGATTCGACGCGTCAGGATTTGGGTGGCAAACATGCGCTTCATCAAGGGCGCGGAAAGCCAAACGGGGAGCCGGAACGGGAGCACTTCGCCCCTGTAATGGCGCAAGTTGACGCCCCGACCGGCTACGATCTTCATACATTCGCGCACCGTCAGCACCGCACGGCGCAGGAGATGGGTGCTGTCCATCAGCCTTTCTACGCACTCGTCTGCCCGCTTTGGGTCGGCTTCGGCAAGGGCAATGATGGTCGAAATCACGCCGGCATTGATGCTCATATGCAGCCATATCCACTCTAACATGTCGTGGGGGCACTCGCTTTTTATGCCAGATTGGAGGAAAGAACGGGTGATATCGTCGTAGTTTTCGACAGCGGTTCGCTCGCGGGATTCAAGCATAATGTGGTCGAAAACCACGCATTCCAGTCGGCAATCTGCCTTGTTCAGTCGTCCTCCTGCAACGGGATAACCCAACAGATAAGGCCTTCCGGCCATGATATGTTCGATATGTTCGCGGCTTTCCCATACGCCGCAGAAGAGCAATATCGTTCCTTCGAAGCGGTTGTCGCGAAGGGTTTCGAGCGCTTCTTCAAGGCGGAGGGACGACAGACTGACGATGATGAAGTCGTAACGGCTGCCGGGTGTGGCACGAGTTATAGGGTAATGGTCTTCCGTTTGTAGCCCTTTCTTGTCGTTCCGGCCGTCGAGCAGCGACACAGAGAGGCTTTCGGTGGCATGGTTCTGCGACGTGGGACGAATGTAATGTGCCACATCGTGCCCGCTTTTTCGTAGGATATAGCCATACGTAGAGCCGATGACACCGAGCCCGAGGATTAATATTTTCATGCGAATATGGCTTTAATGATGATGAAAATTCATGTCGCAAAGGTAGTCATTCAATGAGGAATATCGGGTCTTTCGGCTGGAAAAATAACATTGTTTCAAACAAACAACCGGCCGAAATACCGAAAACCGAGTAATAAAACAAGGTATGTGGGGCGGCTGTGAATTGCCTATTAATAGGTATTGCGAGCCGAAAACGGAAGGCGTATCTTTGCATTTGACAAATCAAACCGTAGAATTTAAAACGCAATCATATGAAAACAAAATGCTTTTTAGGCTTGATGGCACTGCTGTGCACACTTTCCTTGCCCGGTAAGGCGGGCGAACCGGTGGCGAAGAACCGCACCGATGCGAACATCTATGGGCATGTTGTCCAAGCAAAAGACAATGAACACCTGGCCTATGTCACCGTTTCTGTGAGGGGAACCACGCTGACGACCGCCACAGATGCTACCGGTCACTATTACTTAAAGGACCTTCCTGTGGGCAAACATACTGTTGAAGCGAAGGCATTGGGCTATCGAACGGCCACCCATGAGATAGAAATCAGCGCGAATAGTTCGCAAGAAGTGAACTTCACACTCACCGAAGATGCCATCGCTTTGGACGAAGTTGTGCTCACAGCCAACCGCTCACAGACGCTAAGGCGCGAGGCTCCGGCCCTCGTAAACGTGTTGGACAGCAAGCTATTTGACCAAACCAACGCCATGTGTATGGCGCAGGGACTGAACTTCCAGCCCGGTGTACGCACCGAAAACAACTGTCAGAACTGTGGCTTCTCACAGGTGCGTATCAACGGACTTGACGGACATTACAGTCAGATATTGATTGATTCGCGCCCTATTTTCACCTCACTCAACGGTATATATGGCTTGGAACAAATCCCTTCAAACATGATCGATCGCATCGAAGTGGTGCGGGGTGGCGGCTCAGCGCTATATGGTGCGTCGGCCATCGGAGGCACCATCAACGTCATTACCAAGGAACCTGTGCGCAATTCTGCCGAAGTGAGCCACACAACGACGTCCATAGAAGGAAAGGGAGGCATGGAGAATAATACCACAGCCAACGTCTCTGTGGTGAGCGAAGACGGCAAAACAGGCCTCTATGTCTATGGTCAACACCATTACAGACCAAGCTTTGACCACGACGGAGACGGCTATACTGAATTGCCAAACCTGCGGAATCAGACGCTCGGATTGAGCGCTTTCTACAAGTTTACGCCTTATTCAAAGCTCTCATTGCAGTATCATAACATCAGTGAATTCCGAAGGGGAGGCAACAACTTGGACCTTCCGCCCCACGAAGCCAACATCACCGAGCAGCTCGACCACGACATCAACGGGGGCAACTTGGCCTATGATCTCTCGTCAAGTGACTACAAGAACCGCCTGAAAGCCTATTTCTCGTTCAGCAATACCACCCGGAAAAGCTACTATGGTGGCATCGGTGAAGGTTCTTTCGCCGACCGAATTGCAGCGCAAAAAGCCTACGGACGCACCACAGATTTCACTACTGTTACGGGCTTACAATACCTCCATCAGTTCGATAACCTGCTCTTTATGCCATCCGATCTCACCCTCGGTGCAGAGTATAACCATGATGCATTGAAAGACAAAATCATCGGATATAACCATCTACTTGAGCAGAAATCGAGGATTACCAGCGCTTATTTGCAAAACGAATGGAAGAATAAGACGTGGAGTTTCCTGCTGGGTTGGCGCATAGATAAGCACAATCTGATCCGTCATGCCATCTTCAGTCCGCGCGTGAACCTGCGCTATAACCCCACAGAAAACATCAATCTGCGGGCCAGTTACTCCAGTGGTTTCCGCGCACCGCAGGCATTCGACGAAGACCTTCACGTGGGGTTTGCAGGCGGAGAACGCATCGTTACGCGACTGGCAAGCGGACTTAAAGAGGAGCGTTCACACAGTTTTAGTCTCTCGGCCGACCTTTATCAGACGATAGGAAGCGTGCAAACGAACTTCCTCATCGAGGGCTTCTACACCCATCTGACCGATGTTTTCGCCCTAAGACAGCTCAACACGAAGGACAGCGAGGGTAACCGCGTGCAGGAACGCTACAACGGAAGCGGCGCAAAAGTGCTCGGACTGAACCTCGAAGGCAAGGCAGCTTTCACCTCATGGTTCCAACTTCAGGCCGGAATGACGCTGCAGCAAAGTCGCTATGACGAAGAAACGGAGTGGGACGAAGACGCCCCCAAGGTGAAGAAATTCATGCGCACGCCCTCTGCCTACGGCTACTTCACGGCCTCGTTCACGCCACTCAAGAACCTCTCGGCCTCGCTTTCGGGCAACTACACGGGCCGAATGCTCGTCGGACATGCCAAGCACACGCTCGAAGACGGAACCGAAGTAGGGCCCGAAGCCGTTGACACACCGGCCTTCTTCACGCTCAACACGAAACTGGCCTACAACATCCGGCTCTCCGATTACGTGAAGCTGGAGCTGAACGCCGGCATTCAGAACCTCACCAACGCCTATCAAAAGGACTTCGACCGCGGTTGGGGACGCGACTCGGCCTACATCTACGGTCCGGCTCAGCCCCGTTGCTTCTTCGCCGGCGTAAAAATCGTTTATTAAGGGAGCCTCCCCCGGTCCCTCCAAAGCAGGGGAGTGGTGTCTTGCGGGCTATCATGCCCGTGAAACAGCGCGTGGAAGTCGGCGGAACGGGGAGGAAGAGGCTGCAAGATAGAGAGAACTTATGGCCTAAATAGGGAGCACTTGTTGACAAAGTAAGGAGCACTTATGGCCTAAGTAGAGGAAAGCTATCGACCAAATAGGGAGCATCTATTGACCAAATAGGGAGCATCTATTGACCAAATAGGGAGCATCTATTGACCAAATAGGGAGTATCTATTGACGAAATAGGGAGAAGAGGACGACAGCTATAGGAGTTGCGACTTTCCCAACGTAGTGGGAAAGTATTCCCACTACGTTGGGAAAACAGTCCCACCACGTTGGGAACATCGTCCCACCACGTTGGGAAACCGATAGGTCCTATAGCTGTCGCTATCAAGTCCTATAGTTGTGCACGTCAGAATAGGCTTTTGTGTTGCACAATACCTATTATTATACAACGGAAGGCCTATCGTTATACAACGCAAGGCTTATCGTTATGCGACGCAAGGCCTGCGCTTGTGCCTCGCAAGGTGTATGTTCCCACTGCGCAAGAGACATGCTTCGGGCGCACGCCCCGGGGCGCCTCACATTCCTTATAAATAATGATTGCACGGCCGAATGCAAAGCTTTAACTTTGCAAACGAATTCAAAAAGACGAAAACATGAGATTTATGTTATCCCTACTCGGGGCATGCTTTGCGACGGCCGCAGGTGCAACGGAAGCCGACTCGACCATCGCAAGCCGGCACGAACTGCGCGAAGTGGTCGTGACGGGCTTCAAACAAGACAACGTGAAAGATGCACCTGTGTCGGTTTCGACAGCCGGAAGCCGCTTCATTCAGGACAACGAACTGTGCGGACTGCGCGAGATGAGCACGGTGTTTGCCAACTTCTTCATGCCCGACTACGGGGCACGGCAGAACACGCCCATCTATATTCGCGGCATAGGTTCGAAGATCAACGCGCCTTCCGTGGGACTTTACGTCGACGGAATGCCCTATTTCGACCGCTCGGTTTTCGACATGGAGCTTGCCGGAATCAGTGGGATTGAGGTGCTTCGTGGGCCACAAGGCACGCTCTACGGACGCAATTCGACGGGCGGACTCATCAATATTTCGACCCATTCGCCGCTGGATTACCAGAACACTATGGCCCGAATTGGCTACGGATCGCGCAACGATATGCAGTTCACTTTGGGTCATTATGCGAAGCTGAACGAGCGTTTCGGCTTCTCCATATCGGGTAATTACCACCACAACGACGGCTTTTTCTATAATCGAACCCTTGGCGAGAAGGCCGATGACAGCAACACTGCGAGCGCCAGACTGGGCTTTGCTTGGCGGCCGACCGACCGCTGGACGATGCGCATGAGCCTCATCTTCGACCACACGCTGCAGGGCGGTTATCCCTATGGTGCCTATGATGTGGTGGCAAACCGGGTCGGAACGGTCGGCTATAACCGCCGGAGCAACTACCGACGCAACCTGTTCTCGGGCGGAATGAACTGGCTCTACCGCGGCGAGGGCTTCAGCTTCAACAGCCAGACGTCCTTTCAATACAGCAAAGACCGGCAACACATCGACCAAGACTTCATGCCGGTCGACCTCTTCTTTGCCATCACTGCACTGAAACAACGCCTCGCCAGTCAGGAGTTCACGCTGCGTTCGACGCGCCACGACAGCCGCTATCACTGGATTGTTGGGGCATTCGGCTTCTATCAGAAGCTCAACAACATGGTCGAAACACAGTTCCTGACGCCGAAATTCGCCACACCGAGGTTCTATGACAACCCCACTTGGGGCGGTGCCCTCTATCATCAATCCACCTATGACCTTACGCAAAGCCTGCATGCTGCCGTGGGATTGCGCTACGATTACGAGCGCGTGGGCGAGGATTATGAGGCTTATAAATACGCGTTGGCGGCGGGAATGGACAGCAAGGTGCTGACGGCTACGTTCAAAGACCACATGCATTTCAGTCGGATTACGCCGAAGTTCACGCTCAGCCAACACCTCTCGGCCGACAAAATGGTGTATGCTTCGGTGGCAGCCGGCTACAAAGCGGGCGGCTATAACCTGACGTCGACCACGAAAGACCTGCCGGCTTACGACCCCGAATACAACTGGAACTACGAGATCGGTGCGAAGTTGGCCTTCTTCGACAGGGCACTTCAGACCGAAATAAGCCTGTTCTACATCGATTGGAAGCATCAGCAAGTGACCTCGACCGTGCCGGGTCTGGGCAATATCATCAACAACGCGGGTCACTCCGACAGTAAAGGTGTCGAGCTTTCGGCTGTCTATAGGCCCCTCACGGGCTTGGAACTGCGGGCCAATTACGGCTACACCTACGCCCGGTTCCTGCGCTATGAGAAGAGTGCGACGGTCAGTTACACGGGCAATATGCTGCCGATGGTGCCCCGACAGACGATGGCTTTCGCGGCCAACTACACCATTCCGCACGTCATGGGCTTGGACAAACTGATGCTGAATGCCGCACTCACGGGCGCAGGTAAGATTTATTGGACTGAAGACAACATGCTCCGGCAACCCTTCTACACCCTGCTCAACCTGAAAGTTGCCGCAACCAAGGGGCGGTTCACGTGGGAACTGTGGAGCAAGAACACCACCAACACGCGCTACATGGCCTATGCTTTCGTGGCTCCCACCGCCTATGCACAGCAAGGCAGGCCGTTCACGATGGGCACGTCGCTCTTGTTCAAACTCAATCCCTGACGCCTATGCAGCCATTCCATGACACCATCGTCATCGGTGCAGGCCTCACGGGCCTCACAACCGCCCACACGTTGCGCAAACGCGGCGTGGATTGCATTGTATTGGAGCAGGAAAAGCGCGTCGGCGGACAGATACATACGTTCCAAGATGGGGGCTTTGTGTTTGAAAGCGGGCCCAATACGGGCGTCATTTCCTACCCCGAAGTGGCCGAACTTTTCGATGAATTGCAACCTTACGGCTGCCAAATTGAGACGGCACATGAGTCATCTAAGCAGCGATGGGTATGGAAAAAGGGACGCTTCCATGCGCTTCCTTGCGGTCCGAAGTCAGCCTTTTCGACTTCTTTGTTCACGTGGACCGACAAGCTGAGAATACTGGGAGAGCCATTCCGTAAGCCCGGAACCGACCCCGATGAAAGCGTGGCCGAGCTTGTTATCCGACGCTTGGGACGCTCCTATCTCGACTATGCTGTCGACCCATTCATATCGGGTGTCTACGCCGGAGACCCGTTCAAGCTCGTCACCCGCCATGCCCTTCCCAAGCTTTATAACCTCGAACACGACCATGGCAGCTTCATTCGGGGAGCCATAGCCAAGTATAAAGCGCCCAAAACCGACCGCGACCGGCGCGCAACGAAGCAGGTGTTCTCGGCCAAGGGCGGCTTGGGCAGGCTGATAGAGGCCTTGGAAAGGTCGGTAGGCAGCGACAGAATCGTGCTCGAAGCGACCCACATCACGGTGCAACCCACTGCCGACAGAAGGTGGGAAGTGGGCTATCGCACGCCCGACAGCACCACGTTGACGATGCAATGCAACCATGTTGTCACCACCGTTGGTGCCTACGCCTTGCCGTCGCTGCTACCTTTCGTCGACAAACGGCAGATGGAGGCCATTGCCTCGCTGCATTATGCACCCATCGTGCAGGTGAGCGTGGGCGTAAACCATACGGGTGGCGTCAGACAACGCGCATTCGGCGGCCTTATTCCCTCGTGCGAGCGGCAGCAAGTGCTCGGCATTCTCTTCCCGTCGTCGTGTTTCGACGGCCGAAGTCCGCAAGACGGCGCACTCTATTCGTTCTTTCTCGGCGGAATGCGGCGTCCGGAGATGCTCTCCATGAGCGATGATGCCCTGCTGGCGTGCGTCTCTGAGGCTATGAACCGCATGCTTTCGCTGCCCGAAGGCACGAAGCCCGACCTCATTCGCATCTTCCGTCACCCGCGGGCCATACCGCAATACGAGCGAACGAGCACTGAACGGTTCGCCGCCATCGCTGCCATTGAACGGCAATACCACGGCCTTACGCTCGGCGGAAACATTTGCGGGGGCATCGGAATGGCCGACCGTATCCGTCAGGCCGTCGATATGGGAAACAAGATATAAGAGGTGGTTGTACCATGCGCAGGGGATAGGCATGTAGGGACGCACGGCTCGTGCGTCCGCCCAGCACGGTTGACGAGTAAACAACTGAGAAACGGAGCGGACGCACGGCCCGTGCGTCCCTACATGCGTTTCATCGTTTTTCAATCTCACCCATTTTGCATGCCAAAATGGGTGAGATTGCGCGGTAAAATGGCTGCGATTGCGTGGCAATATGGCTGCGGTTGCAACGCCGCCTTATTGCTATTAAAATCAGCGGGCAGGCATCGAGCTATCGGTTCAGGCTCAGGAACTGTTGCCAAAGCGATTGGTGCGTCTGCTCATAGTGGTCGATAGCCTTGTGCGTCTTGCGTTCTCCGATTTGCGAGATGGCCTCGGCCTTGTCGAAGTCCAAGGTTCCATATCGCTTCATCGGTGCCTGAACGACGATATCCGGGTGCGAAAGCTTGATTTGCTGGCGCGTGTTCTGCTCCAACATGATGGCGATGGTGCGCATCAGTAGCGTGACATAGTTGACGTTGAGGCCTTCGAGATGGGTGAGCACGCGGTTCATGATGGCCGCCGGCATCGATTTGCCGAGCAACTTCTTCTCAACGAAGTGCTGCATGAGCAGTTCGCCGCGGTAATCGTGCGTGCTCACGTTGATGCCCACAAGCAGGTCGTCCGACTGGCGGGCCACTCTGTTCAGCGGAAGCGCGTTGACAAGGCCACCGTCTACCAACAACATCTCCTTGCATCTGACGGGATTGAAGAACAACGGAATGGAGATGCTCGCCCGAATGGCGTTATACAGGCTTCCTTTGCTGAAGATTACCTCGCGGCCGCTGTTCCAATCGGTCGCCACGGCCGTATAAGGAATGGGAAGGTCTTCGATGTTGACGTCGGGAACCACCTCTTTCAGGGCGTCCATCACCCTGTTTCCCTTCACCAAATGATTCAGACTGAGCGAGAAATCGACCAGCGAGAGCACCTTCCGACGGTCGAGTTTGAACATCCACTGCTTCACTTCGGGCAGCTTTCCCGCCGCATACATGCCGCCGATGAGCGCACCCATCGAGCAACCCGCTATCGACGAAATCTCATACCCGCGGCTCTCCAAGGCTTCGATGGCCCCGATGTGAGCCAATCCGCGTGCCCCACCGCTCGACAGTACTAATGCAATCTTCTTCTTCATGCTTTTATCAATAAAAGAGCCACGGACCAATCGCGCAGACCGGCCCGTGGCTTCCCGTAAAAATAGCGGAACCGTCGCGGCATCAGCCGTAGATGACCTTGCCGTTCTCGTCCTTATAGTCGTCCAACGCCTTGCTGTATTGGTTCATGGCCCGCAGGCTCATGCCCATGTTCGAGAAGCCTCCGTCGTGGAAGAGCGTCTGCATGGTCACCTTGCGCGTCAGGTCGCTGAACAGCGTCACGCAGTAGTCGGCGCAATCGTCAGCCGAAGCGTTGCCCAGCGGCGACATCTTGTCGGCAAAGTCCATCATGTTGTCGATATCCTTGATGCCCTTGCCCGCCGTCGTGGCCGTGGGCGACTGCGAAATAGTGTTGATGCGCACGTTCTTCTCGCGGCCATAGATGTAGCCGAAGCTGCGTGCGATGCTTTCCAGCAGGCTCTTGGCGTCGGCCATGTCGTTATAGCCGAAGAACGTGCGGTGCGAAGCCACATAGGTCAGCGCAACCACCGAGCCATACTCGGCGATGGCGTCCACCCTCTTGGCGGCCTGCAGCATCTTGTGGAAAGAAATGGCCGAGATGTCGAGCGTCTTATTGAGCCAATTGTAGTCGAGGTCGTCGTAAGTGCGGCGCTTGCGCACGTTCGGACTCATGCCGATGGAATGCAACACGAAGTCGATTTTGCCGCCCAACAGCTCCTGTGACTTGACGAACACGTTCTCAAGGTCGTCGTAATTGGTGGCATCGGCCGCTATGACCGGCGCACCGATCTTCTTTGCCAGCACATCAAGCTCACCCATACGCAGGGCCATCTCGGTGTTACTCAGCACAACCGACGCCCCTTCTTCAGCACAGCGTTCGGCCACTTTCCATGCAATAGACATGTCGTTCAGCGCACCGAAAATGATGCCACGCTTACCTTTCAATAAATTGTATGCCATAATTTTCTACTTTAATGAATAGTTGCGTGCAAAGTTACGTCTTTCAGACAAGATAACCAAAGAAAAGCCGCGCGAACTGCATTCCGCACACAAAAAAGATGCGCTGCAGCCGCATTCCGCCGCTGCCGGAATAGCCGCTGCAGCGTGTCGCTCCGCGCTTCAGCCCTGTCCCTTTCCGCGCCACAGTCCTACCGCTCTTATCTATAAACCGCGCCACAATTCATTATACAGTGGTGTAGAACGGATTATACTCCCGTGTAGAATAAATTATACAGCTGTGTAGAACGGATTATATGCCCGTGTAGAATAAATTATACAGCTGTGTAGAATGGATTATACTCTTGTGTAGAACAGCTTGTACAGCTGTGTATCATTCTTTATCTCCTATGAGAGGGTTCGTTTTCTACCTGTGGATAATTAATTGGACACGGCTGTCCAATAAGCTGGACACGGCTGTCCAATGAGTTGGACAAGTCTGTCCAATCGATTGGACAAACCTGTCTAATGGATTGGACACGTTTGTCCAATTCGCTCATGCTATAAGGTTGATTTGCTTCCTTACGGGGAGAGTCGTTGCTTCTCTGCTTGTTTGCATTTGCGCGGACGCACGAGCCAATGTATATTGACTTACATTCACAATGGAGCGGACGCACGAGCCGTGCGTCCCTATATACCTCTTGCCTGCAAATCATTTTTTGACATAGCTAATCCCAAAGTTCAATATTCAAAATTCAATGTTCAAAGTCAAAGTCCCTACATGCTTGTCATGACTATATTGATGTGCAAAATGGTTGAGATGGCAAGCTGTGCGAGTGCATGTAGGGACGCACGGCTCGTGCGTCCGCCCAAAACGCTGCGTACATTCGCTCCAACAACCATGCTATTTACTTGCCATTCACCTTGCGCGGACGCACGAGCCAATGTATATTGACTTACATTCCCAACGGAACGGACGCACGGGCCGTGCGTCCCTACAAGGGGAAGGCGTTGCCTCTCTGCCTTGCGCGCCCGTTTGCGGCCTTGCTTTTTCGCTTTGCATGGCAAGAAAGAGGATACACTTTATTGCAGAAGCGAAAAGAATTGCATATATTTGCCTTCGTGAAACGATTCGTTTAACTCAACCCTGACAGCATGAAAAAGAATTTCATAACCCTGCTTTTGGCCTCGACGACAGCCTGTATGGCCACTGCACAGCCTGCCGTTGCGGGCTATCCCTACCGGCAAGTGCCCTTCACGAGCGTCAGGCTCGCGCCCGGTTCGTTCTTCGGCGAACGACTGAAAGCGGCGCAGAAGGTGACGATTCCGCTGGCGTTCGGCAAGTGCGAGACGGAACATCGCTACGAAAACTTCGTGAAGGCGGCTCATCCGAGCGACGATTATGTGGTCAATAAGTTCATGCAATTCCCCTTCGACGACACCGATGTCTACAAAACCATCGAGGGTGCGAGCTACATGCTGCAGAGCTTCCCCGACAAAAGGCTTGAGGCTTACATCGACAGTGTGCTCGACATCGTGGCCAAGGCGCAGGAGACGGACGGCTATCTCTACACGGCACGCACGATGAACCCGCGGCATCCGCACCCGTGGGCTGGCATGAAGCGATGGGAAAAGGTGGAAGAGCTGAGCCATGAGCTTTATAATCTGGGCCATATGCTCGATGCTGCCGTGGCACATGAGCAGGCTACGGGGTCGAAGAAGTTCCTTGATATCGCACGACGGTATGCCGATTGCGTGGTGCGCGAGGTGGGCCCGCGGGCAGGACAGGCGTGCGTCGTCCCCGGCCATCAGATTGCTGAGATGGGACTTGCCAAACTTTATCTTGCCACGGGCGATAAACGCTATCTCGACGAGGCGAAGTTCTTCCTCGACTACCGCGGAAAGACGGCCATAAAGAATGCCTACTCGCAGAGCCACAAGCCCGTGACGGAACAACGCGAGGCTGTGGGCCACGCTGTTCGGGCCGGTTACATGTATGCCGGCATGGCGGACGTGGCTGCACTCACGGGCGACACGGCCTACGTGCATGCTATCGACCGCATCTGGGAGAACATTGTGGGCCGGAAGTACTATCTGACGGGTGGCGTTGGGGCGCGACACAGCGGCGAGTCCTTTGGCAACGACTACGAACTGCCCAACCTGACGGCTTATAACGAGACGTGTGCGGCCATTGCGCAGTGCTATTTGAACCTTCGGCTCTTCATGCTTCACGGCGACGGAAAGTATATCGACTGCCTTGAACGCACGCTCTACAATGGCGTCATCAGCGGCATGAGCGTCGATGGTGGCCGCTTCTTCTATCCCAATCCGCTCGCGTCGGACGGCAATTATAAGTTCAACGCCGACGGCACACTGACGCGCCAACCGTGGTTCGGCTGTGCCTGCTGCCCGAGCAACCTGAGTCGGTTCATTCCTTCAGTGCCGGGATATGTCTATGCCGTTCGGGGTGACGACGCTTACGTGAACCTTTTCATGGCAGGCTTCGCAACGCTGAACGTAGGCGGAAAGGAACTGACGCTCGAAACCATGACCGACTATCCGTGGGACGGCAAGATTACGATCCGTGTCTTGGGGAATGCCAATAAGAAAGCGTCGCTGATGGTTCGCATACCGGGCTGGGCGCGCGGCGAAGTGGCTCCCGGCGGACTCTACCGCTTTACCGATAAACGCGAAAACGGCTGGCGCATCGCCCGCAACGGCGGATATCTCTATCCCGAACTGCAGGAGGGCGGCTACATGCGCATCAATAACGTTAGGAAAGGTGACGTGATTACGCTCGAACTCAACATGCAACCGCGCACGGTCGTGGCCGACAAACGCGTGAAAGACGACTTCGGTCGAGTGGCCGTGGAACGCGGTCCGCTGGTCTATTGCGCCGAAGCAGCCGACAACAATGGCGTACAGTTGCAGCAAATATACGTGAAAGCGAATGCCGATTTCAGCCTCGTGAAGGGCTATAACATCTGGAACACCGAGGCCGACGGCCAGCCGTTCGCCGTCAATGCGCTCCGGACAACGGCCCAAGAACTGACGAAAGACGCCGATGGCAACCTGGCATTGAAGCGCGTCGGCCTTACGTTGATACCCTATTATGCTTGGAATCATCGTGGTGCAGGACGCATGGACGTGTGGTTGAAGAGCACCGATGTGGAATAACCGAAGGCTCCCGGCCCCGGCTTATACAAACGATTAAGGGCAGCAAAGCCTCATATTGATTGGCTTCGCTGCCCTAATGTAGTGTTCTTCTGACGGTTGTTCGGTCCCTTTCAGGGGCAGACTACCATTGAAGATTTAGAGCTCGAACTTGTAACCTACTGTAATCTGAAATACGCTGTTCTTTGCGCTGATGTTCTTGGAGACCTTGGTTACGCCGAAGTTGTAGCGACCGTCAATGACGAAGTTGCTATATTCGTAAGACAGACCTACGGGAATAGAGAGGTCGAATGTCTTAGCGTCGTCGGCTTTGTCCTTGTCAATCATGAAACCGGGCTGAACACCGAGCTTCACGGCAAGGCCCTCAACAGGATAAACATTGGCCAAGACCGGCACATTGAGGTAACTTGGAGCCCATTTTCCATCACCGTCTTTCACTTTGTAGCCCTGACGAGAGTACAAAAGACCACCACTCAGCGAGATAATATCATCTACTTGATACTCCAATTCGGCTCCACCAACGAAGTCAACTCTTGCTTTTCCGTCAACCTTTGTGACGTTGGCAATGTTCAAACCTACCTTGGGTTGAATGGTCAAAGTACCTACTTCGTGTTGTGCAAACATTGCAACCGATGAAAGCAACAGGGCTGCTGACAATAAAACCTTTTTCATAATACTTAACTTTTTAGTTGATAATACTGTTTATTTTCATTAAAGCGAAAATGCTTTTAGGTTTTCTTTTCTTATCGTTTCTGTTGCAAAGATATATCTTTTTTAATTTATTTGCAAAACTTATCCACATATTTTTGTTTCTAAACGCCAAAATAATTGATTTATGGCAAGCCCACCTTGCAAATCCGTCGCCTTATATCAGGCCGTACAACGCCTCATATCTCCGTCTCATCACGGCCATCGAGAAGTTCTCCTCGACGAAGTGGCGGGCCTTTTCCTGCAGTTCGGCCCGATTAATCACGGGCAGAACATCACAGAAAAGGTGTTCATAGGCCGCAAGGTCGTTGTTTTCTACCCGCAACGGCCAGTCTTCGGGAAGCGTATCGCGCAGTCCCGGGCAAGCATTCATGATGACCGGAAGCCCATTGAAGCTGGCTTCGAGCGAGAGAATGCTCAGCCCTTCGAAGCGCGAAGGCATGAGCAAGAAGTCGAATGCGGCAAGGAATGTGGCCAAATCTGCCAGCGGTTCGCCGATGGAAACATTGTCGCAACCGACCAATTGCACCGTCAACAGCGGACAGAGCGACCCACTTCCGACGACATGGAAATAATATCTTGCATCGCCGTTCAGGCTTTTGATGATGGCAATAAGCATGTCGATGCCTTTCTGTTCCTCGAATCTTCCGGCAAAAAGCACATTGATTTTATCGGCTTTCAGGTGCGGATAAGGTCGCTGACCGACGGGAGCCACACCATTATATATAATAGGTGGGTCGGCATGATAGGTGTTCTGATAGTTCAACCGCACGGATTCGGAGATGGCCACATTGGCATCGTGTCGGATAAAAAAAGCCTCCACGCGTCGCCCCGTGCGCTCCATTCCCGTCCAAAGGCGCGTGTTGTGAATGGTCCGCACAATCTTGCAACGCTTCAACAGCCATGGAAAAAGGCAGAAAAACCAGTAAACAGCCAAGTCGGGCATCTCGGTATGACAGTGTATGACGCGTGGCCTATACCTCAAAAACAGCCACAGGAACCACAGCGGAAAGGTCAGTGCGGCCAGCCGTTCGAAGAGATAATGAAAGTGAACCTCGGGGACAAAGCCGCGATGATAGCGGATATGGTGGGCCCGAAGCTCCGCGGTCAGCACCTTGTTGAAGGCACCATGCGCCCTGATAAGCTCCACGACGTGATACGAAATGCCCTCCGTGGGCGACTCGGCCATGTTGATGGCCACGCGTTCCGCACCGCCTACGTCGAGATGGGAGATGATATGGAATACCGTCTGCTGCATATTTGCAAAAGTAAGGCTTTTCTTTTGAACTTCAATCAAATAGTCGTAATTTTGCAATCAAAACGAAACGCGAATGGCAGAAAGTTTGAAAGAGAAGACAGCAAAGGGACTTTTTTGGGGCGCTTTGAACAGCGGAACGACGCAATTGCTGAACCTTGTCATCGGTATCTTCCTCGGAAGGCTCATCAGTCCGGCCGAGTATGGCATCGTGGGTGTGCTGAACATCTTCACACTGATAGCCGGAAACCTGCAAAGTAGTGGCTTCTCGCAGGGCCTCATCAACCTGAAAAGCCCGCAGGCACGCGATTACAACTCGGTGTTTTGGTTCAACATCCTTGTCGGTTTCGTGCTTTATGTCGTGCTGTTCGCCTCGGCTCCGCTCATAGCCTCCTATATCCGGCAACCTTGTTTGGTGCCGCTTTCGCGCTTGGTCTTCCTGAGTTTCGTCATTTCTTCATTCGGAATAGCCCACGGGGCCTATATGACAAAGAACATGATGAACCGCGAAATCGCTATCATCGGGGCCATTGCGCTCGTCTGTTCGGGCAGCATTGCCATCGTGTTGGCCTTTTTGGGCTTCTCATATTGGAGCTTGGCGTGGCAGCAAATCGTCTATATTGCGGTGCTGAACCTTGGCCGTTACTGGTTTACGCCATGGCATCCGTCGTTCCATTTCACGTTCGAACCCGTCAAACGCATGTTCGGTTTCAGCGTGAAAGTGCTCATCACGAACATCATCAACACCGTCAGCAACAACATACTCACGCTTGTTTTCGGCCGACTTTACCCCATTAAGGCCGTCGGAGACTTCACGCAAGCCTACAAATGGGACTCAATGGCCAACTCATTCGTGGCCAATGCGATAGGCCAAGTGGCCCAACCGGTGTTGGCATCCGTGCATGAAGAGCGCGGAAGAGCAGTGCGCGTGTTCCGCAAGATGATGCGCTTCACGGCCTTTTTCAGCTTTCCGGCCATGTTCGGACTGGCCATCGTGTCGCGCGAGTTTATTCTGGTTACAATCGGAAAGCAGTGGGTCGATGCCATTCCCTTGCTGCAAATGCTGTGCATCGGTGGTGCTTTCGTGCCCTTTTACACGGTGTATCAGAACGTGGCATTGGGCAATGGACGCTCCGACGTTTATATGCGTTGCAACGTGATGCAGATTGTTTTGCAAATCGGCATCATAGCTCTTTTCTATCAATATGGCATCAACAAGATGGTGATGGCCTACACGTTGTTCACCATTGCATGGCTGATGGTGTGGCAGTTTGCGGCACATCGCATCATCGGCGTACGCTTTTCGGCGGTGATGAAAGACGTTCTTCCGTCGCTCCTTGTGGCCTCCGGCGTGATGACGGCCACCTATTTCGCCACGTGCCTCATTGCTTCTCCCGCCTTGTTGCTCGTGGTGCGCATCGTCATCGCCACCCTGTTGTATGCCGGAACAGCCAAGCTGCTGCGCATGGAGATGATGGAAGAGGCGGTGAAGTGGGTGGAAAGAAGGAAATAGGGGGCTCCCCTCGGCGCCTAAGAGCCTCCCCCTGACCCCTCCAAAGGAGGGGAGAGCGAATAGCGTGGACTTCTTTCGGGTGGAGAAGAGCCTCCCCCTAACCCCTCCAAAGGAGGGGAGGACGAATAGCGTGGGCTTCTTTAGGGCGGAGAGGGAGCCTCCCCCGACCCCTCCAAAGGAGGGGAGAGCGAATAGCGTGGGGGATATTGGAAAGCATAGTAGCAAGCATGGCGTTGCAAGAACTATCGGTTAATTTCCCTTGCAGTCATTAATCGTAAAATCATCGCGTTGGAATGGCGTTGCAGGAACTATCGGTTAATTTCCCTTGATTTTATTAATCGTAAAATCATCGCATTGGAATGGCATTACAATATCAGCCACATTGCATGGTAATATGGGCCATATTGCGCAGTGAAATGGGTGAGATTATCGTGCAAAATGGCTGAGATTGCAACGCAAGGTGTAAGTCGTTGGTAATCAACACGTCCGATATGACAATTCGCGCGAGTGCATGTAGGGACCTTGACTTTGACCTTTGAACCTTGAACTTTGACCTTTAGGATTAGTCTTATTATGAAGATGATTTGCAAGCAAGAGACATGTAGGGACGCACGGCTCGTGCGTCCGCTCAAAAATGTCGTGTGCATTCGCTTCAACAACCACGCTATTTGCTTTTAAAATCCCTTGCACGGACACACGGGCCGATGCATATTGACTTACATTCATAATAGAGCGGACGCACGAGCCGTGCGTCCCTACATGCCATCATGGACTTATTGATGTGCAAAATGGTTGAGATGAAAGGCTGCGCGAATGCATGTAGGGACGCACGGCCCGTGCGTCCGCTCAAAATGCTGCGTGCATTCGCTTCAATAACCGCGCTATTTGCTTTCGAAATCCCTTGCGCGGACGCACAAACCTATGTATATTGACTTACATTCATAATAGAGCGGACGCACGAGCCGTGCGTCCCTACATGCTTGTTGTGGGCGTATTGCAATGCTCAAGGCCAAAGTTCCTACATGCTTTTCTCGGGCATATTGATGTCATTGTCTCCATGTTGTGCCATATTCTGATAATATTCGCGCGTGAGTTCTTCGATTTCGGGCTTCACAAGACCGTGAATGGAGCGACCGTCTGCCACGCGTTGGCGGATAACCGTGCTGTTGAAATCGTAGAGGGGCGTGTCGATGAGGGTGACACCCGGTGGAAGTGCGGCGGCATCGACAGTGGAATTGTGACGCGGATAGACGATGATGGGATAGTCACGGAGGATTTTTTCGTGGTCTTTCCAGCGGTCGAAAGCGAGCCAGTTGTCGGCTCCCATGATTAAGGTGAAGTGGTTCTGGGGGTAAGTCTCGGTGAGTTTGCGGAGCGTGTCGTACGTATAAGAGGGTTTGGGCAGGCCAAATTCGAAGTCACTGGCCACGAGACGGGGTTCGCCTTCGAGGGCAAGTTGGGTGAGTTTCAGGCGCAGATTGTCGGCTAAAAGGTCTTCGGTTGCCCGCTTGAATGGGTTAAGTGGCGACACCATGAACCAGATTTCGTCGAGCGAAGTAAGCCGGAGCAGTGTCCTTGCCAATGCGATATGGCCCGTATGTATGGGGTTGAATGAACCTCCATAGATGCCGATGTGCGTCGTATGCTGGGTTTTGGCCACGATTATCGTTGATTCAGAAACGTAGAAAGCAGTTCGTAGGTTTTTTGTTTGGCCGTTTCGAGGTCGTCGTTGACCACGATATGGTCGAACTTCCGGGCGAAAGAGAGTTCGTAGTCGGCCTTGGCCAGTCGCTGTTCGATGACTTCTGGCGTATCGGTTCCACGGCTATTGAGTCGTCGGCGCAACTCTTCTATCGAGGGAGGTTGCACGAAAATGCTCATTGCCCGGCTGCCATAGCATTGCTTGATGTTGCAACCTCCTTTCACATCGACATCGAAAACGACGTTCTCTCCCCGTGAGATTTGCTGCTCAACCTGCGACTTCAACGTGCCATAATAGCGGTCCTTGTAGACCTCTTCATACTCAATGAACTCCTCATTTTCAATCTTTTTCTTGAATTCTTCGGGCGAGATAAAGAAGTATTCCACGCCATTTTGCTCCGTTCCCCGAGGCAAACGGCTCGTGCATGAAACGGAGAAATGCAGGTTGAGTTCGGGATGTTCCTTCACTAACCACTGTACAATCGTGCTCTTTCCCGAGCCCGAAGGGGCGCTAAAGACCAAAAGCCGACCCGGAAGCCCATGCTTATCCACCGGAAACCCACCCCGGCCAACCGGAAACCCACCCCGGCCCTCCCGAAGGGAGGGTGCGCTTGTTTGCGAAAGACTTGCTGGTTTGTTATCAAAAGAGTGCATATTGCTGATTTCTTTCATTTTATTTCTGATTTTATCTAACACGAAATGGAGTCTTGAAAAGATGTCATCATTACTGAAACGCAGAATGGTAAAGCCTTTGGTTGCAAGCCATTGACTTCGTTCCTCGTCTTTCTTGCGCTGCTCTTCCGTGCAATGATAGTCGCCATCTACTTCGATGATGAGTTTGAGCGCAAGGCAAACAAAGTCGGGAATGTAGTCGAGCACGGGGTGTTGTCGCCTGAAATGCGCTCCCATTTGGTTGCCATTGAGGTGTTGCCACAGCGTTCTTTCGGCCTCCGTTGGGTTATTTCTCATCTCTTTCGCCCGCTGAAGCAGCAGATGATAGGTGATTGCGTCGTTCGTTTCGTAGCGATATTTCATTAACGAAGCTTTTCTTACATCAAAAAACAGTCCGAACAGCTCGCCTCAAGCACGCTCTCCCTCCCTTTGGGGGGGGCTGGGGTGGGTGTTTACTACAGCACATTCAGCACCTGTTCCTTGATTTGTTCCAGCTCATCTTTCATCATGACGACGATGTTCTGCATCTCTGCTTGGTTGCTTTTGCTGCCGGTCGTGTTGATTTCGCGGCCCATTTCCTGTGCGATGAAGCCCAGTTTCTTGCCCACGCCGCGGCCGTCTTCGTTCATTGTTTCGCGGAAATAGCGGAGGTGATTGGTCAACCGTTGTTTCTCTTCGCTGATGTCCAGCTTCTCAATATAATAGATCAGCTCTTGCTCCAAACGGTTTTTGTCGTAGTCGACACCGGGGATTTGCTCCAGTCCCTTAACGATATTCTGGCGTATTTTCTCCGTGCGTCCCTTCTCATAAGGCTCGATACAGGCAAGAAGACGCTCGATATTGTCAATCTTTTCGTTGAATTTCAGTTGCAAGGCCGAGCCTTCCTGCTTGCGAAAAGCCACCAAAGCGGCAATCGCTTCATTGATGGCTTGCAAGGCAAAGGCCCACTCCTCGTCGGAGAGTTGCTCCATATCGGTCTTCGTAGTGACGTCGGGCAGGTGCAACAACGTGTCGAACCAATCGGCAGGTTCGGGGATACCGGTCTGCGAAGCAATGGTTTTGAGCTGCCGGTAGTAGTTCTCTACGAGGGCAGCATTGATGGGTGCCGCATCGACGATGGCCTCTTTCTCAATCCAAATCGCAAAGTCCACCTTGCCCCGCTCAAGGCTTTTGGCAATCAATTGGCGTATTTCCATCTCCTTTTCCCGGTAGAGTGGCGCAATACGGGCAGCGAGATCCAAGGCCTTACTGTTGAGCGATTTGATCTCAACATTAATCTTCTTCTCTTTAAAGATGACCACGGCTTTGCCGTAACCTGTCATGGACTGTATCATGATTCAATCGCGTTAAATTTCTGCAAAAGTAACAATTTTGCAGGAAAAAAGCGTAAATTTGCACTTTATTTAGATTATATTTTCATCGTATGTCGTGCATATTGAATCTTGAAACGAGCACCGACGTATGCTCGGTTGCCGTCAGTAACGACGCAGCATGCATCTTCAACAAGGAAGACCACAGCGGACCTCACCACAACGAGACGCTCGGCAGCTTTGTCGATGAGGCGCTTTCGTTCATCGACAGCCATGACCTCGTGCTCGATGCCGTGGCCGTGAGCTGCGGACCGGGGTCGTATACGGGGCTGCGCATCGGCACTTCGATGGCGAAGGGCATCTGTTACGGTCGCGATGTGCGGCTGATTGCCATACCGACATTGGAGCTTTTGGCTGTCCCCGTGCTGCTTCAAGAGCTCCCGAAAGCCGAAGATGCGCTGCTCGTTCCCATGCTCGACGCCCGCCGTATGGAGGTCTATGCGCAGGTGTTCGACCGCGCATTGAACGAGATAAGACCCGTTCAGGCCGACATTGTGACTGCCGATACCTATCGAGATCAGCTTGACAAGGGCCCGGTTTACTTCTTCGGGAACGGTGCGGCCAAGTGTATGAGCACGATAAACCATGCGAATGCGCATCTCGTGGAGGGCATTCTGCCCCTCGCCAAGAACATGTTTCCGCTAGCAGAGAAGCGCATTGCGCAAGGAAAGTACGAAGATGTGGCCTACTTTGTGCCCTTCTATCTGAAGGATTTTGTGGCCAAAACGCCAAAGAAATTACTGTGATATGGATATAAAAGGATTGGATTACAATACGCAACGCGAGAAACTCGTGATGCCGGAATACGGACGTGAAGTGCAAAGCATGGTGGATTACTGTGTCAATCTGGCTGACAAGGCCGAGCGACAAGCCTGTGCCGAGACTATCATCACCATCATGGAGCGTATGTTTCCGCAGGGAAGAGAGAGCACAAACTACCGCCAGAAGCTGTGGGACCAGCTGGCCATCATGAGCAATTTCAAGTTGGACATCGACTGGCCTTACGACATCAGCGAGGCCAACAAGATGGTTTCGCGGCCCCAACCGATGGCTTATCCGATGCAACGGATAGCGGTCAGGCACTACGGACACATCATTTTCGAACTCTTCGAAAAGCTTAAAGCAATGGAACCCGGGCCGGAACGCGATGCCCTTGTGCGCCTGACAGCCAATCAAATGAAGGTGGATCTCATGGCATGGAGCCACGGATCGAACGACAATGAAAAGGTTGCTGCAGACCTTGCACGCTACACTGACGGCAAGATACAGCTGGATTTGGACTCTTTCGTGTTCAATAAAATCGTCGAACGGCCTGTTGCCAACACGGTCAACAAGCGCAAGAAGAGATAGCCATGGAGTCATTCATCATCGAAGGAGGGCATCGGTTGAAGGGCGAAATCACGCCTCAAGGAGCCAAGAACGAGGCATTGGAGGTCATCTGTGCCACGTTGTTGACGGCCGACCCGGTCAGAATCAAGAACATTCCCGAGATACTCGACGTCAATAACCTCATTAAGTTGCTGCAGGAAATCGGTGTGAAAGTGACGCGACATGCGCAAGGTGACTTCACGTTTCAGGCCGACCAGCTCAACCTTTCCTACCTCGACAGTGTGGCGTTCGTGCAGAAATGCGCCTCGCTTCGGGGCAGTGTGCTGATGATAGGCCCGTTGTTGGGTCGCTTTGGCAAGGCCACCGTGGCTAAACCCGGCGGCGACAAGATTGGAAGACGACGCTTGGATACGCACTTTCTGGGCTTCAAACACTTGGGAGCCAAGTTTGTTCACGACCATGAACGCGATGTTTTCCAAATTCAGGCCAAGCATCTCAAGGGCACATATATGCTGCTTGACGAGGCTTCGGTCACGGGAACGGCCAACATCATCATGGCGGCTGTGATGGCAAAAGGCACAACCACCGTCTATAATGCAGCCTGCGAGCCCTACATTCAACAGCTTTGTCACTTGCTGAATGGCATGGGTGCGCGCATCAGCGGCATTGCCAGCAACCGCATTACGATAGTGGGTGTGGAGCAATTGCACGCGGCCGAGCACACAATCTTGCCCGATATGATCGAGGTGGGCTCCTTTATCGGCATGGCAGCCATGGTGGGTGACGGCGTACGCATCAAGAACGTGTCGTTCAGGAACCTTGGAATCATTCCCGATACCTTCGAACGTTTGGGCATAAAAATACAGGTTGAGGGCGACGATTTGGTTGTTCCACGTCAGCCTCATTACGTGGTCGACTCCTTTATCGACGGCACCATCATGACCTTGGCAGATGCGCCTTGGCCCGGACTTACGCCGGATTTGATTTCCGTTCTGCTGGTCGTGGCCACACAGGCACGGGGGTCGGTGCTCATTCACCAAAAGATGTTCGAGAGCCGCCTGTTCTTCGTTGACAAGTTGATAGATATGGGCGCCCAAATCATTCTCTGCGACCCCCACCGGGCCGTCGTCATCGGGCACGACCATAAGAAACGGCTGCGTGCAGGGCGAATGACAAGTCCCGATATCCGTGCCGGTATCGCCTTACTTATTGCGGCCATGAGTGCCGAAGGAACCAGTTGGATAGCCAATATCGCACAGATTGACCGCGGTTATGAGAACATCGAAGACAGACTGAACCGCTTGGGAGCCTGCATCAGGCGTGTAGACGAATAGATGATACAGGAAGAAGGCATGTAGGGACGCACGGTCCGTGCGTCCGCTCATGCGTGAACGAATAGATGATACGAGAAGAAGACGTTTACAAGATAGGAAAGCTGGGGAAGCCCCATGGTGTGAAGGGCGAATTGTCGTTCCTTTTCAGCGACGATGTATTCGACCGTGTCGATGCCGACTATCTTGTTGTGGACATGGATGGCATTCTCGTGCCCTTTTTCATCGAGGAATACCGCTTCAAAAGCAATGAGAACGCACTCGTGAAGTTCGAGGATATCGACACGCAAGAGCGTGCCCGAGAACTCACGGGCCATGCGGTTTACTTTCCGCGCAGCCTCTCCGACAGTGACGAGGCACACGTTTCGTGGGCCGAAATCATAGGGTTTGCGGTCATCGACAGGCAGAGTGGCAAGCTTGTGGGGCATATCACGTCGGTCGATGAAGCCACGATCAACACCCTGTTTGAGCTGGAAACCACCGCTGGAGGCCATGTCTTGCTGCCTGCCCACGAGGAGTTGGTCCACGAAGCCGACCTGCAGAAGCGCGAAATCCGAATGACGATACCCGACGGTCTGCTCGACTTATAAATCCAAGAAAAAGGAAATGGAAAAGAAGAAACAACAGCTATGTATTCTCGGTTCTACCGGAAGCATCGGCACACAGGCCCTCGATGTCGTCCGACAGCACCCCGACCGCTACGAAGTTTATTGTCTGACGGCCAACAACAGCGTTGAAAAACTGGCTCGGCAGGCCCGTGAATTCAAGCCCGCAGCGGTGGTCATAGCCAACGAGACCCATTACGAAGCGTTGCAAGAGCTGCTCCGTGACGAGCCCATTAAGGTTTATGCCGGCAAAGAAGCCTTGGAACAAATCGTCTCAGCCGAGCCCATCGACATGGTATTGGCCGCGATGGTGGGCTTCTCGGGCCTTGTCCCCACCATCAAAGCCATTGAATCGCACAAGAAAATATGCTTGGCCAACAAGGAAACCTTGGTTGTTGCGGGTGAGTTGATTTGCCGTTTGGCCAAAGAAAACCACGTGCCTATCCTGCCCGTCGACAGTGAACACAGTGCCATTTTCCAGAGTATCGTGGGCGATGCCGACAATGAAATCGAGAAAATCCTGCTCACGTGTTCGGGCGGTCCCTTTCGTTTGTTCACCCAAGCGCAGCTGGAAAGCGTCACGGCGGCAGATGCCTTGAAGCACCCGACATGGGACATGGGGGCCAAAATCACCATAGATTCGGCCTCATTAATGAACAAAGGGTTCGAGGTTATGGAGGCAAAATGGCTCTTTGGTGTGCCGGCTGAGCGGATAGAAGTGCTCATTCACCCGCAGAGCATCGTGCATAGTGCCGTGCAGTTTGCCGACGGTGCGGTGAAGGCACAGCTGGGCATGCCCGACATGCGGCTGCCCATACAGTATGCCTTCTCCTTTCCCGAACGCTTACATCTCGAGGGTGAGCGGCTTGATTTGGTCAAACAGCAACGCTTGGAGTTCTTCGAACCCGACCGAAACAAGTTCAAATGCCTCGCTTTGGCCTACGAAGCCATCGACAAGGGAGGCAATATGCCGTGCATACTGAACGCGGCCAACGAGATTGTCAATGCGGCCTTCCGCGACAATCGCTGCTCTTTCCTCGGCATGGCCGATGTGATTGAGCGCACGATGCAGCAGGCAACGTTCGACAAGAGTCCCGACCTCGACGTCTATCTGCAGACAGATGCCGAGGCGCGTGCCATTGCCCAAGGGCTCATTCCGAGCTGAACGGGCAGGCGAACCCAATCATAAAGTAAACAAAAACAATAAATAAGAATGGAAGTAATCGTAGTAAGAGCGTTGCAGTTTGTGCTGGCAATCTCTCTGTTGGTGCTGCTCCACGAGGGCGGACACATGTTTTTTGCCAAGCTCTTCGGCATTCGGGTTGAGAAATTCTATATCTTCTTCGATGTCGGCATCGGCAAATGGGGTGGCAGTCTGTTTCGTTTCAAACCCAAGAACAGCGATACCGAGTATGGCATGGGCTGGCTTCCGCTGGGTGGTTACTGCAAGATTGCGGGCATGATTGACGAGAGTTTCGACACCGAACAGATGGCCAAGCCTGCACAACCGTGGGAGTTTCGCACCAAACCCACGTGGCAACGCCTGCTGGTAATGATTGGTGGTGTCACCGTGAACTTCTTTCTTGCCCTCTTCATCTACTCGATGATCATGTTCGTTTGGGGCGAAACCTACGTTCAACCCAAGGATATGACGCAGGGAATGGTGTTCAACGACGAGGCAAAAAGCTATGGATTGAGAGACCATGACGTGCTCGTGGGCACCGAAAAAGGCACGTTCAAGGAGTTCGATGCCGACATGTTCCGTACGCTTTCAGAGGCCCGGTGCGTCGATATCGTGCGCAATGGAAAGCCGATGCGGCTGAACCTGCCGGGCAATATCAATCTCTTGAACATGATCAAGACCACACCTGCCTTCTGTCGGCCTTATCTTCCTGCAACAGTCGACTCTGTTATGCCGGGCGGTCCGGCTGAGAAACTGGGCCTGAAAAAGGGATATAAGCTGCTGGCTATCAATGGCGTGAAAATCACTTCGGCCAATCTTTTCCTCGATGAGCTTAGCCGTTTGAGCGATGAATTGGCCGCTGCGGAGACGCATGCCGACAGTATGCGAATAAGGACGGTGCAGTTGGTTTATCAAGGTGAGCGGGTTGACACTGCAAAGACCCTACTCACGCCCGACCTGAAACTGCAGATTGCCTTCCCAAGTGTGGCCGGTCTCTACACACCCGTGCACAAAAGCTACGGTTTCTTGGCCAGTTTCCCGGCCGGAATTGCCTACGGTTGGAACGTACTCAAAGGCTATGTGGGCGACATGAAGTATATCTTCACGGCCGATGGTGCCAAGAGTTTGGGCGGTTTCGGGTCCATTGGGAGTCTTTTTCCCTCTACGTGGGACTGGTATCTCTTTTGGAAGATGACCGCCTTCCTCAGCATTATCCTTGCCTTTATGAACATTCTTCCGATTCCCGCCCTCGATGGTGGTCACGTGATTTTCCTCATCTACGAGATGATTACGGGGCGTAAACCGGGTGAGAAGTTCATGATCAGGGCCGAATATACCGGCTTTGCTATCCTTATCCTGCTGATGGTCGTGGCCAACCTCAACGATGTCCTGCGCTGGCTGGGGTATATGTAGGGGCACATCGGGCCCGTGGTGCCCGATGTGTACGCTGTTTGCGTCTTTGTCGAACGATAATCATTTCCCATATTATTGTACATTATGAAGAGGGGGAGCTATTCGGAACTTCCGAATAGTTCAGAATGAGGATAGTCGCCAAATCGAACGTGAAGTAATGTTTCAAAATAAGAACTTAGGATAATGGTAAAAATAAGTTGCCGATTGTTTGCAACGTAAATCATAACAACAATGCAGAAGATGATATTAGCTGTGGCAGTAAGCCTCTTTGCCAGTACTTGTACAGCTAAAACGGAATCAGAAACCAGTTGGGAAACCCCGATAGACACTCTAACAGGCCCCCTCTTAAAAGGAAGGGCGATTGTTGTTGGGAAGCAATCTGAAACGGATATCGAAGAAATCTCATTGCCTTTTGATTTTGGGCAATTCCAAAAAGAAAAGGATCGCCATGATATGGGAGAGCAAGAAGATATGCCATACCTTCCTATCACCATAGAGGGGAATGCCACATTGGAGAATATTTATAAGAGCCGATGGGATAAATCTCGGCCAAGTCTGTTTTATCGCATCCATACCGGCAAGAAATTTCAGCTTGATATGGTTTGCTATTATCTCGAAAACACCCCTTCACACATTTACAGACTAATAACATCAGCTGGTGAGAACATAATAGATGGGTTAACCGCCTTCTCGCAAATTGGAGAAAACAGTGGAGATTGGAAAGCCAAATCCTTTACCATAGCCAAGAATCTCGATATCATCGTGTATAAGAATAAATTATATAAAGAGAAAGTAGTTAAAAGGCAAGTGGTTGGCAGATATACTATTGATGATAAGGGAAGATTTATAAAACAATAGCATGGCGCTGTTGTATTCCTTAACGAATTGAGCGGACGCACGAGCCGTGCGTCCGCTCCATCAATTTGCACGCTTGAATATACCGTTTGGAATTGCCTTTAGCTTGAGTGGACGTACTGCCACCGTGTAATATTGTCCGTCAATGCTGTTCATTGCATAGCTATATGTCTCTCCCGAGGGTTACAGTTCTTTTTCTTCGGCCGTAAAAGGAACGGCAAACTTTTTGTATTCGAGTTTTAATTGATAGGAAGATACGGTGTCATTAAAATAATCAACGTGTCCACCGTCTTATTGGTCCAATCAACTGCGCCTTTGATGTGTTGCTGTGAAAGCGAACAGAAAGAAAAGGATAAGACATTGATTGCTAAGAAGAATATCTTTTCAAACTTGAAAGCATCATTTTCAGAGAGATTGCCTAACCTATCGAACGTGTACAGGCAAGTTTATGCGGTCAATACAATGTTTGTTAAAACTACTTTCATACCAAAATGACATATATGTTCCCATTGTATAACCAACCCTTGGGTAACTTTGCATACTTGGCATTGTAGAAATAGCCATCGCCAGACAATTTTACTTCCTTGTCTATGGTCTTCTTTATTTGGAAAACCAAAGGAAACTCAATATACTGATGATATCATTATCAACTTTCATTAAAACAGGGAAATGAGAATCTGCTTGTGCTACGGAAATAACGTTGTCGATTTTATCATCACAAGATAAAAGAAACTTAAAACTAAAAGAATAAAAAGATTTTTCATAGCTACCTTACCTCTACAGGCATATATATAGTGTTTACTATATATTTTTTCATGAAATTTATATGACTGAATGTAAAAGAAATGCTGTCTTTCTTGAGAAAACCAAAAACTATTTGTTTGTTTTTTTTCCGTAGTTGTTGAATATTACCAATTTTTACTTCACCGCTATCTGGAAAAGATTTTATTTGTGTTTTCAAAAGTGTTTTTGCTTCTTGAGTTAATTGCTGGTATCGGATAAATACTATATATTCGCGCTGTTTACAACTAAGTTTTCTCCAATCTTCTCCTTCTGGAGAATATCCGATTTTCCCATTTACGTTATATAGGATTATTCCATTGAGATACCATTCTTTATCCCCCAGTGTGTAACTGCTTCCAGACTTATAGGTATGCCCCAATAAAGTCACTGGATTATTAGTTTCTCTATTCATCAAAAAACTTATTGGAAAATCAACGTACGAAATTGTGTCGTGTGTTATACCAATAGTAATCGGATACTTTGAATCTATCTGTTGGATAGAAACGTAATTATTTCCACTTGTACATGACAAGAAAACGAATAAACTTATAAACAATAACTGTTTCATAAAGATTTTAAATCCCTTTTCATTTCAAACAATCTAATCATATATTTTATTTCTTCCCATACGCAATATCATCTTCAATGACATCCCCATTACGTGCATCAATAGTAACAAGATGGAAATAAACTTCAGTCTTATCTTTCCATGTTATATACCAATGGGGAATGTTGGATTCATCTACATACCGATCTACAGTTGTTTGGTCATCATAAAGATTGATGTTACGTTCTTTTGCAAAGGCCAAGATATTTTGCCAAGAATATTTCTTGTAAGGTTTATCCATATCAGTTTCTTTGAGCAGATTGCCTTTCTCATCGTATGCTCTCCAAATGCCACAATGAAAATCCTGAAAATAATATTCACCAGATTCTTTGAGATTGCCATTAAGGAAATAATAGCGATACTCTCCAAACAAACTATTTTTTTTCTGTTTCGTTGTGACATATCCATTAACTGTCTTGGTAATAGATATGGTACATCCCATAGAATCCGTATATTCACAATAACTGGCTGGATCCATAAATTGCTCATCAGGAAATTCTGCTTCTTCCATTTTCCTATATTCAAGGATTCTTTTGTTGGCATCAGCGGTGTCAAGCCTTTCCAAACAAACCTTTTGCCTGCTTTTTCTCGATATACTCTTTTTAGGCGTAGATGTAACACACGCCGTGAAGAGAATAGACATCATCAATAAAATAAACTTTCTCATCTTTCCTGCGTATAAATGAAATGCACTTGCATGCTGTTTCGCATTCAAAAATAGATAAAAAACAAATACAAAGCAAGGATATAGAAAGAAAATCACGGAAACAAGGAGATTGAATAATAAAATAAAAAGCCAGCCGGCTAAATTATTCCACTTTTTCCCCGAAAAACTTGCAAAGGGGGTGCAAGATTTTGTATATTTGCAGAAGCCAGGCTGCACTCGGCAATTTGAAAACAAGTTTTCATTGCGCTCGTTTGCACTGTCTTTGCAGAAGCCAGGCTGCACTCGGCAATTTGAAAACAAGTTTTCATTGCGCTCGTTTGCACTGTCTTTGCAGAAGTCAGGCTGCACTCGGCAATCTGAAAACAAGTTTTCATTGCATGCATTTGCACCGACTTTGCAGCCAAGCAAATAAGGATAACACTTAATAATCACATCAAAATGGAAAACAAAAACACGCAAAGGGTGGGAACAACCGCCCGAAGGAACACCGTAAACAATGCTTCGGAACTCTTCGTACGCTTCAATCTCTCGATGCTCAACGCTTATGACATGGTACTCGTACGCGAAAAGTACGGCATAGCGGGCTGGGGCATCGTGCTCTACATCATGAAATACCTCTTGGAACGACGCACCGAATGCCGCGCTCCACTCTACGCTGTGGCGGAGATTGCACATGCTTGCCACAAGAATCAGAAAACAATCCTGCAACTCATTTACGATCTCCCCGCACTCTTCACCATCGAACCCGATGGACAGATTTTTACGAGCCCCTATCTCGTGCGATTTTTTGTTAAAAATAGCACGGGAAAAGAGAAATCAAATAGAAATTTAAATAAATTAACAAATGGAAGCATTGATAATCAAGCGATTAACTTTCCTAAGAACTATGAACTAGAACTAGAACAAAGAACGACGAAAGAGAAAAAAAGAGAAAGTCGGCGGGAAAAAGTGTTCGCCGTCGTCGCCGATTCTTCTGTCGATAAAACTGTTTCTGAAGACGCGGAGGCCGTCGACGCCGACGTTGTGGTCGAAGGAAAAGTTGCTGAAGACACGAAAGCGGTCGCCGTGGCCAATGCTTCTGCGGATAAAACCACTGCGACTCCAAGGCATGCCGTGCCAAAAGCCGCCAGAAAGGCTCCTGCCACCGCAGTCCGCGCACCGTCACCACAGCCCGTGGCGCCCGATTCGCAAGCCACACCGCCAGCCGACGTGGCTACACCGTCGCCCGACACGACTGCACAACCCGACGAAGGCGTGCCCCGCGAACTGCTGGCCCTGCTCTATGCCGACAACAGCTACATGGCGAGCCTCGAACACATGGTCGACCTCGCTGTGCATGCCAACCTCTTCGTGCGCCGCAACCTGCTGCTGTGGTTCCAAGGCTACTGCCGAATGCACGCCAAACGCATTCGGTCGGCCTCTGATGCCAAGGACTATTTGGCCAACCTGCTGCGTCCCGGCAGTAACACCCGTGCCCAATTCATGGCCTATCAGAACCGGATTTATGAAAGACAAAGGTGAAAGCCCCAAAAAGAGGAGAAGCCTCCCCCTGCCCCCCTGGGCCGGAGAAAAATAACCCCCGTGCAAACGCACGGGGGCCCGTCTAACCTGAATCTTCTTACCACAAAATCAAATGCTAACAGCTATTGAGATTAGACGGAAAACACCGGATATCACATCCGATCTCCTCCTATCACGCTGCAAATATACGGCTTTAATTCCGAAGCATTGTTATACATTTTACGTTTGGATTTACACATTTCGCTGATATTTGCATCATTTGGCAGAAATTCCATAAGGAAGGAGATGCGCAGGCGCGGTAATCCTGTCTGTTCGCCCAATATTGATACGTGCGAATGTCCGTAGGAAAGGACCACGCACACCGTTGGCGGGTGTGCACGATACAGCCGTATGATTGGAAGAACGCGTTGAAATTCAAGGCTGTTCACGCTCGGGCGAGACCGCATGGATATAGCGGAACAGGGGGCGGTCAACAGTTTCGAGGGCCAACGCGTATCGGCGCATGAACGGGGGACGGTGAAGGTTGCGCCGCTGTCGGGCTTTCGAGAGATAAGACCGCGGATTGTGGGGCTCGTGGAGGTTGAGGCGCAGGCAGACGTCGTGGGTGAGACGGCCGAAAGAGTAGCAGCGGCCGGTGGCATCGCAGAGGTCGCAGCCCATGCACACGACATTGATGGCCTCCAGCAGGTCGGTGGTGGTGCCCTTCCATGTGTAGCGGTCGGGCGAAAGGGCGAGGATAGCGACGATTTCGCTTTTCATGGATTCTAATATTCTTTCCATCTTCAACTGGTTTTTGGTTCATTGGTGGGCCTTCCGGTCGGTCTTCGTCAGCAAAGCAGGCGGGCCGGACAGGTAATCCTTAGGTGCAAAGTTAGCAGTTTGAATGGAAATATATTTTCACTCGAGCCTGTTCGGGCGTTAATGGAATTTAAAACAGCGACTTTTTCGGAGCGTATCAGTTTTTTGTATCAGATAAAATTTGACAAAGGGGTGCAAGATTTCGTATCTTTGCCATGTGTTCAGGATAACAATTTTCTTATACCTTAATAACAAAAACAAATGAGAAAAACAACAGAAGAAATGTATTCGCCTCATTTCTCAAAACAGGAAATGCAACGGTCGGGCATGGCGATAAGACTCGGAATAGAGAATCTGCCCGGCCGTGAGGAAGAGGAAAACCTGCGGCAACTGTGCCTCAACGTGCTGGAACCCCTCCGCATGCGTTTCGGACGCATCATCATCACGAGCGGATATCGCTCAAATGCCCTGAATAAGGCAGTCGGAGGAGCCTCCAATTCACAGCACATGCGCGGGGAAGCGGCCGACATTCATATCCCCAACGAGGCAACCGGACGGCGCTACTACCTGTTCATCAAGCACACACTCGTCTTCGATCAACTGCTCTTTGAGCACCGAATGCGCAATGGTTGCATGTGGCTCCACGTGAGCTTCCGCCAACCTCCGCACCACAATCGGGGCGAAGCTATGGAAATGACTATCTGAAAGCAAACGTTTCGCAATATTCCAATTGGAAAAACACTATCAATCTTATTAACAATTTAACAAAAAGAAAGGGTAACTATTATGTCAGTGATTTACAAAATCTACAAGAACAACAACAAGAAGCACCCGGGTTACGGTAAGTTCTACGCACGGGCCATGCACAACGGCACTGCCGATCTGAACGACATCTCGGCCATCATCGAGCGCAACTGCTCCATGAAGAAGAGCGATGTGCAGGCCGTGCTGACCGAACTGGTGGAAGTGATGACCGATCAGCTCCAAAGTTCCAAGCGCGTGAAGCTCGATGGGTTCGGCAGCTTCAAGATTTCCATCAGCACCGCGGGCGCAGACTCGGCGGGAAACTTCAACCCCACCAAGCACCTCAAGGGCATGCGCGTGCTCTTCACGCCCGAAACGCGTGTTGACGGCAGTTCTCACAAACGCGTGAAGGCTATGCTCAGCGGTGCGACGCTGAAGGAGATGGACCAGTATGCCATCGTGAAGGAAAAGAAAAGTAAGGCCGGTGGACAACCCCATGCATAAAACAGAAAGGAGGTAAATATGAACAAGCTCAATCTATGGAAAATCATCTTCCACGTGATTATCAATGTGGCTACAACCATTCTTGAAAACCTCTCCCGACCGCAAAAGGAGGAGCGGACAAAGTAGCAAAGGCCGAGTGAATGAGGGCGCACTGAAGACCCCAATCATGTGAAGACCGGGCAGGGTAGTCTAACCAACCACCCTGCCCCTTTTGTTTTGAAGTCTGAAGTTCGAGGTTTTGAACATTGATGTTTCATTCCTTCTTATCCTAAATGGAAGGAGGAAATACCGGAAAATCTTGTTCGCTGTTCGCTTTAATGGTGGTGGTGCCACGGTTCCCATTCGGTTCCCCAAGTATATCTATAACCATTCATGTTGTTAAAGACGGCCACAAAGGAACTATAGGGCCACATGAAGAAGTTTATCTGATGAGCAATATAAGTCATATCAGTCATATTAGCACGCAAAATGAGCGGGATTACACGGTGAAATGGGCGGGATTAAAATGTAGGGACGCACGGTTCGTGCGTCCGCGCAAAGGGGAATTGAAAGCAAATCGCACGATTGTTGGAACGGACGCACGGACCGTGCGTCCCTACATGCGTATGAACAATCAACTTGTCAGCCTGTTTACTTTGTCAACCGGCCAACTGAAAACGGGGAACGGTGCTTTCTTACTCTTTTCGGGCCCGACCATGTGGTGCGCCCTACCGCATCGCGGTTGTACATTCGATAGCCCGGGGTTGCCGACGACAGTAGGCTACCCCGGGTAACGACGCAAGCAAAAATGCTACCCCCTTGGGGGTTGTACTCTCTCCCACGCACAACGCGAAGGCGGAATAACTTTACCGCCTCAGAAACACTGATGCTTAGAAATGGATGAAAGCGCGAACACATTCACCTGTCCGTCCCGTAGGTTCAGAGGTGAGTCGGAACGTGTTCGTACCGCCATTCGCAAGGTCGATGGAGCAGGCTTCCAAGGTGTGATATTGCGTGCTGGTCCAATACCAATAGTTGTCTAATTTATTTCCACCAACGCCCGCAGCTGTGAATGAGCTATTCAAATAATTAATGTCTACATTTCCCGTGGTAGTCGAACTGCCGCTGCTCACGAGGTCGGTCGGCAGGGTGGTGGTCTTTCCCAATGCTTTCAGTGCCAAAACCCATTGTCCTAAGCTGGGCAGGAACCATTTGCCGCGCTTGCCGCCACCGAAAGTGATGGGAGCCGGCGATGTGTGGTTGGCTGCTTTGTAGAAAGCATCCATATTGGGATTGTTAGCTTTGATGGTCACTCCGTCGAGGCTTCCGGCAGCCTCCCAGGTGTATTTATAACCGTCCATGTCGGCAAGAACATCAGCAACCGTAGACTTCACAATATGGTTGAATTGCTGAGTAGTTTCGCCGCTCGGACCTCCCCATTTCACGGTGCCGATTCCATCTGATGCATCGTCCTTCAGCGCGATGGCCAAGCCATCCTCAGTAGCGGTCTTCTCTTTCACCACAGCTGCTATCGGTGTGCGCGACCCCTTCTCGGCCAATGCGCCACAGGTGCCATCTTCAAAGAGATAGAGGGCGGGAGTGGGTTTGAGCTTAAGGTTGATGGTGTAGCTGCCGTTTTCGATCGTTCCGATGGCGGGGTCGAAGGTACAATCTACGGTTTTGTTCACTGTCTTGCCATAGATAGTGCCTGAGAGTTCGAATGTAAATCCGCCCACACCCCCATATTTAGCATAGGGAGGACTAAGATATTTGTAGTCGCTCAAAAATTCGTTGGCCAGCGGATAGGTGGGCGAAACCCGCGTGGGCGTTGAAGGTAGGGTGTAGGGACGAACGGCTGCAGGGGCAGACATTGATGTTCCTGGGCCTTGAAAACCTGTAGGAATATTGATGTAAGTATAGTAATTGCTTTGGGAGTCAAACAATAGCTTGAATTTTACATCGGTGAGTTGGTTGGTATAGGCTATCGTCCGAAACCGAAAACGCATTGAACGATGGTGCATCAGGAAAACAATCTGATCGTCGTCGCCCGAGATGGTCTGTTCTGTTGCACCAGCCATTTCGTTTGTGATGCTGATTGCATTCCAATTCTCACTTGGGTATAGAGATCCTGTGCCATAAGTATCATTCAAGTGGATATTATCCGTGCAGCAAACAAACTTGTAGGTGCCGGCCTCCAACTCTAAGCGTGAGCCGGCATCGGGGGTGAAAACGCCACCCACCACGTTGCCCGATAGCTTCTTGTTGGGGCCGATGAGCATTTGGTTGGTGTTGGCATCGTAGGCGTAGATGTTGTAGTGCCCGTCGCTCACCACGGTGGCGCGCGTCTTGGGGGCGGGGGTGCCTTGACTGATGGAGACTTCGGCTTCGAGGCCGTCGCCCAAATCAACCGTGCCCGCGGGGATGGCTTGTGCCATTCCTCCCGCACGTGTCTGGGTGGTTGTTTCGACATCGAATGGCTCTTCGTTGATGACTATTTTCAGCTTGTCGCCCCCCACTTCGATGAGTTGCTTGCTGGTGGTGATGTTGTCTTCGCTGGTGCATGCCGTCAGCACAGCCAACAGCAACAGGGCGAAGAGGCCTTTGTTTTGTTTTATGTTCATCATTGTTCTTTCTGCTTTTGTGTTGTTAAATATCAATATCGCCGGCATCGAGGTCTTCGTTGCTGCTCCAGTCTTCCTCGGTTGAGCCCGGCAGTTTTGGCGTCACCCTCGTTTTGGGTTCGGCTACGGGGCGGACAGAGAGCCCGAACGACCGACGGCTGTGGTTCTGCGGGTACACGAAGTCCGAGTCGAAGTTCAGGTGGCAACCGCGGAACGTGTTGACCGGGACTGCCGACCAATAGTGGCCGCCGCTGCCCACGTAGCCCAGCGAACCGTTGTAGTAGTAGCGAAAACCCGAAGCAGGGAAATATACGGTGGCATCAGGAGAAGATATCTTGTTGTTGAAGTTCCACCCGTTGTACCAACCACCGCTTACATTCATTGGCCCATTATTCTGCCCATTCCTCGTGAAACCGGTGAAGGCGTTAGAGGCGGGCATGTGGAAACCTGCGGGGCAGGGATCATAGATGGTCTTAACCACGGCTTCGTCGTTGAAGCCGGTAGTGGTGTTGTTGGCCGACCACAGGTTGTAGTAAGAGTAGCCGGCAGGTGGATTGCTCATCCAAGACGAACCGTCGGTGTAGAAAGTCTCGGGATGCCGGATGCCGTTCTGAATGGACATGTTGTCACCGCCATTCTTGGTAAATGAGCCTTCGGCTGTAGCATCGGTGCCGGGGAAGGCATCCTTGCGCCCGAACTGGTAGAGGGTGTTGTAACCTTGCCGCACATTACCCGGATTCTGCGTAATGGTGAGGACTGCCTCTGTACGCGTTGCAGGAGAAATCTGTCCTTTTGTCTGTCTGACTTTCACCTTGATGCTGCGTGGCGAGGTGTAGCTGGTACGACTCCAAACAGTATATTTCCAGCCAAGCGTTTCTTCGGAGAAATCATATCGTTTGTTTTGATAGTTCCGGCAGGCAATGGTGTTGAGCGCATCGTCGTGAATAAACCACAGATGCCACGACCAAACGACTGTGCCATTCTTCATCACAGCGATGACGGCATTGCCGTTCTTGATTTTATCGGCAGGCACTTCGAACTGCACGAAGGCATTACTGCCGGCATCGTGCACAATCTTGGTTGCGCCAAACTTCACCAATCCGGCTTCGTCTGCCCAAACCACCTTGGCATCGTTCACACCATTGTTGGCCCCACTGTTGGTCTTCTCTATCCAAGGGTCGGTGATGTCCTTGTTGTCGTGATCCTTAAAGTGCGTCAAAATAAGAGGCCCGGTATTACCGGTTTGGTAGGCACTTTCATTCTTACCACCGTTCTTGATGGCGTTGCCATAAACCAGGGGAATTTTATAATAGCCCGGGTGGGAGATGATATAGCAGTTGGCGGTGTTGCGCAGTGTGGTGTTGCCTTTGATGTCGTGGGTCGACAGGTCGTAATAGTCTGATGCCGAACCCTTGGCATTCAGCTTTAAAGCAGCATTCATCGCTGCCAATTTGTTTATGCTTGCAGCCTCGGGCACCAAATGGGCTACGCCCGTTTCGCCGGTTGTCGTAATGCTGCCATTGCCACTCGTTGTGGTCAGGCTCGTAAACCAGCTTGGAAGCGGTTCGGTCATCGAGAAAGTGCCATCACCGTTGGTGTCATAGCCTACCACTTCCCAAGGCACAGCTTGTTTGGTGTGACTCACTGGGTCTTCGCGATAGCTTTCTATCTTGTAATTGCCCGTTGCATTGGCATTATATTCTGCTGGGGCAGGTGGCGTGACGGTCAGTTCATACTGCCATGTCGACGTATTCTGCGACAGCGCGTAGGTCTTCGTTGTGCCGGGCTTCCATTTACCGGGGAGGGAAACTGTGATAGCAGGAGTGGTGGCACCGTCGAAATAGAATCTTGCCTGCACGCCCGTAAGCGTTTGCGGTATCATATAGAACACATAGTTGTCGCCGGGCTTGCCCACGATGATGTTGTTTACCGCCTCTGACGTGCTCACGCTCACCGTTCCGTCACCACCTAATGTAAAGGTTGCAGGTGCAGAGAGCGAGGAAGCATCCCATGCGCCGGTGTGGTCTTTATCGGTGGGCAACGTATATTTGCCTTTGCTCTTTGCACCAACGATTTCCACCTTTGTGATGTGCTTGCTATATGATAGATTCTCGCCCACCTTGAAACGCACCGCCGTGAGCGCATGGCGGAAAGTGAGGTCGGTGCGCGGAGCCGTGGCACTCATCGTGCCAATAGTGGAGTGCACATTTCCCGAGCAGGCCGTCATCAAATCTTTTTGGTTTTTCACGTCGGATTCCACAGTGAAGTCCACATACGGCGTACCCGTATGGCTCTCAGGCGAAAGCACAAGTTTGCTGTAAGGCCGTGGATAGACCGCATAGAAGCAGGCATGGTTCTTAAACCAGTCCCAATACATGGGCGAAACGAGCGTTCCGTCTTCCTTGGTCTCCTTGTCGTAGAACCAAGGTTCGAGGGTCGCGTCCGATGAACCGTAGAAGGCTGTGGTCGAAAAATGCTGCAATGTGGCCATGGTCGTGATGTTCGCGCGCGTGGACACTTCGGCTTTAAGCTGTGAAGGCACACCGGCAACGGTGGTTTCTATCAGGCAGAGTCCTGCGCCGGCTTTGCCTTGCACGGGCAACTTCTGCATTGTGAGGTCTTCGGGTGTGAGGTCTTGCACGGCAAGTTCGCGCGTAAAAGCCGCGCGACTGATGGGACCGTAGGCCTTGGCACCGGCCTGCGCCTGGTCTTGCGTCTCTGAAACATTGAATGCCACGAGGGCTTTTCCGTTCGAATCGTCCGTTTCAATGTCTTTGTCGGCACACGAAAACAGCGTGAAGCCGACCGTAAGGCATGCGACCGCCAGCGGGACGGCCGGCCAAAGGATATTGTTCTTGAAATTCATTTTTTCCATTTTTCTTTTTTGAATACGATTTTTATGTATTGATTGCACTGCGGTGCAGCCGCGCGGTCAGTCTTCTTCCCACACGCTACCCCAATGTTTGGCCCCCGAGATGTTGGTATCGTCGTCATCTTCTGTGGGGTTCTCAATATTCACGGAGCCTCCTTGGTCGCCGCCCGGCCGTGCGTTCGGCCTGCTGTCCTGCAGGAGATGGCAAGCATTATCAAGGGGAATGACCTCGATACCTGGACTTAAGTATACCTGCTTTTCTTTCTTTTCCATTTTTCCGTTTAAGTTTAAAATGTTATTGATATTTAGTATTACCTTTGTTCATTCATTGATACGCACAAAAAAGCATGCAGAAAGTTATCAAAAAACTTCTTGCACATCCTTTGTTTGTAAGACTTTATGGTGTATCTTACGCGCGCGTAAGAACTGTTGTTTAAATGTGTGTGTGTGTGTGTGTGTGTGTGTGTGTGTGTGTGTGTGTTAGCAAATTATTTGGAATGACCAAATAAAAAGGTATAAAAAAAGCTACAAAAGAAAAATTCTTCTGTATCGCCATTGTTACTTTGTTGTTCACCCTATTGATCATTCTTCCTGATATTTTACCGCTGCAAAGTTAAGCTTTTTTCACGAGACTCAAAAACTTTGGCAAGGAAAATGATAGAATTATGTGCTAAAATGCAAACCGCCTACCGCTTGCATGGGCAGAATACCTCGCCAAATCAGCCTTATTACCGTGCAATATGACCTATTTAACCGTGTAACATCAGTCATATTAGCATGCGAAGTGGGTGGGATTGAAATGTAGGGACACACGGTTCGTGCGTCCGCGCAGGGGGGATTGAAAGCAAATCGCGTGATTGTTGGAACGGACGCACGAGCCGTGCGTCCCTACATGCGTTTGCATAGTTCGCCATCTCAACTATCTTGCGCATCAATTTGACTATGACAGGTATGTAGGGACGCACGGTTCGTGCGTCCGCGCAACGCAGAACAATCACCTTGTTAACCCGTTTACTTTGTCAACCAGCCAACTGAAAACGGGGGAGCGGTACTTTCTTACTCTTTTCGGGCTTCAATGGCCTGCATGATGAGCTTTTCGAGCTCTTCACACAGCTCGGGATTGTCGCGGAGCAAGGTCTTGGTGGCATCGCGACCCTGTGCCAATTTGGAACCGTTATAGCTGAACCAACTCCCGCTTTTATTGATAATATTGTATTCAACGCCGAGGTCGAGAATCTCGCCCACCTTACTGATGCCCTCACCGAACATGATTTCGAACTCAGCCTTGCGGAACGGAGGGGCCACTTTGTTCTTGACAACTTTTACACGTACTTGATTTCCGATGACATTGTCACCGTCCTTGATGCTCGTGACCCGCCGGATATCGAGACGGACGCTGCTATAGAACTTCAGAGCATTACCGCCCGTGGTGGTTTCGGGACTGCCGAACATCACGCCAATCTTCTCGCGCAACTGGTTGATAAAGATGCAGCAAGTGTTGGTTTTGCTGATGGTCGAGGTGAGTTTTCGCAGGGCTTGGCTCATCAACCGGGCTTGCAGGCCCACCACATTGTCGCCCATGTCGCCCTCAATCTCCTTTTTCGGTGTCAGTGCGGCAACGGAATCGACCACCAATATGTCTACGGCACTCGAACGAATCAGCTCATCTGCAATCTGCAAAGCCTGTTCTCCGTTGTCCGGTTGACTGATCCATAGGTTGTCAACATCGACACCCAACTTGGCAGCATAGAAGCGGTCGAAGGCATGTTCGGCATCGATGAAGGCCGCAATGCCACCTTTTTTCTGCGTTTCGGCAATGGCATGGAGGGCCACGGTGGTCTTACCAGATGACTCGGGGCCATAGATTTCGATGATTCTTCCACGCGGATAACCGCCCACACCGAGGGCCACATTGAGGCCGATGCTGCCGGTAGGGATCACTTCCACATGCTCAATCTGCTCGTCACCCATGCGCATGATGGAGCCTTTTCCAAAGTCTTTCTCTATTTTAGACATTGCTGCCTGCAGTGCTTTCAGCTTTTCGCTCTGCGGGTTGCTTTCGTTTTCTTTTGTCATATCTTTGTTTTTTAAATGAATTTCTTAGAGTTCCAAGTCGCCATCGAACACTTCGTGCCACGGAAGTCCCTGCGTGTTGAGCTGTTCCATGAACGGGTCGGGGTCGAATTCCTCCACGTTCCACACGCCGGGCCGCCTCCACAGGCCCCTGACAAACATCATTGCACCGATCATCGCGGGCACACCTGTGGTGTAACTGACGCCTTGCATGCCCGTTTCCTTGTAGGCTTCCTGATGCTTGCAGTTGTTATATATATAATAGGTGTGCTCCTTTCCGTCTTTGATTCCGCGTATCCGGCAGCCGATAGAAGTCTCTCCATCGTAGTTTTCGCCCAAGTCTTGCGGGTTGGGCAGCACGGCTTTGAGGAATTGAAGCGGCACAATCTTCACCTTTGCGGTCTTGGTGGGATCGCTGGAAAGCGGGGCTTCATACTCAACCTCGTCGATACGAGCCATTCCGATGTTCTGAATCACGTCGAGATAGTTGAGGTATTGCTGTCCGAACGTCATCCAAAAGCGAGCCTGTTTGATGGTGGGATAGTTCTTAACCAGCGACTCCAACTCCTCATGATGCATCAGATAGCTATCGCGCGGTCCGATGTTTGGGTAGGTAAGGTCCTTGTGAACAGCCAGCGGTTCGGTCTCAATCCACTCGCCATCCTTGTAATATAGGCCCTTCTGGGTTATCTCCCTGATGTTGATTTCTGGATTGAAATTCGTTGCAAAAGCCTTGTGATGGTTGCCCGCATTACAGTCTACAATGTCGAGATATTGCAGCTCATCGAAGTGATGTTTGGCCGCATAAGCCGTGTAGATGCCCGAAACACCGGGGTCAAAGCCGCAACCCAAGATTGCAGTAAGCCCAGCCTTCTCGAACTTGTCCTTGTAAGCCCACTGCCAAGAATACTCGAAATGAGCCTCATTCTTAGGCTCATAATTGGCCGTGTCGAGGTAGTTACAGCCGCAAGCGAGGCAGGCTTCCATGATTGTCAAGTCCTGATAAGGCAGTGCAAGATTGACGACAAGTTCGGGTTTGTAGGCATTGAAGAGCGCTTTGAGCTGGTCCACGTCGTCTGCATCCACCTCGGCTGTCTTGATATTCATGCTGTATCCCTTGGCATGGATGGCCTCAACGAGTCGGTCGCACTTGGCTTTGCGCCTACTTGCAATCATCAATTCCGTGAAGACATCGGTGTTTTGTGCCATCTTAAAGGCTGCGACGGTGGCCACACCACCGGCTCCTATCATCAGTATTCTACTCATATTGGTTTATTTGATTTCGTCTGCTTTGATTCCGAGTGCACTCATTAGCGCGTAGCCCAATAGCTCTTGGCGGAAGTTCCCGCCCTCCATGGGTTGCATGGCAAAGAGGGTGATGCGCTTGTTGTCATCGTCTGCGCTGTGCAACAGCCTGCGTAACCGGTCCCACGCATCGCCGTTGCCGTCGGGAATGACCATGATGCGGCGCACTTCCTCATGCTCCAACAGCGTGCGCATCACGTTTTCGATGTATTCTTCCTTGCTGATGGTCTTGCCACATGCCACAGAAGTGAGTGTGAACTCGCCCAGCTGCGGGTCGGTAAAGGCCTGTGCATGCAGTTCATGTGCATAATCCGACGGC
>NZ_KB908335.1:0-4184 GCF_000382385.1 Segatella maculosa DSM 19339 = JCM 15638 | reverse complement strand
GTCATCTTCTGTGGGGTTCTCAATATTCACGGAGCCTCCTTGGTCGCCGCCCGGCCGTGCGTTCGGCCTGCTGTCCTGCAGGAGATGGCAAGCATCATCAAGGGGAATGACCTCGATGCCTGGACTTAAGTATACCTGCTTTTCTTTCTTTTCCATTTTTCCGAGTTTAAAATATTATTGATATTTAGTATTACCTTTGTTCATTCATTGATACGCACAAAAAAGCATGCAGAAAGTTATCAAAAAACTTCTTGCACACCCTTTGTTTGTAAGACTTTATGGTGTATCTTACGCGCGCGTAAGAATTGTTGTTTAAATGTGTGTGTGTGTGTGTGTGTGTGTGTGTGTTAGCAAATTATTTGGCTTATGCAAATAATTTATGTTAAAAGATGCAACACAAGAAAAACTATCTTGCAACATCATGCACACGGTTCTATGATTATCCAATAATCTCATTTCAGGTTGCAAAGTTAAATAAAAAAGTGGAAATGGGAAAGGAAATCGGAGAAAAACACTTAATCTCTCTAATCCTTTCCAAGGAAATCATAAAAAGAGCCCCCTCCCACACACACATCGGGAGACAGGGCTCGAAAAAGTAATAACACAAACAGACTCACGCCTCCTTGCTTATTACGAAATATGGTTAATAAAGTAAACAAGTTGACGGACAGACGAGTTGCTTGCATAAATTTATGGGTGCATTGCAATCAACTCGTAAACTTATTTACCCGTCAACTTGTCAACTTAACTTACTTGCTGAAGCTATTGAAGTTATACATCACACCAATGTTGATGTTGTTCGTAAATGTTCCGCTCTTGGTATAAGGCAGACTGTGAGGGTAACGACCCTCGGGCATGCGATAAACCGTGTGACTGTAGAACAGAGACAGGTTGCGTGCAACACTGTAGCTGAACTGACCACCGAAGTTCATGGCTGCCTTCGTGCCACCATCGCCCAACAACAACGTAGGACCTGCATAGAGGTAGACATTCCAACGGCGTGCAGGGTCGTAGCCTGTCATCGCATTGAAGAGGTTCACCTGATAGTCGAGCGAAACCAAGTAGTTGGTAAAGTTCAACGTCGTGAGGTCATACACATGGGGATAAACCATCTTCTCCTTCATCCACTCACCCTGCAAACGCAATGCATGAACTGTGGTGAAGTTGTAACCAGCAAAGGCCATGGCATTCTTGAGTAAATCGCTCTTCTGTTCAGAGAACTTCCACTGCCAAAGCGTGTTGTTCCAACCGAAGCCCGCACCGACAAAGAGACCTTCGATCGGCAGGTTATGACGGCCTTCAATATCTTTCTCGTCATAGTCTCTGTCAGCTTTGTTACGCATCAACAACGAGATACCCATTTGGAGAGCGAAACGATTGTGGCGGTTGTCACTGATATTCTTCAGCTTCAACGGCGTGTAGGTTGGTTCGAGTGTCAGACGCAAGTCATTGGTCAACTTAGCCCAAAGCTGTCCGCCCACACGGAATGCCGTATAGCCGCCCTCATAAGAGTCAACAAAGCCAGCAACAGTCTTCTTTGAATGACCGAATTCATAGCCTGCAAAGAGGTTCAATCCGAAAGCGGAATCCCAATTATAGTTAGATTTGAAGCCCAACGGATTGATCATGAGGTCGGCCATGAAGCCACGTGTACCGATGAGATAGGTGACCGGATAGGAAGCATAAGTGCCTTCGTCCCAGTTGGCATTGGTGACACGGAAGCCACCACGCAACCCAATGGCTGAATTGGCCCACCAACCCAAAGCAACCTTGGCATCGAAGCCCGTTGTCTTAGAAGCTCCAAGCGGTGTTTTACTCATGAAAGCCGGACCAAAGCCATACTCGAAGAAGAGCGGACTGCGACGGACTTCATCATCACTCGGTTCACCTTGACCAAAGAGTTTCCTGAGTGCATCGAATGTGTACATCAAACCGATGTTCAAGTTGTTGGTGTAGGTTCCGTTCTCAGAGTAAATCATACTGTGAGGATAACGGTTCTTCGGCATACGATAAACTGTATGGCTGTAGAACAAGCCCAAAGACGGCGTCACATTATAAGTGAACATTCCACCCACATTGGCAGCAACCCTTGTTCCACCATCACCCATCAGCAACGTCGGTCCTGCATAGAGATAAGCATTCCAACGGCGTGCAGGGTCATATCCGGCCATGAGGTTGTAGAGGTTGAGCTGGTAGTCGAGCGACAAGAGATAGTTGTTATAATTCAAGTCGGTCAAATCACTGTGGCCGGGATAAGCAACCTTTTCTTTCATCCAATCGGCTTGCAGACGTACACTGTGCAACGTATTGAAGTGATAACCACCAAAGATGGTCGCATTCTTCAAGAGGTCATGCTGGTGACCAGTGAAGCGCCAATCCCAAACCGTGCTGTTCCAACCAAGACCTGCACCAAGGAAGTAGCCTTTTGTTGCAATATTCTTGCGATTGGCTTCGTCAACTTCTTCATAAACGCGCTCCTCTTTATTCTTCAACAACATGGAGAAGCCCATTTTTAAAGCATATTCGTTATAATCGATACCACCGTTTCCATGTTGTGTGACAGGAGCGTAAATCGGTTCAACCGTGAAGCGAAGCCCATTGGAAAGGCGGGCCCAGAACTGAGCCCCTACACGGAAAGCAGAGTAGTTTCCTTCATAAGAATTGACAAAACCGTCCACAGTACGCTTAGCATGGCCGAATTCGTAACCACCCAAGAGGTTTACACCGAAGCGAGGCTCCCAGTTATATTCTCTCACAAAGCCAAAGGGGTTAACCAAGAGGTCGAAAGCGGCACCACGCGTACCCACCAGCAACTTGGTGGAATGACCGGCATAGCTGCTCGATGCCCAATCGGCATTGGTTACATGGAAACCGGAACGCAAAGCGAAAGCGGAAGAGAACCACCAACCCAAAGCGACGTTGGCATCAAAGCCACGCGTGTTTCTGAAACCGAGAGAGGTGCGTCCCGTATAAGAGGGACCGAAAGCATACTCGAAGAAGAACTTAGACTGCTTGGCAGCATCGAAGAGTTGTTCCGTTCCATCGAAGTCATACATCACACCCACATTCAGGTTGTTCGTATAAGTACCATCCTTAGAGTAGACCATACTGTGAGGATAGCGGTTCTTCGGCAGACGATAAACCGAATAGCTATAGAAGAGCGAGGTATGACGAGACAAATTATAAGTCAACATGGCACCCACATTGGCTGCGAAGTCTGTTCCACCATTACCCATCAGCAATGTAGGACCGGCAGACAGATAGACATTCCAGCGACGGGCAGGATCGTAACCTGCCATGAGGTTATAGAGGTTGAGCTGATAATCGAGTGACAAGAGGTAGTTGTCGTATTTCAAGTCCACAGGGTCACTGTAGCCCGGAGCGGCAACCTTTTCGCGCTTCCACTCACCTTGCAGGCGTACACCATGCAATGTATTGAAACGATAGCCTCCGAAGAACGTGGCATTCTTCAACAAACCATGCTGATGGCCCGTGAAACGCCAATCCCAAAGTGTATTGCTCCAACCCAAACCGGCACCAGCAAAGTAACCTTTCAGCGGCGTATTGCGTACAGAGTCCTCGGCCACTTCGCCGTAATTACGTTCGGCCTTAGACTTGAGCAGCAGTGAGACACCGGCCTTCAAGGCATATGCATCATAGTTGATGCCGTTTTCACCTTTTTGCTTTATGGAAGAGAACATAGGCTCAACCGTGAAGCGGAGACCGTTGGAAAGGCGGGCCCACAACTGAGCACCGGCACGGAAACCAGTATAATTACCTTCGTAAGAGTTGACAAACACGGGATCTGTGCGCTTGGCATGACCGAGTTCGTAACCTCCGATGAGATTAACACCGAAACGTTGATCCCAATTGAAGTTGTTCGTAAAACCAAAAGGATTAATCAAAAGGTCGAAAGTGGCACCACGCGTACCCACCAGCAACTTGGTTGGCTGGCCGGCATAGCTGCTCGATGCCCAATCGGCATTGGTTACATGGAAACCGGAACGCAAAGCGAAAGCGGAAGAGAACCACCAACCCAAAGCGACATTGGCATCAAAGCCACGCGTGTTTCTGAAACCGAGGGAGGTACGTCCCGTATAAGAGGGACCGAAAGCATACTCGAAGAAGAACTTAGACTGCTTGGCAGCATCGAAGAGTTGTTCCGTTCCATCGAAGTCATACAT
>NZ_KB908334.1 GCF_000382385.1 Segatella maculosa DSM 19339 = JCM 15638 | reverse complement strand
ATATTCCTCACTGCTGCCTCCCGTAGGAGTTTGGACCGTGTCTCAGTTCCAATGTGGGGGACCTTCCTCTCAGAACCCCTACTGATCGTCGCCTTGGTGGGCCGTTACCCCGCCAACAAGCTAATCAGACGCATCCCCATCTCTCACCGATGAAATCTTTCGTCGTCATCAGATGACTTCCGACGACTGCATAAGGTATTAGTCCGACTTTCGACGGGTTATCCCTTGGTCAGAGGCAGGTTGGATACGCGTTACTCACCCGTGCGCCGGTCGACGACCATCGAAGCAAGCTTCAATGTCGTTTCCCCTCGACTTGCATGTGTTAAGCCTGTAGCTAGCGTTCATCCTGAGCCAGGATCAAACTCTCCATTGTAAAAATAGAAATCATAAGGTAAAATGCCAAAGAATAAAAAGCATGAATACTCCTACTCTCCCAATCTACCTCAAGTTAATCTGTCCAGAACGAATTCCTTCACTTAGTATCGAAGTCTAAAGCAAAACCTTTCCAAAATAATTGAACGGCTCGTTTCTTCTACCCAAGGTACGCACCCGAAAAGGCACGTACCTCGCTTCTTGTACTACTTCTCTGTTTATCTTAAATCCTATCAAAGAACGATGTTTCTATGATTGGCAAAAAGCCTTAACAAGACTTCCGCCTTGCTCTTGGAATTCTATAATCAACTTTAATAATTACGATTTCTTCCTGAAAGCGTTTGCAAAGGTATATATATTTTTTCAATCTACAAACATTTTAGAGATTATTTTTCAAAAAAACTCATTTTATATTGCTTTATAGCCTAAATTGCCAAGTTGGAACAATGGTATAGGCACGCAAATCGAAAAGAAAAAACAAGGACTTGTGTAAACCTGTGTAACGATTTACTTGACAGAAAACGCTGAAATTACTACTTTTGCATCGTCATGACAAGTAACATTAATTATAAAACCATCAATTTGAAAAGACAATGAAAACAAAAGCAACAATGAAAACCCTATTGACAATGCTCCTGATGACGCTCTGTTTCATAACAGCCGAGGCGAAAACGCAGGGAAAAGGTAAGGTGTATGACATCGTAGATGTGATGCCCAGCTTTCCGGGAGGCATGCAAGAGATGATGAATTTCCTTCTCACAAACGTGCAATATCCCAAGAAAGCTGAAAAGAAAGGCATAGAAGGAAGATGTATCGTGCGCTTCATCGTCGAGAAAAACGGCAGCATCTCCAACGTCAAAGTCGTGAGATCCGTGCACCCTTTGCTTGATGCCGAGGCCGTGAGAGTGGTGAATAGCATGCCAAAATGGACGCCCGGCAAGCGGGACGGAAAGCCGGTAAGGGTGAAATTCAACATACCCGTGCAGTTCAAACTCAAATAAGAACCATGCGAAAAGCTCTTTTCGGGCTGACAATTGCGCTCTTTTTTGCGGGCTGCTCCACGCGGAGCACCCGCAATCCGCTTCTCGCGCGCATCGACAGTCTGCAACGTATCGACCCCGACGCAGCGTTCAACCGCCTCTACGAGGGCAAGATAAGACTCGAATCTGCCGAAGACACGGTCTTTTACAACCTACTTTGCTGTGAGACTTACCTGCAGAAACCACTCTCTTTCCAAACGAATTCCCTTCCCAACCAACTCATCACGTACTATAAAAACCATGGGACACGCGCCCTGCTCTCGCGTGCTTATCTCTGCAAAAGCATCAACCAATACAAGCACGGCAACTATAAAGACGCACTCGCCAATGCCATTGCAGCCCAAGAAACCGCAGACAAGCAAGATGACTACCCCTATTGCAGGCTCCAACTCACCTTGGGCAACATCAATCTTGACAACGGTTGCTACCAACTGGCACTGCGGCAATTCCGCGAAGCACGCAAGGCCGCCCTCCGGTTCGACCGCAATCCCACGCTCATCGCACGGTGTTACCTCTTGGAAAGCAAGGCCCATAAGCGGTTAAACCATGTAGACAGCACCGTGAAATGCCTCAAACTCACGTTGCCTTTCATCAATAAAACCGACCCAAGCACCTATGCCGAGATACTGACAAGCCTTGGCGAGTGGTATTTCGACCGTGGGGATTACGCCCAATCCGGTGCTTATCTCGCCCGAGCCTACCCTTTTGACTACACTTACCGCACGGCTATGGCCATCGGAAACCTGTGGCAACACCGCAGAAACACGGCCATGGCAGCGGACTATTGGTACAAGGCAGCCAACTCAAACGAGCATGATATTCGCATGGCCGCCCTCGATTCGCTCCTGAAAATCAAGCCCGGAAACACGTTCCTGCTCCAAGAATACCACCGTGCCACAAAGGAATCGCCCAGCATCAACACCGACGAAATAGCCCGACTGCAGTCAGATTTCGAACAAAACGCCCTGCAGAAACGTGCTTATCAGCGCATCTCGGTGCTGCTCCTCGTCATCATCCTGCTGATGGTGGCAGCTTTCGTCGGCCGTCGCTACTATATAAATAAGGTGAAAAGGCTCTATCGCAACCTCAACAACGTCAATGCACGCTACGTGCACGACCTTGAAGCCTACCGATGGGCCAAAAATGAAATCAGCCGACTGGAAAAACGCATTGCAGATTATCAAGATGACCGGAAAGCTCCTGAGAAATGGAACATCGAAAACGAGATGCTGGCCACCGATTGCGTCATCACGCTGCACCGTCTCGCCTCGCGTGGCCGCCAAGCGCCTGAAAACAATCGCCAAGAACTCTATCAACTTGTTGCCAACCACGACCCTTCGCTGATGAAAACACTCCATCAAAGCCACCTGAACGAGAAAGAACGGCTCGTCTGCCTGCTCATTCGCTTGCGATTTATCCCCAGTGAGCTGTCTGTTCTGCTTGGAATCAGTCCGCAAAACGTGACCAACATGCGGCAACGTCTCCTGCAAAAGCTCTTCCATGCGCAGGGAGGAGCAAAGGATTTCGATGAACGCATCAGAAGTCTTTAACGACCAAGCCTTCAAGTTTTGATTTCGTTGGAAACTCGTTTCAGTCCAAATAAAATTAGGCATAACCATATTGCGTTTCAATCTCAGTCATTTCACCGTGCAACCTCAGCCATTTTACACGATGAAATGGGCCACTTTGCACGCTAAAATGACTGACATTGAAACGCAAAGTGTAAGTCGTTGAATTTCAGTTCGAATGCATGTAGGGACGCACGGCTCGTGCGTCCGCCCAAACTACCATGTGCTTATATTTCCATTCCAATGGAGCGGACCCACGAACCGTGTGTCCCTACACTGCCATTATGACTATATTATCTCGCAATACGGTTGAAACAAAACGGCAAATAAAAACGGGTCGCCAATGGGGGAAACCCATTGACGAACCCGTTTCGTTTAATCTATAATAAATCTTTACAATTATTTGTTCACTGCATCAGACAATTCAGCACCTGCCTTGAACTTTGCAACCTTCTTAGCTGCAATCTTAATCTTCTGCTTTGTAGCAGGATTGATACCCTCACGAGCTGGACGTTTGTTCACACTGAATGTGCCGAAGCCTACAAGCTGGATTTTGTCACCTGCAACGAGCGCCTTCTTGATGGCTGTGGTTGTTGCGTCCAATGCCTTTTTTGCGTCTGCCTTGGTCAGATTTGCACCTGCGGCGATCTTCTCGATCAATTCTGTTTTGTTCATAATTCAGTTAAATTAAAATGATTAATTGTTGAAAAATTGTTTATTGATTTGGCAAATATAGGCTATTCCTTTCAGAAAACAAAACAAAAAAGGAAAAAAAGTAAGATAAAAAGCAAAAAACGGCATGAATAAGCCTGTTTTAAGGCGAATTAAACAATATTTTTCGTATTTTTGTGCCCAATAACATCAAACATAGAACGATTAGAAACGATTACGAATGAGACGTATTCCGACAATAACAAAGAACCTGCTCATCATCAACGTGCTTGCATTTTTGATGATGTATGCATTGAGAACGGTGAGCTTTTCGGGCGCAGGTCCCGTCGACCTGAACGACATCTTCGGGTTACACTTCTTCATGGCACCCGATTTCCGCCTTTATCAGCTCGTCACCTACATGTTCATGCATGCCAGTCTGGAGCATATTTTCTTCAACATGTTTGCCCTATGGATGTTCGGCATGGTGGTTGAGAACGTATGGGGGCCGAAGAAGTTCCTCTTTTATTACATTGCATGCGGCATCGGGGCTGGTTTGTTCCAAGAAGCAGCCCAGTTTTGTTCGTTCTATCTCACGGTTGCGTCGCAATATCCTTCACTTTCCCTCGCGCAACTGCCCGAGGTGGCCCGTCATCTGGGCGATGCCCTGAACAGTTGGACCACGGTGGGGGCTTCGGGAGCCGTCTATGCCATCTTGTTGGCCTTCGGTATGACGTTTCCCAACGAGCGGCTGTTCATCATTCCCATTCCCATACCCATCAAAGCCAAATGGTTCGTGATGATTTATGCTGGGATTGAGCTCTTCTCGGCCATGTCCACCACCAACGACAACGTGGCCCACTTGGCCCATCTGGGCGGAATGGTCGTCGGTTTCTTCCTGATACGCTATTGGCGAAGCCACCCCGGAGCCGGATACGACCGTTCGGGCGGACAACAGTTCTTCGACAATTTAAAACGACGCTGGGATAACCGGGCACATCGCAACGAATTCGGGCACACCGGGACGCAAAACAACGGGAACGCCTACAACAATCGGCAGCAAGATTGGGACTATAACCGCCGGGAACGCGAAGATCAGGCCGAAGTAGACCTGATTCTCGACAAAATACGCAAGAGTGGTTACGATAGTCTCACGGCCGAAGAGAAGCGAAAGCTCTTCGACAGCAGCAAACGGCATTGACAAAGAGGCGTATGTTGCGTGGCATCAAGCGGTTTACCTTGCAAATCGTGGCCGGAGCCAATCTGGCTACTATCCTCATGATGACGTTCGTGGGCTTCTCCGACCGCTTTAATCCGGTGAAACATCAGCTGTTGGCCAATGTTGGCTTGTTGTTTCCCGTGTTCCTCGTCCTCAATTTCGGCTTTCTGCTCTTTTGGCTTTGCGTCAAGAAGAAGGGCGTATGGCTTCCCGTCGTGGGCTATTTGGTGTGCTATATGCCCGTCAGAGCCTACATTCCTTTCAATGTTCCGCACGATATTCCCAAGGATGCCATCAAAGTGATATCTTATAATGTGTGGAGCTTTGCCGGTTGGGAGCGACATGCTGACGGTAAGTTCCCTATTCTTGAATATATCAAGACACAGAAGGCGGATATCCTGTGCTTGCAGGAGGCCATGACCTACGAAATCGGGCAGGCTCGCGTGAATGCTGTGCTTGACAAGCTCTATCCTTACAAAGATACGCTGAAAGTTTCGCCCACAAGCGACTGCATAGCCATCTATAGCAGGTTCCCTATCCTCTCGCATGAGCGCATCGTCTACCCTTCACGGGGCAACCTCAGCGGTGCTTTTGAGGTGAAAATCGGCCGCGACACGGTCATTGTGGTCAACAATCACCTTGAAACAACCGGGCTTTCGAGCGAAGACAAACGCGAGTTCAAGCAGATGGTCAAGGGCGATTTGCCCACTCCGGAAGCCAAGCGAATGTCCTACAAGCTGGTGGATAAGCTCGGAGAAGCCTCGGCTAAGCGGGCTGTTCAGGCCGATGCCGTGGCCCGATATGTCAGCAAGCACGAGGGGCGCAGCATCATTCTCTGCGGCGACTTCAACGACAGCCCCATCTCATACGCCCGGCACACCATCGCTAAAGGGCTTACCGACTGCTACATTGCCAGCGGGAATGGCCCCGGAATTAGCTATCATAAGGGCGGAATGTATGTGCGCATCGACCATATCATGTGCTCCGATGACTGGCAACCTTACGCCTGTAAAGTGGACCGCAGCATCAAAGAATCCGACCATTACCCCATTATCTGCTGGCTGAAAAAGCAAGGAAAACAGTAAAAATTGTATATTTCACGCGCATAAATTTCATTTACTGCAAGAAAATTTGTATTTTTGCACGTCTATATACGATAGGTGAAGCTTTCGTATTGCGCAGCGAAAAACAATTATCAATAACAAATAAAAAAATGCAAAACAAAGGAATTGTAATTTGTACAGCCGTCCTTCTGACGCTTGCAAGCATTTTCTATCTTTCATTCTCGTTTGCCACACGCTACTATGACAGCGAGGCTGCAAAGCTCAAAGACCCTATTGCACAGCAGGATTACAAGGATTCTGTGAAGTATCTCGGGATTTATTCTTATCAGAAATGCTTGGAAACCCAGATTGGTCTGGGACTTGACCTCAAAGGCGGCATGAACGTTATCCTCGAAGTGTCTGTTCCCGACGTGCTCGAAACGCTGGCCGACCACAAGACCGACCCTGCTTTCACCAAGTCAATGAAGGAAGCTCGCGCTGAAGAGGAGACGAGTCAGAGTGATTTTATCTCGCTTTTCGTGAAGTATTATCATCAGAATGCACCGGGACACCGCCTCGCCGAGCTCTTTGCCACACAGCAGTTGCAAGGCAAGGTCAATCCTCAAAGTTCTGATTCTGAGGTAGAGAAAGTGCTCCGCGAGGAAGTTCAGGCAGCCATCGACAACTCTTTCAATGTCGTCCGCACCCGTATTGACAAGTTCGGTGTCGTTCAGCCCAACATTCAAAAGCTTGAAGGACAAACCGGCCGCATTATGGTTGAGATGCCGGGTATCAAGGAACCTGAACGCATGCGCAAGCTTTTGCAGGGTAGTGCGAACCTCGAATTCTGGGAAACCTACAACGCCGAGGAGATTATTCCTTATCTGCAGCAACTCGACAGTCGCTTGGCTAACGGCGAAACAACGGAGACGACCGACAGCACGGCTACCGAAACAAAGGCAAAACCAGCTGAAAAGCCGGCTAAGTTCAAGATAAAGAACGCCGACAAGAACGACGTTGCCAAGACAAGCAACGCACAAATGGAGGCTGCCAAGAAGCAACACCCGCTCTTGGCCATGCTGCAAACCACCGGACAGAACTCTCTTGCCCTCGTTGGTTACGCCAGCGTGCGCGACACGGCAGCCATCAGCAAACTCATCTACGGGCCGGTAGCCAAGCAAGTGCTGCCCTCCGACGTGAAATTGCTGTGGAGTGCCACGCCCGAAGACGGCATTCAGGCCAAGAACATCTTCGGGCTTTATGCCATCAAGGTCACATCTAACAACGGACAGGCACCGCTACAGGGCGACGTTGTAACCGACGCCAAGGACGAATTCAACCACGTGACGGGGCAACCCGAGGTCAATATGACCATGAACACCGAGGGAGCACGCCGCTGGGCAGCCCTCACGAAGGCCAATATCGGCAAAGCCATCGCCATTGTTCTTGACAATGCGGTCTATTCCGCACCGCGTGTGAACGGCGAAATCGACGGCGGTTCAAGCTCCATCTCGGGCAACTTCACCGTTGAAATGACCAAAGACCTTGCCAACACGCTGAAGTCGGGCCGCATGCCTGCGCCTGCCCGCATCGTTCAGGAAGAGGTTGTAGGCCCCACGCTCGGCGCCGCTTCCATTCAGCAAGGCATCATTTCGTTCGTCATTGCGTTCGTGCTGCTGATTATCTACATGGTGTTGATGTACAACTTCATACCGGGAATGATTGCCAATGCGGCACTTATCATCAACGTCTTCTTCACATTGGGCATTCTAACCTCGTTCCAAGCCGCGCTTACCATGTCGGGTATTGCAGGTATGGTGCTGTCGTTGGGTACGGCAGTCGATGCCAACGTGCTCATTTATGAGCGCATCAAGGAGGAACTCCGGGCGGGAAAAGGCATGAAACAAGCCGTCGCCGCGGGCTACGGCAACGCTTTCTCGGCCATATTCGACTCCAACCTGACCTCACTCATCACGGGTGTCATTCTCTATGTCTTCGGAACGGGACCCATTCAAGGCTTCGCTACCACGTGGATCATCGGTATCGTATGCTCGTTCTTCAGTGCCGTGTTCCTCACCCGCTTGGTTTATGAACACCAACTCAACAAAGACCGTTGGCAGAACCTGAAGTACTGGACCGGCATCAGCAAGAACCTCATGCAGGATAAGAACTACAAGTTCATGTCAATGTACAAGAGCACGTTCGGCATTGTTATCATTCTTTCCGCCGTGTTCATCGGAAGTTTCTTCGTACGCGGACTAGCACAGAGCATCGACTTCACGGGAGGCCGCAACTACGTCGTGCAGTTCGAGAAGTCAACCCAGCCCGAACAGGTGCGCGAAGTGCTCAGAACAATCTTCCCGAATGCCACGACGAGCGCGCTCTCGCTGGGTACCGACAACAAGACCATACGCATTTCGACCAACTACAAGATTGAGTCCAACAACCCGGCCGTAGACAACGAAGCCGAGAACATGCTCTATCAAGGCTTGAAGAAAGCCGGACTCGTCAGCCAGAAGAGCCTCGAGACGTTCAAGAACCCCGACCTTCGCGCCGGCGGCTCCATCATCAGCAGTTCGAAGGTAGGCCCCTCAGTGGCCAAAGACGTCACCTACGGCGCCATCATCAGCGTCATCATCGCGCTGGCAGCCATCTTCCTCTACATCTTGGTGCGCTTCCGCAACGTAGCCTTCTCGCTCGGCTCAACGATAGCCCTCGCTTTCGACGCGCTGACGGTCATCGGACTGTTCTCGCTCCTGCAAGGCATGCTGCCGTTCTCGCTTGAAATCGACCAAACCTTCATCGGAGCCGTGCTCACGGTCATCGGTTACTCCATCAACGACAAGGTGGTGGTCTTCGACCGTATCCGCGAGAACTTCAAACTCCACCCGAAACAGGACATTCAGACGCTCTTCAACGACTCCATCAACCAGACCTTGGCCCGCACCATCAACACTTCGTTCTCGACGCTGATTGTGTTGCTCGTCATTCTCTTCTTGGGCGGCAAGAGCATCCAGCCGTTTGCCTTCGCCATGACAATGGGCGTAGTCTTCGGAACACTCTCCTCCATCTTCATCGCCTCGCCCATCGCCTACCTCTTCATGGGCCGCAGCATCGAAGACCGCCGCTTGAACGAGGCAGCATTGGAGACCGCCGAAGCAAAATAAATCTCAAAGCTATATGATAGCATAAGATTAGTGAAGCAAAATAAATCTCAAAGGTATATTATATAATAAGGTGTAAGCCCCACGCCGGGCTTTACACACAACTGAAAAGGCAGGCCGGGGAACATTCCCCGGCCGCTTTTTTGCATGTAGGCATTCGAACGCGGCGCCACAACCAATACCGAGCGCCTACTTCTCCCCGCTTTTTGCATGTAGGGACGCACGGTCCGTGCGTCCGCTCAACACGGTCGACGCGTAAAGGTTGCCGAATAAACGGGCAATCCGAGCGGACGCATGCGCCGTTCGCCCCTGCTCCGAGTAGGTTTTAAGCCGCATCGTCCCACAACTACGTGTGAATGCACACGCTGTTCGCCTTTCCGAACGGACCGTTTCCCCCACTCTTTGGAAATATTAAAGCAGAATAAAAAGAAGATTAAAGGCGAATCATTTTGTTTCTTACGTAACTTTAATTATCTTTGCAATAGAGAAAATAATTTATCTCCGTGGAGAAAAATATTTTTCTCTACAGAGAAAACTTCTTATCTCCATACAGATAAATATTTTTCTCCACGGAGATAATTCAACGGAGATAGAAGGAAAAGGATAGGAGACCCTAAGAGAAATGTGTTTCCTCCCTAAAGGAATAATCATAAACAAGCTTTCATCAAACAGAAGACTATGGCAGTACCTTACAAACTATTGAAGACAAACGGGCGGATTGCGCACAGCAGAGCTTTCCGGGCCGTGATTAAAGAGCATGAAACGGTGGGGCTCAAACGGATAGCCCGACTAATTGAAAAGGCTACGGCAATGACCGTGGCCGACATCGTGGGCACGCTCGATGCCTTGACGTATGAGCTGGGCGAGCAGCTGATGCAGGGCAACCGCGTGTATCTGCCCGGACTGGGCTACTTCTCGCTGGCGGTGAAGGGCGAACTCTACGAAAATCCGAAGACGCACAAGTTCAGATTGCGCAACCCTTACGTGCGGACAGTGAACTTCAGGCCTGAGAAAGGGCTGATGAGAACGCTGCGGGAGACAAGCTTTGAGAACGTGACTTATCGGACGAAACCGCACGCCTTGCCCACGGAAGCAGAGGTAGAGGCTGCGCTCAAAAGGCTTTTTGCCGAGTCGGTCTGTATCTTTGTGGGCGACCTTCGGGCCGAGTTACACCTCTCGTCGACTGTGGCTTATCGGCTTGCACGCCGACTTGAGGCCGAAGGACGGCTGCGGAATGTGGGTTCGCCTTATAGAAAAGTGTTCGTGGACGGGAAGGCTTAGGCTTCCGTGCGCTGCGCAAGGCGGAAAAAAGCTGCCCATCAACCGGACGAGCGTCGGGAGATGGGCAGTTTGTGTTTGGCGGAATGCTGTCGGAGGGCGGTTTCAGAACCTGTAGACGGCGAAGGTTTTTGCCGGTATCGTCGCATGGAGTACGTTGCCGGAGGCCTCGATGTCGGTGGTTTGCGGCACGATGCGGGTTTTGTTGTCGAGCGTGTTCGTTGCGCGGGGGTCGCTGCTGTGGAGCGTGGTGAGACGGCCTTTGCCGAGACGTTTCAGGTTCGTAAAGGTGATGTCGACGCGCTGTTCCTTGTCGCCTGCATTGACTATCTTCACGATGTAGCCTTTCGTTGTCTTGTCGTATGCGGCCGAGGCGTAGAGCTTTTCATGGCCTTCGACGGGTTTTCCTCCTTCGGTGAGGTTCAGAATATGCGTGCCTCGGTTCGTGGCATAGAGCATCTGGACGTACCAATTGACCGTGCGGACGCTCTCGAGGTTGTTGAACCAGATGAGGTCGGGGCGCCATTGCCAGCCGTCGACGTGGGCGAAGAGGGGCGCATAGGTGGCCTGATGGACTATATCGGCGTTGCGTTCGAGGCCGGTCATGAATGCTGCTTCGGCAAGTGCGGCCTCGAAGTTGTTCATGGCCACAGTGGGTTGCTTGCCGAGCCGGGGAACGTGGGCGGCATATTCGCCTGCGAAGACCTTTGGGCCCTTGCGGTCGTAGGCGTCGTAACGGGAGGCGTTGTTCAAGAACCATTCGGGCGGCATGTAATAGTGCTCGTCTACGAGGTCGACGTTGAGCCTGCGCATCTGTTCCCAGCCATAGTCGAAGTCTTTTCCGCTTGCCGAAGGACCTGACGAGCCGCATATCTTGATGTCGGGATACTTTGCGCGGAGCTGTTTCACAAAGCGTTCGAGCCGTTCGGGGTAAAGCGGTCCCCATTGCTCGTTGCCTATGCCGATTTGTTTGAGGTTGAAGGGAGCGGGATGCCCCATTTCGGCGCGAAGACTGCCCCATTTGCTTGTGACGGGACCGTTGGCAAAGTCGATGAGGTCGAGTGCATCGTCGATGTAAGGCTGCAGGTCGTCCACGGCAACATGTGCGTTCTTATCGTTATCGGCGTTCTGAAACTGGCAGGCAAGGCCGCAACTCAAGACCGGAAGCGGCTCGGCTCCGATTCTTTCGGCAAGGAGGAAGAACTCGTAGAAGCCTAAACCGAGCGTCTGATAGTAGTTGGGGAACAGGCGATGGGGGAAGGTATAATTCCAACGGTTCTCGTTCAAGGGGCGGTTTTCTGCGGGTCCGACGGTGTTCTTCCATTGATAGCGCGTGGCGAGGTCGGTGCCTTCGACGATGCAACCGCCCGGGAAACGGAAGATGCCGGGGTGCAGGTCGGCCAAGTCTTTCACAAGGTCGGCGCGCATGCCGTGCCAATTGTCTTCGGGTATCAGGCTCACGTGGTCGATATCGACCGACTCTCCGGGCATGAGGAAGATACGCAGCAAGCCTTTCTCAACGGTTTTCTTGGATATGAGCGTTGCCGTGTGCTTCTGCCATTTGTTGTTTGTCACGGTGATGGTGTCGCGGCAGATGGGTTGGTTGCCTTCGTCGACAAGTTCTATGCGGAACTTTGCCTCTTTACCTTGCAAGGTGTGCAAACGAGCGTAGACCGTGAAGTCGTAACACATATCTTTTTTGAGTCCCATACCGAAGAAACCTCGGTTCTCAAGTCCCGTTTGTTTCTCGCGGTGTCCTGAAGGAGCAAGCGTGACGTAATGGGGGTTGCGGTCGAAAGCGGGTTTCAAGTCGCTCACGGTGACGTCGCCGAAAGTGTTCCAACCCATCAGTCGGTCGGGGAACTCAAACGAACGGTTCTCCACCATCTCGGCATAAAGGCCGCCGTCTGCCCCGAAGTTGATGTCTTCGAAGAAGATACCGTACATCGTGGGCTGTATCATCGGCCCGGGTTTCGTGTTGATGGTAAACTGATGTTGCGCGTTGACGCCTACTGCGGCCAGTGCCGTCAATAGTAAAGTTGTCAAGATTTTCTTTGTCTTCATTTGAGGTTGTTGTTAAAGAAACGGTGTTATGCTTGCAAAAATAAGGAAATCCACCCCCAAGGAGGTGGATTTTATGAGTTAAAAGGTGGATATTCGGAGTTATTCTACACGGGGACGCAGCAAGAACTCAAAGCTGCGGTCTTTATAAGAAAGGCGGTAGGGCCTCAAAGGCCACGAGCCCCAGCTGTCGGTTCCGCCCAATCCGCACTGTTCTTTGTCTATACAAAGGTTGGTAAATGGCGACTTAGGCACTTGATAGCTGTGGCGTTGGTGCTTCTTCTGTCCTTCGTCGAGGTCGGCAATGGCGTAGTGGAGAGCAGACATGGAGAGGTCGCCCGACAGGCCATGGATTTCAATTCCCGTGCCCGAGGCATTGGTTTGCTGCCACCACTTGATGTCTTGTTTCGTGCCAGTCTCCTGTGGACGGATGTAAGGGAAGAACTGTTGGTCGGCTGTTTGCTTATAGATGCCGATACGTGCAAATGCCTTGCGGTCGCTGTAGTTCTCTATCGGGCCACGGCCGAAATAGCGGCTCTGCTCCATGTCGTAGGGAAGCTGCATCACCATTCCGAAGCGCAACATGTCGCTGACTTTCGCCTCTTTGTCGGTTATAAGCTGCATTCTTACGTTCAGTTCGCCGCCAGCGAAGACGGTATAGGTCAGTTTCAGCTGCGCTTTCACGGCCGGCATGTCGTATATTGCGGTGACAACCGGGTCTTCAACGCCCTTGCCACGCTTAACCATTTGCGTGGTCAGCGACAAAAGATTCATTTCGGGACTGCACCAAGCAGCCAACTTCTTTTGGAATTCCGCGCCCATATCGTTATCTGTGACGGCACGCCAGAAGTTTGCCTTCAAACTTCCGCCGTCGGCAATCAGCTTGTTGCCTGCCGCTTCGTATTGTGTCAGCCATCCTGTCGCACGGTCGAAGCCGAGTTGGAAGTCTTTCCCAACAATGCGGAGCGTAGACTCGTTCTTTTTGTCGATGATCTTCACCTTCACGGGTAACGGCTCGTACATGGCATGTTCAACAAGGGCATCTGACATGAATTGTTGATGTGCAACAACCTGTCCTTTAGCCATGAGTGGCTCGGCTTCTTTCAGTTGATAGTCTACATTCAGATACATCAATCGGCTTGACTTTTCATCGAATGGCAACTGAATTTCAACTGTTTGCTGTGGCTGAACATTCAATTCTTCAATGTTTCCTGATGCAAGTTCCTGTCCGTATTCATCCAAAGCAGTCCACTTCAAGCGGTAGTTGCTGAGGTCACGGAAGAAGTATTCGTTCTTGATTCGTATCTTTCCGGCATCCAAGTCTACAGGCTCTGTCCATATATCTTGATACTGATAAGCCACTTCATAGGCGTGAGGATTGAGCTGACGGTCGGGACCTATGATGCCATTGCAGTTGAAGTTGTTGTCTGATGGGTCGTAGTTGTTGTAGTCACCACCGTAACAATACTCCTCTTGATTGCCTGTTCCGGGCTCCAACGAAGCTGCTTTTGCCTCGTAATCTGCCAACATTCGACCCGCTTTATAGTCGGGTTTGCGGTGCAATCCTTGGTCAACAAAGTCCCAATCGAAGCCTCCTTGGAACTTCGGATAGCGTCGAACAAGCTGCCAATATTCCGCAAGATTGCCTCCAGAATTACCCATTGTGTGATTGTATTCGCATTGAATAAGCGGCATGGTTTTCGTAGAATCAAGGCAGTACCTCTCACACTCTTTCACCGAATAATACATCGGACAGAAGATATCCGAAGCCTTTTCGCCACCCCAAATGGCCCGTTCATATTGCACAGGACGCGACGGATCTTGTTGCTTTACCCATGCGTAGGCCTTCACAAAGTGGTCGCAATGCTTGCTTTCATTGCCCAAACTCCACACGATAATGCTGGGGTGATTGAAGTGCATCGACACGTTATGCTGATTACGCTCCATGACGGGCGTGGCAAACATCGGGTCGGTCATCTTCGAATCCTTGCCATAGCCAAAGCCATGACTCTCTTGATTAGACTCTGAAACCACGTAAAGTCCATACTCATCACACAGGTCATACCAGCGTGGATCATCGGGATAGTGACACGTTCTGACGGCATTGATGTTCAGACGTTTCATGATTTTGATGTCTTGTATCATGCGTTCAGTGCTCACAACGTAGCCTCCATCGGGGTCCATCTCGTGGCGGTCGGCTCCTTTGACGAGTATCGGCTGACCGTTAACCAGCAGCTGTGAATTCTTGATTTCAACCTTTCGGAAGCCCACTTTCTGTGTGATAACCTCCTTTATCTGGCGCTTTTGGTTTTTCACCGTAGCCACCAGCGTATATAAATAAGGTGTCTCTGCCGTCCATTTCTTCACGTTTCGTACCACAAAATGCACGTTGCCTCTTTGTCGTCCCTTGAAGTTTGACTCGGTTTTCACCACTGCAATGCCATTTGCATTCAGCAGTTCAAAGTCGATAATCGGGTTACCTTTCGCCGTAACGGCAATCATTGCGTCGCCATCTGTGTATTGGTTTGTGAGGTCAGGTGTAATGCGTAAGTCATCAATATGCACGTTATTGTCGCGTGAATAAAGGTAGCATTCGCGCGCAACTCCGCTCAAACGCCAAAAGTCTTGGTCCTCACTATAAGAGCCATCGCACCAACGGAACGTTTGAAAAGCAATGAGGTTCTCGCCCGGTTTCAAGTATTTCGTGATGTCAAACTCGGCAGCTACCTTGCTGTCTTCAGTGTAACCAACATATTGTCCGTTGACCCAGAGATACATGTTCGACGTAACCGAACCGAAATGTGCTATAATCTGCCGACCGTTCCATGTATTCGGGAGCGTAATCACACGGCGATAGCTGCCCACATGGTTGTCTTTCACGGGAACTTCGGGGGGATTGTCCTTGAAATGGCCGCGCCAAGCGAAGCCTATATTCAGATAGACCGGGTCGCCATAACCGTTGAGTTCCCAACAAGCCGGAACGGCCATCCGTCCCCACGAAGCATCGTCGAACGCAGGCCGAAAAAAGTCGGTAGGTCGCTCATCGGCATTGGCCACCCAGCGGAACTTCCAGTCTCCTTCGAGCGAAAGATAGTTGTCAGAAAGGGTTTTGTCGCCCTTCAACGCCTTGTCTTTGGTTTCGAAAGCAAAGAAACTCGTGTGCAACGGAAAGCGGTTCACCTCGTTAACGGCGCAGTCGTGCCACTCGGTGAACGTAGGTTGCTGCTGGGCCCGGCTGCATAAGAAGCCTGCCAAAGCAAGCATTACCATCAAAAAATTCTTATTCATGTATCGATTGTTTGAAGTTTCTATAGGTATCTCAGCTGTGTGGCAAAGATAAACAAAAAAAACTTCACCTGCAAATAAACGCATGCAAAACAGGAAAAACGGTCATATCGGTTTTTCATATCAGCCATATTGCACGGTAAAATGGGCCATATTGCACGGCGAAATGGGTGAGATTACCGTGCAAAATGGGTGAGATTGAAACGCAAAGTGTAAGTCGTTGGTTATCACTGCGCCCGAGATGACGAACCGCTCGAACTTATGTAGGGACGCACGGTTCGTGCGTCCGCTCCAACAAACACGTGCGTTTGCTCCTGCAACCGTGTATACGGACGCTCATTCCCATGTGAGCGGACGCCCGAATGCCATGCACTTATCTTAAAAAATGCTGCTTGGCGAACTCCATATCCTGCACCACTTCGACCGTTCCCACGTAGTTTCCGGCCTTATCGCGCACAGCCATGTAGTTAACGAGCATCGTTCGGCCCAGCTTCTCCATCCACATCTGCACCTGATCGCGCTTACCCGACCGCAAATCGTCAATGATGCTACGCACCATAGGCTCTATCTTTGGCGGATGACAACTAAAGACTTCGCGGTCAATAGCCATTGAAGGACGTTTCAAAACCTTGGGACCTTCGTTGAAATAACGGTTGATGTTGTCGGCATCAACAAAGGTTATTTCGAGCGGAATCGTGTTGAGCATGGCCGTCAATTGGGCCAAAGTGAGGTGTCCACCGGGCATAACTATCTCGCCTTCTCGGCCATTTGGCGTCTCATTACGCTCGGCTTCGGCCCACACGAGCGGCTCCACACCGAGGCAAACCGCATAATCCTTGCCGTCGCGATAGATATGTTGCCACTCCGCCTGCGTGAAGTTGGCCGCGCAAATGGGCAACAGAATGTTGTTCTCCTTATAAATCATCTCCTTTGCACGGGTCAGAACAGCCTGCAATCTGCCCCACCATAGCTCGTCATGCACCGACTTTCGCGCAAGAATTCCCATCTCGTTGCGTATCTCATCATCGATGGTCCACATCACTTGTGAGGGGCCACTGATGTCATATTTCACCTTTAGATGCGGATAAAGCAGGTCACCTTTCTTGGCATAATGAATGGCTATCTCGCGCAATCGCGGCAACAATGCGGCCACTTGCTCACGGTCTTCGAGACCGAATGCCTCGTTGAGCAACGCTTCCATAGCCGCGTTCTCGCGCATGAGGGTCTGAATGGGATGCCCATCGATACGTGACAGGTCGGCCGCCCGCCCACTGTTGGCCTCGGCCATGGCGTGGATAGCGTCGTGATTGTGCGCATGTCCGGCTCCACTATGGCTCCCGGAAGTTTGTTCTTCGCCTGTTGCACCATGGAAAAGACCCGAATGAACGTCGCAAAGTCGCTGCACCTCTTCCAAAGGAACACCTTCTGCCATCAGTTCCTGCTCGGCCTGCATAATCTCAGAAGCCTCAACCTGACTGAAGTTCTCGGCAAATTCCTTGCGCACCTGCTCCAAGTCTTCGCCCTCGCCAAGCCGTTTTAAATAGCTTTTCAGGCGATTTGTGCGGTCGGCATGGGTCTCTTCGGGGGCCGATACGGGCGATGCAGACTGCGGAGCCTCGCCTTCCAACTCGAAACCATGGGCCATCAAGGTCGTCACAATGGTTGTCATATCGATGCCACGCATGGCAGCTCCCTTGGGAATCGTGACCAGTTTGCCTACCGAGTTGAGCAAGAACTTCTTCGTGATGTCGCTGAATCCGAGGCCCACCATGATGTCGATGAGTTCCGGATATTGCTTCGTGAGGTCGTAGACCGACCTACTTAAATCGAGTTTCTTTCCCATAAGGTCTTCCTTCGCAGCTTTAATGGTTACACATGCGCCCCAAATTCACCGTGAAACCTCCGTCAGGCGTGGACATGAACTTATCGCGATCGGCCAAGAAATTAACGAGTTCGGCAGCGTCAAGGTCCTCTGCAGAGCACGTGCAGAAGCGTTCTTCGGCCCCGAATTTGGCAATAATTGCATCAACAAGCTCCTGTTTTGAAGCGTAACTGTGTCCCTCCATCATGTGGAGAACTTCGTGTCCGTGTGTCATAATCTGTTTCTTTTAGATGTTATTATTGGGTGCAAAGATAGGAAAACGGCTCCCTATGAAGGGTAACATATGTGACGAAAGGGCGGGTTTTATTGTATTTTAACAGAAGAAAAGGGCGACATGGCTATTCAGTGATAGTAACATGGCCCTGCATTTCACCACCGCTGGACAGCCTGTTAACGCGCGTTAAATCTACTTATAAACTTAGAAAGCATGGTGAAAGATAGCATCTTTTTGCCTAATTTTACCGCGAATATATCGATTGCAACGTGATTTAGGCTATTGATATCAGGCATAAGGACAGAGATGAAAGCAAGACAAACGATAAAATGTATCTATGCTTGGACACTGATTGCAGTGTTCACATCGGTGCTTGCACTCAAAGCTGTCCATTTCCATGACACAAGTTACCACGGACAGGCAAAGGTTTCGGCCGGTCATCAGGCCTCCGTCGGACAGCTTTGTAGCGTCTGTGAATTCACGATGCACGAAGCCGCAGCGGTCAAGACCACCGTTTTTGTGCCCATTACTGTGGTGAAATGGGTCGTTCGTCCTACCAAATCCGAACAAATCGTTTATCAGACTGTTGCGTCCGTCAACAGCCATTCTCCCCCTACGGTGGGCTGATTCCCTTTTTATATAATAAGGTATAGGTGTGCACAGACGCAAGTGTGCGCAGTCATGCCGTAGCTTATAGGTGCCTTTTTCTACCGTTTTGTGGGTAGAAAAGGCGCAACAGAATTTCAAATTTACAAGATATGATGCTCAATTTTAAGTCAGGCATCCGTCGGCTGATACCCGTTTTCGGCGTATATATGGTCGGTTGTATGCCTATAGGGGCACAAGATATGAGCCCCAAAAAGCCCGTTCACGACTCCATTTGCCTGCATGAAGTCGTGGTAACCGCCCAACGTTCGGTGTTGGGAGCCAATCATGTGGGCAGTCAAATCGGCCAAACGGCCATCACGGGTGCCATGGGTCGCTCGCTTGGGTCACTGCTCGAAGGAGTCAGCGGCATGAGTTCTATCCAGACAGGTACGATAGTTTCGAAGCCCGTTATCCATGGAATGTATGGCAACCGCATTCTTATGGTGAGCAATGGGGCGCGACTTACGGGACAACAATGGGGGGCCGACCATGCCCCGGAGGTTGATAAGAACAGCTATAGCGATATAGAAGTGGTAAAAGGAGCAGAAGCTGTGAAGTATGGCTCAGAGGCTCTTGGCGGTATTATCCTCATGCAACAGTCGCCTTTGCCCTATGATAGCGGTCTACATGGCATGCTTTCGGCTCTCTATGGCACGAATGGAAGGCGTTTAGGTGCGTCGGGTTACGTTGAAAATTCATTCAAATGGCATGGCGATTGGGCATGGCGTTTGCATGCAAACACAGAGAACGGAGGTGACAGAAGCACTGCCCATTACCTGCTGAACAACACAGGTTTGCGCGAGAACGACCTCTCTTTGACGCTTGGTTACAGGCATCAGGCGTGGCGTTTTGAGGCCGGTTACAGTTTGTTTGCACAGAAACTGGGCGTCATGCAGAGTGCGCAGATGGGCAATGAACAGTTGCTCGAGGAGCGCATTAGGCTTGGTCGGCCCGTCTATTTTACCCCCTTCAGCCGGCACATCGGCTATCCTTTTCAGCAAATCAGCCATCAGACGGTTTTCTTCAAAGCCTTTTATGACCACCCGAACTTGGGGAATTTCTCTTGGCAATCGACCTTTCAGCAAGACGATCGCCGCGAAAACCGAATTCGACGCATGAACCATTCGGACATTCCGACGGTCAGTCTGCACCTCCGTTCACTGCAAAATGCACTGACATGGAGCAAGGCTTACCGGCGATGGCTGAGTGAAGCAGGTGCTCAACTCCTTGCCACCGACAACCATAATGAGCGCGGAACGGGTGTGGTGCCTATCATTCCCAATTACACAGAGGTGGCTTTTGGGCTCTATGCTTTGCAGAAATACACGGCCGACCGCTGGGGATTGGAAGGCGGAATGCGCCTCGATGGCCAGCAGACCAAGGCCGATGGCTATGATTGGACGGGCACACGATATGGCGGAAAGCGCAACTTTACGAACTTCACTTACAGCATCGGGGGTCACTATCACATTGATTCTCACCTCAAACTTACATCACATTTCGGTGCAGCATGGCGTGCTCCGCATGTCTATGAGCTTTATAGTAACGGCAATGAACTAAGCTCTGGCATGTTTGTTAAGGGTGATTCAACGCTCCGATCTGAGCAGAGTTACAAGTGGATTACATCGATAAAGTATGCCGATAGTCGCTGTTCTGTACAGCTTGATGGCTATCTTCAGTGGATAAGGAACTATATTTATGACCAGCCAACGGGCAAGAATATCGTCGTGGTGTCGGGTGCCTATCCCGTGTTTCAGTACAGACAGACGCGCGCTTTCTTCCGAGGTATCGACTTGGATGCCCACATTCGGCCCGTTCCGTCGCTCGACTACCATCTTGTTTCGGCTATGATTTGGGCACAAGAGCAGTCTACCCATAACTATCTTCCTTACATTCCGAGTTTCCGACTGACCCACTCTTTGGCATGGTCGCTGCCGTTTTGCCGATCGCTGTCGCCAAGAATCAGCATCAGTCACCGCTATGTGGCCAAGCAGACGCGCTTTAATCCCGCTACGGATTTGGTTGCTTTCACGCCTGATGCCTACCATCTCGTGGGCTTCGAAGCCGATGTTTCGGTGCCTTTCAGCGAGGGACAATCGTTAAAAGTGAGCCTGATGGGCGACAACATCTTCAACCGCGAATACAAAGAATACACCAATCGCAGCCGCTATTACGCCCATGACATGGGGCGAGATATACGCTGTATCATTACATGGAACTTTTAATTAAAACATAAAACGATGAAAACAAAGAATTTTTTCAATGGCTTTTTGCTTGCCATGAGTGTTTTCCTGATAGGCATCATCGTGGGTTGCAACCCCGAACAGCCGGAAAATGAGAAGAACAACAAGTTGCACGAAGATCCCGTGCGGGCCGTCTTTACGTTGCAGGAAGGCACGCTTAATGGTGCCGGGAAGTTTGATGCAACGCCGAAGATGGCTGATTTCAAGGCCTCGGCTGCCCCTGCACAGGTGATAGAATGGCAGACGACGGCCGGCAAGGGCTGGCACGTAACGAGTCCGACGACGGCATTCAATGTGAAGAACAGCGTGGACAACCCTTCCACGGTCTACCTTTTAAAAATGGAATACTACAACGACAAGGGCGAAATGATGAACAGTCAGTTCTTCAACCTCGGTCAGGATAAGATCCATCAGCACTTCTTTCAGATGTACAAACAGGTGGAATACGAAGGCAAGATGAGCTCCGTCCGTGTCACAGACAAGGCAGAATTGCCCTATGACTACCGCTATGCCGACGAGTTGAACGGCAGTTTTATCGGCGAAACCAACCCGATGGGCTTCCAAGGGTTCATTAAATTCGTGAAGCCGGGCCGTCGTTTTGAACTCTCAGTAGACCTGCTTCACGCCGCTGAAAGCAAGTTCGGAGCCGACGGAAAGCCTTCTCCTTTCTACAATCCTGCACCAAAATTGGTCAGCACGGGGCAGTGGGACATCAACGTAAAGCTGCCCATTGTAATTGATGGTCAAGCAGAAGGCAACGAAGGGCTCGATGCTTCGCTCTTCAAACCGGCCAAAGCTGTGATCGAAATCTACAACGGACACCTGCACGGACCGCGTGCCTTCCATCAGAACCCCACGCCGAAAGAGCTCAAATATATGGGAAAGAACTACAAACTGACCTACACTTTGGAAGGCGGGAAGTGGGTTGCTGACGCGCAAAATGCCCCATGTGTCAACCTTATGGGCAGTGACCAAGACCATTATGTGTCGGCTTTCGTCATTCATTATTACGACAAATCGGGTAACGATATCACCTCGCAAATCGCCGAAAATGGCGAAGATCGGCACTATCAACACTTCTTCCTTGTCGACAATATCCGTCCTTCATACGGCGGAAAGAAGGAAGATACCGACAAGAACTCTACCGCATTCTTCAACTATCTCTACTGCGATACGAGCCCATGGAACAAGACCAACCATTTCGACGGGGCCAAATTCACAGGCGAAAAGAATCCCATCGGCGTGAAAGGTTACTTCAAGTTCCTGCGCACCCACAAGCGTTTCGACCTTGAAATCTGCCTGATGCGTGCCCGATGCTCCAAGTTCATAGACGACAAGGCAAGCGGTTTCTGCGAACCAACCAGCCGACAATGGAACGACGAAGCATGGATGCCGACCATCAAAGTGCCGATGAATATCTACATGGACAGCGACGAACGCGAACTCGAATCCAAGGTTTTGGAGGCCGACCTGACTAAAATCAGCAATGACGAGAAGGACTATTCGCAGAAAGATTTGGTGTCCATTCGCTCGTTGATGGAGGCTTTCGGCTTGAAAGACATCAAGACTGCCGTCCTTGAATTCTGGTGGAACCTGCACGGAGAGAGTAAACACAGCGACGCCGGCTTCTGGTTTTAGCGGAAACACCCCAGTCCCAACCCCTCTAATACCCACTCCCTACCCTTCCCAAAGGGAGGGGAGCGGGGGCTTGCGGGGGTGAATGAACGGACAACCAACTGGGAATTCTTGACAAGCCATGCAAAGATTATAAGACAGAAAGCCATGGTCAGACGGCAGAAATTCCGTATATTTGCCTTTGAAAACCTAAAAAGCAAATGAAAAATAACCTCAAAAGCATCGTGTTCCTCATGCTATTAGCTTGCATGTCGGGTCATGCAGGGGCACAAAAACGGCCGTTCAAGACCGTCAAGCGACCTAAAATGAAGACCGAAACCACGCAAACCATCGACACGGCACACTTCTTCACGAACCCCGTATTGTGGACCGACGTGCCCGACCCAGACGTGATTCGCGTGGGAGATGACTTCTATATGGTGACTACCACGATGCACCTGATGCCCGGAGCGCCCATCATGCACTCGCGAGACCTTGTGAATTGGAAGACCATTGGCTATATCTTCGACCGCTTGACCGACTCTCCAAGGTACGACATGCAGGACGGTACCGTCTATGGGCGGGGGCAATGGGCCACTTCGCTCAAGTATCATGGCGGAAAGTTCTATGCACTTTTCTCGCCCAACGACAGTCCCGGAGGCGACACCTATATCTATAGTGCGACCCAACCCGAAGGGAAATGGACGCTCGTTTCACGCCTCCCCCACTTCCATGACGCCTCGCTTTTCTTCGACGATGACGGCCGTGCCTACGTTATTTACGCCACGGGAGAGCTGTGCGAGCTGACTTCCGACCTCAAAGGCGTGAAGGAAGGCTCTCACGCTAAGCTTTTCGAGCGCGACAAAGAGGAGAACGGACTCTTGGAAGGCAGCCGAATGGTGAAGCACAATGGGCAATACTATCTGCTCATGATCTCGTGGATAGCGGGCCATCCACGCCGCGAAGTGTGCTACAGGGCCTCGAATATCCACGGTCCTTATGAGAAACGGGTCATCTTAGAGACCGATTTCGACGGCTTCGGAGGCGTAGGTCAGGGCACAATCATAGACACTAAAGACGGCCGTTGGTATGGTTTAATCTTCCAAGACCGCGGGGGAATAGGTCGCGTTCTGACCCTCGAAGACTGCCAATGGAGCGACGGTTGGCCCATGTTGGGCGATGAACAAGGACGCGTGCCCAAGGTGATGCGCAAGCCCATTCAAGGATATCCCGCCACAAGCATCGTGAGCAGCGACGACTTCAACGGCCGAATGAGCCTCGACTGGCAGTGGAACCACAACCCCATCGACACGGCTTGGACGCTGACCGAACGGCCGGGGTGGTTGCGACTCAAGACAAGTCGCATCGTCGACGACCTCTATGAAGCGCCGAACACGCTGTCGCAACGCCTCATGGGGCCCGTGAGCGATGGCTATGTGCGCATGGACGTGAGCCACATGAAGCCGGGCGACCGGGCAGGGATAGCCGCCTTCAACGGCGATTCGGGTGTGCTCACGGTCTATTGTGCGGACAAAACAAAGCACCTTATGCTGACAGACGAAAGCGTTCAACTGAGTGAAGACACTAAGACTGTTACGGGCATCGATTGTAAGTTCGTGCTCAAAGAGCCAATCCCCGTCAAATCAAACATCATCTACCTGCGCATGACGGCCGACTTTGTGAAAGGTCGCGATACGGCCCGCTTCTTCTACAGCTTCGACGGCCGAAGATGGCAGCCTGTCGGTGATAATTACAAGATGCGGTTCGACTATCGTCGCTTCTTCATGGGCACGCGTTTCGCCATCTTCAACTATGCCACGGAGGAGAAGGGTGGCTGGGTGGACATCGACGCCTACCGAATGAGATGAGGAAAAAGCTGCGCCGGGCACGGAATATACTTCCGTAGAGTACAACTTATACTTTCGTGGGGCACAACTTATACTTCCGTAGTGCACAACTTATACTTCCGTCAAAACCGATATCCGGTCATCTTCCCACAAAACGCCATTGAAAGCAAGCCTCGTTCTGCCCATCATCGGCCGCTCAAGCGACAAAGTCATACGCGGTCGGCTGGACCAAAGCAAGGCATATCATTGGAGGAGGCGCACAAACCGTGCGTCTCCTCCGTCCTTTTTGAGCGAGCGAGCCGACCGAAATGAGGACCTCCGTTTGCCAACCATGAGCGCCTTGCACATGATGGCTACGGACAAGCAGAACTCCTCTCGCAATCCTCGCTCTTGATAAACGTAGTTTTCACCCTCGATATATAAGGCATATCGAATTATCTACCCGATGATAAATATTTCTCATCGGGTAGAGACGAATTTCTCTTCGGGTAGATAAATATTTATCATCGGGTAGATAATTCGCAAACCCTTATATAAAGGCAATGAACATCATTCGTGGAGGCGCGGTGTTTCCTGCCTTTTGGTTGGCTTGTTGCAAGCCCGAGTGTCCCTATCTTTCAGCCCAATCGCCCCTATCCAGCTGACGATAGCTGATGGCCTCGGCCAAATGGTCGGACGTGACGGCAGGAGAAGCGGCCAAATCTGCAATGGTTCGGGCCACTTTCAGAATGCGACTGTAGGCCCGGGCCGACAAGGATAGGCGCTCCATGGCCATACGCAACATGGCAATGCCGGCCTCATCGGGTTCGGCATACGTGTGAATCATGCGCTCGGACATCTGGGCATTGCAGTGAACGGCCTTGACGTTGCGGAACCGTTCGGTCTGGATTTCACGTGCACGAATGACACGTTGGCGGATAGCCTCGCTCGGTTCGCCCGGCGAAACCTTGCTGATATCCTTGAAAGGTACGGGAGTTATCTCGCATTGAATGTCGATACGGTCGAGCAACGGACCTGAAATCTTGTTCATATAGTGCTGGATTTGGCCCGGTGTACAGACGCAATGGTGAGTCGGGTCGCCGTAATATCCGCACGGACAAGGGTTCATACTGGCCACGAACATGAATGAACAAGGGAACTCAATGTTGTATTTTGCGCGGCTGATTGTAATCTTTCTGTCTTCCAACGGCTGCCGAAGTACCTCCAAAGTGTGCTTGTTGAACTCGGGAAGTTCGTCGCAGAAGAGCACGCCGTTGTGGGCCAATGATATCTCACCCGGCATGGGATTGGCACCTCCGCCCACGAGTGCGACCTCGGAAATCGTGTGATGTGGCGAGCGGAAAGGGCGTTGGTTGATGAGCGAAGTGCCCGTGCCCAACTTGCCGGCAATGCTGTGTATCTGGGTGGTTTCAAGGCTTTCGGAGAGCGAAAGGGGCGGAAGTATCGAGGGAAGTCGCTTGGCCATCATCGATTTTCCGCTGCCCGGAGGTCCCACCATGATGAGGTTATGCCCGCCGGCGGCTGCAACTTCGAGTGCACGCTTCACGTTTTCCTGCCCTCGGACATCGCTGAAGTCGAAGTCGAACAGTGTCTGCTGCTCGTAAAACTCCTTTCGCGTGTCGATAACCACGGGTGCAAAGGCCTCCGTTCCCGTGAGGAACTTGATGACATCGACAATGCTTTCCATGCCATAGACCTCGAGATTGTTCACCACGGCCGCCTCTCTGACGTTGTCTTTCGGCACAATCAGTCCCTTGAAATGCTCGGCCCGCGCCTTGATGGCAATGGGAAGGGCGCCTTTGACGGGCTGCAACCGACCGTCAAGCCCCAGCTCTCCGACCATCATATAGCGGTCAAGACCGTCTGCCTGTATGCTTCCTCCGGCAGAAAGCAGGGCAATTGCCAACGGAAGGTCAAAGCTGCTGCCCTCCTTTTTCAGGTCGGCCGGTGCCATGTTCACGGTGATATCGGCCTTCGGAAACTTGTAACCGCAGTACAAAAGGGCTGCGGCAATGCGGTCACGGCCCTCTTGTACGGCTTTATCCCCCAGTCCCGTGAGGTGGTAAACCACGCCGGGATTCATGCTTACCTCAATGGTAATGGTGGTCACTTCGAGTCCGTTTACGGCGGCACAATAGGTTTTTACGAGCATGGTATTCGTGGTTTAAGGTTGTTTTTCAGATCGGGAAGCAGTCTATTTTCAGTGCATCTTCTCCAATCGGTTCATCAGGTCGTCGGTCGAAAGGCCGCGGGCCACGACGCGTCCGTGCTGCAAAAGCAGGTTATCGGGCACGGCCGTAAGACCCAACTTGCGCACCAACGGACTCTCGAAGAGCCTTTCGTCGCAGACGATAGCCCAGTCGATGCCTCGGTTCTCGAGCCCTTTCAGGCACTCTTTGCGGTCGGCATCGAGGCAAATCCCCAGCACTTGGGGCTTTCCGTCGGCACTGTTAGCGCGGTCGTTCAGGCGTTGTTGCAGTTCAATACTTTCATAACTCCACGTGGCCCACGTGTAAACAACGGCCACGGGAGCCGAGGAAAGCGAGGCCGAAGAGACGTGCTTGCCGTTGACATCGGTGGCCGTGAATGCGGGAAGCGTGCCGAATGAGGCTTCCGTCAAGGGCTTTGTCTGAACCAAAAGCCGGTTCAGATAGGCATTGCGTGGCTGATGAGACTGCAGAGAAAGGAGCAAACGATAGGCTTGTTTGTAGTCGGGTTGCGGTTTACGCAGCAGATATTTGCTGACCAAATAGGGGCCGACGGGCGACTCGGCATGGTCGGAAACGAACAAACCCACATGCTTTTCAATCTCCGGAGGCGAGGCATTAGCTATCGCATGACGGAACTTCGTCATCAGTTCGTTGTCATCACTGCCCGTGATTTCAAGCTCTTTCAGATGCGAAGCGTCTCCCTTGATGTCGATGGATTTGCCGGGTTGGGCAAAAACGGGCTGTTCGGAGAAGTTCGGAAAGACCACCACGAGCAGGCATTCCCGCTCACATGGGATTTCATAAGAGAAGCGTCCGCCCTCCACTTTAATAGTATCCAAGCCTTCGATGCCCCCATCCGGGCTGTAAACATAAAACTCACCCTGATTTAAGTTCGTGAGTCTACCGTCTATTTCGAAGTGATGACGGTCGGTACCACAAGCAACTAAAATCAGCGTGAGTAGCAGTAAACAGAGTTTCTTCATCGATTTACCTTGGCAAATTCAAGGTCGTTCTTGGCATATTCGGCCAAAGACGGGTCCTTGCGCAGTGCATCTTTCAGATAGGTTGCGGCTGCATTGTTCTTTCCCTGCCGGGCATTGAGCACGGCAAAGAGGTAAAGCGTGAGTGCATTGGGGGCCTTGATGGCCTTCAATGTCTGCTCGGCAGCCGCGTAGTTCTTGTTGAGCAGCTGTGCCAAGGCCGCACTGTTGTTGTTGTTATAAAGCTCGTCCGTAGCGTTGGCATAGTTGCCTCGGGCGATATTCAAGTTGCCAAGGATCTCATCAAAGCCGTTAGCTTCGGTGGCATCTGCCAATGCATGCTCGGCTTTGTCAACCTGTCCGTGAGTCAAGAAGATGTAAGCTTTGTTGGCATAAGCCTCAGGTGCCTTGCGATTGACCCGCAAAGCCTTTTCCAAATAGGCGTTGGCCGTAGCCTCATCGCCTTGGTTCAGTGCCAATGCGGCAAGGTTGTTGTAGGCCCGATAGTCCTTGTTATAAAGTTCGGTTGCCTTCTGATAGATGCCTTTCTTGGCCTTTACGTCATTCGTGAGCGATGCTGCATAGAGCAATTCTTCAAGACTCAGCTTCGCAGGGTCGGCTGCATACTGCTGCTGAATTTGCTCATCGCTGCGACCAACTACCTGATAATTGATGATCAGACGGCTGCGACGGAGTTCCGGAAGAATGCCATCAGCCAACTCACGGAAGGCTTCGCTCATGTTACGGATTTGCTGTTCGCGCTCCTGCGGGTCTTTATACATCGACAATACACGCAGGATAACGTCCTTATCCTGAATGTTGCTGGCCTTAACCAGCTTCATAAAGCCTTCCCAGTCCTGTGCCGTATAGTGGGCATCGATGTCGGTTTTGAGCTTTGTTCCCTTGAGTTGCTGTTTCACATAGCCCTCACTGACGTCCTGACGCTTGCCGGCCAACTTGTCATTAAAGGCGAAACCGCCTTCCGGAGAAGCGTAGGCTTGCACCTCAACATTCTTGATAGCCAGCTTTTCGCGGTCGGCATTGATGCGCTTGAGCATGCTGACGAACTCCTGCACACTGTTGTTTTTGAGTTCGCTGCTGCGCAGATTGGCTTGGTTGATGAGGAACTTCACGTTGGCCTCTTGCTTCTTATCGATCACTCTTTGGAACGAATCGAGGGCCAAACAAGCTCCTTCATGCCGGATAGCCTCGCGATAAAGCTCGGCAGTGGCAATCACTCCCGTAGCCACTTTGACCGCGGGCACCTCGACTTTCGACTTACCGAGATAGGCGTCGAAGGCCAGATACATGTCGCTCTTCTGCATTGCGGGCACGTAATCGAACGTGGTTTTCATCGTATAACGGCCACCGAGACGATAGGAAATGGTTTTGTTGTTGCCCATAACCTTTTCACCTTGGAAGGTCATGGGCTGCCCCTTGGCCACTTGTCCGCCCGCATAGTGGAGTTCGGGCACCACGGTAACCGTGGCTTTCTTGTTCATGTATTTCTCGGGGAACTGACCTTCAACGGTAGCCGTGACCTTTCCGCCGGTCACCTCAAGCGGATTGGGCGTAACGGAAAAGTTATCGGCAGACAGTTTGCCTAATTTCGAGCACGATGTCATCAGAAACAACGAGCAACCGAATAGCGTAAGAATGTGGTTTGTGCGCATAAGTGTGAATTAAATTAAAGGAAATGTGCCGCGAGCGGGACTCGAACCCGCACAGCCATTACTGGCCAAGGGATTTTAAGTCCCTCGTGTCTACCAATTCCACCATTGCGGCTTGGGTGCTAAATGATTGAAATGAGCGGAAAACGGGACTCGGACCCGCGACCCCGACCTTGGCAAGGTCGTGCTCTACCAACTGAGCTATTCCCGCAAAGCATGTGATGCAAAGGTAAAAGTAAATATCCGAACAACCAAACATTTGAGTTCTTTTATTCTTGAAAAAATGTCAAAAGGAGCCGTTATCATGGATATTTCCCGCCAAACGAAGTGATGTATTCCGCAAAAACGGGTGGCGTGTGTTGGAAATGTAGGAACGCACGGCTCGTACGTCCGCTCAACATGGTTGACAAGCAGGCGGGGTTACGAGTGGACAAGTGGGCAGTAAACGATTGTAAACGGGCCGCTTCTCAATTCCATTCAAGAGCTATTGAAAATCAACTACTTGCACCCAGCTTTCCAATCTCAGCCATATTGCCGTGCAATATGGCCCATTTTAGCGTCCAATCTCACCCATTTTACCGCACAATATGGCTGAGATTGGAGAGTAGGGACGCACGGCTCGTGCGTCCGCTCAACACGGTTGACACGTAAGATGAGTGAACAAGGGGACGAGTGGAGGACAATCAACCGGAAAACAGGCCATTGGAGCGGACGCACGAGCCGTGCGTCCCTACATACCACGCAACAATTAATTTGTCAAATCCGTTTATTTGTTAACGAAAACCATAACAGAAGCGGACGCATGCGTCGTACGTCCCTACTTTTATCTATGCAAAACGGTCCTCGGAAAGTAGTTCCGAGGACCGTTCAAGCTTGGTTTAACGGCTTATCAGGCCGTGGTTATTTCTTCGTGAAAACCACTTTGCAGGCTCCTTCATAAGAAAGGGTGAGCTGAACTTTGTAGGTTCCGGCCGCAACATTGAGGTTTTTACCGTTATTGGACGTCAAGTCATCAAACGCTTCTGGGCTGTCATTGCCGCCCCAAGAGAGGCTCCAATCGTGGTTGGCCCGCAGTTTCAGCGCGCCACTCTTGCCAAGTTGCACGTTATCGCGCTCCCAAACACCGGTCGAAACATTGTAAGTAAGGTCGATATCCGTGCTCCATCCGTCGTTACTGAAGTCGCCGATGAGCGACACTGTGTTGATTTTCGTGAGCGAATATGTGCCTTTTTCCGCGCCTTTCTCCAGCACAATGTTCATTTTGTAGAACCCTGCTCCGGGGTTGGGGCAGCTTGTTCCCGACGCATTGTCGGCAATCTTGCCGGGCGAAACATACTCAAGGTCGTTGCTATTATTGGCTGCATTGGGACGGAATTTGAATGCTCCGTTGAGATAAGCATAGCCTTCAAAGTTGCCATCGAAGTCGGGACCGCGCAGTGCATGCGCCGTGTTCCAACCGCTTTCGGCCCCGATTTCATAGAAGAATTCAGGGAATGCGTTCTTCACCAGATTGATTTTGCAGGTGATGTCGGCCGTTTTCGTGAAGCTTTCTCCCTCGACTACGCGGATGGTATCGGCCACCGTGACGGGCACATCGCGCACAACATCGCTCTTACCATACAGGGCGATGACGGCAGTTTTCAGGTCATTGGCACTCACTTTGCCCGCGGCATTGGCCTCAATCACGCGCTGTTTGGTCTTTGCGGCATTGTGAATAGTGGCCGCCAAACGCTGAACAGCAACGGCAGAAGAGGCCGTTATGGAAGGCTTGAACTCTTGGTTGCGGCTCTGATAGCCGCGGGATTTCTGTGCAGAAGAGGCCGTTATGGAGGGCTTGAACAGCTGAACGGAGTCGCTCTTTACGCTGTTATAGTCGATAGCGGCAGCCGCAGTGGCAGCAAACGAGACCGTTCTTGCGGGCTCTTGCGGGTTGGACTGCGGTGCAGCCCAGTCGGTATAATCGTCGGAACAAGCCGTCAGTGCAGTCACGGCCAGCCCCATCAAGACAAATGTTTTTTTCATATTCGGATGCTATTTGGCCGGGGAAGCGGCAAAGGTTGCCCTCCCCCGACGTTTGATAAAACTTATTTCAAGAAATAATATTGCCCGGTGATATCGTTGAAGAATACGGTATATTTGCCCGGTTCGACGACCGTGATGCGTGCGGTGCCGCCTTTCACGCCCGTTCCATAGGGGAAGTCGCTCGCACTCCACGTGTCGGTCAGTGCCCCGTTGGCTGCAAATTGCAACTGATGGCCTGTGTCCAACGTGACAGTTGCCGTCCAATCGTGGTTCTCAACGCCTGCGGCCGTGGTGCATTTCTTCATAAAATTGGCCGTCGGATCCCAGCCGCTGCCCGGCTGATAGCTGCCCGGCATAGCCATCTTTGCATAAAGAGGCATCGTTGTTGCAGTGAGTTTCTTAATCGTGCACGCGTGAGTTTTGGTGTTCAACGTGATGGAATAGTAGCCAGCTTGGTCAATCTTGATGTTCCCGGGGTCGCTTCCTCCATCGCGATATTTGGTACCTAACGGTGAGCCATCGCTGCAAATGCCTTTGTCCCAGCTGCCAAGTTTCTCGATAATCTTGAATTCTGCGTTTGCAGGGAAGTAGCCTGTGTAGCCTATAGTGCCTGTTCCTGTGTTCACATCATACTCTTCTCCGGCCAGAGGAAGCAGTGGAATCATCGACACACCGACTGCATCTTCGCTATTACCCCATTTTCCGTTGGCGATACAATTACCCGTCATGTACCACAAAACGGGTGCATGGTCTTTCACTTCCACGTAATATGGAGCGACGGTGAGGGTGACAACGTTCGACGAAATGGTGTCTCCGGCATACGAAGCCACGCAGCGTGCATAGACTTTTTGGGTGGCAGGGACCTTCCCCTCTTCCCATTTTGCAATCATTTCAAGCCCCCGTGCAATCTTTGCGGCATTCACTTGGGCCTTGCAAATGTTGTAAACATCTTCGATGGTCGTGTAGTCTGCAATTGTTTTTCCGCTCTTATCGGCCCGTGCCTTCGTGGTGGAAACCTTCCAAGAGTTGTTCAATGAGAACTCGATCTGGTAGTTTGCCACGGCAGGGAAACCGTAATCGGGCTGCGACCACGAGAAGTTGATGGCCGAAGACGAGGCCAAATCGATGGTTGAAGACGCGTAGACAGGCGTGTTCAAACTGAATGTTGTCGGCGATTGTACCGTGGGATTCGAGTCACGGTCGTCGCTGCATGCGGCCAAAGCCAGCAGGCTAAACAACAACAAGACTGAAGATTTTATGATATTTTTCATTGTTCTGTCGTTTTATTCCTATTCAATCATGACATTTAATAGTCGGGGTTCTGCTTGATAGCACCCTTTACATAGGCCGAAGGAATGGCAAATATGTTCTTGCTTGCAGGGAAATTGCGTCCCTCTTTGATGCCTCCTTTGTAGCTCCAGTTGTAGTTTACATCGCCACCGAAGCGTCCGAAGCGAATCAAAGTGGGCCTGCGGATACCTTCGAAGTAGAACTCCCGGCTCCATTCGTCGCACAAATCGGAGAGCGTGTAGCTTGTCTTTGTCTCGGCATTGGCACGTGCACGCAGGGTATTCACGGCTGCAATACCGTCAGGAGTCAGTCGGTTTCCGTTGCTGCGAGCTGTTGCTTCAGCATAAATAAGATAGGCTTCGGCCTTTCTGAAGAAGAAGAAATCGGCATCGGAGAAGGTCAAATCGTGGCCAGCGGAGCCGTCGGTCTTGAAGTTAACGAACTTGGCTGTAGCGAAACCATCAGTGAATTTGCCGTTAACTCCCTTTCCGTTGTCGAGCGTTCTGTCTTTTCCGTCGAAGATGGCACGGTCATCATGGGCCGCAGCTGGCATGTCTGTGCAGGCCAAATTGGGTGCATCGTTGTTGGGAAAGAAGCGTTTCAGCAAGTCAGTACGGCAGCGATTGCCACCCCAGTTCTGTCCGCTCAGTCCGTTAACAGCACTTGCGTCGTGGCGATTGGCGTGCATATTGTCATCGAAAGCAGACGCCGTCAGGAAGGTTGTCGTGCCCCATGAGGTGGTGGTCAGACCGTCTTGCAGGACAGAGAAGATGCTTTCATAGGCTGCATCAGTCTCTCCATTGTCGCCCATGAACAGCATTTGATAGGCACTCCAGCCGTTTTTGCCAACCGTGTTGAGCCGATAAGGAGAGTCCATCACCTTCTTTGCATACTCGGCAGCCTTGGCCCATTGCGGCGTTCCGGTGTAAACTTGAGCGTTCAAGTATAGCCGTGCGAGCAGCATCCACGCTGCAGCCTTGTCAACCCGCCCGTAGTTAGCGTCGGAAGACTTCTTGGGTTGTGCGGCCGAAAGGGCCGGTTCGATAGCAAGGAGTTCCTTAACTATCCAGTCGTAAGCCTCTGCACGCGTCTTCATCGTAGGCGTTGTGAGGGTTTCGGCAAATGGAATATTCCCGAAAGCATCCATCAACAGATAGTATTCCAAGGCGCGGACAAAGCGTATTTCGGCTGTCATGGCAGCATTATAATCGCTTTCTTTGGCCAGATAGTCGTTGCAATAGGTGATTCCGGTGGTTAAACGTGCGAAGTAACCATTGAGCATCGGGTGGCTGGCATCATAGGTATTATAGTCGAATTGCTCGACACCGGCATCGCTCCAGTGGCACATTGCCTCGTCGGTCGTCAGCTCATTGGAGTTCCACATCTGCCGGATAAACCCGGTGGTACCGCCATCTAAGCCATCGATATCACAGTCTCCGTTGGCTCCGCCATTGCCTGCAACACCGAGATTTGCATAACATTTATTGAAAAGTGCGGCTGCACTCACTTCCGGTTTGACGTTGGGATCGATGGGAGTAACGTCCAAATCGCCCACACAAGAGACCGTTATCCCTGACGAAAGCAACAGGATTGCCGAGGGAATGATATGTTTAAGATATTTATTCATGACTTTATTTTTAGGGTTAGAAGTTCAGGTTGACACCGAAAATCATTGAGAAAGCACGCGGATACATGTTATCATCATAGCCATTATAGACTTCGGGATCCAGTCCGTCGTACTTGGTTATGGTGAAGACATTGCTTGCCGTAGCATAAAGACGGCCGTTGATGCCTTTGTAGCTGCCTGTCTTAAAGAGGTTGAAGCTATATCCAAGGGTGATATTATCGCATTTCAGGAAGCTTGCATTCTTCACCCAGTAGTCGGTAACGGTGTTTTTGGTGTCGTCGGTGATGAAACCGCGTGCCACAGCAGCCGAAGTTGTGTTGACCAATCGGCTTTGTGACCAGATACCATTGGCGCTTACATTCTTGAAACTCTGTGCAACGCCGTTGTAAACATAGTTTCCGATGCTGGCACGCAGACCGAAGCCGAGGTCCCATCTCTTGTATTCAAGGCGTGAAGACAAGCCCATGATGACCGGAGCCGCAGGGCTCTTGTAGAAGTATCTGTCGGCATCGGTGATTTTTCCGTCACGGTTTCGGTCGACAACTGCGCCCTCGATGGGGTTCCCGTTCTTGTCATACACCTGCTGATAGACATAGAATGAGTTGGCCGGATGGCCCACTTGATTGTATTCAAGGTTCTTGTCCGTACCTATTTTTATGTCGGTATTGGGCACAGGAGAGCCGTCGCTGCTCACTCCGGACAGGTTGGTTATCTTGTTCTTGTTGTAAGTTAGGTTGTAATCCAAGGTCCAAAACCAGTCCTTTGTCTGTATGGCTTTCCAGCTAACCGTGGCTTCGAAGCCCGTATTCGACAGGTCGCCGATGTTCTGCCAAGCCTGATTTCGGAAGGAAGACAGCACCATCACGGGGGCATAGTTCAGCAAATCGGTCGTCTTTCTGTAGTACCAATCCAACGTACCGCTTAGCCTTTGGTCCATAATGCCCCAGTCAATGCCGACGTTATACGTTGTGGTTGTCTCCCATTTCAGGTCGGGTGTGAAGTTATTTGGACGGTAAAGAGTACCGTCACCCACCAACGGATAGAAGCTATCTGTGCCCGTATTGATCGAGTAAGTGGGTATCCAAGCATAGTCACTCTTTACATCTTGCTGACCGGTTTTACCCCAACCCAATCGCAATTTAAGGTCGGACAGCCAGCTTGCCGGCTTCAACCAATTCTCTTGATTGACCTTCCATGCAAACGCAAACGACGGGAATACGGACCAATGGTCTTTGAATCGCGACGAACCATCATCGCGAACGGTGGCCGTTATGTAGTAACGATCCATCAAACTCCAGTTGGCTCTGCCGAAGAAAGACACCAGATAGTTCTCTGTTGCAAACTCATAAGGCGTGTGAGGACGGGCAGTATTGCGCAGTGGTTTACCGTTCTTATCGTTCGTTGTGATGGTCGATGAGTAGTAACCGATGTAATCGTTGTCTTTGGTATTATAGAAATGCTGCCACTCATAGCCGCCCATGATGTCGAAATGGTTCTTGAGTTTATCGTTAAAATCATGGAAATATTGGGCATACATGCTCAAAGAGAGGTTGCGCTTCAAGATAGTTTCATAGCCATAACTACCGTAATAGATGAATTGAGGCGATGCCGGAGAAGCGTTTCTGTGCTGTGTTCCCTTTGCAACGTCGGCTCCTAAGGTGGCATGCAAGTGCAAGTCTTCGAAGCCATGTACCTTATAATCAATGTCAGCGCTACCGATAAACTCGCGGCTATAAGCACTTTCTCGGCGCGTATTCAGCACGGCAAGCGGGTTCATCAGCTGGCCGGTACTGTTGAAAGAGAATGGCCAAGCATCTTTATCGTCGTCGATTCCACTCGTTGTCCACTCGAAATAGCCACCGAAGTTATTCAATGTCTTTGCCATATCGTTGCCAAATAGCGCACGATGATAGGCTGATGTGTAGCGATAAGGGTCTTGCGTCGGATCCATTCTGACCGCGTTGGAGATGGCAGCCTTGTCGGCAAACACGCTATGGGCATACATTCCCTTACCATTAAGGTTCAATGTCAGGTGGTCATTCAGGAAAGACGGGTTCAGGTTTACGGCTCCTGTGACACGTTCAAAACTTGATGTCTTAACGATACCTTGCTGCTTGGTGTAGCCAACCGACACGCGATAGGGCACGTCAAAGGCCGAACCTGACACCGTGACATTGTGGTCATGGCCCAAACCGGTGCGCAAAATCTCCTTTTGCCAATCGGTGTTTGCCGTGCCAAGCGCCTTATATGGGTCGCTGTTTTCGCCGAATAGATTGCGCACAAACGTGCGGTATTCATCGGCTTCCATCACGTCTAAGGTCTTCTTATGGGTGCTCAAGGTGAAGTTCCCGCTGTAGGAAACCTGCGGAGCCTGCCCTTTCCGCCCCCTTTTCGTGGTGATAATGATAACACCATTCGAGCCACGCGAACCATAGATGGCCGTTGCCGATGCGTCTTTCAGCACATTGAAGCTCTCAATGTCCTGCGGGTTGATGCTTGAAAGGATATTCGAGACACCCTTCACACCCGTATTATCAATAGGAACATTGTCGATAACAATCAACGGATCGTTGGAAGCATTCAGCGAAGAGCCGCCACGAATGCGCATCGTTGCTGCTCCACCGGGCGTTCCGTCATTGCTGGTGACGCTCACACCGGCCACTTTTCCCGAGATCATGTCCTGCGGGTTCACCACGAGGCCCTTGTTCTTGCTGTCGGGTTTCAATGCCGACACAGAGCCGGTCAGGTCTGATTTCTTCGCAACACCATAGCCGATGACCACCACTTCGTTCAAGGTTTTGTTGTCATCTTCGAGAGTTATCGTAAGGTTTTCAGCCGCAGTCACTTTCTTAGGAGCCATTCCTACATAGGTAACTGTGATTTCTGTGCCTTTAGGAACATTGATTGTGTAGTTTCCATCGAGGTCGGTCACGCCCACAGGCTTACCATTTGCCATGATCGTGGCACCGATGATAGGCTCTCCGGAAGCATCTTTGACATGACCTTTGACAGTTCCTGACTGTGCAAAGACCGCTGCCGAAAGGAACAAACCACCAGCGATGGCCCAGCCCCTTAGCGGCAATTTGAATTTTACCTGCTTCATCATTTGCTTTGATTGTTAAGTTAACGTTAATATATTGGTTCAGTTTTCGTCATTTAGGTCAACCCTTTTGTGTCGTATTTGCTTAGGTTTTCGTGTTCATGCCATGCTATATTGCACCAAGGTTGATGCTACAAAAGTAGTTCACTTCACCTTACGTTGTAATATTTTAACGTTAAATCTGCTCTTTAATAAATGCAAACGTTTGCGCAATCTTTTGCAAATTAAATGTTGTTTTCTAAAATAAAATTTAGTAGTTTTGCATATCTTTGCTGCATAACTGACGTGAACCATGAAAGAATCTGCGCCTATAACAATGAAAGACATAGCTCGGGAGCTTGGCGTTTCTGTAGCTACGGTGTCTCGTGCGCTCAAAGACAGTCCGCGCATCAGCATGGAAAAGCGCACAAGAATCAAGGCTTTTGCACAAGAACATAACTTCTTTCCCAACGTCATTGCAGAGAGTTTGCGCAACAGTCGCACGAAACCTGTGAAGCTTATCGGAGTCATTATACCTCAGTTAACGCATTTTTATTTCTCCTCAATCCTTAGCGGTATCGAAGAAGAAGCATCTGCCCGGGGATACAGAATCATGGTGGCACAGAGCAATGAAAGGTATGAACGCGAGGTGGAAATATGCAAATCGTTCTCTGAGAACAAAGCTTGTGGCATCATTGTTTCGCAAGCCAAGAACACAACCAAGTACGAACACTTCAGCAATCTCATGGATCGTGGCGTGCCAGTTGTGTTCTATGACCGCATTTGCACAGGCATTAATTGCAGCAGAGTGGTTGTAGATGACTACATGGGTGCCTACACTGCGGTGAACCATCTCATTGGAACGGGGTGCAAAAAGATAGCTTTCTACGGCACTCCCATGAAGCTCGAGATTACGAAAAACCGTTATAACGGCTATCATGATGCCTTGGTGAACAACGGATTAAAGCCCGAAGAGCGGTTCATCAAACACTGTGACAACCGTGCAGATGCCGAACAAATCACGCCCGAATTGCTGAACGAGGGCGACCATCCAGATGCTTTCTTCGCCGTGAATGACGATACAGCCATCGGAATCCTCTACACAGCGAAGCGCATGGGCTTCGATGTTCCGCGGGATATCAGCATCTGTGGCTTTACAAACGGGGAGAGGGCGATAGCCTGCGACCCCATGCTTACGACCGTAGAGCAGCGCGGTTTCGTCGTTGGAGAGGAGGCCGCGAACATCTTGATTGGTCAGGTTGAAGGCTCGATTCCTTCAGACAAAGTCGAAAAACGCGTGGTAAGAACTCGCCTGATCGTGAGGGGAACAACGCGATGACTTTGAATCTTGACCTTTAATCTTTGAAGTTTGACCTTTGAACATTGAACCTTATGATATGACTTGAACAAAAGAAAGGAATAAAAATATGGAAAGGAAATATACAAATCTAAAAACAAAGACAACATGTCATAAAGGTCAATGTTCAAAGTTCAAAGCGAATAAAAGTTCAAACATCAATCTTCAAAGTTCAAACACCAATGTTCAACGTTCAAAGTAAACAAAAACCCGACATGAAGTTCTGGGGATTGTGGAACCTCAGCTTCGGTTTTTTCGGCGTACAGATAGCCTACGCCCTGCAAAGTGCAAACATTTCGCGCATCTTTGCCACGCTCGGTGCCGACCCACACAGTCTGAGTTACTTCTGGATTCTGCCACCGTTGATGGGTATTCTCGTGCAACCCGTGGTCGGAACACTGAGCGACAAGACGTGGTGTCGCTTCGGTCGCCGCATACCTTATTTGTTCATAGGAGCCGCTATCGCCGTACTCGTGATGTGTCTGCTGCCAAATGCCGGTTCATTCGGACTGGGATTGAGTGCCGCAATGACCTTTGGTCTGGTCTCACTGATGTTCCTTGACACCAGCATCAACATGGCCATGCAACCCTTTAAGATGCTTGTCGGCGACATGGTCAACGAAAAACAAAAGGCCTTGGCCTACAGTATTCAGAGCTTTCTTTGCAATGCCGGCAGTGTAGCGGGCTTCGTTTTCCCCTACTTCTTCACTGCCATTGGCGTGGCAATCACGGCAGCTCCGGGCGTTGTTCCAGACTCCGTGATTTGGTCTTTCTATATCGGAGCGGCCATATTGATACTATGTGTGCTCTATACCACGGTCAAAGTGAAGGAGTGGAACCCCGAGGAATACGCTCAATACAACAGCGTTGACGAGGCCGAAGAGCCCGAATTGGAGGAGAAAAGCAACTGGATTACCCTGTTGAAAAAGGCACCTACCACCTTCTGGCGCGTGGGATTGGTGCAGTTCTTCTGTTGGGCTGCCTTCATGTATATGTGGACCTACACCAACGGAGCCATTGCCGACACTTGTTGGGGCGTTGACATGATGTCGCCCGAAGCCACATCCACCAAGGCATATCAGGTGGCCGGAAACTGGGTCGGCATTCTTTATGCCGTCCAAGCCATCGGAAGTGTAATCTGGGCTATGGTGCTTCCGCAGTTCAAAAACCGGAAATTGGGTTATGGTTTGAGCCTTGTGCTCGGCGGAATCGGCTTCGCCTTGGTGCCGTTCATCAGTCATCCGTATGTTCAGTTCATTGCTTTCGTGCTCATCGGTTGCGCTTGGGCGGCCATGTTGGCCATGCCTTTCACCTTCGTTACCAATGCCCTTCAGGGCTATGGGCACATGGGTGCCTACCTTGGATTGTTCAACGGAACCATCTGTATGCCCCAAATCATCGCGGCAATCTGCGGTGGTAGCATTCTCACATTGGTAGGTTCGAACCAGACCAACATGATGTTTGTGGCTGCCGCTTGCCTGCTGTTGGGTGCCATTAGCGTGACGGCAATCAAAGGAAAGCAGTAAATACTTTTCATGTCAATGTGCAACAGATTGCGAAATCCGCAACCTTTGCATGCAGGGAGGGGTCATATAGCCCCTCCTTTTTCCGTTCTGTGCCGCAAGACGCATCACATCGCCGGCCTATCTCAGCCATTTCACCATGCAACCTCAGCCATATTGCACGGTAAAATGGCTGAGATTAGCACGTAATATGGCTGAGATTGGAATACAAAGTACAAGTTGTTGATTATCAATAGGAAAAACACAAAAACCATTTGAACGAATGTAGGAACGCACGGCTCGTGCATCCGCTCAAACAGCTGTACACATTCACTTGGCATTCACCCGGAACGGACGCACGAACCGTACGTCCCTACCCCGCTATGTCTGTCGCTCATATCTCAATTCCAGCCATATTGCAAGGCAAAATGGCTAAGGTTGAAACGCATGGTCCATGCAGATGAATTCGCATTGACTGCTATAATCCCGCTTGGGGAATTTCTTTATATGTTTGTTTTTTTGTATTTTTGCATCGATTGAAAGCATAAAATAATGAAAGTGAAACGGATTTCATTGAGATACACCGCGTTATGTTTCGCAATGCTAAGCATGACGCTTCATGTGAAAGGGCAGGTTGCCGAGACATATACCAAGCGCGAGGTGATGATTTCCATGCGCGACGGCGCGAAACTCTACACGGCCGTGTATGAACCAAAGGACAACTCGCGGCGACACCCTATACTCATGTTTCGCACACCCTATGGTTGCAGACCCTATGGAGAGTCTTTCAGCGGGGCAATCGAGGGGGAATTGGCACATTATGTGGCCCGGCAATACATCATCGTTCAGCAAGATGTGCGCGGAAGATACATGAGCGAGGGCGAATACGAGAATGTGCGTCCGGTGGTGTTGCAGCCCGGAGAGCGTGCCAACGATGTCACCGACGCCTACGATACGGCCGAGTGGTTGGTCAAAAACACATGGAATAACGGTTCGATAGGGCTCACGGGCAATTCCTATTTGGGCTATTATGCGCTCACGGCCGCCCTTTGTAAGCATCCGGCCATCAAGGCCGTGTGTCCCGAAGCACCCATCGGTGACTGGTTCATGGGCGACGATGTGCACCATAACGGGGCGCTGATGCTGACGGATGCCTTTCGTTTTCTTTGGGGATTCGGGCGTTATCGCCCCAAACCTTCACTGAAAGTGGAGGGCTTGAAACCCTATTATTTCACCGATGAGTATTCGTTTTTTCTCCGCACGGCAACCATTGGCGGGCTGTCGGCCTTGCAACGCGACTCGTTGCCCTTTTGGAATGCCATGCTCGAGCACCCCGATTACGATGAATGGTGGCAGCAGAGGAGTCCAATCCAAGCATACAAGGCAATCGATATACCCGTGATGGTGGTCGGCGGACTGTTTGATGCCGAAAACCTTTACGGCACATGGAGCAGCTATAAGGCTTTGGCCACACGCCAAAAGGCCCCGCTATACTTGTTGATTGGGCCTTGGAGGCACGGAGGCTGGCATGCCAAGGGGGCAAACAGGCTGGGAGAGATGTCGTTTGGTCATGAAGACCTGAGCGAACGGTTCCGCTCCATGCAGCAGCGCTTCTTCGATTACTACCTCGACCATGTGGGAACGATAGACTTTCCGCCCGTAACGCTGTTCTTTACCGGTGAGAACAGTTGGCGCACCTTTGCCAAACTGCCTGCCGAGAAGACTGTTCTCACGCCGATATATCTGCACAAAGGCGGTGCATTGCGCTTTGAAAAGCCACGCGAAAAGCTGTCGTACACCCAGTATCTGTCGGACCCTGCGCACCCCGTTCCTTATACCAATCGGATTGATAGGAACAGAGATGCCGCCTATATGGTGGAAGACCAGCGTTTCGCGTCGCGTCGCAACGACGTGATTTGCTTCTCCACGCCGTCCTTGACAGAAGCTTTGACCCTGTGCGGACCGATAGAAATAGACCTAAGTACCAGCATATCGACCACCGATGCCGACTATATTGTCAAGCTGATTGACGTGTTTCCCGACGAAGACAACAAACAAGCGGGCTATGAGATGCTCGTCAGGGGCGACATCATGCGTGGACGCTATCGCAACAGCTTCACAAAGCCCGAGCCTTTTGTGCCAAATAAGATGGCACGTGTCAGGTTCTCGCTGGCTGATGTGGCACATACATTCCCGAAAGGTCACCGCATCATGGTGCAAATACAAAGCTCGTGGTTCCCCTTGGCCGACCGTAATCCGCAGCAGTTCGTGAATATCTATCGCTGCAGGCTGGGCGATTTCGTGCCGACGACAGTGCGTATCTTCCATGATGCCACGCATGCTTCGAAGCTGATATTGCCGGTGTTGAGGCCATAATTCCCCATGTATGCTCCTTTACCCATGACATTCATAACGTATAGAATATTCTTTATGCTGCTGCTTCTTGCCCTTTGCGCGGGCGGAAGGGCAGACAATCTTTCGCAATTGTATCGCGAACTCGACCAAGCCATAGCCGAGTCGCCTTCTGTTGTCGCTGCCAAAGAACGCAAGTTGCAGCGGCTGCGCGACGCATATCATCGGGCACGACGCCCCGAACAGCAGTATGCAGCAGCCTTTGCACTGTACGCAGAGAACAAGGCCTATCAGAACGACTCGGCCATTCATTATCTCAGGCGATGTATGGCTATTGCTTCGAAGGGCGGAGACATAGCCCGTGCAAGTCTGTGTAACGAACTTATCGCCGAGTGTTGCGCCCGTGTGGGCTATTATGCAGAGGCCATTACGTTGCTCAACGATATACCTCCGCTATCGGTTCGCACGCCCAAAGAACGCTATCACTACCACAAAGCCTGCTATTTTGCCTACGAAGAGATGGCAAACCATTCGAATTTGGCCGATACTAAACGGATTTATTCCGAAAAGGCACACAGCCATCGCGACGCGTTGTTTGCATACGGAACACCAAACGACGATGATTACCGAATGACTGAAGAGAAAATGGCTATCGGAGCGGGCGACTTTGCACGGGCACTGCGCCTGAACAACGCTTGGTTGAAGGCCATACCTGCAAGCTCGCATCAGGTTGCCATCGTTTATTTCTACCGTTATCAGATATACCATCAAACCCATCGCGAGGCCGAAGCCATCCCGTGCCTCATCAAGTCGGCCATTATTGATGTGCGCAATGGTGTGATGGACCAAGCCTCGTTGCTGTTCTTGTCGCGTTATCTGCAAAAGAAAGGCGAAAAAGAGCGGTCGTTTCGATACGTACATTTTGCATGGCAATGCAACAAACACTTCAACACTCGTAGACGAACGTGGACCTTTTCGCCCCTCTTGTCAATGATCGACAGCAACTATCAGCAGCAGATACGAAGGTCTAACACCTACCTCAGCATGGCATTATGTGCCATGGGCGTGTTGTTCTTATTGCTTCTTTTGCTGTTTTTCTATCTTTATCGGCAAAAAAAACGGCTACATCAGCTCAATGCAAGCCTGCAAACTGCCAACCAAAGTCTGAACGATGCCAATCGCATTAAAGAGGAGTATATCGGCCGTTTCCTGAATAGTTGCAACACATATGTGAACAAGTTGGATAAGTTCCGGCAGGAGGTGAACCGCCAATTGAAGAACGGTAAACAGAAAGAACTGTACGAACAAACCCGGACAACCGAGCTTAAAACCCGCGAACTGAACGAACTTTATGCTCAGTTCGACGCCACTTTCCTTTCACTTTTCCCTCGTTTTATCGACGAGTTCAATGCGATGCTCGTGCCCGAAGCCCGTGTTTTCAGAAAAGACAAAGACCGATTGACAACCGAACTGCGCATATTTGCACTCATACGATTGGGCATTGACGACAGCAGAAAGATAGCCGAGTTCTTGCATTGCTCTATCCATACCATCTATAATTACCGCGCAAGGTTTCGTGCTGCTACGCTTATTGATAAGGAATTGTTTGCACAACGCCTGCGAGAAATAGGTAGGATGTAGGCCAAATTGCCCCGGTTGGCATTTATATGGCATTTATATTTTTAACAATGATGGCTTTTTATAAAAGCTTGAATATAAAAGGGTTGTTGCTTTTCAGCATCGTTATGTGTTTACTTTTTATGGATAAGGGGTTTTAAGACCGCTGTTTTTTTACCATCTTTGTATGTCGCTTTCGGATATGAAGCGGCAAACAAGCTATTGATCGTTTAAAACCTAAAAATAATGAGATGAAAAACTGGAAAACGAAAAAGGTAGCCTTTGTGTGTTCAAGTCCAACACGTCATGTGTCTACACTTGCACGACAGGGTGTGTTATTGTTGTGTGGCTTGTCCATCATTGCTTGTAGCATGGACGATAAGGCCGACGAAGCCGTGCCAAGGCTTAAAGTTACGCCTGCAGTAATAGAGATAGACAAGACCGGAACACTTGCCGATGGCAGTCAAGCCACCTTTCAAGTGACGGCCAACAAGGGTTATGGCATCACGAGTAACCAAACGTGGTTGCGTGTAGACAAGCCGCAAGGTGCAGGATGGGCCATTGTGACCATTGTGGCCGATGAAAATCAGAGCAACAGCATTCGTGTTGGGAACTTCACAGTAGAAAGTCATGGATTACAAGAAACGGTTATGGTGAGGCAGACCCTTCAAGATCCGGCCGAGGAAGCCAAGTTGCGTACCTTTTATTCAGAGAACTTCGACTGGGCCAAGCCCTTTGCGAAACCTAACTCCGACCCCGTTGCGGCCGGGGCAGGCAATAGCAATCGTACAAGTGTAACCGATGAAAAGCTGAAAGCCGTATGGGCCGCCACAGGATTAACCGATTGGAATGTGGCAAAGAATTGCATCAGCGCTTATGCACATTACATTCACTTCAATTCGAACGGATATTATGACAGTGGTGTCGTTCTACCGGCCTTATCCATGACCGATACGGCCAATGCCTCACTCACGTTTGCCACTTGTTCCGATGGCGGTGGCCCGGATATCGTTCCTCTCGTCGTGGAAATAACGGAAGGTGCAGGCTCTCTTTCGGCCGACGACCCCAATGTGAAGTGTAGTGAAGTGATGTATCCCAACAACACGTGGGCTTGGAACCCAATGGAAGTGAAAGTCTATGGGCTCAGTGCGACGACACGGCTTGCCATTCATACGGCAGGAGGTGGTAAAAACAAATATTGCCGTTGGTTTCTTGACGACATAAAATTGAAAGAATTCAAAAAGTAAAGCTTAAATTAGAACACCAAATGAAGAAAACACAGCATATAAAATACGCCATATTGCATGGTTGCTTGGCTCTGTTGGTTAGCGTATGGTCGGGTTGTTCGTCTGAAACGAATATGGATGCATTCATCTCGGCTTCAGAAAGCGATATCGAATTGCAGTACGATGGTTTGACAAAGGCAGGGCAACCGGGTATGTTCGAATTGGGAGCCAACGACAATTGGCAAATCGTTTCGAAGCCCGATTGGGTGCAGGTCAGTCATGCCCAAGGCAGTAGGGGGCGTATAACGATTAGCGTTACCGGGACCAAGAACCTAACCGGACATGACAGAGTGGGCTACATTGAATTGGAATTAGCCAACGGCAAGCCCGCACAAGTTTCGGTATTCCAGCATCGTCTGAAGGAGAACCTGCAGCTAACGCCCCAAGAATTTTCGTTAAACATTTTGGGGCTGACCGATAAGGGTGTGTCGCCCGTGTTGAAACTGAAAAGCAATTATCCATGGAAGATGGTGCTAACAGAGCAAGAACGCTGGATAACTCCATCAATAATGGAGGGCGAAGCAGGCGAAGCGGAGATTACACTCACCGTAGAAGCTAACTTGACCAAGGCACAACGCACGGCTACGATTGTGATTCAGGCCGGCGAGATATCGCAGAAGGTGCGGGTTACGCAGGGAGCTGAGGCTTTGAAGCTTTCTGCAACGTCGTTGCAATTGGCAAAAGCAGGCATCACAACCATTGATGGCATGCAACCTGTTATCAACATTTTGGCAGTGGAAGCATGGACGGTGAAAGCGAAGCCAACGTGGATTACCTGTTCGCCCACGCAGGGTCTGGCAGGGAATACGGTAATGCGCATAACGGCAACTGCCAATTCAGGGAAGCCGCGTAATGGCGAAGTGATATTGGTCTCGGCACATGGTGTGGAGGAAACCATTGCATTGTCGCAAGACGGAGAACAAGGGTTGCAACCCGACGATAAGCCTGTGGGACATGTTTACTTTCAGGAAAGTTTCGATTGGGCACATCAAGTGGCTCTGTTATATCCCAATTTATGTCAAGACCAAGTGGGAAGCGTGAACGGCTCTCAGTCTAAGACCATTCCTGTTCATGGGGCGGAGTTCACTGCGGTAAAAGCCGAATTCGAGAAAAAGCTCAATGATGTTAACCCGGCTGGTAATTGTTTGTATGCAGCCGATGGATATATCAAGATGGGCAGAAAGAATAATCAGACGGGCGTTATGCTCCATAATCCGCTTTCTTCGATAGCAACGGGCAAGATGGCAAACGTAGAACTGTCTTTCGATATTGCTAAAAACGGTACCGATAACGTTACCGTTACCGTAGAGATAGAAGGCGACGGTAGGGTCGTTGGTGGCGAAACGCCCTTGTTGAGTGCTGCGTTCGCACCCATAAACAATGCTGATAAAACGAAGAATTGGCAATGGAATAGCCACAAAGTGACTATCAAAGGAGTCACGGCAAATACGAAAATAATCATTCGTTCTACGCAATGGAAGACTTCGGGCTATCACCGTTGGTTCTTGGATAACATCAAACTGACTCGCGTAAACATAAATGGATAAGAAAACTATGGCAAAATATAAAACAATTCAAACGGTGAGCCTCCATAAAATAATATGTATCGTGTGGCTATGCCTGTTATCTATAAATGCATTTGCCGACCGCGTGAAAGTCTCTGGGACCGTGACCGACGAGAAAGGAGAGCCTATCATGGGTGCGTCGGTTGTGGAAATGGGCACGACAAATGGTGTTACAACCAACGTAGACGGCCTTTTCAGTATGGAAATAGACGATAAAGGCAAGTTTCAAGTAAGTTATGTCGGCTTTGCATCCCAAACGTTTAAAGTTGAGAAAAAGCGTTCGTTCAAGGTGATATTGGTGGAAGATGCCAAGATGTTGAAGGATGTTGTTGTGGTGGGTTATGGTACCATGGAGAAGAAACGCGTTACTTCTTCTATCACATCCATCAAAGGAGATAACCTTATCTCGGGTTTAGGCGGCTCTACCATTGCCACAGCCTTGCAAGGGAAAGTGTCCGGACTCACCATATCGGGCAGTGCCAGTCCGAATGCCTCCAATGGTTATCAGTTACGTGGCGTAGCTTCGGTCAATGCAGGGAAAGGTCCGTTGGTGATTATTGACGGTATTCCTGGCGGAGACCTTCGGGCCATTAATCAAGAAGATGTTGAATCAATCGATGTATTGAAAGATGCTTCGGCAGGTGCCATTTATGGTACGCGCGCTGCAGCTGGTGTGATACTCGTCACCACGAAGCAAGCCCAAGAAGGCAAGGTGAAGGTAACATACAATAGTGAATTGTCGGTAGAAGGCGTGCGCAAGCATCTTGATATGCTGTCGTCTAAAGAGTATATAGAGTATGGTCTGGGGCAAGACTATGGCTACGATACCGATTGGTATAAGTCGCTTACACGTGATACACCTTTCTCGCAACGACATACTTTGACTGCAAGTGGTGGCAACAAGGCATTGCAACTCTATTCTTCACTGATGTATCAAGACATGAAAGGCATTGTGATTGGTGATGGCCGCACCGATTATTCGGCACGATTGAACGGTCGATACCGGTTGTTTGATGGTAAAGCCGAACTGACAATGAAGTTACAAGTACGGCAAACCGACCGTGACAGACGTAACAGTTCTAACTCTTTTCAAGAAGCCCTTATGCTTAATCCGACGATACCTTTGATGGATCCTAATCGTCCTACGAAGTACAATGTCAACACTCTTGGTTTCTCCGGTACGACATGGAATCCTGTTGCCGATATAGAATTGCAAGACTATAAGGGAACAGACAAGTGGCTGTTGGGCGATGCAACCCTTAAGATTAACCTCCTTGAAGGTCTTTCTGTGCAAGGAACAATGGCCATAGACCAGCGCGAATACCAAAGTTATAACTATTATTCACAAGACCATCTCTGGAGTATCACTTCGAATAAGCGTGGCAAGGCCGATCATTCTTTTTCTAAAACGTGGAACAAAACCTTCGAAAGCTATGCTTCGTATATTCATGAGTTCAACAACACACATCGTGTTGACGGTGTATTAGGATGGAGCTTTTATGAAACGAACGGTGAGAGCTTCAGTATGAGTAACGCTAACTTCACGGTCGACGGTATTGGTCCTTGGGATATGAGTGCCGGTACTGATCTCAGCGATGGCTATGCAAGTATGGGGTCGCATAAGCAACCTCGCGAGCGATTGCTGTCGTTCTTCGGTCGTGCCAATTATGGTTATAACGACCTTTATATGGCAACCCTGAGCTATCGACGTGAAGGAAGTTCGAGGTTTGGCAAGAATAACAGATGGGGAAACTTCTGGTCTGTGTCGGCCGGTTGGCGCATCAGCAAGGAGAAATTCATGCAAAATATAGCATTTATAAACGACTTAAAGCTAAGGGTTGGTTATGGTGTGACGGGCAATAATGACTTTGGAAACGGCTATACTGTCCGTACTTATAAGAGTAATGACCTATGGCCCACAAACGGGATATGGCAACCGGGCTACGGTTCTACACGTAACATCAACCCCGATCTGAAATGGGAAGAAAAGAAAGAGTTTGACGTGGGACTCGATTTCTCTCTGTTTGGCAATCGCATCTACGGAAAATTCGATTACTATCATCGTCGTGTTGATGACATGCTCTTTGAAGTTCCCGCATCGATGCCGCCAATGGTCTATCCAACGATTATGAAAAACGTAGGCACGCTCATCAATACGGGCTGGGAAGCCGAACTCTCCGGCAATGTGTTTGTCGGTAAAAAGTTCAATTGGACATCAACAATCCGTGCATCACATAACACCACGAGGATTAAGAACCTTGGCGACTCGGAGTCTTATCTCTATGGCGATGCTTTCCCGCAGTCGATGGGCTATGCCTCAAAGATAGTGAACAATGCGCGGATAGGCCAGTTTTGGCTCTTCAAATATGCCGGTTTGGATGCAAACGGGAAGTGGCTTATCTACGACAAAGACGGTAATGTGGTTCCGGCACGCAATGGTGGCGTGAATAATCTGGTTGATGTCAACAAGCATTATGTGGGCAATGCCATTCCGAAATTGATACTCTCTTGGGACAATAATTTTACTTATGGTGCTTTCGATTTTGGAATATCGTTGCGTTCGTGGATAAAGTTCGACGTGTTTAGTCAGCTCAATCTCTATCATGGATTAAAGAGTGCATCGTCTGATAACGTGCTGCGCATAGCCTACACTGACAATAAGGAAATCAACGACACACGTATTACGTCAGACTATTTCCTCTCAGACGGTACGTTCTTAAAGATTGATGCCATCACTTTGGGCTATACGCTCAAAGCTTCGAAATTTAATAAGTATGTATCGCGTGCGCGTTTTTATCTCACATTGCGCGATGTGGCTTGCTTCACCAACTATAACGGCTACAATCCGGAGGTGAACATCAACGGTCTTTTCCCTGGTTTTGAATACGTACGTAGTTCGTACACCACCTATCCGCAAACCATTCATTGCACGCTTGGCATGCAGTTAACATTCTAACTTCTTTTTATATATCGAATATGAAAGCAAAAAGTATCCTTATCATCATCTGCTCTTCCTTGCTCAGCGCATGCGACCTGAGCGAGAAATTCTATTCCAGCGTGACTCCGGATACCTTTATCACGCGCCCAGAGAATACATACGCCATCCTTTCTCGCCCCTTTACGCACTGGAAATGGTATATAGGGGCCGACAGATGGTATCTGCAGGAGTTGACATCTGATGAAATGACGTGCCCGACTCGTGGCAGTGATTTCTACAATAACGGAGAATACATTCGTTTACAAGAACATACGTGGGCACCAACCGACCGTTTCATCACCAACACCTATAATGGAACTGTGGGTGGAATAGCCCGTGCACTCGAGGCCTATGAGGACCTTAGCGCAGTAAACTACACGGCTATCGGTATGAACGAACAGGCAAAACAAGACCAGCTCAATCAGCTTAATGCCATCATCGCTTATTTCTACATGCGCGGACTCGACTACTTTGGAGGAATGCCCATTTATCGCTCGGTGAACGATGGCGTTGTGGGGCGCTCGACGGCCAAGCAAACCTTCGAATATATAGAGCAACTTCTGCAAAAGGCCATTCCGCACCTCACTAAGCGAACATCGCTAAATCAAAGCCAAGATGGTTACATCAAGCAAGGTGCTGCAGCTGCGATGCTGGCCCAGCTATATTTCAACGCCAAAAGCTACATAGGTGAAGAGCACTTCGAGGCTTGTGCGAAAATTTGTAAGGACTTGCTTGCAGGAACTTACGGCACATACGCATTAGACAACACTTGGTATGGACCACACGGCTTTGATAACGATAAATCGCCCGAAGCCATTTGGAACGTACCTTCAGAGAACTCGAAGGTGGAGTGGAATTGGTATTACCGCTACTTCTACCATGGTAATTCACGAGTCTACTTCAACGTGTCATTCCCTGCGTCTTGCTTCAACGGTTTCTGTCTGACACCATCGCGCGAGAACGCCCATTCGGGAGTGTACACACGCTGGAAGTTGGGTAACACTTACGAGAAATTCAACGATGCCGACCTGCGTAAGCAACCTTATGTCTACTTAGGAGGTAAACGTTATCGCGGAATGTTTTGCGTAGGTGACCAGACCAATCCGCAAACAGGACAGCATGTGGTGGGCGTGACCGACAAATCGGGACAGCCTTTGATTTTCCACGACTACATCAACGTGAAGGGAACGCATTCCGACATGCTTGCCGGGTCAGAAGATTCGGGCATCAGATTGGTAAAAGCACCTATTCCAAACCAAACGGACATCGACCTGCTTTGGAATCCCGATTGCCCTGTTATCCGCCTTACGGAAATCTATTACATGCTGGCTGAATGCTATTGGCGAACCGGTAAAAAAGCCGAAGCAGCCCAACTGATTAACACCGTTCGCAAACGCAATTTCAATCATAATATCGACCCCAATCCCGTCCCCGATGACTTTGATGCCTATCGTTTGGCAGACGAGTGGATGATAGAGTTCTTGGGCGAGGGCAGAAGGCGTACCGACCTTATACGCTTGGGGCTTTGGTCTACCGAAGACTGGTGGGCGCATACCGCTTCAGATGCTACCAAAAACTTGTTTCCTCTTCCGGCCGAGGCCTTTGTAGCAAACAAGAAGTTGAAACAGAATCCCGGATACTAAACGGGAACCTCAGTATAATTATTCATCATATCATTGACCTATGTACAAGAATATAAGATATATATATGCCATCCTGCTGCTATTGGGACTCTTCTCGTGTGCAGACAATAATGTGGCAGTGCGTTCCGGATTGGAAAACAGTGAATTGACCATTCGTCATAAACCCGGTATGAACGTTGTGGGCTATGTCACTGTTGACGGAAAACCTCGTTCGGGCGTTGTTGTGAGCGATGGAGTGAATGTTGTTGTCACCGACGAAAAGGGCGAATATCAAATGCGTTCCGTGGGTAGGCAGCATGTGTTCGTGTCTGTTCCAGCCGATTGTGAGATACCTGTAGAGAACAAAATGCCAAAAATTTACAAGACATTGACCTTCACCGACGCTGTCATTCAGATGAATTTCGACTTGAAAGCGCGTCCGAAGCTGTCCAAATTCAAACTCTTGACTCTTGCCGACGTGCAAATAGGCGATGCTGAAGACGTACGCCGACTGCGCGAAGAGGTGATGGGCAATATCAGTTCGTATGCCCAATCGCTGTCCGGTCCGGTGTATGGCATATCTTTGGGCGACATTGTTTGGAATGTTCCGGCGCTTTACCCCACCTATATCGAGCAGGTAACCCGCACGGGAGTCCCCACGTTTTCAGTCATAGGCAACCACGACCACAACGAAAAGGTGAAGAACGACACCGAGTCGGACAAGGAATATCGCGATGCTCTCGGCCCTACTTATTATTCGTGCAACATCGGCGATTGGCATATTGTGGCCCTCGATGACATACTTTACAGCGGTGTTCATGGCCGAAATGATTACAGTGGCACCATTACACAACAGCAACTCGACTGGCTTAAAAAGGATTTGGCCTACGTGGATAAGGATAAGTCTATCCTCATTGGCGTACATATCCCCACTTCGCGCAGGACATCGGGAACGCATGTGTCTAACAACAAGGCCTTATACGACTTGGTGAAAGACTACCATCGGGTCGAAATCCTTTCGGGACACACCCACAACAACTTCACCACCACCATCGCACCCAACATACGCGAGACCACGTTTGGGGCTGTGATGGGTGCCTTTTGGAATGGGAAAATCTGCAATGATGGTAGTCCGCGCGGCTTTGCCGTACTGGAATTCGAAGGCAACGAACTGACGAACGAGTATTATATGGGCAGTGATACCGACCGAAATTATCAGATAGAGGTCTATGTTCCCGGAGATGCCACCTTCCGATGGGGGCGTGTCAACGAGCCGATCAAAACGCCGTTTGACGCCCGTCCCTTGGTAACCGACATGGAAAGGGTATTGGTAAACGTATTCAACTGGCACACCGACTGGACCGTAGAGCTGAAAGAAGACGATGGTGCATGGACACCCCTGACCAATAACGCCAAATGGCTCGACCCCGAAGCCGTGAGAACCTTACAATATAGCAACAGTTGGGAGAAACGGCCGTCGGCCGAACCTGAGGAGAACAACGATCATATGTTCGTATATTATCCAAAGAGCCAGTCATGGAAGCAAATCAGCGTGCGGGCAACCGACCCTTACGGGAACGTCTATACCAAAACCGCAAACCATCCTAAATAATTTCTTACGACAAACAACACTTAACACATGAACAAAAAAACTATCATCGCGGCGGCATTGGCCTCTTTCATGTCCTTTGCAGTCCATGCACAAGTGGCAAACAATCCGCAATGGCTGGACAATGCCATCTTTTATCAGATTTATCCCAGCTCATATATGGACTCCGATGGCAATGGCATAGGCGACCTTCCGGGCATCGTTTCGAAGCTCGATTATATTAAATCGCTCGGCATCACGGCCATTTGGCTGAACCCGGTGTTTGAGTCGGGCTGGTTCGATGGCGGTTATGACGTGATTGACTTTTACAAAATCGACCCGCGCTTTGGCACCAACACCGATATGGTTAAGCTGATAGACGAGGCCCATCGCCGTGGAATAAAGGTGTGTCTTGACCTTGTTGCAGGCCACACGAGTGATAAATCGCCTTGGTTCAGGGACTGTTCCACGGGCGACCGCAACAGTCGCTATGCCGACTATTACATTTGGACGGACAGCATCAGCCCGAAAGAGCAGCAAAAGATTGTTGTGCGCCATCAAGCAGCAAATCCCGCGTCCAGCACTTACGGGCGTTATGTCGAAGCCAATGCGCCCCGTGGAAAGTATTATGAAAAGAACTTCTTTGAATGCCAGCCTGCACTCAATTACGGTTTCGCCAATCCCGACCCGGCTCATCCTTGGGAACAGCCCGTTGATGCACCCGGTCCGCAGGCAGTGCGAAGAGAACTGAAGAACATCATCGCCTTTTGGTTCGACAAGGGTATAGACGGCTTCAGGGTAGACATGGCTTCTTCCTTGATTAAGAACGATAAAGGAAAGAAGGCGGTATCGAAACTGTGGAACGAGATGCGTGCGTGGAAGGACAAGCATTATCCGCACTGTGTGTTCATCTCTGAATGGAGCAATCCCGAACAGGCCATTCCCGCAGGTTTCAATGTCGATTTTATGATGCAGTTTGGCCTCAAGGGCTATGGCTCGCTGTTCTTTTCGCGCGATACGCCGTGGGGAAAGCGTGGTTATAAGCCCGAGAATGAGAAAGAATACCGCTTCTGCTATTTCGACCGCGACGGCAAAGGTAGCCCGAAGGAGTTCACCGAGAACTACGGACACGCTTATAACGCCACCAAATCGTTGGGCTATATCGCCCTGCCCACGGCCAATCACGATTTCCAACGCCCCAATATCGGTACGCGCAACACCCCCGAACAGCTGAAAGTGGCCATGACCTTCTTCTTGACCATGCCCGGGGTTCCCTTTATTTATTATGGCGACGAAATCGGAATGAAGTATCAAATGGACTTGCCTAATAAGGAAGGAAGCAACAACCGAGCCGGCACACGCACACCCATGCAATGGACAAAGGGCGAAACGGCAGGCTTTTCTTCTTGCACGCCCGCGCAACTTTACCTGCCCGTCGATACCGAAAACGGACGCATCACGGTGGAAGCACAGCTGAAAGACCCTGCTTCGCTGCTTCATTACACGCGCCGACTGACCGCTTTGCGCCACCAACAGGCGGCACTTCGTGGCAATGGCGAGTGGACATTGCTGAACAAAGACGGACAGAACTACCCGCTTGTGTATCAACGTTCCAACCAAGGCGAAACCATTGTCGTCGCTATCAACCCCGCACGGTTCAAAACGAAGGCTGTCATTCCGCACACAGGGACATTGCACAAGCTGCTCGAAACGGGAAAGACAGCCGTGAAACAAGCTAACACGGGTGACGAACTACGGCTCGATGGCTTCTCTGCCGTCGTGTACAAGGTGGAGTGACGCGCTCCTCTCCTTCCGGGCCTTGCCAAAGCTGCCCATATTGCACTGTGAAATGACTGATAGGACACACGGCTCGAATGCATGTAGGGACTTGTGGTTCGTTCGTACGCTCCTTGTTTCAGTTGACAGTTAGCGAGTAAACGGGTGAACAAGTTGATTGCTTATATGCATGTAGGGACGCACGGTTCGTGCGTCCGCTTCTTGTTTCAGTTGACCGTTAGCAAGTAAACGGGTGAACAAGTTGATTGCTTATGTGCATGTAGGGACGTGCGGTTCGTGCGTCCGCTCCTTGTTTCAGTTGACCGTTAGCGAGTAAACGAGTGAATAGTTGATTGCTTATGTGCATGTAGGGACGCACGGCTCGTGCGTCCGTTCAAACTACCATGCATTTAAGTCTCCCTTCACCTTGAACGGACGCACGGGCCGTGCGTCCCTACTCGCAATCCCGGCCATATTGACTTGCAACCTCACCCATATTGTGCCGTTATTTCACCCATTTTGCGCCGTTGTTCCAGCCATTTTGCACGCCAATATAGGCCATATTGTCTTGCTTGCCCCGACATTCAAATTTACCCAAGCCTTATACCGCTTCTCCCAAGTGAAATAGCATGCGAGCCCATGAATGTGTTTTTCTATCCTGTCCTATGCAAAGATACAAAATTTTGCAAGCGATTGCAAGTCCTTTCCAATTTATTTTGCAAACCGGCTGACCAACAACGCACTTTACGCCCTAAAAATAAACCGGCGACGGCGACGGAAATAAAAAACCATCTTGAGAAAAAATGACGACGACGGCGGCGACGCTTTCAGTTTCTTTCTATCGTCGTCTTTCTTTTCTCTTGTTCTTGTTCTTTGTTCTTAGGAAGAGTAACCGACTGATTATCAAGGTTCCCATTTGTTAATTTATTTAAACTTCTGTTTGACTTTTCATTTTTCGTCAAACAATTAAGGAATTTTAACTATTTGTAAAAACATAAAAACCGGTTCAATTATCAAACACTAACAGCATAGCTCATCAGAGGCTATTGGTAACGACAAACAGTCATTAGCCCTACATCTGTTTGGGATTTTACCGAAAAAGATTAGCTCGTTTTAGTAATGGCAAAATTATGCCCTCAAAGTTGCGTTCATATCTGTCGATTTTACTGTATTCATCAAACAAATCATCATGCCCCACAAGAAGCTCTTTCAACACATCATTCTTTATCCTCACGACTTTGTTTACCCCCGGTGTGAAAAGATAACAAACGTAATTACTGCGAATGTTCTCAGTAGCCGCCAACATCATTGTCGCCCCCATGAGTCCTCCCATAACACCCATGCTGGAAGCCCCTCCCATTTTTGACACGTCATAGTAAGTTATGACGTATCGCCCGTCTTTTAAAGGATATGCCCGTGCAAAATCACGCCCCATAGCTCCTACCAAACCAATACGAAGAGACCGTAAATTAAGCATAAACGTACTATCGCATTTAACAGCAAGCGCCTTTTTCCCAATTTCCTTTCTTACAGACTTCTTTTGTAATAAAAAATATAGCTCCGTGGTCGCCTTTTTTTCACCATTCGCATCTTTTACAAAGGCAGGTTCGTCCACCTGAAGCTCCGACCAACGATTGTTTATAAGGTCTTCATGAGAAATGCAATATTGAATAACATGGGGAAGCAATACCGTATCAGGGGCTTCTGCTTTCATTATGAATGCATTAAAAACAAATGTAAGAACTGCGGACAAACGAAAGAATGGAAGACTATAATTCATATATCTGGAAACTTATTAAATGGTTTATTACAATATCAGGTGACGAACAAAACCAGCACCCAAGCACAAATGTATATAATAAATTTCTAATTTACCTTAATTCCGCAACACTATTATAAATTAAACTTTTTAAGTACCTGAGCAACAAAAAGTCGCTCAGGATTTTGCCATGTCAGAATTTTCACTTATCTTAGTGTTGCAAAAAAAACAAGAGAATCCGACGATAGACATGGCGAAGATACAAATTAAATCTGAGAGACTCACTCCTTTTGGGGGATTATTTTCAATCATGGAGCAATTTGACTCCACATTATCATCTGTAATCGACTCAACCCTCGGTCTAAGGTGTAGATTGTTCGGTTATCAGTACAGCGAAATCATCCGTTCTCTTATGAGTATCTACTTCTGTGGCGGTTCATGTATTGAGGATGTCACTACTCATTTGATGAACCACCTCTCGCTTCATCCGACACTTCGCACTTGTAGCTCTGATACTATCCTCAGAGCGATAAAGGAGTTGACGCAAGAAAACATTTCATACACATCAGATATGGGCAAGACCTACGATTTCAATACGGCTGACACTCTCAATACTTTATTGCTCAATTGTATATTTGCTTCTGGCCAACTGAAAGAGGGTGAGATGTATGATGTTTATTTCGACCATCAGTTCATAGAGACAGAGAAGTATGATGCAAAGCCTACATACAAGAAGTTCCTTGGTTATCGCCCTGGCGTGGCGGTTATTGGCGATTTGATAGTCGGTATAGAGAATAGCGATGGTAACACAAATGTTCGTTTCCATCAGAAGGACACGCTGAAGAGGTTCTTTGAGAGATTTGAGCAGAATGGGCTCACTATCAATCGCTTCAGGGCTGATTGTGGATCATGTTCCGAGGAAATCGTGGAGGAAATAGAAAAACACTGCAAGTCCTTCTATATCCGTGCTAACCGATGCAGTTCGATCTACAATGACACCTTTGCTCTCAAAGGCTGGAAAACAGAGGAAATCAATGGCATTGAGTTTGAATTGAACTCCATCCTTGTTGAGAAGTGGAAAGGTAAGGCATATCGACTTGTGATTCAAAGACAGAAACGGATGGATGGTGTGCAGGATTTTTGGGAAGGAGAATACACATACCGTTGTATTCTGACTAACGACTATGATTCTTCCGTAAGAGAAATTGTCGAGTTCTATAACCTTCGTGGAGGAAAGGAACGTATCTTCGATGATATGAACAATGGTTTCGGGTGGAACAGATTGCCCAGATCCTTCATGGCAGAGAACACGGTGTTCCTTCTTCTTACAGCACTTATCCGTAACTTTTACAAGGCCATTATTCAAAGACTTGACGTAAAGAAGTTCGGACTCAATGCAACAAGTCGCATAAAAGCGTTTGTCTTCAGGTTTATCTCTGTACCAGCCAAGTGGATCAGGACATCAAGGCGGTATGTGCTGAATATCTATACCTGTAATAATGCTTACGCAGATGTTTTCCAGACTGATTTTGGATAATGCCTACAACTTATGGGAATGATATTGTGTATTGCCTCAAG
>NZ_KB908333.1 GCF_000382385.1 Segatella maculosa DSM 19339 = JCM 15638 | reverse complement strand
CCCAAGGGTTGGGCTGTTCGCCCATTAAAGTGGCACGCGAGCTGGGTTCAGAACGTCGTGAGACAGTTCGGTCTCTATCTATCGTGGGCGCTGGAGTTTTGCGTGGAGCCGTCACTAGTACGAGAGGACCGTGACGGACAGACCTCCGGTCTACCGGTTGTGCCGCCAGGTGCACCGCCGGGTAGCTGCGTCTGGGCGGGATAAGCGCTGAAAGCATCTAAGTGCGAAGCCCACCGCAAGATGAGAACTCCCTTGAGGGTCGTCCTAGACGAGGACGTCGATAGGGTGCAGGTGTAAAGACGGCGACGTCAAAGCCGAGCACTACTAATTGCCCGAAACTTTCTTCCTCACGCTCCCTCTTTGAGCCGTACAAGTAGAAACGTCGGACAGCGTTCCTTTACCTTCCTTGCTTGTGGAGATACGTCTGATATCAGTAGACGGGTCGACAGCCGACAGGCAAACCGTCAGGCAGAGAGCCGTGACCGGGCCGCTTGCCGTGATGACAGCGACGGACAAGACAAACAGCTTGTCAACGCCTCAACCGTGCCCCCGTCAACTTCAAAAGAGACATCAGGTGGTTATTGCGGCGGGGTCCCACCTCTTCCCATTCCGAACAGAGAAGTTAAGCCCGCCTGCGCCGATGGTACTGCAATGCAATGCGGGAGAGTAGGTAGCCGCCTTCTTTTACTTGGAGCCCCGAGGACAGCAATGTCTTCTGGGCTCTTTTTTTGCTTGTGGCCGGCACGATACGCCGGCGGACAAGGCTAAGTGAAATCAGGCCTGGTCAGAGGCAAGACACCTTCCGCCTTGTTGCAGTCCAATCCCAGCCATATTGCGAGGCAATCCCAGCCATATTAGGCACTAATCTCAGCCAGATTACCGCGCAATATGGGTAGGATTGTCTGATAATATAGCTGAAATTGTATTGCGTGATGGAGAGAGTAGGGGTGCATGGTATGTGCTTCCCTACATATATTTTTTTGCATTGATATAAAATTTTCTTTTGGTTTATTTTGTTTAGTATGTTCTTTTTTGTATTTTTGTGGTGTGATGACATCGAATACCATGATAGGTGCATTATAAATGAAATAACAGCATTAGAATACCAATGATATGACACAAATCAATACACTGGTTTTGTGTATGGACACTCCTCTCAAGTCATCTGAGCTCGCAAGGTTCAGAGGAGCGGTGAATGCTGTTATCTCATCGCATAATATCCTCTTCCATAATCATAATGGACAGTATTTTCGGTATGCCTATCCTTTGATTCAATATAAATGTTTAGCGGGAAAAGCTGCGATTGTAGCTATAGGTGAAGGAGTTGTAGCGATGGAAGAACTTTTTGCAGGAACCGATTTTTCTATTCGATTGGGGAAACGTACAATTGCACTGCAAATAGAATCTATTAAGGCTGAAGAGGTTAAGGTTAGCCAATCAATCGTTCCAATCGTTTATCAGCTTTTTGATTGGTTACCCTTTAATGAAGCCAATTATGAGCACTTTGTATCCATCAGCCGTATGGCTGAACGTGTTGAGTTATTAGAGCGAATTCTCACAGGTAATATTCTATCCCTGTTTAAGGGGTTAGATGTATTTATTGGTTTCCCGCTTCATATTGAGATTGTGCATTATGTGCAGAAGACACCTGTTGTGTATAAAGGGGTAAAACTGATGCGTTTTGATGTGAGTTTCATGGCGAATGTGCTACTTCCTAATTATATAGGTTTGGGAAGACATAGTAGCGTTGGAGCAGGTTTACTGATACGAAAAAATAACAACATTCAATATTAATGGCCTATGTCTAAATTTTTATATGGAGCTTCCGTACAAGGAATCCAGCAATTTATTTTTCAAACCAATGAGTTGAAAGATATTGTTGGTGCCAGCGAGTTAGTTGAAAACATCTGCACAACCCTTTTTAAACAGGTGGTTGGTAAAGCCTGGAAGAAGGAAAACAGTGTAATTGCAGCTGCAGGCAATGTGAAGTATATTTTTGATGATGAGGAGCTTTGTCGACAAGTTGTGCGCCTTTTCCCGCGAACGGTGATGGCTGCAGCACCAGGTATCACTCTTAGTCAAGCGGTGGTGGAGTTGGAAGATGATTTCATGGCAGCAGTTGATGCGTTAGAAAAGCAATTGCGCATTCAGCGAAACAAACCTAAAATGAGTTTAACTCTTGGCCGACTTGGTTTGTGGCGTTCGAAACATACAGGGCTCCCAGTTATAAAGGTGAAGGATGGCGAATGCTACGATGCTTCGACTTTAGCCAAGAAAAATTATAATAAAACGATAGCACTCTGCCAAAAGAGCTTTGGCGAAGAAGTGAAATTAGATGTAAAAAAGTCTGTTCCTTTCGATGTTTCAACGTTGACAGATAAGAATGATTGGATTGCTGTGATTCATGCAGACGGTAATGGCTTAGGCAAAGTGGTGCAAAAGGTGGGGCGCCAGATGAAGACGTTTAAGGCTTTCTCTCAAGAACTTGACAATATAACGACTGCTGCGGCCAATGCAGCCTTCCAAGAAATAAAGCCCGAAGGCGGCTGGACTGATATCATTCCTATTCGGCCTATCGTCTTAGGTGGTGATGATATGACAGTGATTATTCGCGGTGATTTAGCCCTTCGTTATGTGACGGCCTTTATGAAGCAATTTGAAAAATATACAAGCGAAGGAACTATGCGAACCATTCTCGAACAGACTGGTTTGCAACGATTAACGATATGTGCGGGTGTTGCATTCATCAATTCGTCTTATCCTTTTTATTATGGTTATGAACTGGCAGAACAGCTATGTAAGGAGGCAAAGGATAATGCCAAGAAACAGAACGAAACGTTGCCTCCATCATGCTTGATGTTCCATAAGGTACAAGACTCTTTTGTAATGAAGTATGCAGAAATCAAGAAGCGTGAACTGACAACAGCTTCAGAAAATTCGCTTTGTTTTGGTCCTTATTATTTGGAAAAGCAACAGACGCCAACAGGCTATTTCACTATAGATGAATTAGAGCAACTGAGTAAAATGCTGAACGCTGAGAATGCAGAAGGTATCAAGACAGGTATTAGGCAATGGCTGACGTTAATGCATGAAGACGAAGCGAAAGCACAACAACGATTGAAACGGCTCAAGGCATTGAATGCAGGTCAGCACGAATTAATCGGAAAGCTAACTATAGGGCGTAGCATTGGCGATAATAAGACTGCCTACCCCGCTTATGATGTTTTAGCATTCCACACGATTATGAATCAACAAACAAAGGAGGAGAAATCATGACCGACGTAAAATATAAAATAACATTCTATTCGAATTGGCATTGTGGTTCAGGGCTAGCCGCTGGTGCTGATGTCGATGAGTTGGTGATTAAAGATCGCAATGGCTTACCCTATGTGCCTGGCCGCACCATCAAAGGGCTTCTCCGCGAGGCTGCTATGATGCTTTCGCAGTTTACAGATGTGCCGCAAGATAGCATCAAACGGCTCTTCGGTTTGGGTGGCGGTGAAGGTGACTTGGGTAGTCGTAGTGTTGTGTCATTCACTAATGCGTCGCTTAGTGCAGACGAACAAGCCGTTGTTATTGCCCAAAAACTTGCAGAACATTTATATCAATCGGTCGCCTCGACAGCTATTGATGCCAACGGAATTGCAAAGGATCATTCGCTTCGGAAGGTCGAAACCACTATCCCTTGTGTGGTCTATGGTCAGGTGTTGCATGTTGACGAATGCGATATTGAGGTGCTTTTGCAAACTTTCCAATGGGTGAAGCGCATGGGATTGGGGCGCAACCGTGGTTATGGGCGATGTGAAATCAGTAAAGTAGATTAAGCTATGGAAAAGATACAATTTAAATGTGAGTTACTGTCCGACGTGGTTTTAAACGATTCTCCAGCGACAGAAGGTAAACGAAGATGTCTTGATTTCATTCCTGGTAGTAACTTCTTAGGCATCGCCGCAGCGCAGCTTTATCACACCGAGAACGATGAAACATGGCTGTTGTTTCACAGTGGCCATGTTCGTTTTGGCGATGCTCATCCTTCGTGTGACGGCAAACGGGGGCTGAAAGTCCCGGCTTCTTTCTTCTACCCGAAGGGAAGAAAGATAGAAGAGGCTTGTTATGTGCATCATCTTTTAGAGGATGATGAAGTAACACGTGCGTTGCAGTTGAAACAATGTAGAAGTGATTTTTACACGTTTAACTGTAAGCATATTGCTACAAAAGTATTCATTGGCAAAGACTTTACCATCAAGTCTGCCTACGATAGCGACCAGCGCCGTGCCAAAGATAATCAGATGTTTGGCTATGAGGCATTGTGCAAAGGGTTGGTGATGTATTTTTCTGTAGAGTTTGATGACGATGCTATTCATTATAAGGATGGCATCATCAAAGCCTTGTGTGGGCAACATCATGTGGGGCGTTCTCGCTCAGCACAATATGGTTGGGTGGAGATTTCTTTGTGCCCTTATGAGGAAGTGGCAACACTGTCGCAGCCCATCTCAATCCAAGGCAAGTCTTATGTGGCGGTATATGCAGACAGTCGGCTCATCTTTTTCGATGAAAATGGCAACAGCACTTTTCAACCAACGGCAAAATATTTAGGATTTACAGATGATGCTACTATCGATTGGAGCCTATCCCAAGTGCGTACGTTTCAGTATGCACCATGGAATTATCAGCGTCAGGCCTTTGACGCCGATCGTTGCGGTATAGAGAAGGGAAGCGTATTCCTTGTAAAAACGAAAGAGAAGATGCCTGCGACGAGTACAATAGGCTTTTATCAGAACGAAGGTTTTGGGCATATTGTTTATAATCCCGTGTTCTTACAAGCTAATAGCGATGGGCGTTCTTCGTTTTGTTTTACAGAACAAAAGGTAGAATCCGAGGTGAAAACGCCTAAGAAAATAGACAGTCAGCTAATCGATTTCCTTCAAATGAAGAAAGCGCATGCGAAGAATCAGAATGACATTATTAAAGCAGTTAACGAGTTTGTTGAGGAATACAAGGATCTCTTCCAGCGCGGGTCGTTTGCTTCACAGTGGGGAAGTATTCGCAATCTTGCCATGGTTTATGAGGATGATGAGACACTTAGAAAAATGATTGAGGGCTTTGTGACGCATGGCGTTAAGTCCGATGACTGGCTACAACGAGGAAGATATGAAAAATTAGAAGGGTTCTTAAATTGTAATGAACACAAAGGTCATTTGCAAGAAGCCGTTATCAATTTAGCCTCTGAGATGGCAAAGATTTGTAAATCTTAAAAAGGTAAGCAAGTATGGAACAAAAATATCGATTCAGACAGTTGGCAAGAGTGGTGTTAGAGCTGAAGACACCGCTTGCCATTGGGAGTGGAAATAAGAATATAAAAACCGATTCTGTCGTAGCGAAAGATGTGAATGGGCTGCCTTATATCCCAGGAACAACGTTGGCAGGACTCATTCGTCACGCCTTACCTGAGGGCAAAGTGCAAAGGCAGATGGGCTGGCAAGAGAAAGAAGGTGGTGAGGGCTCGCGTCTCATTATCACAGAAGCGAAATTTCTTTCAGCCGATGGAACGCCTATTGATGGATTAAGTTCTCGACAAGATGCCATCACACGATTGTGTCGTGAGCTCCCTATCCGCCAACATGTGCGCATCAATTCTCAAGGCACGGCTGTAGAGGGTGGAAAGTTCGATGAGGAGATTGTTCCAAAAGGCACACGTTTTTGCTTCGAATGTGAGCTGCTTTGTGAGGAAAAGTGCGATGATTTGATGGATAAAGTGATAGCTATTCTCCAGACAAACGATTTCCGTATCGGCAGTGGTAGTCGCAGTGGGTTTGGACAAATAGCTGTCATTAAGGTTTGGCGAAAGCTACTTGACCTTAGTAAGCCGGAGGAATTAGCACTTTATCTCCAGAAGTCGTCCTCGCTAACGCTGCTTTGGAGTGGCTTTGAAGAGGTGCCAACACAAGTGCTCTCATCAAACAGTTATATTCGTTATCAGTTGCATCTCCAGCCAACCGACTTTATGTTCTTTGGTTCAGGCTTTGGTGATGAGCGTTCTGATATGACCTTTGTCCGCGAACCGATGATTGAATGGGATGGCGACCATGCCCATGTTGTGACGCGCGAACAAGTTGTTCTCATCCCAGCTTCATCTATAAAAGGAGCTTTGGCGCATCGCACGGCCTATCATTACAATAAGTTAGAAGGTTTTTTTGCTGACAATAAGCCGATAGAAGAACTTGAAGACTATAGTGATAAGGGTAAAGAAGCTGTGAAAATCCTGTTTGGTTCAGAAGGGAATAGTGAAGGCAAGGATAAGCGCCGTGGACTGATTCTTTTCTCAGATTTCATTAAAGAACGAAAGAAATCATCAGAGGCAAAGGTGTTGAATCATGTTAAAATCGATCGTTTCACGGGTGGAGCGATGGATGGCGCCCTCTTTTCTGAAGAGGTACTCTATGCTTCAGGCGAATCTTTTGATATGGAGTTGTTGCTACACAAGCAAGAAATAAAGGAAGGGCATGTTATCCCAGCCTTTGAAGTTGCATTGATAGACCTTTGTAAAGGCTTCCTGCCCCTTGGCGGAGGAGTGAACAAAGGGTTTGGTACATTTACAGGAAGTTTAACGAAAGATGGAGAAACAATTTATGTATACGATAAATGATATTGATTTCACACTGCCTTATGAAGGCTATTTGTGGATGAGCAATGAGCATGATCCACGATTATTTAAACCCGAAGCCGTGGTCGATGCACAATTATTTAGCCTACGAAATCCCTTTGTTGTAGAGGGTTATTTGTATCATCGTGCCACAGGTGTCTCACTTAGTATTAAATATGTTGATGGCCAATATCTTGTATATCAGCATAAAGTGGAGCCGTCTGATGAACAGCATCCGGATGTAGACCACATCAAATACCTCACCTTACGCATGAGCGGCTCTCCCACGTTGTGGGCAAAGTTCTTGCGTTATTGGAAAGAAAAAGCAAATGATGAATGTTTGGGCATGGGGGTATTGGAAGTAGAAAAAGAAGTGTTTGTTGGATTTAGTGATAAGGAGGAGTAAATTATGACCTATATAAAATCACCTTTTAATTTCGTTCCTGTATCCAAAAATGTATATTTCCCAGATTGGGCGGAACAGATTTCTCACGATGTACCCTTCTCAGATGGTATAAGTGGTGTTATTCATCTAAAGATAAAGAATCATACTCCTATGTTTGTTCGTAACGGACACACAAAGATGGATGCAGAAAATAATACTGCAGAATATAGGAGTTTCTCAAATGTTTCTAATCAATATTTTATTCCTGCAACATCTATTAAAGGTGAAGTGCGCAATGTTTTAGAGATATTGAGCTTCTCAAAAATGGATGTAGACCATAATGCTTTATTTGCACAACGCGAGTGGAATAATCCTGAACTCTACTCCATAAAGGGCAATCAGCTTCATATTCTTTGTGGTTGGTTGAAGCGAAAGGGTGATGGCTATGAAATCATTAATTGTGGAAAACCTTATCGGATCAGTCATAAGCATATAGATGAATATCTTGGGGATAATATTTTAGAGCGTCATTTTTCACGTAAAAGTGCCTTTGATTTAAATAAAGAATTTGATAAATATGACCCTAAGACGGCAACTTTCAAGTATCATCTTTTAGAGGAAGTTAATGCTAAACTGGAGAATTTGTCTTTTGAAAAAGATGAAAAAAATTGTACAAAGTATAATCCCCGCAAAGTGTTTGTATCAGGAAGTGGTCATATAACTGGGACAATTGTGTTAACAGGGCAGCCCGATAAATGGACTGATCGAGATGATCCTAAAATTGAGAAGCAGCAGGGTAAATACTATGAATTTGTGTTTGCGAATAATGAAGAAATAGAAGGAAAGAGGATTTTTGAGGTTACGAAAGAAACCTTCGAGCATTATAAATTTATTTATCAAGACGCTAAGGATTGGAAAAGAATCAGAGAAAGGATTGAAAGTGATCAAGGTGTGCCCGTATTCTTTAGGGTTGAAAATTCAGAAATAAAAGATTTTGGTATGGCTTATCTTTATAAGTTGCCTTATGAAAGGACACCTTATGAAACCTTGCCCAATGCGCATCGTAGCGGTGCGCCTGATTTAGCACAATGTATTTTTGGCTATATATCAAAAGATAAGAGTTTGAAAGGAAGAGTACAATTTAGTCATGCTTTTTCAACCGACGCGCGACAAGATGACAATGTGGTCTTAGTTTTAAATTCTCCCAAAGCATCTTATTATCCCATATATATCAAACAGTCAGGACAGAACGGTATTACTGCGAAATACGATACTTATAACGATGGAGATTTGTCTGGATGGAAGCGCTATTATATTCGCAAATCCACCTGGAGTAAGGCTATGGAAAAAGAAAAACTAAATACAGTTATTCATCCCATAAAAGGAGGGGCAGCTTTTCATTGTAATATAACCTTCCATAATCTTCGCCCTGTGGAGCTTGGTGCATTGTTGTCTGCATTAACTTTCCACAATACTCCTAATTGTTATCATAGCTTAGGACAGGCAAAACCTTATGGATTTGGAAAGGTCTCTTATGAGATAACGGGTTTTGATTGCGATGGTGATGCTAAGAATAAAGAAGATTATATGGCTTGTTTTGAATATGCCATTACCAAGAATCTATCAAAGCATTCATTCACAGGAGGACTTTTTGATTGGCCTGGTTCTGATCAAATAGTAGCCTTACTGACGATTGCTACCAGTCAAGTTGATGGTAAATGGTTCCAATATATGTCTATGGATATGGGAGGGTTGAATGAGTTTGTTGAAGCTAAAGGAGGTTCTAAAAAGGAAGGGCAGCATGAATATCTTTCCCCTGTAAAGGTTATATTGAACAGAAGTGTTAAGCCAAGCTCTTTATTCGAGCTTGGGAAAAAGATTAATCAGCCTAAGATAGATGCAGAAAATCGAAAAATAAAAGAACTGTATACTCTTCGTTTTGAATCTCTCCTAAGTACACCTGAACATGAAGCTACAGCAAAGTTTGATGAAATGATTAAAAGGTTAGATGAAGATATTGAAAGTGAGCAAGATAGCGAGAAGAAAGATTTCTTGAGTATTTTGAAACAAGAACTTTTAAATCGGAAGCAAGAACTAACGAAAATGTTAGAACAAGACAAGGATAAACAAACTTTCGGAAGGGGTATTCTTGAATATCTTGCAACGGCATCATCTTATGGTAATTGGGATACTCATGTACGAAAATGGAAGAAATGGAGTATGGAGTATGATCATGGAAGAAATGTACTTACAGAATCTGAACAGCAAGATGCTTTGACGCAGTTGGCAGCAGCATACCATCATGCAAAGAAAGCAGATAAGAAGAAGTTTAGTTGGAAGAAAGCTTCAGAACTTCTTGGAATTGAAGTCAATGAGAATAACATCATGAATTATTTTAAAGGATAAAGCTTATGTCAAAGATACTTATTTCGTTCTTAGGGACAGGGAGTATGAAAAGACCTCAAAATGGGGATATGTCGGAAGGTAATGAACGTGAATACAAAACGGCTAAATACCATTTTAGGGATGGAGACGAAAAGGAACATACCTTCGTCGCAGCTGCACTTGCCGAACATAGTAAGATTGATAAAGTCATATTGATAGGGACAGTACACTCGATGTGGGAAGAAGTGTATCGGTATTTTGCAGAGAAAAATAACAAGTCTATAGATGAAGATGCATATTATGAAATTTCAGATTATTGCAGCAATTCCAATCATACTTCAGGCTTATACATTCCTCATCGAGAACTTATAGAACAGGCTATAGGAGATAATGCCAAAATCGTTCTTATCAAATATGGTATTACAGATGAAGAGATAAAAGAGAATATCAATATTGTATTGGGGCTTGAAGAAGTGCTAACAACCGATGATGAGCTCATTGTAGATATTACACATTCTTTTCGTTCCCTTCCTATTCTTTTAATGAATCTGCTGATTTATTTGCAAACGGTCAGCCGCAAGCGGATAAAAATTTCACACGTATATTATGGAATGTTAGAGGTTATGAGGGAATTGGAATATGCTCCCGTAACCGAACTTAATAATATACTTGAAATCAGTAAGTGGGTTACTGGCGCATATGCTTTTGAAAACTTCGGGAATGCTTATCAAATTGCAGACCTGGTTGAAAGTGAAAATAAAAGTGTTAGTGAACATTTACGCCGCTTTTCCGATTTGATGAATCTGAATCACTTAGGGTTATTGCAAAAAGAAGTGAATAGTCTTAAGTCTATCAGGAATATCAAATATAACTCTTTAGTTCCAAGTCTCATCATTACGCCTATTGTAAATTCCTTCATTACACGATTCGGAAATATTAAATCGCATGCTGTTTTCCAGCTACAATTAGCAAAATGGCAGTACGAACACCATAACTATACTGCTGCTTATATTTCATTGATTGAAAGTATAATTACTTATACTTGTGAGGTAAATAAAAAATCGTGGGAGGATTATAACGTGCGAGAAGAGGCGAAAAGAGCTTTACGAGATTCAAAAAGTGTATGGAAAGTGGATTGTCATCTGACTGATATTTTTCGTAAAATGAATAAGGTTAGAAATAGTCTTGCCCATTCTTTAGAAACTGATAAGACTGCCCAGGAGATGATTAGATTATTGAAAGATGAACTTCAAATATTAGAAAATATAATAAAGTAATTCATATATGGCAAGAAAACTCTTTATATCAGTACTCGGAGCAGGTTTTTATGAAAATTGTGTTTATGTGCAAGATGATTTTAAATCATCTCAAACACGATTCATACAGCAAGCCACCCTGGAGCTAATCGACTGTAAAGGCAGTTGGACTACAGAGGATAAAATCTGCATTTTGCTTACAGACAAAGCTCGAGAGGTGAATTGGGAGGTCACTTCGCGTGCTAAACCTAAGACGGACAACGCTGTTCCTTATGTGGGCTTGAAGCATATTTTGAATCAGATGGGATTGTCGGCTCAGGTGGAAGGAGTATCTATTTTGAGTGGGATGAACGAAAATGAGATGTGGAAAATCTTTCAAACGGTCTTTGATTTAATCGAGGATGGTGACGAACTCTATTTCGATTTAACACATAGTTTTCGCTACCTCCCCATGTTGGTCTTGGTGCTTGGTAATTATGCAAAGTTCTTAAAGAATATTCGGATTGCACATATATCGTATGGAAATTATGAAGCCCGAAACGAGACTGGGGCACCTATTATTAATTTGCTACCTTTAGCAGCACTTCAAGATTGGACCTTTGCTGCAGCAGATTTCTTACGGAATGGAAACTGTGACCAGCTTGTGCAACTCACAAAACGTACAATTCGTCCAATTCTTATCGAGACATGTGGGAAAGATGAGGTGGCTAATAGTCTCCAAAGTTTGACAAATGAGCTGCAAACGATAACGAATAATATTCAGACTTGCCGTGGGTTGGCCATAACACAGAACGATAATATGGCACAATTAAAACGATCAATAGAAACACTCACGACAGAGATTATACCGCCCCTAATTCCCGTTGTTAAAAAGATAGAGCTTTCTTTTGCTAATTTCTCTATAGATAAAAATACACTTAATGGACTCCATGCCGCACGATGGTGTTATGATAATCGCATGTACCAACAAGCAATTACCATTTTGCAAGAAACAATTGTGAATTTAATTTGTGAGCAAACGGGGCTTTCTGTAGAAGATGAGGAGGAGCGGATGCTTGTCAATTCTGCATTCTATGTTGTTTATAATAAGAAGCAGCAACACGAAGAAACGTGGAAACTTCCAAACGATAGTAAAGGTGAAGATGCAAAAAATAAAGTGAGAGAGCTTATTCAATTACCAATCGTTAATGCGTTATCTGGAAGTTTTAAGGTTGCTACCAATTTGCGTAATGATTTTAATCATTCTGGATTTAGGAATAACCCAATGAAAGCTAATAAAATGATTAAGAGCATTGGTGAGCGGATACAAAAAGTGTGTGATATTTTAATTCCAAACAACGATGTTCATTAACCTATCCAATCATCCGTTCTCCTCTTGGTCAGCAAAGCAGCTTGAGGCTGCAAAACGGTATGGTGATTTAGCAGAAATGGCATTTCCCAATATTGAGCCTAACTGTTCTACTGAGGTTGTGCGAATGCTGGCTACAGCTTATGTAACGGATATTATGGAGCATTATCCCGTGCAGAACCTCACCGTACACATCATGGGAGAGCAAACTTTCTGCTATCATGTTGTTCGGCAACTCAAACAAAGGAATGTTCGCTGTGTGGCTTCTACTACAGAGCGTATTGTGAAAGAAATAAAAGGGAACAAGAGAATAGTTGAATTTACTTTTGTTCAATTCAGAGAATATTAAGATGGAATTAATACTCAATACTTACGGCGTTTCTCTCAATCGTGATAATGAAAGTTTCATTATCAGTACTACCGACGGGAAACAACGTATACCGGCGGTTGGGATAGACAGCATACAAATCAGTCGTGGGGCACAAATCACAAGTGATGCGGTGATGCTGGCCGTTGAACGTGAAATAGAAGTGATGTTTATGGATAGGACAGGAAAACCTATTGGTCGCATTTGGAGTCCTAAGTATGGCAGCATATCCACCATTCGAAAAGGGCAACTTAACTTTGTCTATTCTCATCATGCGGTTGATTGGATAAAGGAGGTGTTGCTCAAGAAGATTGAAAACCAGCAAGCTTTGATGCTGTTATTCAATTCTGATGGGCAAACAGAGGCGACCACTGAAAAAAATATTTCTCGATTGGAGGACTATCGTAATAAGATACGTGCTCTGGATGGCGACATCGTGAATGATATTGCGCCGAAGCTTCGTGGTTGGGAGGGACAGGCTTCACGTATCTATTTCAATATCATCAATGCCTTTCTTCCCGAACAGTTCCGCTTTGTTCTCCGTTCACAGCATCCGGCTCTTGATGTCGCCAATGCTTTCCTCAACTATGGCTATGGCATTCTCTATGGACGCATAGAGGGTGCGCTCATTAAAGCGGGCATTGACCCCTATATCGGTGTACTTCATCGCGATGATTATAATCGGCCAGTGTTGGTTTATGATGTTATTGAGATGTATCGTATATGGGTTGACTATGTAGTTTATACGCTCCTTGCCCAAGATATTATTACCGAAGAGTTTTATTCTGTCCGCGAAGACGGCTCTTATTGGCTTGAAGCTCTTGGACGGCGTGTACTCATCCAGTCTCTCAATGATTATATGGACGAAGTAATTACCATCAAAGGAATAACGCGGTCACGGCTCACGCAACTTTCTCTTTATGTGTAATCTCTTGCTCAACAATTTAAGAATGAAAAGTGATTATGCTATTATTCGGAACCAACATACAATCGGCTGCTGATGAACTGAAGAAAGTTCAAGAAGAATATCTTTACAACAGTCTGCGTAACTCTAAGCCCACTATTGCTGCCACCATTCAGCAACTGCGTATCATTTATAACATGGATGCGAAGGGCTATGCCCGGTTGAAGCGGAAGCTTCCTTATTTTGTTTGTGGGCAGTTTAATCCTGCATTCCGTCGTAAAGAGAATTTTGCCTATACCGAACGTTTCATACTCGACTTCGACCATCTCTCTTCCATGTTCTTGTCGTTGAAGACTGTTCGTGATGAGATTATTCGTGATGAACAGGTGATGATGTGCTTTGTTTCGCCCGGTGAGGATGGATTGAAGGTGATGTTTCGGCTCAAGGAACGCTGCTACGATGCCGGTCTCTACTCTATATTTTATAAATCATTTGCTACCATTTTCGCCATGCGTCACGACTTGATGCAAATCATTGACAATAAGACCTCAGATGTTGCGCGCGCATGCTTTGTCAGTGTCGATCCTTTGGCCTATTATAATCCAAATTGTATACCAGTGGATATGAAGGCTTATCTTGATGAGACCAATCCTGCAGCTGTTTTTGAGATAAAACATGAAAATGAAGAGCATGATAAGCTGGCTAAAAAGAATGAAGATAGCGCTGAACCACACCTGAAAGATCCCGATAAAGAAGTGATAGACCGCATCCGTCAACAGCTTAACCCCAATGCACGCCCACAATCCAATGCTCGTGTCGCTTTCGTTCCCGAGAGGCTCAATGAGATTATTGGCGAATTAAAAATCTTTATTGAGAAGATAGGGCTACAGGTCACGGAAATCCTCAACATTCAATATGCAAAGAAAATCAGAGCGCGCTTAGGACAAAGAGAAGCAGAGATAAATCTTTTTTATGGCAAACGAGGTTTTAGCGTCGTTATCTCTCCACGTCTTGGAACCAACGAAGAACTTAATAGCCTACTTGCAGAACTCGTAAGGGAATTTCTTGAAAAGTAAGAAAAGGATGAAGTATGCGAAAACCAATATCATATATTGATATTTTGCGGAAGCTAAGCAGAGCAGGGGTCGCAAGGTCGCCGGCTATCAACCGTCCGGTTGGCAATATCTCTGCTTTGCCGACTCTACGGGAACGCGTTGATTTTCTTCTCGGAATAGTAAACAAACCAATAAGACCAGCAACAAATATGTTGTTCTTTGTGATGTATGACATTGAAAGTAATAAGGTGCGCTATCTTATCGCCAAATATCTTGAGCGGCATGGGTGTACCCGTATTCAACGTTCTATCTTTCTTGCCGACCTCGACAAAGCCATATATGATCAAATTAAAGCTGACCTCACTGAGGTGCAGTCTCTCTATGATAATCATGACAGTATCATTGTGTGTCCGATTTCTACCGATCAGCTTCGTGCCATGAAGATTATTGGTTTAGACATTGCCGTCGATGTGATAACGCGTTCTCGGAATACATTGTTCTTTTGAATTAGCATTGCAGCCTTTTGATAAGGAATATTTAACATCATGCTCTTTGGCTTCTTGAATAAAATTATTACCTTTGCACCCGTTTCTCAAGCGGTTAATTTCTGTTAAGGACGGACGAGTATATTGTCTTATACTTATTGAGTTGCTTTATTTATAAGGATACCAAGTCTTTACTCTCTGTGAGTATCTTCCATTAGAACAAGGATTAAGACGCCCGACAGCAACACCATCAAAGCCTTTGGGTTCTCTGTGAGTATCTTCCATTAGAACAAGGATTAAGACAAGCGTAAGATAGACATTGAAATGGTCGGTGTCCTCTGTGAGTATCTTCCATTAGAACAAGGATTAAGACGATTAACTTCAGCATTTATTGTTGTCTTATTTTCTCTGTGAGTATCTTCCATTAGAACAAGGATTAAGACTTTCTTTGTTGCCATAATTTTGTAATTTTTAAGGGGTCTCTGTGAGTATCTTCCATTAGAACAAGGATTAAGACACCGAAGCACCATGTCGTTTCAAAAGGCAACCTGCCTCTCTGTGAGTATCTTCCATTAAAACTAAGGATTAAGGCACAGCATAGGTTTGGGATACTATACCATCAGTAACTCCCCTACTTTTCTACTTCGCGGAGCATGTGAAACTACTTCACGGAGCACGCGAAACAATTCCAGCCATATTAGGCGCTAATCTCAGCCATATTGCGTGGTAATATGGCTGAGATTAGAGCGCAATATGGCTGAGATTACGCGACGTGTCGGTCGGCCGGCCGACCGATGGCAGGCAAAGCGCTTAAAAAAATGAAATATGTGCACATTCTATCCATGTGGTGAAGCATCTTTTAATTATTTATATTACCTTTGCATCACTATTTCGAAATAAATCAGTATTCTAATAAATGAAACAGTACAAGTTAGTAGACAACGTGCTGGGTTGGCTCGCTTTTCTGATAGCCGCCTTTGTTTATTGTTCTACGATTGAGCCGACAGCCAGCTTTTGGGACTGTCCTGAGTTTATCACTACAGGCTATAAACTTGAAATTGGACACCCTCCTGGGGCACCGTTCTTCATGCTTACGGCTAATCTTTTCTCACAGTTTGCGAGCAATCCGGCAGACGTGGCACGCATGGTCAACATGATGAGCGCCCTGTTGAGCGCAACGACCATCATGTTCCTCTTTTGGACGGTGACGAACCTGACGCGCAAGCTCATCCTTAAAGATTGGAACGGGCTCACAACGGCCAAGCTCATTGTCATCGAGGGAGCTGGTCTTGTGGGCACACTCATCTATACATTCAGCGACACCTTCTGGTTTTCGGCTGTCGAAGGCGAGGTTTATGCCTATTCATCTGCCTTTACGGCCATCGTGTTTTGGCTCATTTTGAAGTGGGAAGACCATGCCGACGAGCCGCACAGTGACCGTTGGTTGGTGCTGATTGCCTATATGACAGGCCTCAGTATCGGCGTGCACTTGCTCAATCTGCTTTGTATTCCGGCCATCGTTTTGGTGTTTTGCTATCGCAAGTTCCCCCATATCGAACTCAAAGGTTCGCTCATTGCGTTGCTTGTTTCGTTTGCTATCGTGACAGCCGTGCTCTATGGAGTCGTTCCGGGCATCATAACCGTGGGCGGTTGGTTCGAACTTTTCTTTGTCAATGTGTTGGGTTGTCCGTTCAATACGGGCGAAATCATCTATATCCTGCTGCTTGTTGCCACTGTGCTTTGGGCCATCTATGAAAGTTATACCGACAAGAGCGAGAAGCGAAGCAACATTTCTTTCGTGGCTTCGGTAGCCATGCTCGGTATTCCGTTCTATGGTTATGGCTGGTCGGCCGTGCTTATCGGCATCGTTGTCCTGGCCATACTCTGGTTTGCCTTGAACTATAAGCACACGGTTGACAAGAAGAAAGTGAGCTATGTCACGTCGCGCATCAAGAACACGACCTTGCTTTGTCTGCTGATGCTGATGATTGGCTATTCAAGCTACGCGCTTATCGTTATCCGTTCAACGGCCAATCCGCCCATGGACCAGAACTCACCGGAGGATATCTTTACTTTGGGCAGCTATTTGAGCCGTGATCAGTATGGAGACCGCCCGTTAGGCTATGGCCAGGCCTACACTTCTCAGATAGCGTTACAGGTCGACGGCAACATGTGCAAGCCCGAAATGAGCGAAGGCGCACCCATCTACGCTCGTAAAGAGAAGGCGAACGCCGGGGAAAAAGACTCCTATTTCGTGGTGAGCCACAAGAACAAGTACCGCTATGCACAGAACATGCTCTTCCCACGCATGTACGATCAGGCGCATGCACAGGCCTATGAAGACTGGATGGGCGGTGTCGACGGCACGAATGTTTCGTATGATCGTTGTGGAGAACCCATGACGGTGAAGGTTCCAACACAGGTGGAGAACATTCGTTTCTTCCTTTCCTATCAATGCAACTTCATGTATTGGCGTTACTTCATGTGGAATTTCGCCGGCAGACAGAACGATATTCAGGGCAATGGTGAGTTGGAACATGGCAATTGGATTACGGGAATTCCGTTTATCGACAATGCACGATTGGGCGATCAGAGCAAATTGCCCGACGATTTGCAGAACAATAAAGGCCACAACGTGTTCTATTGTCTGCCACTTTTGCTCGGACTCATCGGTTTGTTCTGGCAGGCTTGGCGTGGACAGCGGGGCATTCGGCAGTTCTGGGTGGTCTTCTTCCTGTTCTTTATGACGGGTTTGGCTATCGTTATCTACCTCAATCAAACCCCGATGCAGCCGCGTGAACGCGACTATGCCTATGCCGGTTCGTTCTATGCCTTTGCCATTTGGTGCGGTATCGGCGTAGCTGCCATCTATGATTTGCTCAAGAAGCGGCTGCGTGTCAGCGAAACAGTTTTGGCAGCCGTGGTTTCGGTCCTTGCATTGCTGGTTCCCATTCAGATGGCCAGCCAGACTTGGGACGACCATGACCGTAGCGGCAGATACACTTGCCGCGATTTCGGCCAAAACTATCTGATGACGCTTCAGGACAAAGGCAATCCTATTATCTTTACCAATGGTGATAATGACACGTTCCCGCTTTGGTATAACCAAGAGGTGGAGGGTGTCAGGACCGACGCTCGTGTTTGTAACCTGAGTTATCTGGCTACCGACTGGTATATCGACCAAATGAAGCGGCCTGCCTACAACTCTCCTGCAGTGCCAATCAGCTGGCCTCGTCTTGATTTCTGCTCGGGAACGAATGATTATATCACCGTGCAGCCCGAGGCTAAGAAGCAGATTCTGCAGTTCTATAAGGAGAATCCGGCACAGGCTAAGGCGCAGTTCGGCGACAATCCGTTCGAATTGAAGAACATCATGAAGTATTGGGTGCGTTCAAAAGACGCCGACATGCACTTTATTCCTACCGATACGGTCTACGTAACGATAGACAAACAGGCCGTGAAACGCAGCGGTATGTTGATGGAGTCTGATTCCATTCCCGAAAAGATGGTGATTTCGCTTGCCGGGAAGAGCGCACTCTACAAGAACGACCTGATGATGCTCGAGATGATTGCGCAATGTAACTGGACACGTCCTATCTATGTGGCCCTCACTGTGGGTGAAGAAAACTACATGAATCTTGGGAACAACTTCATTCAAGAGGGCTTGGCAAACCGCATTACGCCGTTTACGACTAACATAGACGGTAAGGTTGTCAAGGGAATGACAACCTTCGACACGGCCAAAACCTATCGCAATCTGATGACACGCTACAAGTTTGGCGGCCTGCAGACCAAGGGATTGTATATCGATGAAACTGTGATGCGCATGTGTTACACGCATCGTCGTCTCTTTGCCCAACTGGCCAAGCAGCTCATCATGGAGCATAAAGATAAGCAGGCTTTGGCTGTTTTGGACAAATGTACAAAGGTTATCCCGGCTTACAACGTGCCCAATAACTATGTAAGCGGCAGTCTTGACCTTGCAGAATGCTATGCCATACTCGGTCAGAAGGCCAAGGCCAAGGCCTTGTTCAATGATGTTTGGAAGAACTCCACGCAGTACATGAATTGGTATCTGAGCCTTGATGGCAACCGATTCTCGCAATCCATGAGCGATTGTTTGCGTGAAATGTCCATCATGCAGGAGTGTAATAAGGTGGCAGGAGTGATAGATCCGAAGCTCGGAGAGCGTACAGGGCATCAGTTCCAAGCCTTATATAAGATGTATCGCGGGAAGGGTGGGGTGCTTCCGAGCCACGAGTAGACGTTAAAGCGGACGAAAGAGGATGTTTATAGAGCAGCCGGCAAAATGGTTGCGCTGGATTTATCCCGGTGCGACTTGGCGAATGGACAAGAACGAACATGCAGTTTATCTAACGTTCGACGATGGTCCGATTCCCGAGTCGACCCCTTTCATCCTCGAAACGCTGCGGAAATACGACATCAAGGCAACGTTCTTCATGGTCGGTGAAAACGTGTTGAGATACCACGACCTCTATAATCAAATCATTGAAGAGGGGCATCAAGTGGGCAATCACACTTTCAATCACATCGGGTCTTTCAAACATTGGACCATTACCTACGTCATCAACACGCACAAGGCCAACGAATTGATTCATTCACATCTGTTCCGTCCGCCGCATGGTTGGATGCGTTTGTCGGTTTATTGGTGGATAAAAAGGAAGTATAAGATTATCATGTGGGACCTCGTTACGCGCGATTACTCCAAATGGTTAACTGCCGAGGACGTTGTTTCCAATGTGAAACGATACACAAGAAACGGCTCTATCATCACTTTTCATGACTCTTTGAAGAGCATCGATAAGTTGAAGACGGCGTTGCCAAGGTCGATTGAGTGGCTGAAGGAACAAGGATATGAATTCAAGACCTTTGAATAAGCAAGACCTCACGAACGAAATTAAAGCCGAAGCACTGCGCCTCGGCTTTTTTGCTTGCGGCATTGCAGAAGCTGCTCCCGTGGAGAAAGCGACGGCAGACCATGTGAAACGGTGGCTGAAAAAGGGGAACCATGCCAATATGGATTATATGGCTAACCACACGGACAAACGACTTGACCCGCGATTGTTGATGACCGGGGCCCGGAGTATCATCTGCGTTGCCTTGAACTATGCGCCACATACCACCTTTCCTGACGGTGAATACGAACTCGCGGCCTATGCCATAGGCCTCGACTACCATGACATCATGAAAGAAAAACTGCGCCGGTTGGCTGCAAAGTTCGGCTATGAGGACGTACTTATCTGCCAAAATGCCAAACGGAAATGCCGTATTTTTGCTGATACGGGGCCGGTATTGGAACGCTATTGGGCCGAGAAAGCCGGTTTGGGATGGACGGGAAAGAACCATCAACTCATCATTCCGCACGCCGGAAGCATGTTCTTCTTGGGCGAACTTATCGTTGATGAAGAATTGGTTTACGACAGTCCGATGGAAAACCGATGCGGAAATTGCCGGCGATGTATTGAGGCTTGTCCGACAAAAGCCATCACTGAAGGTCACGAAATGAATGCGGCCAGATGCCTTTCTTACCAAACGATTGAGAATAAGAGTGCTCTTTCGAAAGACATTATCGTAGAAATGGGTAACACAATCTATGGCTGTGACCGATGCTTAAAGGCTTGTCCGTGGAACCGATTTGCTACACCTAATGATATTCCCGAGCTGCAACCGAAGGCCGAACTCTTTGAGATGACGAAGCAACAATGGGAAAATCTGACCGAAGAAGAATATCGCAAGCTGTTCAAAGGCAGTGCCGTTAAAAGGGCAAAATATGTGGGACTGATGCGAAATATTCAGGCCGTGGCTTGCTATTCACAGGAAAAACAGCTACCTTTACCACTTAAAATGAAAAACAATGAGCAAGAAAGTAAATAGTTACAAAGCTATGGCAGCCTTGGTAAGAGGCTTTTTTGAGGCTTTTGCCAACGGCATTATCGACAGTCTGATTACAGAAAACGACTTTGAAACGAAGAATGATCCGCGGCATATCAAGCAGGCTATGTTGAAGCATTACGAGGAAATCAGTTCGCATTTTCTTGATATTTTATTCCCCGCTTTGGCCCGTCTTAACTACGCAGATGACGGAAAAATGCAGACCAAACTGCAAGAAACGTTTCAGAATAAACAGCCGGATATGACCGAATATCTGCGGTTTGCCTGTAAAACGGACAGGCTCTACGAGGCTATGGTAACTGAATATAAATGCAATTTCAACATGCTTTTGCAAGGTCAGTTCACGACTATTCCAGAGCATTTTGAGGCATATTCGCGTGGTGTTCAGCTGTCTGTCGTCAACGAACCCATGGCGGTTTGCATCATGGTTAGGGTGCTATTGAAGGCCTATGCTGCCGGGATAAAGGCGTCAAAGACCAAGAAGTCCACCTTCAATCAAGTCACCGTCTATCGCTTATTGTTGCTGAATATCCAACTATTGCTGAACGATGGGCCCTTCAAATCAAGTTCCGAAGACCTGATGGCCCTGTTCAAAGAAGCCTGTGGAACAGAAAACAACTTGAATGTTTTATTCAATTCTCTGGACGATATCTATAAGGAATTGGCCGAAGAAGACGGTATTATCGCAAGCAATGACCAAGCAAACTAAGGAAAAGCTGAGAAACAGTAGGCTGTATAACCGTATGAAGCAGGTTACGAGGCTTACCGACGACTACTGTCTTGATGGTCTTATCGGTCTTGTGCCCGGAGGTTTCGGCGACATGATAGCCGGATTGTTTTCCATGGTGCATGTATATTTCGGGCTGTTCAAGCTCCGTTCTATTCCTTTGACGCTGGCTTTGCTCAATAATATGTTGCGTGACATTCTGTTGGGACTGCTCCCTTTCTACGTTGGAGACCTGATAGACTTCTTTCATAAGGCCAACAAGAAGAACTTCAGACTGATAGATGGTTTTGTGAACGACGATGCGAATATCGTTCACGAGGTTAACCGGAAAGCCGTTCAGGCTGCTATTATCTTCTTTCTGTTGATTGCTTGCATCTTCGCCATGCTGTGGTTGCTGGTTTGGATAGCCGAGAAAATCGGTACGTTCCTATTCACATAAGCCGAAAAAAACAGACCTTATGAACGCATTTCCTGCATTCACAAGGTCTGTTCGCCTTTTTAGTTATCGTTAAAGAACTTTCTTACTGCATATCATAGACTACCTGCATGAGCTTCTTACCCAAAGCGTCGGCTTCTTCCATTGTAGAGGCCTCACTATAGACGCGGATAATCGGCTCGGTATTGCTCTTACGAAGATGCACCCACCTGTCGGGAAAGTCGAGTTTCACGCCATCTATATCGGTCACCTGCACGTCTTTGTCCTTTCCATAAAGTGCTTTTACCTTTATTAAAATGGCATCCACGTCGGTCGAAGATGTCAAATCGATGCGGTTCTTGGCGATGAAATAGGTCGGGAATGTGGCACGAAGCTCGCTCACTTTGCAGCCTTTCCGTGCCAAACTTGACAAGAACAAGGCAATACCTACCAAGGCATCGCGTCCATAATGGCTTTCGGGATAAATCACTCCACCGTTTCCTTCGCCACCGATGACGGCATTCACGGCCTTCATCTTCGTCGTTACGTTCACTTCGCCCACGGCCGCAGCAGTGTAAACGCCGCCATGTTTCTCGGTGATGTCGCGCAAAGCACGTGTTGAACTCAGGTTAGATACCGTGTTTCCCGGCGTATGGCTCAACACATAATCGGCCACCGAGACAAGCGTATACTCCTCGCCGAACATCTTACCGTCTTCACAAATGAAGGCCAAACGGTCAACATCGGGGTCCACAACGATGCCAAGATCGTAGCCACCCTTGCCGATTTCGGCCATAATTCCGCCCAAATTCTTCTCCAACGGCTCCGGATTATGGGCAAAATCGCCTGTGGCTTCACCGTTCAAGAAAGTATATTCCACGCCCAAAGCCTTCAACAATTGGGGCAGAATGATGCCTCCGACCGAGTTAATCGCATCAACAGCCACCTTGAAATGCGCTTTCCTGATGGCTTCTACATCGACTAATTTCAGTGCCAGCACACTGTCTATGTGGCGTTGGTCGAAGTTTTCCTCTGTATATTTGCCCAAATGATCCACATCGGCAAAGGTGAAATCTTCCTTTTCAGCAATGGAAAGCACCTCGTTACCGTTGTCCTTTGTGAGGAATTCACCCTCATTGTTCAGCAGTTTCAGGGCATTCCACTGGCGCGGATTGTGACTTGCGGTGATGATGATGCCGCCTGCAGCCTGCTTCATCCTGACGGCCAGCTCGGTTGTCGGCGTGGTTGCGAGTCCGATGTTGACCACATCATAGCCCATGCCCATCAAAGTGCCGCACACAATGTTCTTTACCATCTCCCCGGATATGCGGGCATCGCGTCCCACGACAATCGTATTGCTGTCAGACTGCTTGCTGCGACGAATGAAAGTCGCGTAAGCCGATGTGAATTTTACGATGTCAAGCGGGTTCAATGTGTCGCCGGACCGTCCGCCGATGGTGCCGCGGATGCCGGAAATAGATTTTATTAAAGTCATATCTTGTGGTTTTTTATCGTCCTCGTTGGTAAGTAAGCTCGTAAAGGCAAGGGTAAACGGCACCCGAGGCCACTGCCGTTCCCTGCGCGGATGGCACAATCAGCCGCACTTTGGCCACCCCTTCCGCGCTTAATTTGCCTAATCGGATATAGGTAAGCGGTGCCAGCAGGCCGTTTGGTACCTTTGGCGTGCGATAAGTGCTCATAAAGACACCCGATTCGAACTGTGCAAAAGGCGAACCAGATATCATTTTGACCTTCATCACGTCAACCAAGGCCGAATAGCGCATGATATTGTTTGAAGAAATCACGGAGTCTGTCATCATGTTCACCTCCGTATATTTCAACAGCACGGTAGCTGTCTCGTTAGGTCCAAGGACTTTGCCCGTTCCGCGGCGGACAATCTGCATATAGACGCCCGAACTGTTGAAAAGCACAAATTGGTTTTTAGACAAATCCGTGGTCGTGTCCTGCGAAAGAAACTGCTCCTCGCTGATGACGTTCACTTTTTTGTCGGCTATATACTGGTTGATGACCGCGCGTTCTCTCTTCTTTTTCTCTGCATAAGTCTCCGAATCGCGACATGAGGCGAGCAACAGAAGACCCGTCAGAGCAAGAAGCAAGAATGATGTTTTCTTCATTTTCAATATTTTCAGTGATTGATTTGCATTATAAGATGATGAGACAAAGATACGAATTTCCCTACGGATAGTGAGGTTTCCATACTGTTTTTTGTGATATTTCCCATTTTTTAAGTTTTCAACAAGTCTGCATATTTCAGCAAGGCACGCTGCATCACGCGTTCGGCTTCGTCCAGACTGCAATGCAATTTGCCCCCGCTGGCATTGAGATGTCCGCCCCCGTTGAAGAATTCGGCAGCCATTTCGTTACATGGAAAGTCGTCAACCGAGCGCAGACTGACGAGCACAAGGTCGTCATGGCGGTCGTCTTCACGGAGCGAAACCGACAGTTTCTGCCCCTTGATGCGTAGCGGTTCGTTGACAAGTCCCTCCAAATCGCCCCGCACGAAATGGAATTTTTTCATGTCTCGACGGCTCACTGTGAAGTAAGCGGCATGCAGTTCGTCATACACTTTGAGGCATTCACTCATCAGGTAGCCCCTTAATCGAATGGCCCACTGGCTGTAGTTGTTGTACACATTGCGGTAAATCTTGTCCTTATCGATGCCGGTTGTGAGAAGCATTCCAATGATGGTATAAATCTCGGGCCGTGTCGAATTATACGTAAAGCCCCCAGTGTCGGTCATCATTCCGCAGTAAATAGGGGCCGCAATCTTTTGGTCTATCTGCTCAAATCCGCTCAATTGGCAGATGATTCTGAACACCAATTCGCACGTACTGCTGGCTTCTGGGTGCGAAACCGACAGGATTCCGGCGATAGAAGGATTGAGATGATGGTCGATCATCACGCGTTTTGCGGGTGCAATATCAATGGGTTCTTGCAACTCTTCGAGCCGGTTTGTCTCGTTAAAGTCCAGACAAAAGATTAGATCGGCATGCAAACAGAGAGCCTTTACCTCGTCGGTATGCTTGTCATAACGCATCACTTGTTCGATGCCCGGCAGCCATCTTAGGAAGTCGGGAAAGGCATCGGGCACGACAATCCGCGGCGACTTGCCCTGCCGGCGCAAGTATTCGGCCCACGCCAAGCAGGCACCCAAGGCGTCGCCGTCAGGACTTTTATGGCCCACGATGATGATATTCTCGGCATTGCGAATAGTCTCTTTCAAGATGGCGACTTCGCTTTCGTTGATGATTTCCAATTGCATAATGGGTGCAAAGATAGTAAAAAACGATGAGAGAAATGGAGATTGCGTGATGATTTCAATCCTATTGCGTTTCAATCTCACCCATTTTGCCGCGCAATATGGGTGAAATTATCGTGCAAAATGGCTGAGATTAGCATGCAAAATGGCTGAGATTGGAACGCAAGATGTAAGTCGTTGATTATCAATTTGAATAACCTTCCGGTTTATTCGAATGTATGTAGGGACGCACGACTCGTACGTCCACTCACATTGCAGTTGACAGTTGACAAGTAAACGGTTGAACAAGTTGATTGTTATACGGCATATAGGGGTGCACAGCTCGTGCGTCCGCTCCAATAACCGTATGCATTTGTTTGCCATTCACTTTGAGCGGACGCACAAACCGTGCGTCCCTATATATCTATCATAGCCGTCGTTCAGAACAGTTTGGCCGGATAGACGCCGTCGTTGATGAGCGTTTGAATTTTATCTACCACACTTTGACGGTCGGCCGCATAGGTAACGCCGAACCATTTACTGGTGGTGTCGAGCACTTTCACGGTGGCTGTCTTCTCACCAATGAGTTTATTGACCATTAATGGGATAAAGAACTCGGCTTTTAGGTTGGTCATGTTCTTCGGATCGGCAAGAAACTCCTTGAAATAGGCCTCACTATAGTCGAAATAGTCAGGCGTGAAGCCCCACACGTTCATGGAAACGGGCGTGCTGTCGGCCACGCTTACCCACTTGCCTTGCTCGTCTTTATACTGAACCGTGCCGTCGTGACGCTCGATTTCGGTGCGTTCCACAACGTCAGTCAGGTTGCCTTCGGCATCTTTCGAGCAGATACCGCGGGCTACAGTGCCGTTGTCACTGAGCGTATTCCCTACGCGGAAGCCCACCATGGCATAGCGGTTGCGGCTGCCTTCGGGCAAATCGCTGAGGAACTTGCCAATGACTTTGAAGCAATCCCGGTTGTAGAAATCGTCACAGTTGATGACACAGAACGGTTCTTTAATGACATCCTTCGCCATCAACACGGCGTGGTTCGTTCCCCAAGGCTTTTCGCGTCCCACGGGAACGTTATAGCCTTCCGGAAGGGCGTCGATTCCTTGGAAAACCAGCTCGGCTGGGATATGACCTTCGTATTTTGACAGGATTTTCGTACGGAATTCGGCCTCGAAATCCTTTCGGATTACAAAGACAATCTTGCCGAATCCGGCCTGAATGGCATCATAAATGGAGTAGTCCATAATGGTTTCTCCGTTGGGACCTAAGCCGTCGAGCTGCTTGAGTCCGCCGTAACGGCTACCCATTCCGGCAGCCAAAAGTAACAATGTAGGTTTCATAGAATATGTTTTATGTGTTATTTGAATTGCAAATATACCAAATTTCCGTGAATTCAGCCAACAGAATAGCCTTTTTCTTCTGCCAAAAAGCTTTTCAGAACGGCATTCCTATGGCGAAATGCAGGCTGTGGCTGTCCTTGAAATTGGGCAGATTGTAGAGTCCAGACTTGTAAGGCAGGTGCAAACCAACGCCCCAATCGATGCGAATGACGAAGAAATCGAGGTCGTAACGCAGGCCAAGGCCGGTACCTACGGCCATTTCGCGTGCCATGTTGCGGAGTTTGAACTTGCTTCCCGGTCGGTCGGAAGTCTCTTTCATGGTCCACACGTTGCCGGCATCAAGAAACAGCGCGCCATATAGGTTGCCCAACAGTCTTGGACGGTATTCGATGTTGGCCAAAAACTTGATGTCGCCCGTCTGATCAAGGTAAGATGTGGTCGCAGCCGTTGGATAATAGGCACCGGGCCCCACGCTGCGCACCGTGAAAGCACGAATACTGTTGGCTCCTCCCACGTAGAATTGCTCGCTCCAAGGCGCCATTGCGGAGTTTCCGTAGGCCCAAATGGCACCAAGGTTAATGTGTCCGACGAGCTGTGACTTATTGGCGAGCCTCCATGTCTTGCGGAATTCGGTCTCAATCTTGGCGTATTGCGCATACGGGTTCTTGAACATCGTCTTGTCTTTCTCGTTCCATTGTCGTCCGCCAAGCACATAACCGAGCGACAAGATGTTGGCCGCTTCGCTCACGGTTGTCTGCCACCAGATGGGGTTGCGGTAAGATTTGGGACTGGTGTAGATGTAACTGTAGCGCATCTTGGGTATGAATTGGTCTTTCATCGACACTTGAAGATAAGGACTTTTAGCCATCAAAGCATCGAACTTGGCCGAATGTGATGACATGTATTCATACTCTAACGTGAGCGGAGTGTACTGATGCATCGAAGTTTCAGAGGTTTGAAAGGTGTAGGACAGCTCGCCCGACACGATATGTCGCTTGAAATAACCCGCACGGTTGATGACACTCGTAGATGCTTTCAGGAGTGTAGTCGGCGTAATAAAGAAACGGCGCCGCTGCATGATGGGAAGTAGCAGGTGAGGAAACTCCAACGAGGCGTCACCTCCATATTCATAGGAATGAATATTGTCGCCTCTGCCGCTTGCGGCATGTCCCGTTTGCCACTCATAAGAGCCTTTCAGGTTGATATCCAGCTTCTCTCCGCCATGAAAAGCATTGCGTTTGGTGAAGCCAACCACGATTCCCGGCCCCATACGGCCGCTGGTACGCCCGGTATAGTTGGTCTCGAAGTAAACATCATAAGGCTTGTCGAACACACAATTCAGCTTCAAATCGAGCGTATCGCAGCTCGGTGACGCGTCACGCGGTGTAAACTGAAAGTCAACCAAGCTGAAAAGGCCGTTGCCTGTAATTCGGTTTGAAGACTCGATATAGTCATCATAGCTGAAAAGTTGGCGTGGACGCAATTTCAAGTCGCGCAGAATAACGCCCGGACGGACAGGAGAATGCTTCCCATTGAAGTATACTGTGAGGCGACGCAAGTGGATAGAGTCTTGCAATGTGTCGGAGAACTGTTTGCGGAGTTGTAGTTCAACATTGCCGATGTACCACTTTCGTAATGCTTTTGCAGGAATGGAGTCGGCTAATTGGAACTTGAGTTGCACCTTTCCCGGCACAAGAAGCGTGTCAGCCAGATAAGAAGCGTAGCCCGGTTGATAATAATAATAGCCATTATTGCGGAAAAGGTTGCTCACTCTCTGGCGTTCCGCGTCGAGCATCGCCACATCGAAGGCGTCACCACGCTTGATCTTCGCCTCTTTTCTGCTTGCTTGCAACAGACTGTCAGCGTCGTCGGGGAACCGGACATAAGAAATGCTGTCGAAAGTAAAGAGATGGCCCATATTAATGGTGTAGGCTATCTTCGCTTTCTTGGGGTTTCGCTGCGTAATAGCCTCGAAGTCGACCTTTCCATGGAAGTAACCGTGAGACTTCAATACGGATTGTGCCACCGAAGCACGTAGTTCTGGATTGACCCAACTCATCAAAACGGGAGCCTTCCCGAACGATTTTGTCAGCCATTTTCCTATGTGTCCGTGCGAAGTTGAGAAGGCGTTCCACACCCAAAGCCCGTAAGGAAAGGGCGTACGATAATAAGAACTGCCCAGGAGAGCACCGTTCGGGGCACATGCCAAAGCTGCTTCCAACTCGTCTTGTGTCGCATAAAAATGGCTATTATGGTCGTAATTCTTATACTCGATCTTTGTCAGACCGACATATAATTGGTCACCTTCGGGCACTTTATCGGTGGTAGAACAGGCGATTAGCAGTCCCGCCACCGATAAAACCAAGAGAAATCTATTTTTTTTCATTGCGTTCATTCTTGATTGTGGGCGTCTTGCTCGGCTTAACCGGAGCCGGCGGTACTTCATCCTTGGCTTCTTTGAATCTGAAAAGGTCTTGGAAATGCTGCAATTTACGCCGCCAGATAAAGCCTCCGCCATACAGTCCCATGTCACCTTCAAGCCAATCGTAGCTGTCTCGGTTGTAGAAGAGTCGCAAATACTGCGTGGAAGCCTCGTTCAAACGGTATTCGAAGGAGACGTTGCTAAAGAAAGATTCATTCTGATTGGCCACATCGGGGCCCGTTGACAGTTTCCCGCCGACGATGATGCGCAGTTTATTGTTCCAAAGTCGCTTGGCAAACTTGAATGAATAGTCCGTATGTTGGTTTCCACCAGCGTCCGTTGTGTTGTCCATTCCAAAGCTTAGGTCGAGTGTTCGCAGGGCATTGCCGGCAATACTGTTGATTTGGCTCTGCAAGAAGGCGCTCAAAGCAGAGTTCATGGAGAAAGAACTCGTATTACCATCCGTTAGATACATTCCCGTTGTAAGCATCGTTACGGCCACTTTTCCTCGTGCTTCCTTGCCCATAGTGTTGAGTTGGTTGCTCACTTCCATGTCTTCGGGTGCATCGATGATGAATTCCAGCCCCATATCCTTAAGGGTTTTGCTGATTTTTACACCGCAATCGAAATCTACACTGCGGCCGGTTCCGCCGTTCGAAGAGACAGCTGCCTTGATCTTTTCCGTGGCCGTGATGTTCAGTCCCGGGTTCATTGGGTCGCCATTGAACCTTATATAGCTTCCATCATGAATGCTGAAGGTCTTGAGCGGTATTACGGGAAGCGCGTATTTCATCTCTCCGTTGCTGAGTGTATAGCGACCATTGAGGCGCAAGTTGTCCACCATATTGTATTGCATGCGCAGGTTTCCCCCACCGATGAGGTCCACATAGTTCGACTTATCACTGTTCAGCGCGCAAAGGATGTGGGCACTTTCATTAATACTCATTGAGAGGTCCATGTTGAAACCGGTCAGCGGCGGTCGGTTTATCACCTGTGTTGTCTCGTCTTTGAAGTCGGTGAACTTCACAAGGTCGTCTAATTGGTTGTCCGTCGTAATGGGAGAGTCGCGCAGAATGTATGTCATATCGGTCGAACCGAGTATATCGAGCTTCCCTCGCATCGTAAGATTGTCAACTCTTCCTTTCATTTGTGCATAGAAGTTCACGAAGGCTTTGCCGAAAGCTTCAGAACGTGAGCTCTCTTTCGCATCGATAATGAGGAAGTTACGCGCCCTCATTTGCACGTCCAACCTCATTCTATCCAAGTCGCTAAAGTCGAAAACACCGGCCACCATCAATGGACTATCGTTGTGAGCATACATCTGGAAGTTCTCAAAAAGCAGTTTGCTGTCTTTGATTGTCACGGGATCGTTGTCGAACCTCATTTCCACACCGTACGGAATGCTCACTAAATAGGCTGAATCCAAGTAGACTTCACCGTTTACTCGTGGGCGACTTGGCGTTCCTTTCACCTCAAGATTACCTTCAGCATAGCCTTTGAAACCTATCACTTGCTTAGGAATGAACCCGTTTGCAAGCTCCATCGGCAGGCGTTCGAGGTCAAGTTGAACATCAAGTTGTCCGCTTCCTCCCGAACGATAAGAGCCATTTACCGTTGCAATCTCCTTGCCGTTCTGCGTCAGCACACCGTCTACAGCGTGCGTTCCGTCTTGTTTCGGCATGTAAACAAACTCTGTTCCGATATTACCCATGGGACAATGCTCATAAACAAAGTTGCGAATAGACATGTCGGAAGAGACAGAAAGCGCGTCATGGGTCTGTATCAGGTGATAGTCTCCATTCAGTTCGCCCGATATGGCCGGCATGTAAGGAAGCACAGAAAGGATATCTTGCAGTCTGAACCGATGGAGCGACACCGTCATGTCTTGCAAGGCTTCATGGTTAGCATCATTGGTATAGACTTGAACGCCCATGCCGTCAGAGGCCTTCAGTTCGAGATTGGCCGAGAGCCGACGGTCATCTCCGAGGTAGACATAGTTGCTATCGTTCACGGAAAAGGCCTTGTAGCCCAAGATGGGACGTGGGGATGAGACACTCAGGCGGAGGCCGTGGTCTTCCATTGCAGCAAGCAACGAGACGTCAATGCCCAATCTGTTGCTCTCATCGTAGAGCCGTGCTCGAAGTGAAGAGCCATGTTCGTTGAGCTGTCCGTCGGCAATTGCACGGAACACGTAATGCGGATTCTTCTTGTTATTGATGACCTCGGCTCGATATATGCCTCGTTCTTCGGCTGAATGAATGCGGAATTTCACCGTGTCGAGCAGGACACTGTCAACGACAAGTGAGTCTATAAGCATCGAACCGTTTAATCCCGACTGTCTTGATGAATGCATATCGATGTCAGCACGGGCGAATTGGCAGCCATACTGCTGGAGAAACCTGACGAAGATATTGTCTTTTCCACTCCGAAGGAACACGTGTGCATCGGGCAACCGATGGCGAAGCCGTGGCTGATCGATGGTGCGTCTTTTCAATTGTCGTTGCAATTCGTCCACGAATACCTGGCTTTCATTGAGCAACCGTTCATAGTTGCCCGAGCCAGCAAAGTGAAGTTGGAAATCACCGCTGCTGAATGCGGCGTATGTTGTGTCTCGTCTTGCCAGCACATCAATGAACATATCGTTCGGACGATAGCGTCTTTGGTTCTCTTCGATGGTGACTTCGCCGATATGTCCCTGAACCTTGTGGAATTGTTTGAAGTCCGAAGCGATGTCCAGATGGGCACATAGCGACGTCATCAAGGGCTTGTCAACAAGGTGCAACCGATAAAGATCGGCCTGTTTTAGGTCGCAAGCTACCGTACCCTTAAATATATGATGGCCCAATAAGGCTGCAAGACTGATGCTTCCTTTCAGCAACGGACTCTCACCGTGAATGAAAGCATTGGCCGTTCCCTTTGACAGCGTGGCCTCGGCCGTGACTCCTGAAAGGTCATATTGCGCATATCGGAAACGGTCGATGCGAGCTTTGGCCTTGATTCGGCTGTGGGGCGACATTAAATCAGTCCCCGTTCCATAGAGTTCGATGTTCCCTGTGAAAGGATATAGCTTTTGCCGGGGCACAAAGTTCCCAATAGGGAAACGCCGGGCCAGCAACTTTGCCTGATAGGTCATGCGTTTGGCATCGAGACGGGCCTGAACAAAAGCGCTTCCTTGACCTTGTCTGACAGTCACATCGCCTGCATAATACGCCGAAGAGAAACGTAGTCGGCCATCAACACTGATGCCTGCGGGAATATTGAAAGCCTTTTGCTGTTGCCGGGGAAGCATTGTTGTGGCAAACCCTATATAAGAAGTACGGGCATAAAGGGTCACATCGCCCTCTAAACGGGCTGGCTTATCCAAATGGGAAAGAAAGCCGTTGGCATATAAAGAACCCACCGTAGACAGTGAGACCGCTAAGTTAGTGAAGCGAAGTCGTTGCAGGTTGCCTCTCAAAAGCCCGCTGACAGTCAGTCCCCACGTGGGGCATTGCCGGCGAAAGGCAGAAGGAAGGGTCGCCATGAACGGCAAAAGGTCTTGCTTTCCCAATGTTGCATTCAGCCATACACGGAGTATTCCCGGCCGTTGCGCTGCGAAAGCGTCGAAAGGTAGGTCTACTCGGGCCTGAAGTGCTGAATGTGGTGTCTTGAGATAAAGGTCGGGCAGGCGAAGACGGGTCGTATCCATCTCGACTACACCTTTCAATGCAGTCAACTGTAGCCCGCTTTGCTCCTTAAAGGCCAACCGTCGCAGACGAAGAGACAGTTTTTCCGATACGTAACCCAGTGAATCGATGCCCACGGCCACTTCCGAGAGCGCCACATGGTTCGGATCGAACCCTTTCGTGCGGGCTTTCAGCCGATTGTCGTACTGAAAACGCCCTCCTGTCAGGTCGAACTTTTCCACTTCGTAGCTTGCTTTGAAAAGGTCGAACCGCCCATCTTCGACAACCGTCTCGCCTAAATAGGCCTTCAACCGAAGCGTGTCTCCGGGCAAATCAACCGTAAGTGCCGTGCGCATTACGCTCACTTTGCCCACTTCTATCTTCCAATGGTTCTCACTTTTGGTCGTATCTTTCGGCACAGTGTCGCTCATTGCAACGCTGAGCACGGCATCTTTCAAATGAGCCACGTCCACTTTCAATGTCTGTGCGGCCAAGTCAATGCCATGGGCCTGCAGATCAAGCCGCCCGATATGGCCTTTCACGCGTGCTTCATGAACAAAGTTGGCCGTGTTGAGTCGCATGTCTTCAATGGCCAACTCGTCAATCTCGACTTGCTGATGCAGCAAAGGCCACAGCCGAACATCGGCAATGAGCTTTCGAACATCAGCCACCGTGTCTCTCACTTGCGGGAGGGAGTCGTTCGGTTGAATGACTTTAACACCCTCTATGCCCAAATCTAAGGGGAATTCAAGGTTGACATGTGCCACGGAAATCTGCATTCCCGTTTTATCGGAGGCGTATGAAGCTACTTGTTTTACTGCCCAATTCTGAAAAGGTGGGAAATAAAACAGCAAAGCCAAGGCGGCAAAGAGTATGAAAGGCGCGGCCACGACAGCGCAGGCCCACTTGATTTTCTTCGTCATATACGCAGTTTTTTGCGCATTTCTATGGGATTTGTCTCCGTTTCTTATTGATATTTCTGTTTTGCGAAAGTAAAACAAAAAAACGAATTATGCAAGTTTCGAAGAAAAAAATGCCATATGGGTACGCTGTTGGCTACATTGTTGATGGTAAAACTGCCGGTAAAGGCAACGCACATGGCCCTTTTCGCGGTCGGAATCGGACAAAATACTCATTCAGCAGCACTGTTCCCACCATCAAGAGAAGCAATACCTTCTGCCAAAGCCGCCCATAAGCGATCGTCGGGAAGTGGAGATAAGATGTTGATGTGTGCTTTTGAAACGGGATGAATAAATTCCATGTGGTGTGAAAGCAGGGAGATACTGCCGTCGGGATTGCTCCGTGGGGCGCCGTATTTCAAATCTCCCTTGATGGGACAGCCCATATTGGCCAACTGACAGCGTATCTGATGGTGCCGACCCGTCAGAAGATGCACTTCAAGAAGGTGGTAATTGTCGGAACTGGCCAGTAGGCAGTAGTGGAGTATCGCCTTCTTTGCGCGGGGAACTTCATGGTTGTAGGCATAACTTTTGTTCTGTTTCTCGTTCCTGACCAGCCAATCCGTCAAAGTTCCCTCGGGTTTTTCGGGACTGTTCTTCGTGACAGCCCAATACGTTTTGTGCACCTCTCCGTCGCGAAACATCTTGTTCAGCCGCGTCAAAGCTTTAGAAGTCTTGGCAAAAACGACTAATCCCGCCACCGGACGGTCAAGCCGATGCACCACTCCGAGGTACACATTGCCCGGTTTTTGATACTTTTCTTTAAGGTAGTTCCTGACCGTTTCAGACAGAGGTTCGTCACCTGTCTTGTCACCTTGGACGATTTCGCCACTGCTTTTGTAGACAATCATCAGATGATTGTCTTCATAGATTACTTTCATCGGGCTGATATAAAAAACAAGCATCATTCATCGTGCCAAACGACATGATGAATGATGCATGATAAATCGCAAGGTCTTACATGTTCATTCCACCGTCGACCTGAATCACTTGGCCTGAAACATAGCTCGAAAGGTCAGAAGCCAAGTAGACAGCTGTGTTGGCAATGTCGTCAACCGTACCGCCCCGGCGAAGTGGAATCTTGCTGATCCACTCCTTACGCACGTTTTCTGGCAACGCTTGTGTCATTGCCGTGTCGATGAAACCGGGCGCAATAGCGTTGGCACGAATGCCCTTCGGTCCCATTTCCTGACCGATACTCTTGGCCAAGGCAATCAATCCGGCCTTCGAAGCCGCGTAGTTCGACTGGCCAGCATTGCCATGAACACCAACAACCGAAGCCATATTGATGATGGAACCGCCATGCTGACGCATCATAACCGGCACACATGCGTGGATAAAATTGAAGGCACTCTTCAGGTTTACGGCGATGACTGCGTCCCATTGTTGCTCGGTCATGCGGAGCATAAGGCCGTCCTTAGTGATGCCGGCATTGTTGACAAGGATGTCAACTGAGCCGAATTCCTCTTTCACTTGCTTGACAACTTCTTCCGATTGTGCGAAGTCTGCGGCATTACTTGCATAACCTTTGACCTTAACACCAAGTGCGGCAATCTCTCGTTCGGTAGCCAAACCGCCGTGTTCCTCATCGATGAGAAGGTCTGTAAACGCAATGTTTGCACCTTCAGAAGCAAATTTCAACGCGATAGCTTTGCCAATACCGCGCGCAGCTCCTGTAACCAGTGCGGTCTTACCCGCCAATAATCCTTTTCCGTTCATAGAAATAAATATTTAATGATTGATGATTTGCAACCTTCAATGAAATACTTTGCAAAGTTAGATATTTTTTTTCAATTATAAGCCGGTTGAGATAAAAAACCGAAATAATCCTTGGTTTCAAGGAAGATGCTCATGGAAGAACCTCAATTCTTACGTCCATGCGATGCTGTTTCAGCCATTAAATACGCAATAGGGCCGAGATGGAGCTGTAGGGACGTACGGTTCGTACGTCCGCTCGCGGTGAAATGAAAAACAAATGCACACGGTTGTTTGAGTGGACGTACGAGCCGTGCGTCCCTATAGCTATTTGGTTGGAAATCAACGGCTTGCATTTCGCTTTCTAATATGACCTATTTTGCGTGCTGAAATGGGCCATATTACAACGCAATATCAGCTATATTGCGCGACGAAATGGCTGAGATTGGAGCGCAAAGTGGTTGAGATTGGAATGCAAGGCGTAAGTCGTTGGTAATCAATATAGATGATATTAAAAAGTACTTGGGAGTATGTAGGGGCGCACGAGCCGTGCGTTTGCTTAAACAATCCTGCATATACGTTTCCGAACCCACTTGAGCGGACGTACGAACCGTGCGTCCCTACATCACTTCTCCTGCGCATTCAGATGTGCAGGAAATGCTCTTCCAGCTTCTCTTTCGGCAATTCGGTGCTGTCATGATAATGCAGGCTCTCGTTCACGCAGGCGATATGCTTGACATTGTTCAGTATTTCGGCGATATCATGGCTCACCATGACGATGGCGCACTGCTTGTTGAGGTCGTTAAGCATCTCATACATCTGCTCTTGAAAGCGTTTATCGATGTAAGTATTGGGCTCGTCGAGGATAAGCACGTCGGGTTTCTGCACGATGGCACGTGCCAATAGCACGCGTTGCAGCTGCCCGCCACTCAGCGTTCCAATGGCTTCGTGTTGCAGGTCGGCGAGTTCCATTTGCTCTATCGTTTGCCTTACCTGTTCGTTTTGGCTTTTGTTATAACGGGAAAAGCGTTTTTTCTTCAGCCCGGAAAGCACGACATCGTGGACAGAAATGGGGAAATGCCTGTCGATATCGGTGTATTGAGGCAGGTAACCCATGCGGATATGGTCTGCGGGACGACCGTTTTTGAAGAACCGAATGCTTCCTTCTGCAGGTTTCAATAGGCCGAGAATGATTTTAAGAAGCGTGGTCTTGCCACCTCCGTTCGGGCCTATAATGCCGAGATAATCGTCATCGTAGACCGTCAGCGATACGTTTTTCAAGGCCGTTTTCTCGGGATAAGTGGCCGTGACATGCTTGATTTGTATGATAGGAAGGCTCATTTCAGTGCGTTGGCTATGGTTATCATTTGGCGGTCCCAATGATAGTCAAGGGGATTGATTGTGGTTTTGGGGATGCCAATGTCTGCGGAAACGATGTCAATGTTGCGGTTTGCAAACTCTTTTTGCACAAAAAGCGTCTTTACTTTCTGTTGCTTGGCCACCCGGATGACGTTTTGAAGCTGGTTGGCACTTGGTTCCCGTCCCTCTTCTTCGATGGGAATCTGCATAAGATGATAGTCGCGGGCGAAGTAAGTGAGGATAGGATGATAGATAAGGAATGCTTTTGACTTCTGTTTCAAGCAGGTTGCGACCGCTTTGTCCGTGCGATCGATTCTTTCGAGCAGCGTTTTCAGGTTTTGTTTGAAGTATGTGCTGTCTTTGGCATCGCTTTGTTTGAGCGCATCGCATATGTTGATGGCAATCGTCTTAGCGTTCCTGCAACTCATCCACGTGTGTGGGTCGGCAATACCATTGCCGGTCAGTGTCGGTTTGATGCCTTCTGAGGTGTCAACGAAGCGGGTCTGCGGTGCATTAGCCTTGAGTTTGTCGGTCCAAGTGCGTTCGAAACCAATGGCACCGACCTTCATGTAGAGCACACTTTCGCTGAGATCGACCATCTGTTTGGGTGTGGGTTCGTAGGTTTCGGGGTTGGCTCCGCTCGGAACCATGGTCATTACCGTGAACTTTTCGCCTGCAATCTGTTCGGTGAAGTAGCGCAATGGCTCTATGCTGACGGTTATCTTCTGACCTGTATTGTTGCTTGTTGAGGGGCTACAAGCGGTCAATGACGTTACGGAAAGAGCCAGAATGATATAGCGCATCAGCTTTCCTGCGGTGATACTTATGGTAGAAATGATCAGATTTGAGCGCATCAGACCCAAAGCAATGGTGATTCCGCTTCCGATGATGGGCAGGAAAGCAAAGAATCCCATCCATGCTCCATGCCCACCCATGAAGCGTTGGGCTCTGGAAAGGCTTTCGGGCTTGACACGAAGATACTTTTCTATCCAGTCCATACGCCCTTGTCGCCCGATAGCATAATTGAAAAGGCCTCCCATTACGTTCCCGATAGTGGCATAAACTATCAAAGGCCAGGGTTTAAGACCTGCTGCCAGTAGGCCCAGCATAACGGCTTCGCTGCTGAAAGGAAAGAAACTGCCAGCAAAGAAGGCCGAAACGAACATGCCCCAGTAGCCCCAATCGATCAGAAAATCAATGATGGTATCCATAAGTTATAAGCTGTGAGCAGCAACACGAGGGCGATGAGCACGTGAAAAGCAACATTGGTGAGCCAAGTGTGGGTCAATGCAAGGAAATGTCCCAATAGTGCTGCGGTGGAAATAATCAGAATATGAATGAGAAAAGGGTAGTGTTGAGGTTGCAGAATGATGAAAATCATCGTGGCAACCTGCATCGTGACGAAGCAACCATAAAGCATACGGGTCTTTATTTTGTCCTGATAGCTGTTGCGTAAGAAGTGAATAATACCCGTCAAACCAATGAGACCGATGAAGACAAAGCCTACGGCTTGATGCTCGGTGTATTGATAATGGCAGATATTACCGATGTCTGTTAGTTTCAAGAAGTGGGAGAGTAGGTCGGGAAGCTGGTTCGTATAGGCATCATAACCTATCACAAACCAGTAGGGAAACAATAGTCCGAGAATGGAAGCTACGAATGTACGCAGGCTGAAAGCCAGAATATAGGCAATCATAATGACCCATAGAACAGGGACCAAATAGAGGATTTGAACAAAAAAGACACTGGCAATGCCAATCATTACAAATGCATAGAACACGAAGCCGGCAGCCTTTCGGTCCTGATAGGCTTCAAAGAAGAACATATAGAAGGCGATAAAACACAGCCCGACGACGGTATTGGCGATAGTAGTGGAGCGAAAACAAAGCATGGCTGACAAGAAAAGGTAGACAACGGGCACCATTCGGCTATACACTCTGATGAGCGAATGGCGGTTACTGAGTATAACCATCATCTCGGTTGCTACAAAAAGGGCGACTGTCTGAACCCATAATCCATGCTGAAAGGGCCCGGCAAGCAATGCTACAACGACTCCATAAAGGACTGTTAACGGCAGCGTGAACCTGCTAATTGCTATTCTTTCCTGTCTTCTTTTCTTTGTCATTTAAAGGTCCTGCCCTATATCTCTTCTGAAATACTTGTCGGTGAACGTGATTTTCTGTGCTTCTTTAAAACTCTTCTGCAATGCTTCTTCCTTGTCTTTTCCGTAAGATGAAACGGCAATGACACGCCCACCGTTGGTCACGACATGCCCGTCTCTGTAGGAAGTTCCGCTATGGAAGACGATGCTTCCTTCCACTTTGTCGATGCCTTTAATAGGATAACCTTTCTGATAGGCCTCGGGATAGCCTCCGCTTACAAGCATTACGCAGACTGCAGCACGCTCATCGAACACGATATCCCGCTTATCAAGGTCGCCATGGGCTATGCCTTCGAAGAGGTCAACGATGTCGCTTTTCAGGCGAAGCATCACACTTTCGGTCTCTGGGTCGCCCATACGACAGTTGTATTCAATAACCATTGGTTCGCCATTTACGTTGATCAAACCAAAGAAAATAAAGCCTTTGTAGTCTATTCCCTCGTTGGCAAGGCCTTCAACGGTAGGGCGGATGATGCGTTCTTCCACCTTTTTCATCCACTCTTTTGTGGCAAATGGAACCGGTGAAACGCTGCCCATGCCACCTGTGTTGAGCCCCGTGTCATGCTCACCGATGCGTTTATAGTCCTTAGCTTCAGGCAAAATCTTATAGCTCTTTCCGTCGGTTAGTATGAAAACACTGCATTCAATACCACTCAAGAACTCTTCAATCACGACCTGTGCACTGGCATTTCCGAACATGCCGCCAAGCATTTCGCGCAGTTCTTTTTGGGCTTCTCCGAGCGTAGGAAGTATCAATACGCCCTTACCGGCACAAAGTCCGTCGGCTTTCAGCACGTAGGGAGGCTGCAAAGTCTCAAGGAAACGCAGGCCTTCTTCAAGTGTTGTGCCGTCAAAGGTCTTATATTTGGCGGTCGGAATGCCGTGACGTTGCATGAAACCTTTAGCGAAATCCTTGCTTCCTTCAAGTACGGCACCGGCCTTGGATGGGCCGATTACGGGGATATCTTTCGTGCGTTCGTCTTGCTTAAAGCTGTCGTATATGCCCTTGACCAATGGGTCTTCGGGACCGACTACAACCATATTGATATTGTTTTCTACGGCAAACTGCTTCAGACTTTCAAAGTCGTTAGCTTGGATATTGACGTTTTCTCCACAGTCAACTGTGCCAGCATTGCCCGGAGCAATAAAGAGTTTGTCGCACTTTTTGCTTTGTGCAATCTTCCAAGCTAAGGCATGTTCACGGCCGCCTCCACCTAACAATAACAGTCTCATGATAGTGATTTATTTTAAATAATCAAAGAAATATTGGCTAATCCGCTCGTGTAGATGCACGCTTTGATGTCCTCTCATGTTGTGAGGTTCGCCAGGATAGACGAAGAAGTCGGGCTGAGTGCCGGCAGCAATGCAGGCTTTCAGGAAAGAAAAAGCATGTTGTGGCACGACAACGGGGTCGTTGAAACCGATGATAATCTCTAATTTTCCTTTCAAGTTCTTGGCTTTTGGTAACAGACTGCAAGTCGCATAACCTTCCGGATTGGCCTGCGGGGTGTCCATATAACGCTCGCCATACATCACTTCGTACCATTTCCAATCGACAACGGGGCCGCCGGCAACACCCACTTTGAACACATCGGGATAGGTAGTCATTAGGTTTATGGTCATAAAACCGCCGAAACTCCAACCATGAATGCCCAATTTGTCTGCATCAACGTAGGGCAATGACTTGAGAAACTTCACGCCTTCCATCTGATCTTTCATCTCTTCTTCGCCCAAACGACGAAACGTTACTTGTTCAAAATCCTTGCCTCTGTGCTCGCTTCCCCGGTTATCTAAGATGAAAAGTAGATAGCCTTTCTCTGCCATAAAGGCCTCCCAACCGCGGCTACAATAGTGCCATCGCGCGTCAACATTGTGGGCATGAGGACCTCCATAGACGTAAACAATCGTGGGATATTTCTTGTTTGGATCGAAATTCAGCGGCTTTACCATGCGATAATAAAGGTCGGTCGTTCCGTCTGCGGCCTTGATAGTGCCGCATTCATAGCTGGGAACGGTGTAACCTTGCCAAGGATTGGGTGCTTTGAAATAGCTTATAGCCTCTCCGTTCTTGGTATTCACGATGGCAATGTTGCGAGGAATGTCGGGCGTTTGATAGTTATCAACGAGGTAAAGTCCACTTTCACTCAAGCTTCCTGTATGCCATCCTTGACCGTTAACATCGAGCAATGTCTGCTTACTTGTCTCGGTATCGACGGCGAAAATATTCTTTTGAATAGGGTTACACGTGTTGCTTTCGATGAAGATACGCTTATGTTTGGCATCGAACCCCAAGAGTTTCATCACCACCCATGGTCCTTTTGTGAGCTGACGGACTTCTCCCACCTTATTATATAAGTAGAGATGCATGTAACCGTCACGTTGGCTCCAGAGTACAAACTTGCTTTTGTCCCATGGAAGAAAGGTTATGGGGTGCAGAGGTTCCACATATTTGGCATCGGTTTCGCGGTAAATCTCGGCAATCGGCTTGCCGGTTGTGGTGTCATAGCTCATCAATCGGCAGTCGTTTTGGTCGCGGTTGAGTTCAAACATGTAGAGCGTTTGGTTGTCAGGACCCCAACTAATGTTCGTGAAATAACGGTCGGTAGGGTCTCCGGTAGCAAGATAGGTGACCTTTCCCGTAGTAAGGTCGTAGATGCCTACAGTTACCTTGTGACTTGTTTCGCCTGCCATAGGGTATTTGTCCGGTTCAAATGTCGCGATACGGCTTTCCCCTTTGACAGGCTTCCAATCCAATTCGGGAATGTTAACTTGTGGATAATCGCTCACCATACTTTGGTCCATACGATAGAAAGCCAATCGAGTTCCGTCGTTACTCCAAAAGAGTCCCCCCGTAATACCGAACTCGTTGCGGTGCACACTCTGTCCATAAACAAGCTCACGGCTGCCATCTGTGGTCACCTGATGGTTGTTTCCATGCGCATCAACCACATGTAATTGATGGTCTTTCACATATGCCAAAGCCTTGGAAACGGTATTGAAGTCTTGTACTTCAGCCCCTTTCGCCATACTGACATCGCCTTTCCAAAGCACTTTTTTATGCTTCCAATTGAACAACATGCATTGTTTTCTGTCGTTGAGCCATACAAGTGGTTTTCTTGTTTCCGGAAAACTGATGTCGTAAAGATGCCGAAGCGTCATGCCACTCCACTTGTTCAGTTCGGAAAGTGTGAACAGTTTGTGTTCCTTTGCTGTTGTTTTATTGACGACAAAGCAGTCTTCTGTGTCGAGATGCACAAGCTCATCGCCCCACCAAGTGGTGTAACGTGTCTTGGGAACCATGTTGTGATAGTTCGTACCTCCAAAGTTCAAGTCCTCTAAAGTCAAGGACTTTAACTCCTGTGCATGACCTGTCAATGCTGCAACCATAGTCAATATCGATATGAAGAACGTTCTCATTGTTTAGTCCTCTTCGTCAAAATGACTTCTTTCTTGGTTAAAGTTGCTCCGCTTCGTGCCTTTTTCAAAGTGTTTTCCACCCTTTCTTTTGTCACGACTTCCAAAGCGATTGTCACGTTTTCCACGCTGTTCGCTCCGCTCATTGCGGTCATCACGCCTTTTAGGATTACGCTTACGATCCTCAAAACTTTCAAGTTCGTGCTTATGGAACGTGAAACTGCGTATGTCCCCCGCCTCATTATTGCTCTCTTCTTCAAGACGTTTCTTGAATTCGCGGTTCTTTTTGAAGCGGTGTTTCTGTGCCATTTCCCGCTTATCCTCGGCAGTTTTCACGATACCTCCCTCTGCACGGAATGCCTTCATCTTGCCTTCAAAGAGCGAATATTTGCGGAATTCGCACTCCAAACTACCGTTATAGACAGGTATCTTGAGGCTTGGTTTCAAGCCAATTTGGTCGAAACATTCTTCCCGATAGCTTAAAATCCATGCTTCATTTCCGCCGAATTCGTGTTTCAGACGCTCGCCAATCATTTTATAAGTGGCTAAGAGATTAGGCGTAGATATGCGTTCTCCGTAAGGAGGATTCATGATGATGAGGCTCTTTTCGGCCGGTTTTGTGAAGTCCTTGAAGTCTTTTTGCTCCACTGTTATTAGTTGTGTGAGCCCTGCCGCCTTTACATTTAGTCGTGCAGTGTTGACGGCTTTCATGTCAACATCATAGCCATAGATATGATGTTCGAACACTTTTTCCTGCGAATCATCGTTGTAAATCTCGTCAAAGAGGCCTTGATCGAAGTCTGGCCACTTCTCAAATGCAAATGCTTTCCTGAATACTCCCGGACTGATATTGCGTGCAATGAGGGCCGCTTCGACGAGAATTGTGCCCGAACCACACATCGGATCGATGAAATCCGTATCGCCTTTCCAACCACTCATCAGTATCATTCCGGCGGCAAGTACCTCGTTTAGCGGTGCTTCCACGCTTTCTTGACGGTATCCTCTGCGGTGAAGACTCTCGCCACTTGAGTCTAAACTCAACGTAGCCTTATCCTCTGCGATATGTATATTCAGCCGAATATCAGGGTTACTTACGCTGATATTCGGTCTTGTTCCAGTTGTTTCGCGGAACTGGTCTACGATAGCATCCTTCACTTTATAGGTGACAAAGCGCGAGTTTCTGAACTCTTCTGAGTAGACAACTGAGTCAACACTGAACGTTTTTCCTTTCATTATATATTGGCTCCAGTCTATTTTCTTCACCTCATCGTACATGTCTTCGGCCGAACGGGCTTTGAAATGGGCAATCGGTTTGAGTATTCTTATGGCCGTATGCAGTTGGAAATTGGCACGGTACATTGTCTCTTTGTTACCCGTAAACGATACCATACGGCGTCCTATCTGTACATTGTTGGCACCCATTTGGGTGAGCTCCTGAGCCAAAACGGGCTCAAGTCCCATGAAAGTCTTGGCGATGAGTTCAAATTCCTGTTCCATTATTGTATTGAATGTCTAATGTATCTCTTTTTATTTTCTTGTATTTCTTCGTCTTGGGACGCATATCTTCCATCACCCAAGTGTTTGCTCCGATGACACAACTCTTCCCAATAGTGATGCGACCCAATATGGTTGCGTTGGAATAAACAACGACATTGTCTTCCAAAATGGGGTGGCGTGGGATGCCTTTTATGGGATTTCCGTCCTTATCAAGAGGGAAACTCTTGGCTCCAAGCGTTACACCTTGATAGAGTTTCACGTGCTTTCCGATGACACAAGTGGCCCCAATGACGACGCCAGTTCCATGATCTATCGTGAAATATTCACCGATTTTGGCACCCGGATGAATGTCTATACCGGTCTCTGAATGGGCCATTTCGGTCATCATTCTTGGTATCAATGGCACCTGCATCTCATAGAGTTCATGGGCAATACGGTAGTTGCTGAGGGCCTTAATGACAGGATAACACGAAATGATTTCGGCAAAACTGTCGGCCGCAGGGTCTCCATTGTAGGCCGCTTCGACATCGGTTGCCAGCAATTTACGTATAATTGGCAACCTTGCAATCAGTTTAATGGATAGCGTTTCGGCCTGTTCCCGACGCATGACGAACTTATCATAGTCGGGTTCTTCGCACATATCGACGAAGCAAAGACCGGCCAAAATCTGCTCGAACAGCATTTTTTGCAGGCATTCCACATTGACGCCGATGTGGTATTTGATAGTTTTTGTGTTGACGGTTGACTTTCCGTAATAGCCCGGAAAGATGATAGCACGTGATAAATCAATGATTTCTTCGAGCGCTCTACCCGAAGGTAACGGATATCCGTCACGATGATTGTGGCACAATCCCTTTAATGAAGAAGTCTCTGATAGTTCATTAACGGTTTGTGTCAGGACATGAGTCAGGTTGAAATTGCTCATCTCTTTAGTTGTCTCAATATGATAGTGCTGCAAAGGTAATAAAAAACCGAAGAAGTTAAAAGCTTAAACCGAACTTTTTAGGCTGCAATCGTGAAAAAGACAGCACATTTCTTCCGCAAATGTTCCTATCGTTTCATCAGACTTGCCCGTTCTTCGGGTGCGAACTTCTCAATAGCATAGCGAAGCATGGTGCGTGGCATGCCCTGCCGATGCCTGTCTACGTAGTCATAAAGGCGTTGTGGATTGCGCTTTCCTGCCTCGCGTAGCATCCAACCGCATGCTTTGTGCATCAAATCATGGGGATGTTGCATCATTATATCACAGAGGGCATACGTGTCTTCAAGTTGTCCTTTGCGGATAAAGGCAATGGTAGAGACGATGGCGATGCGGTTGTCCCACAAGAGCTTGCTTTGAGCGAGGCGATAAAGCCTTTCGTGCGACTGGTCCAGCAGATATTCGCCGACAAGGGTAGGGCAGGAAAGGTCTACAAGGTCCCAATTGTTGATGTGTTCAGTCATTGAAAGGTAGCAATCAAAGAGCTGTTTGCGCAGTTTCTCATCGGCTTTCCGACTCTTTTCCACCATCATCAGCAGTGCACAGAGCCTAACTTCGTGCCATTCCGACTGCATTAGCGGTTTGATTTCCTGCAAAGTGAGGTCCTTATGCAGCTTTGCCACGGCTCTGACATGGGGAACTGTGACGCCAAGGAACTTGTCTCCTTCGCCATACTCACCTTTTCCGGTCTTGAAAAAGCGAGGAAATATCTCACGTTTCTCGGCAGAAGAGCGCGCTTGAAGCTCATTGGTGACGGCAGTTACAATCGTTTCCATATTGTTTTATCGGTCATTTCTCATGCAAAGATACGTCTTTTTCCGCATATCCTTCGCTTTTATAGCTTTTCTTTCATATTGTCTTACATTGCAACTTTTCCTACAATATCAACGTCTAAACAGCATAACAACTAAAAAATGATATATTTATGAAACGTTTTTCTTTATTTTTACTCTCGGTTTTTGGCTTTATTTCTCTTTCTGCCTGCCATGTTAATAGTAGTGATGTGCGTGCCTTGACTGGTCGATCAAGTGGTCCGAGCGTCACACGTCTGCTCAATGCGAAGTATTTCTCAGAGATTGAGGCCGACATGGTTGGTAGCATTGTCTATACACAGTCCGATTCTTTGAGCATTCGTTTAGTCGGACCGAAGAGTGAAGTAGAGCGAATGCGTGTGAGTTTCATAGGCGAAGAGCTTCATATCACAATGGATAAAGGCATGAAAAGGGCATTCCCGTTCACCAAGCGCAAGGGAGTGGACATCTATGTGAGTGGTCCTGATTTGGTAAAGATAGATATTGAAGGCGTAGTTGACTTCAAAGCCAAAAAGATTGATACGGATAGGCTCGAAGCCTCTGTCGATGGGGTGGGCGATATACAGATAGACAGCCTTATCTGCGACCATTTCAAAGGCTCTGTCGATGGAACTGGCGACCTTCGGGTGGGCTATTTGGAGGCTTTATCGGTTAATGCTTCGCTCGACGGAACAGGAGATATCAAACTCACGATGGTCAAAGTGCCTAACGTAAAGCTGGAAATCGACGGCACAGGCGACATTCGTGCACACATGAAAGACTGCGGAACGGTTAAAACAATGGTTGATGGAACGGGCAATATCGAGCTGAAAGGCACGTGTAAACATTGGATTCGCTATAAGGATGACGACGATAAGCGGCCACAAGAGCGGTATAACGTCAACATCAAATAAGTCTTTTTGCGCAATCTTGGCGGTTTCGCATAGCGAAGTTTGTCGATTTTTTCCTATCTTTGCGCTTGTGAGCGATGAATTCCACATCAAATTAAAACATAATATAATGTATAACGAGGAAATCAACAAGATGATTATGACTTCAATGAAGTCGGGAGAGAAAGACAAAGCTGCCGTTTATCGACTGCTGAAGAGTGAGTTCTTGAAGTTCAGCACGGCCAAAGATGCCAAGCCTTTGGACGATGTTGCCGAGATACAAATCATTCGTAAGATGGTAAAAGAGCGCAAAGAGTCTGAAAAGGTCTATGCCGATGCCGGTCGAACCGACCTTGCCGAGAACGAGAAGAAAGAATATCTGCTTCTTGAAGCCTTGCTCCCGGCTGCACCGAAAGCCGAAGAAATCGACGCTTTCATCGTTGCTGCCTATCCAAACGGCATCGATCAGAAGCTGATGGGCAGTGCAATAAAAGCGGTGAAGGCCAAATGGAACGCTGCTGATGGCAAAACTGTTTCGGAATTGGTGCGCAAACATATCGTGAAATAAGGCATCTTCCAGCGCAATACGGCCATGACAAGTATGTAGGGACGCACGGCTCGTGCGTCCGCTCAAGGTGAATGGCAAGCAAATACACGCGGTTATTGGAGGGGACGCACGAACCGTGCGTCCCCTCATGTCGTATAATAATCAACCTGCCCACCCGTTTACTTCCCACTTGTCAACTGTAATGTCAGCGGACGCACGGGCCGTGCGTCCCTACATGCATTCGAGCAGGTCGCCCTCTCCTTCATTTTACGCATTAATCTGGCTTATGTGGGTATGTAGGGGCGCCCGGTTCGTGCGTCCATTCAAGGTGAATGGCAAGCAAATACACGCGGTTATTGGAGCGGACGCACGAGCCGTGCGTCTCTACATGCATTTGAGCGGCTTGCCCTCTCCTCCATTTTACGCATTAATCCGGCTTATGTGCGTCCCTACATGCAACTAAATTGATAATCAACGACTTGCACCTTGCATTTCAATCCCAGCCATTTCGCCGTTCAATCTCAGCTATTTTGTGCGGTAATCTCAGCCATTTTACCGCGTAATATGGCTGAGATTGAAATGTAATGGGATTGAAATCATTTTGTTCAAAAAGTGTACTGAAAAACCATTATGAAGTGGATTTTCATGGAATAAAACAAAAAACAAGTGAAAAGTTTTCTGCTTTTGATAGATAATGTGTAATTTTGCAGCATCTAAGTGCTATAAAATAGGACGTATGAATTATGCAATTATCGCGGCAGGTGAAGGCTCTCGGCTGGCACAAGAGGGGATTAGGGAACCGAAACCCCTGGTGAAAGTCTGCCATGAACATTTGATAGACCGCCTGATTCGTATTTTCATGGCCAATGAAGCCAACCGGATTTCGGTGATATGCAATGCTTTGACGTCGGAAGTATGCCGGCATTTGCAGGCTATAAAAACTGGGGGAATGGCGGGAAGTCCTGTCCCTTTGGACTTCATCGTGCAGACTACGCCGAGTTCTATGCACAGTTTTTATGAACTAAGTAAGGTCATGGAGCCCGGACCTTTCGTCATGACGACGGTCGATACCATTTTTATAGAAGACGAATTTGCCGACTATGTCCGCGCATTCAAGGCGCAGTTGGCAGCCGGTTTCGATGGATTGATGGGCGTAACCGATTTCATTGACGACGAAAAACCGCTGTATGTGGGCACCGACGAGGCCATGAATGTGACGGGATTCTACGATGACGACCCTGGAAACCGATGCAGATTCATCTCCGGAGGCATCTATGGTTTGACCTCAAGCGCCTTTGATACGCTTCAAAATTGTATGGAACGGGGCGAAAGCCGCATGCGGAATTTCCAGCGAGGTCTTGTCCGTGACGGGCGAAAACTCAAGGCCTACCGGTTCTCAAAGGTCATGGATGTGGACCATGCTGCCGATATTCGGAAAGCAGAAGCATTTATACAATGAGGATATTGGCTGTAAAACGCGACGAAAAGCTCTCGCCGAATTCGGTAGAAAAGGACAGAATGATTTTGCAAGAGAGCGTCGATTGCCTTGGTGGCGCAGCTGCAATGATAGCCGAAATGCAGTTGACGGCCGATGAAAATGCCGATGTTTACGTGTCAATGGCACGGCTTCCGCATACGCTGGAGCTGCTGAAAAGGAAAGAAGATGAGGGGAAAATCGTTGTCAATTCAGCCTATGGTGTAGCCCGATGTGAGCGAGGTTGGCTTAGCCGTGCACTGCAAGCGCAGGGCTTTCCCGTTCCTCCTGCCGACGGAGACGACGGCTATTGGCTGAAAAGGGCCGACATGGCGGCACAATGTAAAGGTGACGTTGTCTATTGCAAAAGCCGAAGAGAGCTGGCCGAACAGCAGGCCGCGTTTGCCATGCGAGGCGTAACCGATTGGGTGGTTCAGGCACATGTGCCCGGCGACTTGGTGAAATTCTACGCTGTCCGTGGTGGTTTTTTCAGGTATTATTACCCCGGTGACGATGGCATCTCCAAGTTCGGCGACGAAAAAATGAATGGTAAGGCACAGCATTATGCCTTCGATGAAGCGCAATTGCAGGCAGTGGCTGCGGCTGTTTCCATGCTTACGGGCGTGGAGGTCTATGGAGGTGATGCCATCATCACGGCCTCCGGAGCCTTTTATCTCATTGATTTCAACGATTGGCCCAGCTTCTCTCGTTGTCCGGAAGAGGCGGCCCGGGCCGTTGGTAAACTGATTATGGATAAAATAAACAAGAAATATGAGCAGATTTAATGCGTTGTTACAGGCCTCATTCAAGTCAAATGACACAGAAGAATGGCTTGATGTGCACTTCACCCGCCCCATAGGACTGGTGTTTGCACTGCTATGGAACAAGCTAAACATACACCCTAACGTCATCACAATACTGTCAATCTTCCTCGGAGCTGGGGCAGGTTGCATGTTTTACTATACAGATTTGACGCACAATCTCATAGGCGTGGGCTTGCTAATGCTGGCAAACTTCTGTGATTCTACCGACGGACAGATGGCCCGACTCACGGGAAAGAAGACGCTGATCGGCCGAATGCTCGACGGTTTTTCAGGCGATGTGTGGTTCCTCTTCATTTATGTTGCCATCGCCATGCGCCTTTATCATCAGCAAATACCCTGCACAGATGTAGCTTGGGGCATTGGAAGTTGGATTCTTTGCAGCGTTGCCGGCTTCCTTTGTCACTCTCCCCAAAGTTCCTTGGCCGACTATTATCGGCAGATACATCTCTTCTTTTTAAAGGGAAAAGACGGCAGTGAGCTCGACAGTTATCAGAAACAAGTAGACACACTCAAGGCATTTCCGAAGCAAGGAGCATTCTGGGAGCGCCTCTTCTACACGAATTATGCGAAGTATTGTCATAGTCAGGAGAAGCGGACGCCGGCTTTTCAGAGGTTCTTTATGAAGTGGAATGCAAGTCAAAAAGAGGAGACTCGTCTTCGTTTTCTTGAAGGTTCGCGCCCATTGATGAAATATACCAACCTGCTTACATTCAATTTGCGGGCCATTGTCTGCTATATCGCTTGCTTGACAGACCATGCTTGGCTTTATCCCTTGTTTGAAATCATCGTCATGAGCGCCATGTACGTTCACATGCACCGCACACATGAGCGGTTATGTGAGGAATTAAGCCGGGAGTTGGCATAGTTTTCGCCGTTCAGCATCACCCATTAAAAGAGCAAAAACGTATGATAAAAGGATATATTTTCGACTACGGCGGTACGCTGGATACCGCAGGTCAGCACTGGGGAAAGGTGCTTTGGCATGCCTATGAGCGTCAGCAAGTGCTCGTTGATGAGTCACATTTCCGTGAAGCTTACGTCTATGGAGAGCGCACTTTGGGCAGTATGCCCATCATAAAGCACGATTATACGTTTCGCAAAACACTTGAAATCAAGTTGCGATTAGAGTTAGAATACCTCTGTAAACAGGGCATTTGGGATGCCGATGAAGCAACATTCAGGCAGCTTCATCAGGCCATCTTGGAAGATGTTTACGCTCAAGTTGTCGCCACGACCACGCACAGTCGCGAGGTATTGGAGCGATTATCAGAACGTTATCCCATGGTTCTTGTGAGCAATTTTTATGGGAACATGGAAGTTGTTTTGAAAGAATTCGGACTCAATCACCTGTTTGGTGACGTTGTAGAAAGTGCCATTGTGGGTATCAGAAAGCCCGATCCAAGGATTTATAAGTTGGGAGTTGAACGCTTAAGATTGCTGCCCGAAGAGGTCATTGTCGTTGGCGATAGCTTCTATAAAGATATAGAACCGGCACGTAAAATAGGGTGCAAGACCGTTTGGTTCAAGGGAGAAGGGTGGACAACCCGGCAATATGACGAGCGCATTCCCGATGGAATTATCACGGATATTGCGCAGCTTTCATCAATAGTACTATAATATAGGTAAAAAGGTTTATGAGTTTCAGGAGATATATATCAGGTCTTTTATTGCTCGTGGCAGTATCTTTGTCAGCAACGGCACAGATAAGTGGTGTCGTAATCGATGCCCAGACCGGCGATACCATACGCTATCCGAGTGCAACTTACAAGGGACATCACATCGCAATGAGCGGAGATGCAGGCGGAAAGTTCTCTATTGAGCGTCACGATGGCTGGCTATTGACCATCAGTGCCGTGGGCTATCAGAGCAAGGATTACGCGATTAGGCCCGGTTCGGCAGCCTTTCTCAACGTCAAACTGAAGCCCGACACGCGGACATTGAAGGGCATTACCGTCAAGACAAAGCGCAATCGGTACAGCCGAAAGGACAATCCTGCGGTCGAATTGATGCGTCGTGTGATTGCAGCTAAGAAGAAAACAGACCTCAATAACCATGACTTCTATCAGTATAATAAGTACCAGAAGATTACAATGGCGGTCAATGACATTCAGCCGGTGGACATCGATAGCGGCTTCTTTGCCAAGAAACAGTGGCTCATCGACCAAATCGAGACCAGTCCCTACAACCATAAACTGATTCTTCCCCTGTCGGTTGACGAGACGGTTACGCAGCACCTGTATCGCAAAAGCCCCAAGACAGAGAAGGATATCATCATGGGTCAGCAGAGTACGGGCATCAACCAATTGTTCGAAACGGGCGATATTCTGAACACGGTTCTGAAAGATGTCTTCACAGATGTAGACCTTTACGACGACCAAGTGCGCCTTCTTCGGTTCCCATTCACCAGCCCTATCGGTAAGGATGCCATAGCCTTCTATCGCTATTACATTGAAGACACAGTCTATGTGGACCGTGATCTCTGCTATCACCTGCAGTTCTTGCCCAACAATCAACAGGATTTCGGGTTTCGAGGTGACCTTTATATCCTCGCAGATTCAACGCTTCACTTGAAGCGTTGCGACCTTTCGATACCCAAACAAAGCGATGTCAACTTCGTAGAGAACCTGAAACTGACGCAGGAATACACCAAGTTGCCGAACGGCGAATGGGCTTTAAGCGTCGATGATATGGTGGTTGAGTTGAAAGTTGCCAACTTTTTGTCGAAGGCACTCGTTGTCCGTACGACGCGATTGAGCGATTATGCTTTCGATGAATTGCCCAAACAACTCTTTAAGGGCAAGGCCGCTACACGCCGGGAGGCCAATTCCATGATGCGTGATGAGGCCTTTTGGAATCGCTATCGCACTGTGGGACTCACCAAAAGTGAAAGCGGAATGGACGCATTCATACACAGAATAGAGCAGCTCAACGGCTTCAAATACGTCATATTCGGGGCAAAAGCCTTGATAGAAAACTTCGTTGAGACGGGCAATCTGAACCATCCCAGCAAGGTAGATATAGGACCTGTCAACACAATGTTGACGTCTAACTTCATCGATGGCCTGCGAACACGCGTCAGTGTACAGTCAACTGCCAACCTTGACAAGCATTGGTTCCTTGCCGGTTACTATGCACATGGCTGGCGAAGTCACCGCAATTATTACAAAGGAGAGCTGACCTATTCGTTCAACCGCAAGGAGTATCTGCCGCGGGAGTTCCCGAAACGCACGCTGACGTTCACGTCTACGTATGACATCATGTCGCCTTCTGACAAGTTCATGCACACGGATAAGGATAATGTCTTCACGGCTTTCAAGTGGGCAAAGGTTGATAAAATGATGTTTTATAACCGACAACAACTGGCTTTCGAGTGGGAATCGGAGTGGGGACTACGCTCAATACTGGCCTTGAAGACCGAAAAAAACGAGGCAGCGGGAGCCTTGTCGTTCCCCGTAAGCTACTTGCGGACAACCGAATTGAGCCTGAAATTCCAACTTGCTCCGGGCAGAACGTACATCAATACCAAGCAACGTCGCATTCCGGTGAACCTTGATGCGCCCGTGTTCAGCCTTGAACATACGACCGGAATGAGGCTCTTTGGAGGCGATTATCGCTATAATCTCACCGAAATCGGCATATACAAGCGTTTCTGGATGAACTCTTGGGGCAAAATAGATGCCCGTCTTAAGGCTGGTGCACAATGGGATAAGGTGCCTTATCCACTGCTCATTATGCCCGCAGCCAACCTGAGTTACATCGTACAGAAGGAAACTTTCAACATGATCAACAACATGGAGTTCCTCAACGACCGCTATGCAAGCCTCGATATGAGCTGGGATTTGAACGGAAAAATATTCAACCGCATTCCCTTGTTGAAGAAGTTGAAGTGGCGAGAGTACATTGGTGTGAAGACACTTTGGGGCAAGTTGACCGATAAAAACAACCCTATGCTGCCCATAAATGCAGGAGATACGCAGCTGTGGGCATTCCCTGAAGGAAGCTATGTGATGGATCCGAAGCGCCCATATGTGGAATGGGTGGCCGGCATTCACAACATATTCAAAATCGTTCATGTGGAGTTCGTGCACCGATGCAACTACACTTCGTTGCCAACGGCAAAGAAAAACGGCATTCGTTTTATGCTCCACATGACTTTCTGATGGTTGGTAAGCGTTGATAATCGGGCCTTTCAACGGCCGATGAGCAACTTTTTGGGTTTCTTTTTCCGCCTTATCATAATTTTATTTACTTTTGTATCGGAAAGGAAAAAACATGGAAATACTCTTAGCCGACAAGCAAGACATCACGCGGGCAGGCCTGATGTATGTCCTCGAAAGCTTTGATGGGGTCACGTTCAAGTGCATTGAGGACAAGGCCGAACTGCTCCTTGCATTGCAGAAAGACAGTAATCGCGTGGTTGTTTTGGACTACACGCTGTTCGATATCAATGATGTGGCCGAACTGATGATCCTCTGTGAGCGCTTTGTTGCAACGCGTTGGCTGCTTTTCAGCGAGGATTTGAGTCTCGATTTCGTGCGACTTCTCATTGCAAGTTCGCCGCGTTTCAGCATTCTGCTCAAGGAAAGTGGCCTCAGAGAGATAAGAGAAGCCCTCGATTATGCCATTCATTGTCGGCGTTTCATCTGTCAACGAATGACAGAAATGCTACTCGTTCCTGCGCAATCCGAGCCGGAACACGTCAGACTGACACGCACCGAGGGCGAGATTCTGAAGGATATTGCTCTCGGAATGACCACGCGTGAGATAGCCGAAAAGCGCATTTCGAGTTTCCACACGGTGAATACGCATCGCAAGAACATCTTCCGAAAGCTCGGTGTCAATAATGTTCACGAGGTAACGAAGTATGCCTTGCGAGCCGGATTGATTGATTCCGCCGAATATTATATTTGATGTTTGGGTTCAATCCGGGGGACACAGAGCTCGTATGTCCGTTCCGTCGCACCTGTTTGTAGGCATTGTAAGAACTCAAAAGGGAAGAATAAGCAGCATGCAACCTAAAAACTGTATCGCGGTTTCGTTGTTTACGATTGTCCTATACGCCGATTTCGTTGATGAATCAAATAAAAACCGCATCGGGGTTCCGTTGTTTATAGGGCAGGATTGCCAAACGTAGTGAAACAACCCTGCCCCGTAAATAGCGAAACCCCGGTGGGGTTTGTTCGTTACGTACCATTCATTCTCTCCCCATTAAATACCCATTGAGGGATAATACCGGTTATTTCGGTTTTCAATATCACCCATATTGCGCGGTAAAATGGGCCATATTAGGCGGTAAAATGGCTGAGATTGCACGGCAAAATGGGTAAGATTGAAATGCAAGGTGTAAATCGTTGATTATTAATTTGGTTGACAGTAGACAAGTAAACGGGTGGACAAGTTGATTGTTATACGGCATATAGGGACGCACGGCCCGTGCATTTGCGATTTTATTCACATTGAGCGGACGCATGAACCGTGCGTCCCTACGGCTTCATCTCGGCCAAAAAATGGGTTGAAACTGTCTCGCGACAATGCCAACCCTAAAAGTTTTTTCAACTAATTTGATTATCAACAATCTTTTAGTGTAACATATTTATTTCGCAAATATAGTGTTTTTGTTCCATGATGTTAGTGTTTTAGTATAAAAATCTACGTAAACGTTTGCGTTTTTGCGCTAAATTTGTAATTTTGTAAGCTGAGAATAAGTTTGCAAGTAACTTTTGATAGTGTTTATTTTTGAATGAAGCAACGTAGAACTTCTTTGAAAGATTTAGCCGAAGAACTGGGCGTGAGCATCGCAACAGTGTCTCGTGCCCTGCGCAACAGCCATGAGGTGGGCGAGGAAATGAAGGCGAAAGTGAAGGCATTGGCCAAGCGATTGAACTATCGTCCCAATCCTTTTGCACAGAGCCTGCGCAAGAAAACGCCGCGAGTGATAGGCGTTATCGTTCCCAATCTCGTCACCCATTACTATGCTTCTGTGCTTGATGGTATTGAAGATTACGCTTCGTGCTTCGGTTATTCGGTCATCAGCAGCAACAGCCACGAGAGCCATGAGCGGGAAGAAAAGGCCGTTGAGAATTTCATCTCCATGCATGTGGACGGCATCATCGCCTGTCTTGCGCAGGACACTGTGGACTATGGGCATTATCTTCAGCTGCATGACATGGGGATTCCCGTGGTTTTCTTTGCCCGAACCTGTCTGCCCGACATGTTTTCACAGGTGGTTGCCAACGGTGATGAGGCCGCACAAGAGGCCACTTCTCATCTTATCGGGGCAGGTTCGCGCCGCATTGCCTTCATTGGCGGCCCAAATCATCTTGATATGGTAAAGCGACGCAAGCACGGTTACCTTGAAGCACTGCGCGAACATCATTTACCCATCGACAGAGAACTGGTGTGGTGCGGAAGAATTGACTTCGATGAGGCACGGAATGCCACAGTTCGGCTGCTTCAAAGCGAGAAACGGCCCGATGCAATCCTTGCTTTCAACGATATTCTCACGTATGCTGCCTTCGATGCCATCAAGACTTGCGGCCTATCTATACCCAATAACGTCGCTATCATTGGCTTTACCGATGGCGATTCGGCTGCTTTCGTCACGCCAAAGCTCACTGCCATCATGGATCAAGCTAACGAACAAGGGCGCAAAAGCTGCGAACTGCTGTTGCGTCATATCAAAGGCGACCAGCATATTTACAAGGAAATCGTACCGATGATATTGAAAATCAGGGAGAGTTCTGAGAAACATTAGCCACCGAAAGCGGCATAACGGCAAGATAGTCTTATCTCTCCGGTTGTGCGAAAGTGGCCTTTACGGCACCGAATCCCATGCTCCTCATCATGCTTTCCATTTGTAGACAGGCGTTACGGCGGGCTGTTTGAATGTTGGCCGTCGTGACGCAACGTTGCATCATGAGCTTGTAAGCACGGTCGTAAAGGGCTTGTTTGTCGGCTTCAGTCCAACTTCCGCTCTCATAAAAAGCTTTCGTTCGCGCCTCATCAATAAAATCTTTGTCAAGCAAACGAATGGGAGGGAGCATCAGGCGCAGCGTGTCTTTGTCCTGTTTGAGCCAACCAGGGCCGGCTTCATGCAGGTTGAAACCCAGCCGAAGCGTGCCATAATAGATGCGAACCAGCCTGCTGTCGCCGAAAAAACCATGTTTAATGGTGTCTACAAGTTCCTCGTCGGTAAGTTGAAGGAACTCCCATTCGCCGATTTCCTCAATGGATTTGATGAGCGTGGGCGTGAGGTCGATGCGCTTGTTCTCCTCAATGTATAGGCTATTGCTTTTGTCTATCCAACGGAGAATGAGGCTTACGACGACCAAAAGCAGTAGGACGGAGCCGAGCATCAGCGCGCCCTTGAGCGACAATTTGTTGATGATGGAGCGCAAAAAAGAGCGTCGTTTGTTACTTTCCATGTTCGTTTGTTTTATCAATCAGCGTAGGGATATCTCCGGATTGCAGGTTGTTTCTGAAACTGATCGTGATGTCTTTCTCGTTATATCCGGCTTGTCGGAGTAGGGGAATGAGGACTTTTGCGGCACCAAGTCGGGCATTTTCCAAGATATCCGTCTGCGAAATGTCATGTATAATCTGTGCTCTGCCTTGCCGTTCGAAGTCGGAAAGCTCGGCATCGGTAAAGTCTGAGCGCATGAAGTTCACGAATTGCTTCACGTGGTTGTGGTCGATTTTCGTTGCGGTCATTGTGATCCGAGGGTCAGGTAGGGTGATTTCGATTTTGTTTCCCGTTCGTTTGACGTTCTTACTGCTGAAAGAATAGAAATCGATATATCCTTTTATGGTGGCATCCATGGGTATGGCAACCATGCGTTTACTCATCGGAATGTCGAGACTGAAAGCTTTATTGAAGAGCGATCCCTTGATGGTTTTCCGGTCATCATGGGTGATAATCTTATGAATTTTATATTCCACGGTGTAGAGGCGCGAGCACTTTTGAATCTCATTGACAAGCATCGGGATGGTGTCAAAGGCCTTTTGCGTCTGTTCTTCCCGCTTTCCTTTGCAGCCGGATAGGCTAAAAACGAGGAGCAGAACCATGTAAAGCAAACCTATTCTTTTCATAAACAGCGTTGTTAGAATGCTGCAAAGGTAATAAAAAAAGTTATTCTGCATTACTTTTCTGCCACTTTCGTTGTGTCGTCATTGCTTCTTGAAGAGACGAAAACTCGTGTTTTCCTTTGCTATCTGGCTCGTTTTTATTATTTTTGCATGACATAAACGATGAAAACGATGAAAAGATATTTCTGTTTTATGGTGGCCGTAATCGTTGTGTCGGCCTTTACCGGGTGCAAAGACAAGAAGAACACGGGTGATATTATCACGAAAAAGCCGATGATAGTTGTCCATCGGCAAATCCAAAAGACGGGCAATTATAAGCAGAGTCGTAAGGTCAAGTGGCTTGGCGCGGCCTATACTGTTGAGATGACGCGTTCGGCCGACGCCTCATTACCTGTGATTGTCGATGGTGATACAAAGTATTATGACAACCGTATCACAATCCGTGTGCTGCGTTCTGACGGTAGCGCGTTCTTCAGCCGCACGTTCACAAAGGCCGATTTCAGGCCTTATATCGACAAGGCTTATGCAGACGGTGCCCTCGTGGGGATTGTTCTCGACCGTGCCGAGGGCGATAATCTATTGTTTGCTGCCAGTGTCGGTTCGCCGGACAAGATGAGCGACGAATATATTCCGTTGCTGATGAAGCTGTCGAGAACGGGAAAAATCACGATAACAAAAGATACACAGTTGGATACAGGCAGCAATAATGGAGTCTCAGGAAGAATACGCTCTGAAGAGGAAGATATATAGAGAATATAATGCTCTTTACAATTAGAAGTGCAAAATACTTTCGGGCTCCTTCCAGATAGACAGGATAATCGACTGGAGTCTCCATACGAAGCATTATAGAAATCGCCTATACCAGGGGCTATAAATCAACCGGTCGTCCGAGTTGTGACGGCTTGGTGTCGTTCAAGCCCGAACTTCTGCATACGTGGGTATGGACTGAGTGACGGTGAGGTTGAGGAGCTGAAGAAGATGGAGGAGGAGAGGGCAGAGGTTTCATTTTATCTTATTTTCCCCGTTATTTAAACGTAATTAACTTTTGTTCTGCAGTCGTGTGTAAGTATTCACATACCTTTGCAAAATCTTTATCAGCGTTCAATGTCAAGGTTGAGAAATGGAATAAAGAGGCATATATAAAGAAAGTGTATGCTACTGCTTGACTTTTGTTTGTTCCGAATTCTTGTCCAACTCAGGGCAAGACATTGTGAAAACTAATTGAAAGGCAGGCAACTTTGCACCTTACACATTTTTTTATAATATGTACTGTAAATTGAGATACAGAGTCCCGTCATAGGTGCTGCGGGTATTATCACAGGTTGTAAGATGCTTTTTAATTCTTTTGAATTTTTATTATTCCTGCCGATAGTCTTCGGATTATATTGGTTGGTTGGAAAGTCTCATAGGTGGCAGAATATAACGGTCTTTATTGCCAGCCATGTATTTTATGCTTGGTGGGACTGGAGATTCTGTTTTCTTCTCCTTTTTACCAGTTTGATGACCTACTTTATTGGCTTGGGTATAGAACAGAGCGAAGGAAAGCGAAAGTTACAGAAGTGGCTGAGTGCGACCAACATTATTGTGAATGTCGGTATTCTTGGCATTTTTAAATACTTCAACTTCTTTGCAGAAAGTTTTGCCGAACTATTTTCTGCATTCGGCATACATTTTGACTCCTTTACACTCCAACTGATTTTGCCTGTCGGTATCAGTTTCTACACATTCCAAGCACTCGGGTATTCTATTGACGTCTATCAACATAAGATAAAGGCAACCCATGATATATTTTCATTCATGGCTTTTATATCATTCTTTCCCCAGTTACTAGCAGGACCTATTGAGCGTGCCTCAAACATGTTGCCTCAATATCAAAAGAAACGTTCTTTTGACTATACTTTGGCAGTTGACGGCTGTAGACAAATCCTGTATGGGGTCTTCAAGAAAATGGTTATTGCCGATAACTTGGCAGCCGTGGTCAATACAGCTTGGGATAGTCTTAATGATTTGTCAGGATTTGCTTTGTTGGTTTATGCATTTGCTTACTCCATGCAAATCTATAGTGACTTCTCCGGATATTCCGATATATCAATCGGTATAGGAAAGCTATTTGGTATACGGATTATGCAGAATTTCAACTATCCCTATTTTTCGAGGAATATACCCGACTTTTGGCGCAAATGGCATATCTCATTGATGAAATGGTTTCAGAATTATATTTATTTCCCATTGGGGGGAAGTCGTTGCTCCAAATGGAAAGTTATTCGTAACACTTTTATTGTTTTTGCCGTTAGTGGTCTTTGGCATGGAGCAAATTGGACGTTCGTTGTGTGGGGGCTATACCATGCATTGATTATTTCCGTATTCATCTTCTTTGGGCTGAAAAGCAAATACATTGATGCAGAGTCTGCCAAACAGTTGCCAAGCCTGAAGGTCTTCGGTCAGATGGTACTTACATTCGTCCTTGCTACCTTTGGTTGGATTATTTTCCGAGCTGACAACTTCACGTTGTTTGCCGAATATGTCTCCAAGCTTTGCTCTCCCTCCATCTTCACAATATCCGATTTTGAGGGAAAGAGTATTTTAGCAGCAAGTTTCCTTTTGCTGGTATGGGAATGGCTGATGCGGAAAAGAATACATGGCTTGCAGCTTGCCAATCATGGACTGTTGAAATACAAGGTGTGCCGAATAGTCCTTTATTATACTATTCTTATGTTAATTTTCCATGAGGCAGGGAAAAATGTTCAATTCATTTATTCACAGTTTTGCACGACAAAAGAGCCGACTCTTTATAACTCTTTGATTATAAGCACTTATAAAATTGGAAAAAGGAAAAGGGTTACGATTTGGTTACTACTCAAATTCCCCGGACTTCCTTGATTTGCTGTCGTTTCAAACAACTCTTGTTATT
>NZ_KB908332.1 GCF_000382385.1 Segatella maculosa DSM 19339 = JCM 15638 | reverse complement strand
TCAGCTTATTACCAAGCTGAAAAATAATATGAAAGGTGCGTTGATGAGCGTTCCCGATAAGTTACTACTCAGAAAGAGGGCCATCATAGAAACCATAAACGATGAACTTAAGAATATAGCGCAGGTAGAACATTCCCGACATAGGTGCTTCGACAATTTCATCGTCAACCTTCTGGGTGCCATTGCTGCCTATTGCCTATTTCCAAAGAAGCCATGCGTCAGAGTGCAAAGGACATTTGACACACAGCTTGCTTTATTCTAAATTCATCGAACTCACGTTATTTATATCTTGGTAGTTTAATCTACCTATTCAAATTTTCTACAGCTCCTTTCTGCTAAGGACTGTTTGGATGTGTATAATATACGCTGCATCCTAAAGATTTTTCAACGTCTTCATACCGTGCGAACTCGGGTCCGTTATCTGTAGTTATGGGCCGTACGGCGTCCTTTATCGGTCTCAAGGCCTCTATCACTGCCATAGAGACCTCCCTTGCCGTCTTGTATTTATCCAGCTTTCTGATAATTCCAAGGTTGGTACTTCTCTCTACCATGGTTAACGCAGATGAGTTTCTAGGTCCGATAATCAGATCCATCTCCCAGTCTCCGAACCGTTTTCTGTCAGCACCGGCAGGACGTTCGTCTATACTTTTCCGATTGTCCGGGAGAGCCTTTCCGTCTCTTTTGAGCCAATGGTTCCTGTATTTGAACCGGAAACGACAGTACTTATAAATATCTCCACCGGCATTACGGTCCCGCCGGATGTACTTGTATATGGTCGTGTGAGACACGCATGTCCTTCCAAGCGCCTTCATACGCCCGCATATCTGCTGTGCAGACCAGCCGGCCCTGAGGTGTCTATGATGCTCCGCCACATCTCGGGAGTCATCTTGCGAGGTCTCTGATAACGTCGCTTGCGCCTTCCTGATCTCCTGATGGCAACCGTATAGGCGTATTTACAGGTATATTCAGAAGAGTTACGCTTTATCTCACGGTATACAGTACTTCTGTGGACACCTATTGCTTCTGCAATAGCTTTCTTGGACATTTCTTTTTGGAGTAAGATAGGAATTGTGTATCTTTGCTCCGAGGTTAATTGATGGAACTTCATAATACAAAGTTAATTAATCTTGGGGAGACGAGAGTCTCCCCTTTATTTAATATATGTTTAATCGTAATCTGCTATCTCGCTCTTGGGGGCTGCGAGCCCCCGCCGCTGGGCAGTCCCTCGGTGTTTTTCATAGTTTATTGTAAACTATTTATCACCGGAGACTGTCGCATTTACTAATTTAAACTAATCTCTGGTAACTGAACTTCTGCTTAAATCTGCATATTCCTGCCCTTTACAAATAGAGTAGAATTATGCAAATCATAGTGTTTCCTGCTCAATATCAGTTAGTTTACATCAACTTCGATATTTCTTCATTTTCATTGGTTAGTTACAACCTGATTTCAGTCATATAGGAGGGTAATTTCAATCATTTTACGTGCTATTCAGCATGAAAATACAAGGTAATATGCGTGAGATTGCAAGACAAAAGCCACGGCATCATCAAATCAAGCCTGTTTTTTCAACTTCTTTTCTGTAGATGATGGACTTCGGAAGTGTTAAAATTCAGATAATAATTTTTACAATTCCACCTCATTATCAATCCTTCTTCAAGGAGAGAGATGTGCAGAATTGTCGGCGCATACATGAGGGACCGACAGCTTTGCCGGCCCCTGTGAACGGTTTATCTTTGTTTTGGACGCTTCACTTTCGGCTGGGCATGTCGCGTGTTCGATGCCGCTTGTACCCATATTGCCTCTTTCTTTTGCACGTCTTCGCTGTTGCTTCCGACCATGATCTCAAATGCTCCGGGTTCTACAATGTATCGCATGTTGTTGTCCCAAAAGCCTAAATCATGGACATTGAGCGTGAAATCAACGCGTTTTGTCTGCCCTTTCGGAATGAAAACCTTCTGAAATCCTTTCAGTTCTTTCACCGGACGCACCATTGAGGCCACCTTATCAGCGACATAAAGCTGCACGATTTCTTCGCCATCATAGCGCCCGGTGTTGGTCACATCAACCGAAACCGTCAGCATGCCATCGTCATCAAACTGTTTCGGACAACGCATTTCGCCATACGAAAACGCCGTATAACTCAGCCCATATCCAAAGGGATAGAGGTTTCTATTGGGCACATCGATGTGGCGAACGGTTGAACTGCGGGGCATATCTCCCGGTCTTCCCGATCGTTTGTAGTTGTAATAGTTGGGAATTTGCCCTTCGGTAAGCGGAAAAGAGGTTGTCAACTTGCCCGAAGGCATGGCATCTCCAAAGAGAATATCGGCCACCGCATTGCCACATTGCGTGCCCGGAAACCAAGCTTCCAACAGCGCATCGGCCTGCTGATCCGTCTTTTCGAGACACAAGGGACGCCCATTCATGAGTACAACCACGAGCGGTTTGCCTGCCTTTCTCAATGTATCGAGCAAGGCTCCTTGCTCTCCCGGCAACCGAAGTACGGCCCTGCTGCGCGACTCTCCGCTCATCAAAGCCTTCTCCCCAACGACAGCTATGATGACATCGCTTTGCTTTGCAGCGTCAAAAGCAGCCGAAAATTCCTGCGTAGAAGGCTCAAGAAAGTCGCAGCCTCGAACGTAGTTGACTTCTGTTGCGCGTCCGAGTTTGTTCTTTAATCCCTCTAACACCGTCACAACATCTTTCTCTTCGCCACGTGCTTTCCATGACCCCAACACCTCGGCACAGTTGTTTGCCAGCGGACCAATCAGCGCAATACGCTTTGTTTGCTTGGAAAGAGGGAGCAAGGCGTGGCTGTTTTTCAGCAAAACCATGGAGGAAGCGGCCGCTTTTCGAGCCAAACGGGTAATCGAATCGGAACGAACCTCATGGCGCTCGCGCTCAATATTCAGAAAACGATACGGATCATCAAATAGTCCTAGAGCATATTTCGCGCGTAGAATACGTTCTACCGAAGCATCAATCTCTTTCATCTCTACGCGTCCTTCACGTACAGCCTTCTCTAAACAACGGTTATATAACCCATCGGTCATGTTCATATCAACCCCTGCATCGAACGCCAACAGTGCTGCATCCTCGTCGGTTTCGGCCACCCCATGAGCCTTTAGTTCTTGCACAGCATTCCAATCGCTCACCACAAATCCCTTGAACTTCCATTTCTTTCGCAGGAGTTCGGTTAGCAACCAGCGGTTTCCTGTGGCCGGAACTCCATTGACACTGTTGAAAGCCGACATGAAAGTCTTTACACCTGCATCAATACAAGCCTTGAAAGGAGGCAGATATATCTCGGCCAAAGTAGCCAAAGAGAGGTCTACCGGAGCATAGTCTCGCCCCGCTTGCGGTGCTCCATAGGCTACAAAATGCTTGGCACAGGCATACACAGCATTCGGCTTTCCAAGATTCCATTGGAATCCCCGCACCCTTGCTTCTGCAATTTTGCAGGCCAAGTAAGTATCTTCTCCCGCGCCTTCAACGATTCTTCCCCACCTTGGATCACGCGCAATGTCGACCATGGGAGCAAAAGTCCAGTGGATACCCGATGCAGATGCCTCGATGGCTGCAGCCTTGGCAGTCTCATACATGAGTCCTAAATCCCACGAACATGACTCGGCCAATGGCGTCGGAAATATCGTTTTATACCCATGAATAACGTCAAATCCAAACAGAACGGGTATTTTTAAGCGAGACGATTGTATGTTTTTTTGCTGCAACTTCCGCAGCTGTTCAACACCACCCACGTTGAGAATCGACCCTATCATGCCGCGAACGAAGAGCGAATCTGACACTGCCCCACTCTTAGGGCCCGTCAAAAGTTCACCTCCGACGTATTGAGAGAGTTGTCCAATCTTTTCGGTTAGTGTCATCTTCTTCATGAGGTTATGCACAAACCGCGTCTCTTTTTCAGCATCAGTCAATATGTTTTTTACAGGTTTTCGAGGCACACGAGGAGCCGAACCTTGTGCAAAACCAACAAAAGAAAAACCCATCAAGCAGACTACTGCTACGATTATTCGTTTCATATTCTTTGAGTTTGTGATTTATTCAGATTTGATTTCAATGGTTTGTGGCTGCAAATCTACCCCTTTTGCAGTGAGTTTGATTACCGAAGGTGTCTTTCCTGCCTGCACAACAACCATGCATTTGCCGAAGAAAGCATGTCGAGCGTTTGCCTGAAAGCGCTCTAACGAGAAAGGACTTCCATTATCGACACCAGCGATTTTGCCTTCACCTGTCAACGAAAACAGAATATTTTGATCGGCCCATGGGCAGAGATTACCATCCTTATCGACCACTTCTACGGTCACAAACGACAGACTTCTGCCGTTGGCCTTCAGCATTTGGCGATTAGGAGTCAGCCGAATGTGGTGAGGAGCACCGGCAGTTCGGATTGTCTTTTCATTCACTTGTTTTCCATTTTTCCTTGCAACGACACTCACTTCTCCCGGTTCATACGCCACACGCCAAACCACATGATAAGCATGTTCGTTGCTTTTCTTGCGCACACCTTGCGACTTGCCGTTGATGAAAAGCTCCACTTCATCGGCTTGATTGTAGTAACACCAGAGGTCAATTGTTTGTCCTTCTATCCAGTTCCAATGTGGAAACACATGCAAAACCGGCTTATTGGTCCACTCACTTTGGTAGAGATAATACACATCTTTGGGGAAACCCGCTAAGTCAACGATGCCAAAGTAACTGCTTCTTGCAGGGAAATTAAACGGCGTTGGCTCTCCGATATAATCGAAACCAGTCCATATAAATTGTCCCGAACAATAGGGAGTGTGCTTCACTATGTTCAAAGTTTGCTCGTGAGTAGAACCCCAATAGGCGCAACAATTATCATATGACGAGCACATCAACGAGGGTTCGGTGAACGGACGCTTATGAGTTGGCCAACGGTATAACGAATCACTCGGCATTCTATAATAGCCACGCGTCTGCAAAGCAGATACCGTTTCGGTCATAATAAAAGGCTTTCCAGGGAAATTCTGAGGCACATCAGCCACCTTTTTCTGGTGGTAGTTGAAGCCAATCACGTCTAATGCCCCACTCTTAAATAAATTGTTATCGGGTGAAACCTCATTACATCCAGCCGTAATGAGTCTCGTTGGGTCATAACGACGCACAACAGCAGCCAAAACTTGGGTGAGTCTTGCATTCAAATTAAGGGAATCTCCTTGTGTCAAAGCAGCTTTATCGCGATTATTATTCAGCAGAATATTCACATCTTCCAATGCCATTCCCGAATTGTTCACTTTATTCCACTGTTCCAAAACTTCGTTCCCGATGCTCCAAAGGATAATAGAAGGATGATTACGGTCACGCAACACTATATCTCTTAAATCGCGTTCAAACCATGTTTTGAAATACAATGAATAGTCATATGCCGTTTTTCCTTGCATCCAACTATCGAAAGCTTCGTCCATAACGAGTAATCCCATGCTGTCACAAAGGTTCAACAATTCGGGTGCGGGAGGATTATGAGAGCATCTTATGGCGTTAACTCCCATTTCTTTCATCATCACAAGTTGACGATAAAGGGCATCTTCATTGATTGCTGCGCCTAAACATCCGAGATCACCATGCAGACAAACCCCATTAATCTTAATATTCTCACCATTCAGGAAGAAACCTTTCGCAACATCAAAAGCCACAGTTCGAATACCAGTTGTAATTGTGTCGCTATCCAATACACGACCATTCTCTATGATTTCAGTTGTAACCGTGTAGAGATAAGGCGAAGAAAGCGACCACAACTGTGGTTTTTGAACTCGCATCTGCTGACAGATTGTTGCTCCAGAAGCCTCAACCTGGCAGGTTTTAGAAGTCTGAGCAACAATCTGATGAGCCTTATTCCACAACTTCTGACGTATAGTAACCCGACGACAGCGCCCACTTGGGTTCTCAATCTGCGTGTTGAGCGTGAGATTACCAATTCCTTTCTCTACCTTAGAAATAGCATGTACTCCCCATTCTGCTACGCGGATATCCGTAGATTTCGACAGATACACATGGCGATAGATGCCACATCCCGTATACCAACGACTGTTGGGCTGCTGCGAATTATCTACTTTCACGGCGATAACGTTATCTCCCTGTTTATCAAGATAAGGCGTAAGGTCGTAACTGAAACTGATAAATCCATAAGGACGAGTGCCTACAAGCGTGCCATTTACAAAGACCGACGTGTTCATATACGCTCCGTCGAAATGAAGAACATAACGAGATGCAGCATCATTATCATGCAAAACCAAATGCTTCCGATACCACCCTTTGCCACCAGGCAGCGCACCTCCATTGGCACCCGAAGGATTTTGAGCATAAAAGTCGCCTTCAATAGCCCAGTCATGAGGCAAATCCAATAAGCGCCAAGCACTGTCATCAAATGCAGATTGCTGTGGCTTATCATCTTGATGCAAGGAGAATCTCCAGCCTTCATCCCACAAATGGCGTTCGGAAGCTTTACATTCTAAACCACAAAACCACAATAGGGATATCACGACAAAACAGGAATATCGAAAAAGAAGATGAGAAAAAGTTTTCATTTTTAATTAGAATTGTTATGGATTTTCGATTACTGAATGACTATATTTGAAAGTCTTTCTATGCTTTTCAAGGTGCAATCCTCCTAATTCCTATGGCAGAAAAGGCCAATAGAAATAGAGGAGGATGCTTTCTTTTTACCTTATTTTACTACTATTTTCCGGCCACCTACAACATAGACACCACGCGGAAAGGCACTTTCCTGCCAGCGGTCAGCCACTTTGAGACCATCAATAGTATAAACTGCGCTGTCCTTTTGAGACGTCGTTTCTACCATTTTCACGGCTGTATCACTTTTTTTTTCACCGATAACACGCACACTTCGCAAATAATATCCCTTACCCGTTACTGCCAGTCCATGGTCCTTTAACTCCTGGGCTGCTTGTGCATTGAGCGTAAGCGTATAGGTTTTTTCATCACTACCTGCTGTCAAATTCAGGATATGCCCATACTGTTTGTCAGTTGAAAGGGCAGGTCTGTTGCGTTCTCCCTGCTCTGGTTGTCTGAATTGTCGCAAGAAAACCTGTGCCTTAGTATCAACATCTCTCACCATGATTTCTAATTGCTGCCCTTCTGCTACATCTTTAAATTGCCCAGCAGGGATAAGCGTTTCGCCCCATTGGATTTGCTTGAAGCCAACCCACTTTGCACTATCTTTAGACGCACGGCATACGGAGAACAGGCGAATATTTTCACCTTTCAGCACACAACCTTGGGCTTTTAGTTTCTTACAAAGGTCATCTGTGTTCATAACAAATGTCACTTGTGCATCGAGTCGCGTAAGTTCAGGTTTCAATGTTGTGATAGATTCTCCGTTTTTGTCATAGATATCAAGTACAGATTTTCCTGCAACACGATATTCAGAAGCACTGAGCGTGTCAATATCTATCACGAGTTGATCGCCAACTTTCAAGCCGGCAAAACGTTCTGCAGGGATTTCCAATTCCACATCTTTTGCTTTCCAATCCCAACTTACGGGCTTAGAACCAAGCCACAATGGCCTATTCGTGCGCTTATAAACACGCATCCAATCAACATTCATTTCATAATTGTGGGGCACTTTATTAAGGTCTCCACCATATTGAGGGTCAAGATGTGGATACAATATTCCACCTCCCTTGCCATCGGGTTTGCCCCCAATGCCTCCATTGATGGCCACATCCCAGACATGATCAATGTCGCCATCTACAAGATATTTATCTTTCAAAACCTCATTATACTTATAAATAGAAGTTCCGTTAATCACATAATCTTTTGTTGAGAACACCGACCTTACTCTTCCGTTTAACAAGAAACTTACGGCCAAATGAACTGAGGAATCACCTGGCAAAGGATCAATTTGCACACCATAGGCATGGAAATCAGCTGTCGGATCAAACGAAATCTCTCTTACACGCTCAGAGAAAGGATTATGGTTATAACTGTTTTTGAGTTTGATAGCCTTGGTATCTTTCTCTTGATACCACCCTAATCCATGCACAGACTGATGTAAAGTTCGCTTATTCTTGAACTTATAAGTATGTCCTTCCCAATCATTCACGATATCGGCATTATCATCATTCACAAAGAATTCGAGCAGGTCAATCTCAAAGGTACTGGCACCCAGACGGTGACGAAGCCATAATGCCATCCATGTTCCAAAATCATAAGGCACCTTTGCTTTTATTTCTATACGTGAATAAAGTGGATAATACTTCTTGACATCCCTGCTGGACAAGAAGCCAGACCACCAGCCTATGGTAGTAAAATCATGATTTGGCTTCAGCGGATAGCGAGGGATTACGCTGTAATCTTCGTTTATATCAGGATATTTTGGCTTTCTGATTCCTGTATTTATCGCATCACGTGTGGCACGAATGGTCATAATTCCATCCTTCACCGACACCATTTGATCGCGATAAGTCTGTGCCATACCCTGCCCTTCATTATTGCCATAGGTATCATTGGCATAGTTTCTATCAGCATCCCCATAGAGTCCCCAAATCTTTTTATCAATAGATGTGCCATTAAACTCATCGCCCGGCAGACTTCTCCAACCAGGTAAAGAGGGAATATTAGATACTACTGCTTGTGCATTTGCACTGATGATCCCTATACTTAGGGCGCAAATAGTTGTAAAGATTGTTTTCATTCGTTTTCTTTTTGAGGTTTCTGATAAGTCTTTCATCGCTGGTTTATAAAGCGACTCCATCCCAATAACGGAATGCTCTGAAAAGCCTTGTAACACAATGGGATAGAACTCGCTTTATAATTTGATAGAGATTACCTTGTAATATCATAGAGATTAGCATGCAATTTGACTGAGATTAGCTTGCAATCTGACTGAGATTACCGTATAATCTGATAGAGATTGCAAAACCATTCAACATCACCTTTAAGGCTCTGAGATTGTAGCCTTCTTTGAAACAAAGTCTATGGTTATCTTTGTTCCTGCTTTCCACACATAATCCTTATTAGGCTCTCCCTCGCCATTTTTACGATACAGGAAGTTTTTAGATACAGGATCAACATAGACTTCACGCTTCCACGAACCAAACTTCTTGGCCCTCTTGAATGCAGGTATATCGGGATAGATACGCATTCTGCCTCCTTTGGCAAGCGTTGCACTCATAGTTCGTCCGTCAGCATTGGCTGTAAACAGAACCGACGAGCCGCCACAATCGCCCGAGAGTTTCAAAGGTTGTATAGCTATTTCACGCGAATCCAAGGCCACGAAAATGACATAGATGCCATCATTAGGCACGACAGCGCGATTATTGACTACGCTATAGTCGGTTACAGTCTTTAGCTTTGCAAAGTTTCCTTTTCCAAAAGCCTTCTCTGTTGAGAACTCCAAAGCCGTTCCTCCACGCAGATACGTGATATAGAACCAACGTGAAGCACCCGCATAGCCATTCTCAAATGATGCTACTTCGGGAGCATTCCAATCCCAGTTTCCAAAGTCATCGCCGGTCATATAAAGCTGTTTGACACCTTCGGGAATAAGATTTTCAGGAGTTGTCCCACCAAAATCTGCGGTATTATCAGCCATATCAAGGGTTACAGTCGTTCCTTTTGCAACAGGTAATGGCGGTATTTCGGTCGTTGAAGTACCCGGATAAACCACCTTGCCGTTACGAATGGTGAACCGCATTGTCGTCCAATCGCGTGCATTCTGCGCTGAGGTTGCAAAAAGATTAAGGTTGCCCGTTGCGGTTGTTTCTACAGACAGTTGACTGCCATTGCATGCCAACGGCTTCTCTTTATCAGCCAACGCAGCTCCCGAAGCATAAACCTTGGGCGTTTCAAAAGAAATCAACTTGCGGTCTAAGTTCACATAGACCACATAGAGACCAGAGGTTTTCACTGTGGCTTTTTCACTGCCATTCAGCGTAACACCCTGCATCGTCTGCAACGAAGAAAATGCCTGTGAACCGTCTTTTGCCGTTGCCCATTCCACAGTTTTACCTGCCTGCAAATAGCATAAACGCCAGAATTCGCCATTACCAACTGCACCCACAGGAGCCATTTTCGCCACATCATTGGTGTTCCAAGCTCCGAAGTTCGTGCCACCCATATAAAGTTCGTTAGCAAGTCCTGTAACTTCAACACCTTTTCCACCCATGCGTGCAGTAAACTTCCCTGTGAGAACACTGTATTGCACCTGCACACTATATTGTCCCTTCAAAGGGAATTTAAGCTTCACATCAGACTCATTGGTGAGTGGCTGATAAGTATCGTTGAGCTGATTGGTACGTTCAGCAGCAGCAGTACCCGTGAATACGGCCGACAGAGTGTCGTTTACCGTGTCGTCATCACGCAGATAAAGCGTCTTGCCGTCGTTCATATTGAATACATATTTACCAGGCAACAGCTGTTGGGTTGAGTCTGCATTGCTCCAGGTTACAACATGTGTAAGCTTATCATAAGTCACGTTGCTGAGCGCAACAGCATTGCTTCCGTCTGCCGTAAGCGCATTGTCACCCTGCATCGTAAATGGAATAGGAATGACAGTCAACTCTTTTCGCTGTTTGTTGACAACGATTTGATAAAGTCCCTCGGCTGGAACAGAGAAACCTTCACCGCCTTCTACCAAGCTATAAGCCTTAGCACTCGCGTTGGAAAGCGCGATATCGCTTCCCTTACCGTAGGCAACCGGCTGTCCGTCAGTGCCCACAAAGGAAATCTGAAAACGTCCGTCTTTCTTCAGCCAGGCACGAATGCTCAACATATTGGCATGAGAACCAGCCTTCAACCGCCCTGTTTCAATAGGCAAAGAAAACTCAGAGGAACCTCCAGAAAGGTAGACTCCCTCGGGAACATTCACCACCTCATCGTAGGCTATGTTGTTTTCTGTACAAGCTGTTGCGCCTAAAACGCACAGCATTGCTAAGATATGCTTTAATTTTATCATGATAATCTGATTTTATTACCAACCTTTATTTTGTTTCCATTGCTTCAACTTGAGTACTTCAGACTGTGGTATTGGATACCAGTACATCTTGGGTTGAAATACTCTTTGCTCTACTTCTGCAGGTTTATAAGTGAAACCACCCCCGTTCTTTCTTGCAATCTGCACACCCATGAGCGGACTTCCAAGGGTAGAAGAAGCGATTTTCCAACGGCGTACATCCCAGAAACGATGTTCCTCAAAAGCTAATTCTACGCGCCGTTCATGCTGAATAGCCTTACGCATCTGCTCTTGCGAAAGTCCTGTTGCAATGTCGGGGAGCGATGCCCGATGCCGAACTTTGTTGAGATAAACTTCAATATCAGGGTTCGTTGGATCATATTCATTAAGCGCTTCAGCATAATTCAAATAGATTTCTGCTAAACGAAACAGCGAAACAACATGTCCGCTGCTGCTGCCTCCAGTTTGAATGTTCACATCCTCATTGAGGAACTTCCGCAGATAATAACCCGTTTTTGTAGCATTTGGGTTAGGGATAGCATCACCACCGCCTGGGTAAGCCGCAACCTTTTTGCCTTTGAAAGACGCAACATTCATCAGAACTGTCGCAGCTAAGCGTGCATCTCGATTTTCATAAGGCTGTGCTACCTTGGCTGGGTCATTCCAATCGAAGGGCGTTCCATCAAGCATCTCATAGTCATCAACTAAGTTCTGCGAAGGATTAGTGCCTCCCTTTCCACCGAAACTTACGGGGAAATTACTTCTCTCAAAGCCAACATCAGCTGCATATCTACGTACGAAAATATACTCTTTGTTTTGGAAATCATTCTTGAACAAATCACCATATGAAGCAGCCAATTCATATTGATTGAGATCGATTACAGCCTTAGCTGCATCGGCAGCAGCCTTCCACAGCGAAGCATCAGAAGGCTTGTTGGCTTCATCAATGTCGCCAAAATCAACATAAAGTGGACTGGCAGCATAAAGCAATAAACGACTCTTCAACGCCAAAGCTGCACCTTTGGTTGCACGTCCAAAGGCATCATTAACATTACGCCAAGGTGTAAGTTCAAGTGTATCAGCAGCCATATCACACTCTTTAGCTATGAAATCTACAACCTCTTTCATCGTTGGTCGAGGCGTGTTTTCATAGTTTTCATTAATGCTAAGCGTTGAAGTAATGATAGGAATCGGGCCATAACGCTTCAACAACTCAAAATGGAAATAGGCACGAAGGAAACGAGCTTCAGCGCGCCACATGCGGATATCCTTGAGATTATTGGCATATTCTACTTGCTTATCGGGATCTAATCGCGTGATATCAAGATTTATATGGTCGGTGTTTTCTAACAAAGTGCAACATTTGGAGATGCCCGAGAAGAAACGAGCCCAATTGTCATCCGGATTACTCAAGGCATTCCACGAGCCATTATTAAACTGCTGAATATTTGCTGTCTCAATAGCAAACTCAGCATCATCTGTTGCAGCTGCCTGCATTGCTCCACTTGAAAAACGGTTCAATCCGTTAGGGAGAAGGGAATAAGCATAAGTGAGGTATCGCTGCGTTCGATTGTAAGAATCAAACGTTGCAGTCTTATCAATAAACGAATCTTCCTCACGATCCAGAAAGTTATTACACGAACAGAGCGTGAGAGCAGTGCCTATTGCCACCGAAATGAAGCTATTTGGAAAAAACTTTGTATTCATAGGATAAAGTTTCTAAATGAGAAATAAATTAGAATGCGAGTTTCAAACCTACACTAACAGTACGCATGAGCGGATAACTTAAAAGGTAATCTTGCTCGGCATCACCCAATTTACCAAGATGATCCAGCGTAAACAGGTTGGTCGCATTCACATAAAAATAAACACTACTCAAGTGCAGTGCACGCGAAACAGCATCAGACAGTCCATATCCTACCTGCACATTGCGCAGTCTCAGGAAGCTTCCGTTGCGACGCCAGAATGTAGATGTGCGATAGTTATTGCTGAAATCAACTGTCGACAAGCGTGGATATGTGGCATCAGTATGCGTGGGAGTCCAACTGTCAAGAGCTAAATTAGACGCTGTACCGTTATTCTGGAAAGAGTAGATGCTGGCTCCTCGCAAATAGACATCACGCTGAGCCACCCCTTGGAACAGTACACTAATATCGAAACCTTTATATTTAATGCCGCCACTCAGCATGTAGTTCCATGCCGGGACACTTGTGTTTCCAACGGGATGTGCGTCATTATCATCGACAACTTGGTCACCGTTATAGTCTTTATACTTAATATCTCCAGGTGCAACATGCCCAAATTGAGGTTGTGGCAAGGTGGCTTTCAATTTGCCATTACTGTCAAAATCATCGGCTGTATAGAAGCCTTCAGCCTCCAATACGATAGGTTTCCACACAGGGTTGCCCTTCTTATAGAGATAACTTTCAGCCTTAACATCTTCTCCCTGCTCGTCAACCCGACTCATGGCATACCATGTTCCGGCCTCAGCGAAATAGGTGAATTTGTTGCGAACACTGCCTTGATAGCGTGCCTTGAGTTCGAAACCATGATTTGTTACCTTACCAACATTCATTAAAGGAAGTATGCCTCCATAAGACGCACCTACGAAACCAAGCACTTGCGCATAAGGGTATGTAAGGATATCCGACTGAATCTCATGGAAAACATCAAAGTTGACGGACAGATTTTTCCAAAGTGTCGCATCGATTCCAAAGTTGAACATACGTTTCTTTTCCCACGTCACAGAAGGATTGGCTAAGGTCTTTTCGGTGAAACCGGAAGATTGAGAGCTCCCAATACCAAAGAGATAACTTCCATTACTGCCATAAGTCTCGTCATAAATATAGCGGGCTGACGTTTGATTGTTACCTGTAAGGCCATAAGAAGCACGAAGTTTCAAGAAGTTAACCCATGGCGTTGTTTTCATAAATGACTCATTGCTTACCACCCATGCAGCCGATAATGCGGGGAACACGCCAAAGCGATGACCGCGTGCATAGTTGTCGGTCCCCATATAAGATGCAACCAACTCGGCGATATACCGCTTTTCGAAGTCATAGGTTAAGCGTCCTGCAAAGTTTACATAGCACTCGTCGTCGCGCACATTATATACCTGGTAGCGGTCGTTGAGCATCAGTAACATGGCATGAATACCATGCTTGTTGAAACGACGTTGATAGTCAATCTGTGCCTGTAAGCCAACACGTGACTGACTTGTTCGGAAGCCTTCTGTGGCTGTCAGCGCAGCATCTGATCCATATTGCGTATAGCTATAAATGGGATTGTTCTGTGCATCAACGCCGGTTTGAGTCAGGGAATAGCGTGCATAATCACGCGTCTTGGGTGACGTCTCGGCCATGAAATTATGATAGCCAAACATAACCTTGGCACTCAAACCACGCACAAAAGAACTAAAATCATACTGCAAACCGAAAATAATCTGCAGTGAACGTGAGTTCTCCTTATATAAACCGCGGTTCAAGAGATTTGCCACGGGATTAGTATATAACGAGGTTCCACCGATACTTCCATTCGGATTATAGACAGGAAAGGCATTAGGAGGAGTGGTCCAAACGGATTTCAGATAGTCTTCTGCACCGCCTCCGCCAGGTGTTGTCTTCTCTGCCAGGCTCACTCCTGAATAAAGTGAAGCCCTGAAATAACGTGTAATGTCAACATCTAAGTTGGCTCTGAAATTATAACGTGCATAATCTACATTAGCACTTTCACGTTGTTTATGGTCTGTCCCACGATAGATGCCGTCATTTTGCAGTAATCCGGCCATGACATAGTAGTTCAATCCACCGCCTCCTCCACGGAAAGTAAGTTCGCCCATCGTCAGAGGAGTTGTATTCTTGTATACTTGCTTTTTCCAGTTTACATTTGGATAAAGATAGCCATTGCTGCCCGACTGATAGGCCGAGAGAGCTTCATCTGTGTATAGAGGGGCTTTCCCGTCATTGGCAAGTGCCTGATTATAAAGGCTGGCATACTGATAAGCATCCATCGGTGTATCCATAATTGTTGGCATTTGAATTCCTGTTTGCATGCGGAAACCAATCTTTGGAGCAGAGCGATAGCCCTTCTTCGTTGTAATCAACAATACGCCATTTGCACCCCTTGAACCATAGATTGCCAATGCTGATGCATCTTTCAATAAAGATATTGACTCTATTTCTTCGATGGAAAGATTGTCTAAAGGTGCTTCGAACCCGTCGATAAAGACAAGCATTTGCTGCTTGCTGTTGAATGAACTGACACCACGTGTGAACATATTCTCCATGTAGAAGTCGTAGCCTGGCTCACCCGATTTCTGAAGAATCGATAGGCCAGGGAGTATTCCTTTTAATGAATTGCCCACCGTTGGCGATGTAATCTCCATAAGGCGTTCACCTTTTACTGTTGAAATGGCTGCCGATTGTACCCATGAAGGTTGTGCACCATAGGCGATATGGGTCATTATAGTGTCAATGATATCTTGTGCATTGGTGGGCGAACAGAACGGTATAAGCGCACAGCTGATAATAAAATATTTATATTTCATTGTTCTATTATTTTACATTAAGGTTTGTTTTAAATTACCATCCGGGGTTTTGTATGAGATAGCCTTTGTTGACTTCTTTCTGATCAATGGCATATAAATAGCAGTTATCATTCCAAAAACGATGTTCAAATACGTATGGTTCATAATGAATATGAGTTTTATTGCCATCTGTTGAATGAATTTTTAAACCATAAAACTTACCTTTCATCACACCTTCTTCGCCGGCAATGCGCCACCTTCGGATGTCCCAAAAACGATGATCTTCAAAAGCTAACTCCACAGAACGCTCGTTACGGAGCTTCGTTCGGAAAGCTTCTTGTGTCATATTTGCTGGAAAAGCGGGCATTCCTGCGCGTGAACGAATGGCATTGACAGCATCATAGGCAGCCTGCGGCGGAGCACTTTCATATTCATTAAGTGCTTCGGCGTAGTTTAAATAGAGCTCAGCCATACGGAAAACCGGCCATTGGACATTGGCTGTGTTGCTACCATTGACATGTAATATGCGTGGTACCCATTTATGAAGTAAGTGGGATGTATGATCCATCTTCGATTTTTCGGCACCACCTTCAAGGAAATTGATAAACGGAATTTCATCATTCCAACTGCTACTATGATAGGCAACGGTTTGTTTAAAGCGTGGGTCGAGACTATTATAAATATCTATTAGGTTGTCACCTCCATTCATATTCCAATCAGCAGGCTGCCCATCTACACGCTTTTCATAGTGCAGAACGAAATTAAATGTCACGTATAATCCTGCATCTCCCCATGCTTTATTCATAGCCCATGTGGGGAGATTTGCAACCAAAGGGCGGCTCGTTGTTTTGAAATTCCGATACTTCATGTTGCCCAAAATGATTTCTTCATTGTCTGGGATTGTCCACACATCTTCATAGTCTTTATCGGGATTTCCTGTGTTATAAAGATGATAATGGCCAGAAGCTATTGCTGCATCAATAGCTATTTTGGCAGCATCGGCGGCCTTTTTCCAACGCTCTTTATCATAGTTTCCATAGCCAATGAGCTCTTCATTACCAGGAAATGCCATGTAGGGTGTGTCTGTATTAAACAGAGGACTTGCTGCATAAAGCAAAACTCGGGCCTTTAAAGCCAAGGCCGCAATGCGTGTAGCGCGCCCAAGTTTTGCGTTGTCGGTGTAGTAATCTGGCAGATATTGCGTAGCACGATCGCAGTCAATGAGAATCGAGTCAATGCAGTCTGCAAACGAACTACGCGTACGTTGTGAAAAATCTGTCGGATCAATGACATCTCTTACAATAGGCATTCCGCCATAACGATAGACACTTTCCCACAATAACATGGCTCTCATGAAGTAGGCTTCACCTATTGTGCGTTGGTTAAAATCAGGATCTCCCTCATCGAAAGGTACTTCATGAATACGCTTTAAAATGAGATTTGCAACTCGTGTCGTGTGATTTCGTAGATAAAAACGGCAGTCTTCATCCCATGTAAAGTTGCTGTTTGTGTGATTTCCTGCATTCCATGCTGCGTTTCCCATAGCCCAAGTGGCCACATCTTCGCCCTCATCGCAGGCAGAAGCCAGAGTGGAAGATGATAACAAACGGCGATCGGTATTGGTGCTACTCATGCAGAATCCATAGGGCATTCCTTCGGCATAGAGCGTCGTTAAGAGCTTTTCTGCATCTGCACGTGTTGCAAAAACCTCATTCTCTCCATAGTCAACAGACGGCGGAGTCTCTAAGAAATCGGAGCAAGCTGCCAAAAGAACAGGGGCAAGTATCCATGCGATATATATAAATTTCTTTTTCATACGAAAGGTTTTAGAATTGAATATTTAAGCCAACATTGTAGATTTTTTGTAGCGGATAAGTGTTGATTTCTGTTGCACCTCCTTTAGAAGGGGCTTCAGGATCTAAGTCAATCACATCTGTCCAAGTAAACAAATTTGTACCACTGATATAGAGTCGCAAGCTCTCTAACCCTAAAGCCTTGAGTTGATGCTTACGGAAAGTGTAACCAATCTCTACATTTTTCAGACGCAAATAGTTGGCATTGCGAATCCAGAAATTAGAATCTTGATAGTTGTTATCAGTGTCTCGCGACGGACTCATCGATAAACGAGGAAAGTTTATGGCCTCTCCTTGCTCATAACGTTCCTGTGTCCAACGCTCCAAAATTAAGGATTTCGCGCTATTATGGGCATTGATAAAGGGCCACAATGCACGGCCAAAATACTTGATTGATACATGAGAAGCTCCTTGGAAGAGTGCAGAAAAGTCAAAACCGCGCCAGTTACAACCCACAGAAAAACCGTATATAATTTCGGGAGTCGGCGAATATCCGATAGGTACCATATCATACATATCGATTTTTCCATCCTTATTAACATCAACATAACGCATATCTCCTGGTTGTAAACGATTTCCATTCCAACTGCTTACAGGTCGATCAAGCGCATTAATTTCTTCCCATGAATTGTAGAAACCGTCGAAAAGAAGGCCATAGAACTGGCCTACACGCCGGCCTGTACGCATTTGATAAGCATATTTCTCGGGCACTTCATCTTGAAAAAGAATCTTATTGCGCGCAAAAGAATAGTTGAACCGTCCCCAATAATTGAAGTCACGGATGTTATTGCGATAGTTGATGTCAAGTTCAAAGCCGGCATTTTCCATCTCACCCATATTGTAAGCAGGTAACGAAGCACCTATTAACATGGGGGCACTATTACGATTCGAGAGAATATTGTTGCGGCGTTCTTTAAAATAATCGAATGTCATAGTGAGATGATTCTTCAAGAAATTCATGTCAATGCCAATGTTTAGCTTACGTGCTTTTTCCCATGTTAGTAGTGGATTGCCTAAGCGTTTCTCTTCTATCATCTGCGAATAAACCGGATTTGCAGACGATCCAAAGTTGTAACCCGATAGCTTTCCGCTTGTTTCACCATAGACAGAAGGCAGATATAAGAAGCGATCGCCACCAATTTTGTCATTACCTACCTCACCATAAGTTGCTCTTAACTTCATATAAACAGCCCAGTTACTTTTAGGAAAGAAAGGCTCTTCACTGACAACCCAGCCTGCAGAGACGGCCGGAAAGAAGCCAAACCTGCGCCCTGCAGCAAAATTTTCAGTGCCGTTATACCCCATATTAAATTCTGCTAAATAGCGATTGGCGTAATCATAGGTAATGCGTCCAACGATTCCTTGATAGGCATTTGGAACATGATAAGCCAATTTGGGCGCATAATACTTACTTTGATTGTAGAGCAAAAGGGCTGTTGTCTGGTGCTTTCCGAATGTGCGGTTGTAATGAATCCCTGCTTCAAAATACACTTTTCTGTTTTTATCGTATTCAAAACCGCCGCCCCATGTGCTGGCTTCATTCTGAGGAATGAGAACGATTTGCGTGGGATTATTCGGGGCTCGCTTAGGAACAAAGGTTTGCATTGTCTTTACTGAGAGACGTCTACTGTTATAATAGCTATCATAAGAGGTGCTGGCATGAACCGATAAGCCTTTCAATAACAAGCGAGATAGGTCGTATTCAAAACGCAGTGTCGTATTAATAGTGTTGGCATAGGTGTTTTTATATCCATTATTTAATAAGGCTTGCCACGGGTTTTCATCATCAATCGTGTTTTCAAGCCGCACCAATTTGCCATCAACCATGCCGGGAGTTCCCAAAGGAGTCGCCCAAGAAATCTCTTTCCAAAGGTTACTATTGCCGATGCCCGGCGTACGAATATTATTGATTTGCGTTGATAACTGTACAGAAGCTTTAAAGTCTTGTGTAACATCAAAGTCAAGATTTGAACGGAAGTTATAACGTGTGTCTGAGGCGTTTACATCATGATTACGATCAATCTTTGTGTATTTATACATGCCGCCTTGATTGAAAAAGCCGGCAGAGATAAAGTATTTTACACGATCGGTGCCGCCAGAGATATTAAAATTATGTTGTGTACGCAGCGAGACTTTGCGTAAAAAAGTTCCCACCCAATCAGTGCTGGGGTGCATAATAGGGTCAGTTCCGTCGCGATAGAGTTTGATATCGTCGTCAGTAAAGCGTGGAACATAAGCCGTTCCTTTGGTATAAGCATCGTTCTTCAGCGCTTCATTATACATCTCACAATACTGCGCACTATTTAAATAATGTGGTAAGGCTGTAGGCGATTGAACCGCTACATTGCCCGAATAGCTCAAATGAGGTTTGCCTTTCTTACCTTTTCGTGTGGTGATTAAAATCACACCATTAGCTCCACGAACACCATAAATCGCTGTAGCTGATGCATCTTTTAGAATACTTATCGACTCAATCTCGTTCGGATCGAGGCCATTATAATTGGGACGCTCTACGCCATCAATCATCACTAAAGGTGCCGTATTGTCAGAAAATGTACTTACACCGCGGATTAATAACGTGGAATTGTCTTCTCCCGGTGCACCGCTTCGTTGCATTGCAATCAGTCCCGGCATCTTACCTACCAACATATTACTGATGTTTGCTTGTGGTGTTTGTACTAAATCTTTTGTCGTTACCGATGCAATAGCACCTGTGACAGATGCTTTTTTCTGTGTACCATAGCCCACAACCACCACTTCATTAAGGTTATGTGCCTCGTCTTCGTCTAAGGTAATCTTCAGGCTTAAATGGTTTCTTATGGGAATTTCACGCGTAGCAAAGCCGATATACGAAATTGACAGTGTGCTGCTTGTCGGCACTTCTATCTCAAACTTGCCATCAATATTCGTAACAGTACCAATCTTTGTACCTTTTACTAAAACACTGGCACCAATAATTGGTTCGCCATTTGCATCACGAACGACGCCCGAAATCTTGTTTCCCGTTGGCACTTGCATCTTTCCTTCTGATGATTTCGCCTTCTTTTGGTCGGCACTTTCAACCTTTTTCTTCATCAAAATAATAGTGTTGTTGTTGAAAGAAAACTGAATATCTAACGGTGAAAATACCTGACTCAGCGCTTTTTCCAACGGAAAGTCTTTGCACACCAACGTAACTTTTGTTTTAGGTTGAAGTACGTTGTTGCGATAAACAAACGTATAGCTCGTTTGTTTCTCTACTTGTCGGATAAATTGACCCACCTCTTCGTTGTGAAGATTTAGGCTCACATTGCCCCGCTGCGCCAACAATGCGGTCGGTGTTATCAACAGTTCCATGACCAAAAGGAAACGCAAAATACCTTTCCTGCTATTGTTTAGATAGTCTACCATATGTATATAGGTTTTTAGGTTTTGATTTTATTCAATGACGATGTCGCCGCGATTCATCGCATATTTAAATCCGTATTGCATACTCAACGAGTGGAGAACACTTTCTAATGACTCATGATAAAATGAGCCGGTAAGCAGGTCCTCGGCTAACTGATGATTGCGGAGATGAATCGTTACGCCATACCAATTCTCGATTTCACGCAACACTTCGCTGAGGGGTTGGCTGCTAAATGCCAAATAACCCTCTTTCCATCGGGCATCGGTTGCTGTATCATGATTACAGATAGCCATGCGATGGGAGGCCAGATGATAGATGGATTTCTTCCCAGGAGAAAGCCGATAATCACGAGAAAGACCATTGGCTGAAAGACGAACGGCACCCGAAAACAAGGCGGTTTCAACTTCTTCTGAATGGTAACGCACGTTGAATTTTGTTCCCAACACTTCAATTTGCATGTCGTTTACATGCACCCGAAAGGGGCAATCAGCATCTTTAGCCACATCAAAATAAGCTTCTCCTTTCATCAATACCACTTCACGATGCTCTTTTGGCACTACATTATAGCGTAATTGACTGTTTCCGTTGAGACTGATATGCGTGCCGTCGGGTAGTGTGATTATGCTCTTGCTCCCTGCTTTCACGTTCACATAAGTATAGGTGGAACCCGCTGAATGCAGCGGATTGAGCCACCAATAGCTACTGCCGCACAAAGAAATAATCAGCACAATCATTGATATATAGCGTAAAAACTTATAATTAAGCTTATGATGGGGGGCTTTACAAATCTTATCATGAAGACTTTGCAATATTTTTTGCTGTGAATGGTGACTCATTTTTGTTAATTCCGATGATAATGAAAAGTCTTCACACATTAAATCCCACAACACATCATCAGAACATTGAGCTACTTTGCGTTGTAATTGTTCAAACTCCTTTCGAGACAATTGTCCCAGCAAATATTGTTGATATAAAACTTCAATTTGTTCTTCCATAAAATTTAGTATCTAAAACATATACGCAAACACGCAAAAATAATACCCATATACATAACCTTTGTTAACTATTGAATAAAAAATTAAACCGGAAGTGATGTAAAGGAGAAATAAATAAGGGACTATTATCGCATCAATTCTTTTCTGAAGATCTTTAATGTTGATGTTAGGTAATTTTTAACTGTTTGCGAAGATAAATTCAATGATTCTGCAATTTCTTGAATAGGCATATTCTTTTCTCGACTCATCTCATAGATTTGGCAAGCCCGCTTCGTCAAAAGTCTTTTTGTTTGCTGCAATCGGTCTATAAACTCATGGTAAACAACCTCCTCTTCTGGTGTTGGTAATGGAGAAATTTTATTGCATGATTGACGATACTCCTCAAAATCAATATGTGCAATTTGTTTTCTAAATCCATCAATTATCAGATTGCGAGCTATTGTGAATAATAGGGCATGAACGTTTCCATAACAATTCAATTGTCGGCGTGTGTTCCATAATTTTAAGAATGTCTCTTGCACAATATCCTCTGCAAGTACATTATTTCTAGTTTGTACTAACGCGAAGCTATACAATTTATTTGAATAATTTATATATAAATCAGAGAAAGCATCATAAGATCCTTCTTTTAGTTCTGCAATATATCCATTATAATTGTCTTTCATAGAAATGAGAATATTTACTGTCAAACAATTAGAAATGGGAGCAAATGAATTAAAGAAAGCAAATTTCGCCAAATGTATTGAAATAATTTGTAACTCGTTTCAGCTGATCTTGGTACCAATGAGAACCTTTCATACATTAAGTTCCACATCACCCCGTCTGAGATTTGAGCAACTTTACACGGCATTTGGTCAAATTTCACTATAGGCAATGGCTCCATCAAATATTGTTGATTTAAATTTACTATTTGTTTTTTCATGAATATAAATAAAATACGTAGAAAGATAAATAGAATACCTATTTGTAACTATTATTAACAATTAGTATCGTCCTTGATGATCAAATAATAAAGGTCTGATGCTGTTGCCACTGTTGACAAGATCCTTATTAAAGTCAAGGCTTAACAGTACGAAATGGGGCCGTCTTTGCGCGCTGATCAAATGGGTAAAACGATAAATCCCGGTATAAAGTATTGTGGAATACAGCAACAGCGATAGCAGGAGTGACGGCAACCAAACACCCGTAGACATAGTCTTCTGGCTATCATCAAACATTACCATTCTTGTCTTTCCTTATCTTTTGTTGCCAACCTCTTATGTCAACAGCGGTCACCAACGTTGGTATAATCAAATTTTTGATACACAAAAGTAGTCAAAATCGAACATATAGCAAAATTATTTTAGAGATTATTCATTGATTATTTAGCCATATCTTATAAAGACTCCCATAGAATAAAATATCTGTATTGCCTATAGATAAAGATTTATATGTCTTTAATTTATTTTTATATATCGGACAACAATATAAAAATATATTCCCCAAACTTTTTTATTTTTCAAACTATTGTTTTTCATCAGGAAATTATTATCTTTGTAACATAGAATAGGTGCTCTTTGAGGCAATGCAGAATAAAGAATGGGAAAGAAACTTGCTCGTTTCCACCTCGTAACCCATTTATTCTTTATTCATTATTAGTTTACTGATTATCTGAAAGATACAAATTTATGGAATCTTTTGCGGGCGTAGTCTGTTGCGATAAGCATCTTTGCCTTTTCCTCGCTCTCACTCAGAGGTGCTCGTCCCAAAAGCGTGGCATCGCCACTCTTGGCAAACTCCATCAGCTTTCCGATAAAGACTTCCTGCTCGGGTGTCGGTGGTATGTTATGCAGTATCTCATTCTTCTCCGGTCTGTCGATACCGATGTCCTTGGCAGTGCGAAAATCGCAAATCTCCGCATAAAAGGCAGCCAACTCTGGCACCTTGATAAATGTTCTGAACCGTTCCTTCTGAATGATGTCGTTTGTGATGGAGAATTCATAGTCAGTCGACTTCTTGGCAAAGACGGCTGCCCATGCGTCAAAACTGTTGATACCTTGCCTCTCCAAAGCTTGCGGACGCAGATACTTGAAAAGAAGATATAATTCCGTCAGACTATTTGAAATTGTCGTTCCCGAAAGGAAAGTCGCTCCCAAATCCTTGCCCGACCGTTCTTGTATGGTACGAATGGCAAAGAGCATGTTTAAGGCACGCTGTGAGCCGTCAGGATTGCCCAAACCCGACACACGGTCATGGCGTGTGTTGAACATCAGGTTCTTGAATTGGTGCGATTCATCAACAAAGAGGTGGTCGATACCCATCATCTTGAAATCTACGGCATCGTCCTTGCGCTCAGCGATACTCTCCTGTATGTTCTGCAACTTGGCTTCAAGCGTCTGTTTGCGCTTCTCCAGTCCTTTGAGCATCCCACGGGAGATGTCTCTTCCTTGTTGTCGCAACACTTCGAGATTCTCTTCTACGGAGTCCAGTTCCTTTTGCATAATCGCTTCCTGTATCTCCAAGGTCTGCGGTATCATACCGAACTGTTCGTGCGTAAGGATGATACAGTCCCAGTCGTTGTTCTTGATGTCGTTGAAAATGCGTTGTCGGTTCTGCTTGTTGAAATCGTTCTTGCCCGGATATAGAATCCTTGCATTGGGATAAGCTTTCCTAAAAGTGTCGGCAATATCGAATACGTTTGCCTTCAGCCCGATAATCATCGGTTTGTTCGCCAAACCCAACCGTTTCATCTCGTAGGCTGCCGTACACATGATGGGTGTCTTGCCTGCCCCCACCTCGTGGTCGCAGATGCCGCCACCGTTGGTTTTGAGCATCCACACGGCATCTTTCTGACTCTTGTAGAGGTCGGCAATGCCCAACCGTCTGAGGTCAAGGTCGGGAAACGTCTGGTGCGTACCGTCAAAGTTGGGTCGCACAAAACAGTTGAAAAGGCGATTATAACGGTCAGAGAGTTGTTGCTTGAACGTGTCAGGTGTGCGTCCGAGCCAATCAACAAATCCCTGTCTGATTTCCTCAATCTTGGCATTTGCCATCTGTATAGCATGTCCGTCCCTTACTTTGATGGTCTTAGTCTCTCCCGTAACCTTGTCCGTCACCTCCTTACTCTTGTTGATGTCGGGAATGGTATTGTGCAGGGCATGCTTCAAGAGATTGATACCGTCATAGCGGCGGAACTCACCCTGTACGGCATAAAAACTAATAACCTCCGAAAAAACTCTTTTCTCAAAGTTTTTTTTCTATCTTTGCCGTATCTTTTGTTAAGCAATCATATATTTATGGTCGTGCATACAGGAAAATAGCAAATATTAAAATAAAGAAACTATGGATTTCATTAAAAACAACAAAGAGTTACAAGAATGGCTGGTAAATTACATCACCGACTCCATTCACGGATTTGAAGCAGAAGATTCTGCAGAGTTCAATAAGTGGGCTAAGAATTTCCAAAAAGAGGAAGCTGAGTTTGTCGTGAATATGGAATTTGGAAACGACTGGGGATATGATGAGCGCAAGGAAATTCCACTGAAAGAAGCGAAAGAGTATGCAAACACTTTGATGAAGAAGATTTTAGAGAACTGGTATTTGTAATATAACTTAAATAGTCAATAACTTATGAAAAAGTTTTTATTCTTTTTACTTATTCTGCCGATTCCTTTTTCGGGAATGGCACAGACAGTAGGTAAAAAACAAGAAAGTACATCAGACAGCCAAGGCAAGAATATATCCGCTTTGCTTTCAAAGATTGACACGTTGCTAACCACAAACAATATGTTGTTAGAGCAAATAGAAATAGATTCTTCCCTAAAAGGGAGATTCAAACTCTATAAAACAGAAAATATTTACAACTTCTTGGAGTTAGACACGAAAACAGGAAAGATACAACAAGTGCAATGGTCTTTGGATGAGAAGGAAGAAGGCTCTGTCGTAATTAACAATGTAGATTTATCATTGGGAATGGGTTATGGTTCTGGCAGTTTTGAGTTGTACCCGACAAGCAATATCTATCAATTCATTCTAATCGACAAGACTGATGGACGTAAATGGCATGTTCAATGGGGACTTGAAAATGCCAAACGCTGGATACGGAACATAGACTAATTTACGAAACAATCCCTCTCTCCACTTGGACGGAAGAGAGGGATTGTTACTTTTTACGGATGCTCGTTATTTCCGCCACTCGAGCCAACGCCCGGCGGCTTGGCCTTCGCCATACGCCTCATGATTTACCACAAACCACAACTATATATGGGAAAGAAACACGATGCAAATTTAAGATTTTTTATTTAAATATCAAGCGAATAGAGGTGTAAATTGTTAATTCGAGAAGAAATTATTTGCAATCAATCTGGAAGAAGGTTTTAGTTGAGTTTCAGAAAGCTATTAAGTAATATTCAAAAAGCTCCTAAGCTTTCGGCAAAAAGCTCTTAAGCTTTCTTCAAAAAGCTCCTAACCTTTTTCTAAAAAGCTTAGGAGCTTTTTCCTGTCAGTTCTTGGTTTGATAAAATTTTATTACTATCTTTGCTGTTGGTTGCCCATGACAGCCACCTTTGTGGGTCTTATGGTCTCAAACTCACGCAAGGCTAACAATGCAGACCGACTTTGTGTATACTATGGCAAACAAGCCTTTACAATTTATTCTGACTGAGCGCAAGCTCAATGTGGGCAAGGCGGGTGAGAAAACCGTACAGATTGCCCAACCTACGGGACGACACCGTGTGGATTTCCGCAACTTCTGCGAACGAGTGGCTAAGTCTACTACTTTCAATCCACAGGAGGTGGCAGCAGTTCTTAATCTTGCTACTGAAACGGCTCGCGACATTGTGGCTAATGGCGACATCGTGGACTTTGGTGACCTCGGTACGCTGAAGCCATCGTTCAAGAGCAAAGCCGTTGAAGTGGGTACGCCATTCCGTGCGCAGGTGCATATCGAAAAGCCTGTGGTGCGACTGGTGGTATCAAACAAGTATTTCACGCTGACCGATGTTACTTATGAGCAGGTGGCGAAGAAGGAGGCTAAGAAGAAAGAAGGGAAGGGTAACGGGAAAAAGAAACCTGAATCTGAGGCTCATCCATAAAGCGTGCTAATGCTTCGTGGAAAGAAATCATAAACTTTGTGAGTAAAAAGAGAGGCTGCTCTGGCAAGTTGATTGCTGGAGCAGCCTTTTTTTAACTTCAAATGTGCGCTTTCATGCCCATAGAAGGGGCTAAACATCGTCTTACCTGTAGGTTTGTGGAGGCAAGTGCGTCTGAGATAGCAGGAAACGATACGGGTATCGGTATAGAAGGAGGTTAGTACACTTTGCGTTACCTTTATTCGCCCGTGCTCATCAACTCGTCTTGCGACCGATTCCACTGTAAGCCGGCTCTGACTGCGAAGTGCAGCGAGTGCAGTCTGTGCCGATGCTTCACTCTCATAGTCTTTACAGCCAACGGCTTTCAGCGACAATCCCTCTTTTTCTGTGAGAACGGATAATTTCCAATAGGGCACGGAAGAAAAATCACGGTTCTCAATGTACCGACGGCAGACCATTGCCAAAGTCGGGGTCTGTACCCGTCCCAATGAATAGCCTCCCCTGCGGGCGATGGACAAAGCACGACTTGCATTGATGCCCACGAGCCAGTCGGCTTCACTTCTTGCCTTGGCAGAATGATAGAGATTGTCGTAACAGTTTCCAGGTTTGAGATTGGAAAGTCCCTCACGAATAGCCTTGTCTGTGAGTGAACTTATCCAAAGACGGTCGTAAGGCTTTTTACAATCAAGATATTGATAGATGTAGCGAAAGATGAGTTCACCCTCCCTCCCCGCATCGGTGGCGACAATGATGCGGTCAGCCTTGTCAAAACAGGAGCGTATCACCTTGAGCTGTTTGAGTGCTGATGGGTCTGATACATACTCCTTATCCTTACGTACCTGTCGTACCACTAACTGAAAGGGATTGGGACGAATGGGCAGGTCTTCAGCTTTGTAGGCAGAAAAACCATAGGCTTCGGGCATGGCAAGGGCGATGAGGTGTCCCATTGCCCAAGTAACGAGATACCCACTTCCTTCTAAATATCCGTCCTGCTTGTTGTTTGCCCCTACGATGCGTGCAATGTCTCTGGCTACCGAGGGCTTCTCGGCGATAATACAAGTTGTCATAGTGTGATTTGATTTTAAGGTTACATCTTACGTCCACGGGACTTCTTCTGTTTGTTCTCGTCCTGCTTTTGCTTCTGCTCAGCAGTAGGCTGTGTCTGTCCAGTTTTGAGAGGCTCTTTCACGTTCTTGGTGGCTTCGTTGGTCTTACCGTGGTTGTTTACGGCTACCTGCGTCTTGTGTTCTTCCGCCACAGCTACGACCTTTTCTTTGCCGGTTTCCTGCTTCTTGTCAGGATTCCACTTGTAAAAACGTGGGCGGTTCTGTTCCTTGTCCATGCGAACGTATGCGTTGAATGGTTGTCCCTGTTTGTCCACCATATTCTTTAGGTATAGCGTACGACCGCTATCTAAGGCTTCACGCTGTTTTTCTGATAGTTCCAGTCCGCATAGCTTATGTGGGACGCCTTGCTGCTGTGTCTGTTTGTGTTCCTGTCGTTCTCTTAAACTCTTGTTGTCGCCAAAGATGAACTCAATGCCCTTTCGCTCGGCATTGACTTGCAAGGTTGCATCGAACGTCTTGCCGCTCTTGGCGGTCATGCCCTCCACCTTCACGGCTTTGCCTTCCACAAGGTCTTTATACTGGGCATCGGAAAGGGTAACGCCCTTGATTTCCTTGGGGATGTTCACACGGTCGGCACGCAGGGCTACAATCTCGTTGGTCTGCGGGTCGATGGAGACGTAGGCGGCAAACGGTTCCCCGTTCTTGGGGGTTACCTCAATGGTCTTGCCGAGATTACCCGTAGTGAGGAGCTGCTCCTTTTCTTCGGGAGAGAACTTGTAGCCCATATAGGGAAAATCGAGTTGCGGTTCCTTTCTCAAAGGATGAATTGCCAAACCAATATTGCCGTTATCGTCCGTGCGGAACGCAAGGCGTGCTTCAGTGTAGATGGTGGTGTCGCCGATAGGAACAGCAATTGTGATGAGATTACTCTTCTGCCAGTTAAGCATTTTTTCCAGTTCTCCACTCTGTTCCAATCGTTCACGGGAAAGACCGAGATTGTCGAGCATCTTCCAATCCACCTTTTCGGGGTCGATAGCGGTGGCATTCTTCTGCTGGGGCAGATAGTCCTCAAAGGGAATGCCCATCTCTGCCAGTTGCTGTTTGTTTTCCGGTTTCTCTCGGCTTTGCAGCATGGTGCGCAGGTTATCCACACCCTGCTCCACATTGTCTGCCAATACCTTGTACAGTCCGAAATGAGTCGGGTTATTGAACTGTTTAAGGAAGTTGGTCATGAAGTTCTTCAGAAGTCCATCCTTGTTGTTGAACTTCAAGAATGCGGCTTGATTGGCAGCGACAGCCTCAGTTGTTTTAAGGTTTCCCTTATCGTCAACACCAGAAATTACGGAGAGTTTTCCCGCTTCCTTTTCATTCTTCATTTCCGTGCGGTCTTCCAAGACCAGCACATAGTTGTCATTGCTGTTTGATTCCATAATTTGTTACTATTATATGTATAGAGTTTCGAACAACAAAATTATAGTGAAAAATCTTCCAAACTAGTCATGAAGGAAAAATCAGGACATACTAAGATAAAGACAGAAAATATAAAAACGAGGTGTCAATTTATAAGGATTTAAGCATTATCACTGCTGTCCACTTAAACTCAGTAATTGTCCTTTGAAATAGTTAAAATTTAGCTAGTTGCAAAGTTTTTCTGAGTCAACGGATTTGAATTTGTACCTTTGCAGGGTATCATCAGATTCTGCATATGTATAAAGACAAATACGTTTTCGCTCAGTTAGTCTCATTTCTTGACAGAAACCACATCAATTATTTCGTACGTAAATACGGAGGTGATAAGTATGTGAAGTTCTTTAGTTGCTGGAATCAGTTGCTTACCCTCATATTTACGCCAGTTCGGGATAAGGGTTTGCTTAGAATAGTTCCAATTGCCTACTCTTTTCAATGCGCACTGGCAGTGCCTCGGGCTTATTCTCGAAGAAATAGTATACAGTATGCAGCCAATGCCGCACAGAGATTCATAATGAAGTTATGTACGGAGCGATGGCGTGAGTGGACAAGGTTGGCCTTGTTCTTGAGCAGTTCGTTGATGCATTCTATTATATATCGCTTGTGCAGCATCATCTTGTCTCACAAGGGTATAAGCTTATTTTTCATGTTCGACTTGAGCCCATGAACGAGGTGGATGCCTTGGTTGAAGAGGTTCTCATAGAATTCTTGCTTGATGTATCCCTTGTCGGCAAACACTTTGCCATAGAGCACCTTGGTGAAGACCTTCCACACCCTAGGTTTTCTGTCGTCTACGTTTGCGGGAGTTAGGCAGAATGTGAGTACGTCGCCCATCTCGTTGCACAGCAGATGCAGCTTGAGACCAGGGCACCAGCCCATCGTTCCCTTTCCGTTCTTGGTAAGTCCATCAAACACCTTGTTGAATTTCCTTCTCATGCTGTGGCATACGGGAATCATCGTACTGTCTACGAAACACGTGTAGGACACGGCATAGAGGAAGTAGCTTGCCAAATGTTCCTCGATGAAAAAGAGGTAATAGTGCTTGAAGTTGCGGAATGAGCCAAAATGGTAGCACAGCAGGATAGTCATGATTTCGCTTTTGGACATTTGCCCTTTGCAGTTTCTCATTCACTTATATCCCTCGTCCATGGGGCGATATGGAGATTTTTAGTTAATTCGGTATCTAAATTCTTGCAGAAGTCATCCAACACACAGAATATTTATGTAACTTTGTCAGTGGAAATCATCGCTATATATGTTTGTAAGTTATTGATTTTCAACCATAAAGTTGCAAAACAATGGCAAGATTACCAACTTTTTAGGGAATTTTCTTATCCCGAACTGGCATTATTGGAGGGAGCATCCGGTGCTTTGAGCATCTCGGTGAGCACTCGTGCACTGGCAACAACACCCTCGAAGAGGACTTTGAAGAAGTGGAATTGTGTGGGGGGCTTGAACTGCCGTATGAAGTTGGAGAGGAAGTTCTCCAAAGTATTGCTGTGCTTGTTGAACTTCAGGAAACTCTGTTCATGCTCGGCGGTGGGCGATACTGTCTTCAGTCTGCCTTTCTCATCTGTCCCTGAGAGGGCTTTGAGATTCTCGTCCTTGGAGTCTTTCACCAAAAGGGCTTCTTGATCTTTGATTTTTTCGTCCATCTTACAATGTATTTAATGACACCAATAGCGGTGTATGGGCAAAGGTAAATCAAAGAAACTGTGCATGTTGGCAGTTGGAAATAACTGCGTACTTGTGGCGTTGATATGGATGAAAGTGGCAAAAAGAGAGGTATGGATCAAACTCCATACCTCCATATTTTTCATTGATTAGGTTATTGCATAGACAGTAATTTGCAGTACATTCCGTTTTTTGCTGCAAGTTCTGCATGCGTCCCGTTCTCTACAAGGTGTCCCTTGTCCATCACAATAATTTGATTAGCATTACGGATGGTTTGCAAATGATGGGCAATGACCAAGACTGTGCGATTTCGAATAAGGGCAGACATTGCCTGTTGTATCTTATATTCATTGACTGGGTCAACATTGCTCGTTATCTCGTCCAAAAGAATGATAGGAGCATCTTTGAGGAACGCACGAGCGATTGAAAGTCTTTGTTTCTGACCTCCGGATAGACCCAAACCGTTTTCTCCGATTTTTGTTTCATAACCTTCCGGCAGGCTGATGATAAAGTCGTGTATCATCGCCCTACGTGCTGCTTCTTCGATTTCTTCCTGCGTAGCATGTTGATTGCCCACTTTGATATTATTGGCAATGGTATCTGAAAAGAGAATAACATTTTGCATCACTACACTGATTTTACTGAGCAGATAATCATAGTCCATTTCTCGAATGTCTATACCATCGATACGAATACTGCCGGTCTGCGGTTCCCAGAAACGGAGTAACAGGTTGGTAATGGTTGTTTTACCTGAACCTGACGAGCCAACAAGTGCCGTTACCGTTCCTTCGGGAACATGGAACGTGAGATTTTTCATCTCAAAACCTTCCTTCTCATAATGGAAATCCACTTTGTCAAAGGAAAGATTGAAATGGGTTGCTGTTTTCGGCTGTTCAGGATTGGTGATAACAGGAGCATTCAATAAATGGGAAATGCGTCCGTAACTATCTTTTACCTTGATATAATTCAACCAATGATTCTCCATATTGACAAAAGGTTTATAGAATTCTTTTGAGACGATGATAAACATTAAATAAGCGAAAAGAGAAAGTTCCCCCTGCTGTGTCCACCAAAGACCGATTGTAGCCATCAGAGCGAAAGCCAATTCTATCAGAAAAGTGTATCTGCCCACACTCACAGCTGCCAAACGTGAAGTCTTCTTACTGCTTTCTCCAAATTCACTGACAGAGTGGTCGAGTCTGTCACGGAACATTCCTTTTCCTCCAAACACTTTCAAAACTGGAATGCCTTTGACGTATTCCACAAACAGGCTGACCATATCCGCCAGATTGTCCTGAGACTCTTCCTGTGCTTTCATTCCCGAGCGAATGCCTCGATACAAAGAAAACAGGGCAATGGGGAGGACGGAAATCATCGCCAACCCCATGAGCCAGTCCACACAGAAAAGTCCGATGCCAAGTATCAGAGCTACAATGAAGTCGGCGGACATCCGTGTCCATAGATGTCCTACTACCATTTCCATATTATCAACGTCTTTGTGAATGATTGTACTTATCTCTCCCAGACGCTCATTGGTATAGAAGCCGAGTGAGAACATTTTCAGTTTCAGTATGATTTTCTCGCGGATACGTTCCACAAGATCAAATCCGGCAAAATGCTTACTCATATCGGCAATGGCATTGGATATGGTTTTCAAGACCAGCAGACTACCGAGTACCCATGCTGCCGAAATGAAAGAGATGCTTTCTCCATGTATATGACGGTCGATGAGAAACAAGACTGTGAGCATTATCGCCGTGCCGCAAAGGGCATAAACCACGAAAAACAGTGCGGAGATAATTAGATGCCGCACTCCGCGAGCGGTCAATTCATTCAGTATATTGCGTACCATTCTTATTCCTCCTCTTCTTTTAATTGCCATTTACTTACTTGTTCTTGCGTTTCCGTCATATTGCGGTATAGAGAACACTCTTTCATCAGTTCACGATGTGTTCCCTTCGACACGACATGCCCTTTGTCCATTACAACAATACGCTCCATATCCTGAATAGTATTGAGACGGTGAGCAATGGTAATGACTGTCTTGTTGCGCTGCAATTCATCAAGAGCTTCTTGGATTAGTTTCTCATTCTCTCCGTCCAATGCGGCAGTGGCTTCATCAAGAATAACTATTGGAGAGTCTTTGAGCAACATTCGAGCAATGGAAATACGCTGTTTTTCTCCGCCAGAGAATTTTATGCCGGCTTCGCCTGCCAGCGTATCATAACCATTCGGCAAGCCCATGATAAAATCATGAATACGAGCACGCTCTGCTGCCATTTCCACTTCCTTTTGTGTGGCGGTAGGTCTTCCAATACGGATATTGTCCCGAATAGTTGTGTTAAAGAGAAAAACCTCCTGCTGTACCATCGAAAAGTAATCAGCAATGTTGCGTTCGGAAAGCTCCGCAATACTCTCTCCTCCCAGTCGGATAGTACCCGTTTGAGGTTGCCAGAACCCCATCATCAGACTTGCCAACGTGGTTTTTCCCGATCCGGATTCGCCGACGATAGCTGTATGACTTCCTTTCGGAAATTGAAGACATACATCTTTCAGCGCATTGTCTTCCTTGTTTGGATAGGAAAATGTAACATGCTCGAAACAAACATCCGTTTGTGTCGTATCCGTTTTCTTGTCAGCAGTTTCCTTTGTCTGTACCTCTGTAATGGACTGTACTTTTGCCAACGACTGACCATAGACGATTCGGAAATGTTGGAATGTAGCCAACTTAGCAAAGGAGGACGAGAATAAACCGCCCAATATCAAGGCAAGGATAAAACGAGCTACAGTTAATTCGCCCGAACTCATCATCCATAGTCCAATAAGAGTCATTACCACGATACCACCTTCCAAGAACATCGTTATCAATGTCATGGGAACGGTAACGCTAAACATGCTCCGCTTTACCCAACGGATGTAGTCGCGCATACCACCAAGTACCCGTTCCGTTCTGTTTTCCTCGTTACTGAAGGCTTTGATTACCGATATGGTAGCTACATATTCCAAAAGGTCTTCCGACATTTTTTGCGTACTTTCCATAAAGTGTTGAAAGCTCTTTCCCCAAAGTGTTTTGACAGCCATTTGCAGAAGAAATGCCACAGGCAAAAGAGAAATGAGCGACAGCCCCAAACGCCAGTCTAACACCATAATGATTACCCAGAGTAAGGCTGGAAAAAGCGTAGCCGAAAGGATTTCGGGTAATCCATGTGCTAAATAAATTTCAATTTGTTCCACATCGTGGTTAATAATATTCACCAAGTCGCCAACTTTCCGTTCTTGAAAGAAACCGAGCGGCAAGCGTTGCAGATGACTTATGATACGCAACCTCAATCGTGTAAGGGCATTGTAAGCCGACTGGTGTGCACGCCAAATCGAGGTTCCATAGAATACGCCTCTAAGCATTGCCAACAGTATCATTATTCCTCCAATACCCCAAACTATTATGGGAGAGAGTGTACTATTCATCAACTTGTCAACCGCCCACACTACAAGCAGTATAGGGAGTGTGCCTAAAATAAGGTGCAATATAACCACAGCATTGGAGAGCAGGCTACGGCTCTCCCGTTCCTCATCAAGGGGTCTGACTTTTTGTTTATCCATATATGTGTCGTTTTGATTTTTTCTGCTGCAAAAGTACGGCAACAAGCAGGAATAAAATAACCCCAATAAACATTACACTGCCCCAAAACAACAATTTGCTCGCATATAAACACAACAGGGGTATAAGCGTGTATAATAGGGTTATTTATTTGCTCGGAAGGTAAGTACCTTTGCATAGAATCTCACAAACAAATATGATATGTCAATCAGCTCAGTAGTCCATTTATACAAAAGAATGCTCATTGTCGGCTTTCTATTGTTGTGGTCTTTTCCTATGTTTGCACAACTGCAACCAACAGAAATAAAAGTTATTGATGCAGAAAATGGGAACAGTATAGAATTTGCCGCTGTACATTGGAAAGGTTTGAATGCTCCAACGTACACGAATGGTACGACTACAAATAGGAAAGGTATTGCAAAACTAAGTGCATCAAGTAATCAAAAACTTATGCTTATGGTAAGTTATGTCGGTTATCAGACCATTACCGATACGATTACTGCAAATGGGAAGCGTTATACCATAAGACTACTCCCAGAATCAACAGAGCTGGCAGATGTAGTCGTAGTAGGAAAAACAAGAGCACAAATACTCAGAGAGTCGCCTGAAGCTGTTTCTGTAATAAATGCAAAAGAACTTCAAGGCAGATCTATTTCGTTAGAAACCGTTTTGAATAAAACCATAGGTTTGAAAGTTGGGCAGACTGGCGGTTTGGGAAGCAGTTCGAGAATTATTGTTCATGGATTGGAAGGAAACCGCATTCAAATCTTATGGGACGGAATACCAATGAGTACTTCTGACGGGGCTTTTTCTCTTGATGAAATTCCGATAGACATTATAGAAAGAATAGAAGTCTATAAGAGTATCATACCCGCCCGTTTCGGATGTGATGGATTGGGGGGAGCCGTCAATATCGTTACTAAAGAGTTTAGTACGGATTATTTAGACGCCTCGTATGAATTCGGATCTTACCAAACACACAAAGGAAGTGTCTTCTCTCGCAAGAATTTTCCAAAGAGTGGCATTCTACTCGGTGCGGGAGGTTATTATACATCTGCAAAGAATGACTACTCTTTCAGAGTTCCCGAGAGAGAAAATCTGTTGGTAAGACGTGACCATGACCGTTTTCGTTCGTATATGTTGAAGGGAAAAATTGCTTTCACGAAACTTTGGTTCGATGAGATTAGTACCGAGTTCGGGTATTACAATCGTTTCAATGAAATCCAAGGTATCTTAAAAAACATACAACATGCCGAAAACCAATCAGGAATGTTTATGTTGGAAAACAAACTGGTAAAAAGCGGAATGCTGAACGACCGCCTTAATCTTGAGTCCCATTTCTCCCTTTCACATACAACAAACAATTTTGTGGATACGGCACGAGTTAATCACGATTTCGAAGGAAACATATATCCGAGTCCGAATGGGCAGGGAGAAACAGGAGATGTTCCTCACAACTCAAATGACAAAGGCTTGGAAATCAATGAACGTATCAATTTTGATTACAAGTTGTCCGCCAATCACAGTTTGAATCTGAACACACTTATTAACTACGCCAGAAGACAACCGAGCGACAACATTGCAAGTCAGCATGCAGGTTTTGTTATCGGAGGATTTCCCAGCAAAAAGACCAGTGTCATTTCGGGGTTGACTTGGGAGTCAAAACTCTTTGATAAGAAACTGACGAATATGCTCTCCGCAAAGTATTTCCACCTCCATTCCGAGATAGAAGATTTGACTTCATACGAGCTGATTGAGGCTCCGAAGAAAAAGAACAATACGACCTCACAAATAGGCTGGATAGAGGCAATAAAATACGAGCCCTTCAGAGGTTTTCACTTGAAAGCATCTTACCAGCGGGCAATACGCCTTCCCAATTCACAAGAACTATTCGGTGATGGTATCATCACCTTTCCTGCAGCCGGATTGAGACCAGAGAAAAGCCACAACTTCAATCTGGGGTTCTTAATAGACAAAAATGATGTCCTCGGATTATCGCGATTGCAGTTTGAAGTGAACGGCTTTTATATGCAGGTAAGCGATATGATAAAACTGATGAAACAGCACATGGCAGCCGGATATGTAAACGCAGAAAAGGTACATATTAAAGGTATAGAAACCGAAATAAAATTGGACATATCGCCAACGGTCTATGCCTACGGAAATCTAACTTATCAGGATGTGCGTGATGTCTTGAACTATTTACCCGGTACCCAAGCCCCCAATCCGACAAAAGGATTGCGACTGCCGAACATTCCCTATTTGTTCGCCAACTTCGGGGCGGAGTATCACAGCAACCGATTATTCAAGAATTGGTATGTCAAGGCTTTCTGGGACGGCAAATTTACTGAGGAGTTCTTCTACTTCTGGGAACTTACCGAATTACAGAAACGACGTATTCCCCGCAGTTTCGTCAATGACATAGGGCTATTGTTGACCTACAAAAGCAAATATTCCGTAGCCTTGGAATGCCATAATATAATGAACAAAGAAGTTTGGGACCAATTCCGCCAACCATTGGCAGGACGGACACTTCACCTCAAATTCAGATATGTCTTCTCAAAAGGAATTTTCTAATTTAACAAATATAAAAAGATGAATACAACAATTTTCAATCGTATAGCTTTTTCTGCTATGCTGGTCGGCTTCATAGGGCTGACATCTTGTAACAAAAATGATGAACCTACGCCTACTCCTCAAGAGGTGCAGCAACATTTCACCTTTGTGCATTATGTGGACAAAAGTGCTTATGTAGGGACATTCAGTGATTTGACTCCTCAAGCGACCAACAATAAGAAAGCATTTGAATTCGGGTTCGGTTGCTACCTCTTTGCTAAGGGTAATACAGTGCTTGTACCCGAAGGGAAATTCGGGGATAAGATACATAAGTTTACAAGAGGTGCCCATGGAGAACTGATAAAAGCAGGTACTATGACATTTGAACAGATGGCTCAACCCGGAGAAATTAACTTCGTTGATGAACAGCGGGCATACGTTGCTTTGCATGGACGTGGAAAAATTGCGTTAATCAATACTTCAACATTGCAAAAGGAAGATGAAATTGACCTCTCGTCTTATGCGGTTCAAGACAACAATCCTGATCCCGGCTGTAATGTCATCCGTGATGGAAGGATGTATGTTGCCCTCAATCAGCTCAATTCGCCTCATACCTCTGTACCGGGTACTGGAGCAGAGGTAGCTATCATTGACCTCAAGACGAAAAAGACTGAAGTTATCAAAGATAACCGCACAAGTGTTGTAGGATTGTTCCGCCATTCTGACGCATTCATAGACGAGCGGGGTGACATCTACTTTTACAGTGCGGGCAACAACTTCAATGTTGCCGATAAGGAAGGTTTCCTGCGTATCCGCAAAGGAAGCGACAAATGGGATAGCGATTATCTGTTCAACCTATCGAAGACAACCATAAAAGGAATAGGCAAAACAGGGCAGTATATGATTAAGTCTTTCTATGCAGGTAATGGTATTGTGTATAGTTGCGTGAAAGTAACGGATACAGAATTTGGAATACTCAAGAAAGACTTCCAACCCGTGAAAATCGACATTTGGAACAAAACCATCGAAAAACTTGATTTGCCAATGACCGACAGCAATGGCTCTTTTGCTATAACTCGCTACAAGGACTTCATCGTCTTTGGAATGACATGTAACAATGGTACGGGGTATTACACCTACAATACCAAGACAGGCGAATGCTCGCAAAACCCAATTGTTACTGCCATAGGAGTTCCTTCAAGTTTAGTCGCATTTGAGTAAACTCTCATTAAAAACATTTCTCATGGAGCTATTGGTTCTTTTTTGAGAGTAATACGGATAAAAACTTGCGATAATTCAAGTTTTTATCCGTATTTGTTTGTAACTTTGCAAAAAGACATGATAAAATGACCATAGAATTTTGTGCAATCAATAAGCCTGAAGATTGGATGGAGATGGTTGCCGAACAATTTGGCACATCAGTAATAAACAATGGATTTACCATTCCTTCTTCTATTGGTAGTGGATTCTTCAAACAATATTATCCTCTGCCATGGCTAACATTGACTTATATCAGTTTCGTAGCATACGAGCCGATAACTATGATACGTCGCTCGGTGGAAAACTCGAAATGGATTCCTGTCATGTTCTATATCAATGAGCATAAACACGAGCAGATAATAGGAACAAGTACAAAAACGGTCGGAGTGGACACGCTCGATGGCATTTTCATGCCTTCAAGTAGCATCCCGACTGAGTGGAGTTTTCCTCCAAAGAAACGATACGAAAATATTACACTGACTTTCAATAAGGATTGGATTGAAAAGATTGATGCAGCACATGAAACCTATATCGGTCGGCTTCTCCAATCGGACAAGGCTTTTTATTTGTTTGAGACCATTACACCTGCAATGCAACAGGTCTTGGATAACATTAAGTCTATAACTGAAATCGACAATCCTTTTTCAACGCTTCATTTGCATGGAAAAACTATGGAATTACTGACAATGTTCCTTGAAAAGCTCGAAAAACGTTCGGAAGTAAAATCTCTTGCCAACCTAAACTTGAATGATGTTGAATCAGTATTCCGTGTTCGTCGCCAGATTCTTCAAAGTCTCAGTAATGTACCGAGTATTCCCGAATTGGCGCGTGAAGCCAATATGAGCAGTTCCAAATTACAAAAGTGCTTCAAGCAGGTTATTGGAAAAGCCATCGCCGAATATGCCCTATCTGAAAAGATGGAATGGGCAAAACGACTGCTTTCCACTCGCCTCTACTCGGTGTCAGAAGTAGGCTATAAAGTTGGATATGCTAACCTCAGTCATTTCACAGAGGCTTTCTGCAAATATCACAGGATAAAACCTAAGCAATATCTTGATTCATTATAAGTTTTACACAAATATTACTTGCATTTTGAGGGTTATTTTGCCCTAAACAATCTTTCGAACTTAGCCTGCAAAGACATCAGGCAATGAAAATAACGACATTTAAGTTTCATTTTTTTGCTGGAGTAACAATTTTATCATTGTCTTCTGGTATTTCTGTTTATTATTTAGTCGAACTCTTGTATGCTTTCGACACCTGCAATTGTATCAGTAATGGAGAAATTGGTATGGAGGAATTGGCACACACACTCTCTGAAATCTTCGGAGTGGAGATAAAGAACTGCTACAACGTATATATGAATATAAAGCATCGCAAAGATGACAGTCGCACTTATTTCCTTGACTAACTCCGTGAAAAAATCAATAAGCGGATGGTGGGGAGCGACCTGAAAGGCGGCAAGTTCAAGAAGTAGTAAATCAAAGGGAGATATTCCGACTCTGTAATATCTCCCTTCATTCATTCTTTGATAAGCACTTCCAACTTTTTGGCTATATCCTCTGAGGTTGGAAGCACTTGTTTCCGTATTTAATGCATTATGAGAAAATAGGCTATAATATTAATATACTCAATTTTGAACGAAATCGTTGTGAGATTTACAGAGATCATACCTTTGATTCTTATTGGGAATAATCAAATCCATAATTAATGATGTATAGATGAAAGGATTACATTTTGATTAAATGAGCAAGCTTCGGATCATTCTTAATACGCATAATCTCTGAATCAACTAACGAGAGAATTTCTTCCTTGACTTTGCGATAGTTAGCTTCGATGGTCTCTTTGAGATTATCGGAGCCATCTTCGTTCGTAAAGTCTGCAATCGTGGGAATTGGTTCGTAGGTCTTTGTTTCTGCAGATACCTTGGCACTATCCACCACAATCTCAGCATGAAAAATCTTCTGGTCGATACGCTCGTCGAAGTTGTCGGACACAGCACCAACAAACATTCCCTGTGTGAGGTTACTGATTTTGGATGCTGGAATAAGACTGTCCATCTGCGTAGAAATGGAAGTAGACTTGTCGTTTCGGTTGATGGTCATCGACTGCCGTTGCTGGAGCACCTTTCCAAACCGCTCAGAAAGTGTCTTGGCTGTTTCTCCCACCACTTGACCACTGAACACGTTGCCCACCGTGTTTTGAATTACCTTGCTCTCCTTGTCGCCATAATCACGGGTGAGCTGTGAAAAGTCCTGAAAGCCCAAGCACACTGCCACTTTATTGCTTCGTGCTGTGGCTATGAGATTATCCAATCCACGGAAGTAAATCGTTGGCAACTCATCGATAATCACCGAGGATTTGAGTTGCTTCTTCTTGTTGATGAGCTTTACGATACGGCTGTTGTAAAGTCCAAGTGCAGCCGAATAGATATTCTGGCGGTCGGGGTTGTTACCCACAACAAGGACTTTCGGCTCATTAGGGTTATTGATGTCAAGTGAGAAATCATCGCCCGTCATCACCCAATAAAGGGCAGGGCTTATCATACGCGAAAGCGGTATCTTGGCACTGGCAATCTGTCCCTGCAACTGGTCCTGCGCTCCACCCTCCCAAGCGTCCATGAAAGGCGAAAGGTAGTTGGCAAGTTCATCATAGGAAGTGAGTATAGGAAATATCTGTGCGTAGGGGCGGTTCAGGAACTCGATGGCATGAGGAAAAGTACAATACTTTCCGTTCTCATAGATTTTCAGAAACCAAATGATGGCTGCCAATAAGATAATCGGCGACTCCACAAAGAAATCTCCCTGTTTTTGTATCCACGAACGGTTCAAGTTGAGCATGATGGTGTAGGCACTTTCGTAAGCGTCCGATATATCCGTCATAAAGGCAGGATTGATAGGGTTGCAGCGATGGCTTCTTCGAGGGTCGTCAAAGTTAATTACATAGAACTGCGGTTTTACCTTATAAGCATCCAAATGCTGAAGCAGGTGATTATAAGCAATCTCGGAAAGGTCGGGAAACTTATAGTCGTAGATATACATGGCAAAGCCTTTCTCTATTTGCTGCTTGATATAATTGTTCACGATAGCGTAGGACTTACCCGACCCCGGTGTGCCGAGTACCATCGAGGCGCGGAAGGGATTGACTACGTTAATCCAGCCATTATTCCACTTCTTCTTATAGTAAAAACGTGTAGGCAGATTGACAGAATACTCATTCTCCATCAGTCGGGTTTCTTGCATGAAGCTCTCATTCTCCGTATTGAACACATCGTCCATCAGGTTGTTCTTCAGCAGTCGGCTCATCCATACACCTGCCATCAGCAGACAGATATAGCCAACGGAAAGTGTAAATATATAGAGGGAAGCTGCCCCAACCTTGCCGATGGGCAGTGCCAGCAGCCACCAATTGAGAAAGAAAAAAACGAAGCCTGAGAAAAGCACCGTCCAAATCTTTGGCCAAGTGATTTTCTCCTCTTTCACGCCTTTTGTCCCAAGGCAGGACAAGGCAAGGAAAACCACACAAAAGAGTTTTGTCCAAAGGATAGACGAAAATAATCCCGTGGTGCGCTGGAAGTTCATCAGAATTTTATCAATGATGCCAAGCGTAAAACCCCAGACATGAAAAGCCTCGTAGCAGAACCAATAACAATTTATCAAGAGGAATATCACCGATATACCCCGCATAAAGTCCATGACTTTACCTAATGCCCTTAAATCATCTTCTTGTGCCATAATGCAGTTTTATTTAGAATATCGTTTGAATACTATTTGAAAAGTTTTTGAATATTATTTGAATAGTGTACTTAGCGCTTCCTGCGTTTAAGACTTACCTTACTTTGTCTGTGGAGTTTGCGTTGCCATACCGCTTCCTTCCAATCATCGTTGCCCGTAGGTAGGAAAAACCCATCTGCCATATCCTCGATAAGTTCATCGATAAGGTTATCCCCTTCTTCTGCATTGGATTGTAAAGGCTGGACAGTTGCTGATTGTTCCAAACGGACAGACGGATTGCCATACAGCGTTTCGTCCAAGAATGGGTTATGAGCAGGATTAGAGAAATAGCCATTGAATACATTGGCGGCATATCCCTTACCTAATCGAGAACCATTGAGCGCAATGCCCGCTTTATCATCAATAAAGGTAATGCCATAGATACGTCCACTTTCGTTCTTTCGGATAAACACACGCAAGCCTTGTTCCTCCAGTCTTTGCTGAAGTTCTTTCTCCGTATTGGGAGAGGTACGCATAGTTTTTAACACTTTGTTCCTGACGGTTGGTATCAGTGGTTTGACGTTTTGTTTCGACTTCTGCATCCTGTTCTGTACGGCAGTATAGCCCACACCACGACCGATGTCCGAGGCGTGGATGGGTGTGCCTACCTTGTCGCCCTTATCATCAGTTGGAACATAAACCAGTCCGTCATACTTCTTTCTCCGAAACTCCGTCTTCACTTCTTCTACTGCAAGATGGTATCGGGAAAGAATGGCATTCAGCTCTCCTAATGAACAGAACTTATAATGTTTCAGTACCATGCGGGTAACATTTGCCACCTGCTCCTTGATGTTTCCTCTATCAATGTCCACCTTGGGCGTTTCTGTTTCCACATTATCTCTGACCTTTGAACTTGGAATGAGACCAAACCTTTTTTCCAAGGTATCGGTAATCTTCTTGCTCCTCCTTTTCTCAAACTTATCATTAATCTTCTGACCACGATTGTCCACTCGAAGTGAAACGATATGGATATGCTCACGGGCGATGTCGTTGTGCTTGAACACGATATAGGGCTGCTTGCCATAACCGAGTGCTTCCATATACTCCTTGGCTATCTGTGTGAGTGTTTCATCGGAGAGTTTATCGTCCGGATGCGGATTGAGCGAACAATGGAATACCATCTTTTTTGTTCGACATTTCTCCGGGATAACTGCTTGCATATCGGCAAACACCTCTGTCATCGTATAAGTTTCCTCTTTGTTTTGATACAAGCCTTGAGCAAGAAGAATGCTTGCTTTCTCTTTCTCTACTTTCTTGAAGTTGTAACCCAATGCCCCTCCAAGGTTTTCCATTACAGAAATCTTGGCAATCATTTCTTACGGTAGTCTATGGTAAGACTGATAGCCTGTTCCTGCAAGACAATGATTTGAGCCGATAAATGCTCTAACTTTTCAAGCAGGATCTGTGCAGTTTTTACGCTGTGATAGCTGTTGATGGCACGCACTGTCTGGTTATAGAGCACACCAATCTTATGGATTTGTGCCGTCAATTCAGAGAGTTTTCGGTAATATTCCACGGCGGATTTATCCACCGTAATCACCTTGAAACTCTCTCCAAGAATGCGAGCGCGTACGAAATCCGACTTGGTTTCTGCACCCGAACGCTGAAACAAATCTATCGCCCTTTGCTGGTCTTTGGGCTTGGGAAGACGGGTATCCCATCTGTCCCATCGTTCTATCTTTTCGTTCATTGTTTTTATCTTTATCTAATTACGACTTTGGAGTAATTCATCTCCCCTTCGGGGCAAGGGGCTTTGTCGGCAAAAACGAAGTTTGTCGGACAAAGACACACCTTGCCAATATCAAGAGTTGATGCAATAGAAGCATCCACCTTTCAGGCTGTCTGTTTCTAAGAGTATACCTCCATATCTTCTATCTGCCTGCAAAGTTACGGCGAGTTTTCAAATATCTCATTATCAATGATGTTCACTCTTTTTCCTTGCATTTCCCTGTACTTCTATCGTATAGAAATATCTATCGAAAAAGCTTTTATTTTGCAGATAAAACGAACGGAATATCGTTCGATAGAACTATTTAAAGAACGATATGACGAACTCTATTTCAATAGTTCAAAATATCGTCAGATAGAACTATCGATATGTCGACAAATCGACAAATAAAACGATAGATAATTCGGTGTTTCGACAGATAAAAGAATTAATAATTCGCTCTGACGATTACTCTAACGACCTACCATTCAAATTATAGTTCAAACGATTAAAATATCTATAGTATGGCACAGATACAAACATTGCCCATATTCCTGGGCTTTTCCTCTCAAAAGGGAGGTGTTGGCAAAAGCACTTTGGCTGAGATTGTCAGCAGCATTCTTTACTACGAAAGAAATATCCATCTTTTTGTAGTAGACTGTGACTTGTCTCAGGACTCATTCTATAAACTCCGTGAAAGGGAAAAGGCTTGCATTGAAAGTGATCCACAGCTTTCTAAGCAGATGAAGCAACATTTCTACTCTTTGAAGCGTACAGCCTATCGCATCCTCAAGGCAGACCCTAAGGAGGCAATAGAAAGGGCTAACGAGTATATCCGTAAACATCCGTCTGAGAAGTTTGATTTGGTCATTTTCGACTTTCCTGGTCATGCTGGTACAAGTGACCTTTTGCAGCTATCGCTGGAGATGGACTATATTCTTTCACCTTTAGAGCCAGACGTGCAGTCGATGGTTGCCTGTCTTACCTATATCAAGGCGGTGAACGACTTGGGTGTATCCATGTCAAGTGTCCGTATCAAGGAAGTCATTCTCCTATGGAACAAGGTTGACCGAAGAGTTAAGAACACGCTCATAGAACACTATAGTAGGTATATCAAGAACGAAGATTACACGCTACTTAATCAGCATGTCTATGCTGCTCACCGCTTCAGCCATGAACTAGAGCAATATGGATTCCGTGGAGTATTCCGTTCCACTTACCTACCTCCCAATAAGGCTTTACGAATTGGGACCGGCATTGAAGAGCTGACAGAGGAATTGCTTACCCATATTCAACTTAAATAAGATAGCACTATGGCAAGGATACAGGAACAACGGCAGAGATTGGAAGCCAAGCTTAAAGAAATGGCAGAAGACGGGGTGATGAAGACACCACCCAAGGAAACAGTGTCTTTTGACCCACCTGATGAGGAAGATGAAGAGGACGTGAAGCCAGAGGTCAGTACCAATCAAAAGGAAAAACAACATCTGGTAAAGGAGCTTATGTCTACCTCGGACGATACGCAGGACAAAACCTTGTGTAAAAGCCACGAGAGAGGATATGAGAGAAGTGCGGAAACACCTCGGATTTCCTTGGAGGACTACCGAACACGCTATTTACAGTCAATCCGTCTTCGGGAGCGGACCAATTTTACTATGAGTGCTGATACACTCCAAGTGCTGAGAAACATTTTACAGGACTTAGGTGAGCGGGTATCGATGGCTTGTTATATTGACAATATTCTCCGTGAACACCTTAAAGAACATAAGGAACTGCTCAATAATGCCACTGCAAAGCATCGACGCAAGGTGGCAATAGACTTTTGAACATAGAATAAATGACAAACAACATCACCATTATGCAAACAATACTATTCAACATTCTTCTGCTTCTGATAGTAGTATGGGTGTTCATTGGAATACTCTTCCTTTGGCAGCAGTTCCGTATAGCGCGCCGTAGATTGGAGAAAGCGTGCGAGAAGAAAAACAAGCAGAAACAAAAGCAGAGTACTTCTTCTGCTACGCAAGACCAGCTTGAACAGGCACGTCAAGTGCTTGTTGGTAAGAGTAAATCATATAGGGAGCAATATGAAGAGCTATCAAAAGAGGTTGCTACCAATTCACGAAAAATCTCAGAAGTTCCCGCTGTTCCCTCCTCTGAAAATCCTGATGAAAAACCTAATACTTTTGCAGAGAAAAACTCATCTGTATCCAAAGAAAAAGAAGGTGAGAAAGAAACGGATGATGACAATGAAATGCAGGTTGACTATACAATGGACGAGTCTGACGAAGACGCTATTATCCGTGAAGAACTGCATATTGCAGACGATTCTTTACCCGAAGTCTCACCATCGGCAATCCTTACAAGGGACTTGTCCCGTGTCAACGGCTGGCACAGAAATGACGATGCACTTGATGAGGAAAACGAAACGGAGGTGCAGGACACGCTGCAAGCGATACGGGGTACACAGCTAATGGACTACATTAAGGAGGCAACGCTCAAGCAGGAGAAAGACCATCAAAAGCTACTTGCTGCCATTCGCAAGGTGGAAGAAGCGGAATTAGAGGAAAATAATATAAACTCTTCTTCTGACTTTGAAACGAACTCAAATGTAGAGAGCGGCAATAGCGAGACATCGGAAGAAGCTGACCGTCCACTTTCATACTATTTGTAAAACTTAGTGTTTTTGTTCATATTGTACGGTGTTCAAGGGGTGGCTCAAAAGTAAAACAATCAACCAATATCAGCCATACAATAAAACCGAGCCACCCCTTACCACCTCTATCTAAAAGAAAACAATTCATTTAACAACTTAAAATAAAAAGAACAATGAACAACAAAAAGAAAATCACAATGCTGTTCCTGCTGACGGCTACCGCCATAGGAGCATACGCACAGGGCAACGGCATTGCCGGAATCAATGAAGCTACAAAAATGGTAACCTCCTACTTCGATCCCGGCACGAAGCTCATTTATGCTGTAGGGGCAGTAGTGGGGTTGATAGGAGGAATAAAAGTGTACAACAAGTTCTCAAGTGGTGATCCCGATACGAGCAAGACCGCAGCCTCTTGGTTCGGTGCGTGTATCTTTCTCATCGTGGCAGCCACTATCCTGAGAAGCTTCTTCCTGTAAGGCGATGGCATCATTTGAAATCAACAAGGGTGTAGGTCGGACGGTAGAGTTCAAGGGCTTGAAGGCGCAGTACCTCTTCCTCTTTGCAGGAGGACTGCTGGCAGTCTTCATTCTTGTGGTCATTCTCTATCTCTGTGGAGTCAGCCAAATTACCTGTCTTGTCATAGGTGTAGTGGGTGCCAGCCTTGTGGTATGGCAAACGTTCACCATGAATAGAAAGTACGGGCAATACGGACTAATGAAAAAAGGAGCAGTGCGTATGTACCCACGCTACCTTGTGAACCGCCGAACGGTCTGCCACCTTATCCGTAACCTTCAACCAAAGAAAGCAAAGAAATGAGAAATAAAAGCAAGATAACGACCCTTGAATCAAAGTTTCCGCTGCTCTCCGTCGAACAGGGCTGTATGGTGAGCAAGGACGCAGACATCACCGTGGCATTCCGTGTGGAACTGCCCGAACTCTTCACTGTCACCTCTGCCGAATACGAGGCGATGCACTCGGCTTGGCACAAGGCTATAAAAGTGCTACCCAATTACAGCATCGTACACAAGCAGGACTGGTTCATCAAGGAGGACTACCAAGGAAAGCTCTCCGATGGCGGACTGAGCTTCCTTGCCCGTTCCTCTGAACGGCATTTCAACGAGCGTCCGTATCTCCACCATTCAGTCTATCTCTTCCTTACCAAGACGAACAAGCAGCGCATGGCACAGCAGAGCAATTTTTCTTCGCTTTGTCGTGGACATCTGTTACCCAAGGAAATCACCAACAAGGACGAGGTGATGAAGTTTATGGAAGCCGTAGACCAGTTCGAGCGTATCATCAACGATACCGAGCAGATAAGGATTGTCCGCATGACAGAAGAAGAGTTGGTTGGCACAAATGAAAAAGGAGGACTACTCGACAGGTATTTCTCTCTATCAGAAGAAGGGCATGCGTCTTTGGAGGACATCCGTCTGGGCGCAGACCTTGTGCGTGTGGGCGACAATCGCCTGTGCCTGCATACGCTTTCCGATACGGATGACCTGCCGACAACGGTCAGCACGGACAGCCGGTATGAGCGACTATCAACCGACAGGAGCGACTGCCGTCTTTCCTTTGCCTCGCCCGTAGGGTTGATGCTACCCTGCAATCATATCTATAACCAGTACCTCTTCATCGAGGATAGCGACGCCAATCTGGAACGCTTTGAGAAGCAGGCAAGAAACATGCACTCGCTGGCACGCTACAGCCGTAGCAACCAAATCAACGAGGAGTGGATACAGGAGTATCTCAACATTGCCCACTCACAGGGACTGACATCCATCCGTTCCCATTTCAATGTGCTGGCATGGAGCAGCGACAAGGAGGAACTCCGCCAAATCAAGAACGATGTCGGCTCTGCCCTTGCCTTGATGGAATGCCGACCACGCCACAACACCATTGATGCGGCAACGCTCTACTGGGCTGGCATTCCCGGCAATGCGGCAGACTTTCCCGCAGAAGAGTCATTCTATACTTTCATCGAGCCTGCCCTCTGCTTCTTTACGGCAGAGACAAACTATAAGGACTCACTCTCTCCCTTCGGTATCAAGATGGCAGACCGCCTTTCAGGAAAACCTGTTCATCTGGACATATCGGATTTGCCGATGAAAAAGGGAGTCATCACCAACCGCAACAAGTTTATCTTGGGCCCTTCGGGCAGTGGCAAGAGTTTCTTTACCAACCACATGGTACGTCAGTATTACGAGCAGGGGGCGCACGTCCTCTTGGTCGATACAGGAAACTCGTATCAGGGCTTGTGTGAACTTATCCACCGCAAGACCAAGGGAGAGGACGGTGTGTATTTCACCTATACCAATGAAAGTCCGATATCCTTCAACCCTTTCTATACGGACGATTACTTCTTCGATGTAGAGAAAAGGGAGAGTATCTGTACACTGCTGCTCACGCTCTGGAAGAGTGCCGACGAGCATATCACGAAGACCGAGGCAGGCGAACTTGGTTCTGCCGTAAACTCCTATATCGAGCTGATATGTGCTGACCACAGCGTTACGCCCTGTTTCAATACTTTCTATGAGTATCTGCGGGACGTGTACCGCAAGGATATGGAAAAGCGTGACATCAAGGTGACGCTCTCGGACTTCAATATCAATAACCTCCTGACGACACTGAAGCAGTATTACAAGGGCGGTCGCTACGACTTCCTTTTGAACTCGGATAAGAATATCGACCTGCTCTCTAAACGCTTCATCGTCTTCGAGATTGACCAAGTGAAGGACAACAAGGACCTCTTTCCTGTGGTAACGATTATCATCATGGAGGCCTTCATCAACAAGATGCGTCGCTTGAAGGGTATCAGAAAGATGATACTCATTGAGGAAGCGTGGAAAGCCATAGCTTCGGCAAACATGGCGGACTACATCAAGTATCTTTATAAGACGGTGAGAAAGTATTTCGGAGAAGCCATTGTCGTGACGCAGGAAGTGGACGACATCATTCAGTCGCCCATTGTCAAGGAAAGTATTATTAATAACTCTGACTGCAAGATACTGCTCGACCAGCGCAAGTACATGACCAAGTTCGACGGCATACAGGCGATGCTCGGTCTTTCGGAAAAGGAAAAGAGCCAGATTCTCTCCATCAATCAGAACAACGACCCGAACCGACTCTACAAGGAAGTGTGGATAGGTCTGGGCGGTATGCAGAGTGCTGTCTATGCCACGGAGGTGAGCATGGAGGAATACCTCACCTACACCACGGAGGAAACCGAGAAGGTGGAGGTGATGCAACGTGCGGCACAGCTCAGTGGTGATATCGAAACGGCTATTCGTCAGCTTGCCATAGAGAAAAGAAACAATAAAAAGAAATAAGTATAAACCATCAAAACTATAGTAACAATGAAAAAGTACATTTTCATGGCTCTCTTAGGATTGAGCCTTTCTGTTCCCAAAGCCCACGCACAGTGGGTAGTAACCGACCCTGGCAATTTTGCCGGCAACATCGTCAATTCGGTCAAGGAGATAGCCACCGCCTCCAAGACGGTGAAGAACACCTTGGACGGATTCAAGGAGGTGGAAAAACTCTACAACGACACCAAGAAGTATTACGATGCGCTTAAGAAGGTGAACAATCTCATCGGAGATGCCTACAAGGTCAAGGAGTGCATCCTGATGGTGGGCGACATCTCGGAGATTTACGTCACCTCGTATAAGAAAATGCTCTCGGACAAGAACTTCCGCCCTTCAGAACTTGCTGCGATGGCTTCGGGCTATGCCAAGCTTCTGGAGCAGAGCGGGGAGAGTCTCAAAGAACTCAAGTCCATCGTCAAGTCGGGTGTCCTCTCGATGAACGACCACGAGCGCATGCAGGCCATCGACCACATTTATACCACACTGAGGGAAAACCGCTCGCTCGTATCGTACTACACAAGGAAAAACATCTCCGTAAGTTACGTCCGTGCCCGTGAGAAGAATAACCTTGCCTCTGTCAAGGCACTCTATGGCAATACGGCAAGCAGGTATTGGTAAATCCATAGACTTAAAAGAACTTGAAAGAAATTTCATAAAACACTTTTGCTTATGGATTTTGCCAGTTTACATGAGCTGCTACGCTCGACCTATGACGAGATGATGCCCCTCTGTGCACAGATGACGGGCATTGCCAAGGGTATTGCGGGCTTGGGAGCACTCTTTTACATTGCCCTTCGGGTATGGGCTTCCATTGCCCGTGCCCAGGCGATAGACGTTTTTCCGCTTCTCCGACCTTTCGTGCTGGGCTTTTGCATCATGTTCTTTCCGACAGTCGTACTGGGTACGATGAATGCCGTTCTCTCGCCTGTAGTGCAGGGAACGGAGATGATGGTACACCAGCAGGAGACCAATTTGGCGGAACTTACCGCCAAGCGTAACCGTTTGCAGGAGGAAGCCTACCTGCGCAACCCCGAAACGGCCTACTTGGTGTCCAACGAGAAGTTCGACCAGAAAATTGAGGAGATGGGTATCATCGGCCCCGAAGATGCCGTGACGATAGCGGGTATGTATGCCGAGCGTGCTGCCTATCAGACCAAGCAGTGGGTGATGAAGCTGGTGCACGACCTCATGGAGCTGCTGTTCCATGCCGCAGGGCTTATCATCGACACGTTGCGCACGTTCATACTCATCGTCCTTTCCATTCTCGGTCCGATAGTCTTCGGCATTGCCGTATGGGACGGGTTATCGGGTTCGCTCACGGCTTGGTTCTCACGCTATATCTCTGTCTACCTGTGGCTGCCTGTCAGCTCTATCCTTACGGCACTGCTTACGAAGATACAGGTGCTGATGGTACAGAAGGACATCGAAGCGCTCAGTGACCCCAACTACCTGCCTGATTCGGGGACGTGGTACTACATCGTCTTCTTCCTTATCGGTATCGTGGGTTACTTCTGCGTTCCCACCGTTGCAGGCTGGATTATCGAAGCAGGAGGCGGTATCGGCTCTTATGGTCGCAATGTCAATCAGGCTGCACAACGCGGTGCACAAAGTGCCTACACGGGCGGAAGATATGCCGCGGCAGGTGCCGGGTCGGTCATCGGCAATGTCGGTGGACGTATCAAGGGAGTATTGCTCAAAGGAAAGTAATCACTAATAAAGAAAGGAAAAGAAAAAAATGGAATTCAAATCACTTAACAATATCAAGACCTCATTCAGACAGATAAGGCTCTACGCCTTTGTCTTCGCCATCGTCTGCGTGGCGGTAAGCGGTTATGCCGTCTATGCCTCGTACAGCTTCGCCAAGGAGCAGCGGGAGAAAATCTATGTGCTCGACCAAGGCAAGTCGCTCATGCTTGCCCTCAGTCAGGATGCAAGTCGTAACCGTCCCGTAGAGGCAAGAGAACACGTGCGTCGCTTCCATGAGCTGTTCTTCACCATTGCACCCGACAAGGATGCCATTGAGAAGAATATGGAACGTGCCTTTGTGCTGTGTGACAAGTCGGCTTTCAACTATTACAAAGACTTGGCAGAGAAGGGCTATTATAACCGTGCCATATCGGGTAATATCAATCAGCGCATAGAGGTGGACTCTATCCACTGCAACTTTAATACTTACCCTTATGCGGTAACGACCTATGCACGGGAGTTTATCGTCCGTCAGAGTAACGTCACGGAGCGTAGTCTCATTACGACCTGCACGTTGCAGAACTCTGTCCGTTCGGACAACAACCCACAAGGCTTCCTGATGGAGAACTTCCTCGTTAAGGAGAACAGGGACATACAGACTTATAAACGATAAGGCTATGGCAAGAAAAAGAAACTTTTTACTCTCACGTCACTATCTGCGCTTTCACCTATGGCTCCGCCATCGGTGTGAACGGCTCACGATAAGGCAGAGAAAGGAAATCGTCTATGGATTGAGCCTTGTCTATCTTATCTGCTCCCTCTGGATGATAGCGCAGTTTTTCCTTCCTCCAAAGAAGGAGAAACTACCCATCCCCACGGGAAAGCTGATGGACAGTCCCATACGAACGGACAGCACCTTACAGGAGTTACACGGCAATTTTTACCTACAACATCATCAAACAATCAAAGAAAATGGATAATAAACAGAAAGAACAAATGAAGAAAGGCCTGGTCTTCGGAGGTCTGGGACTACTGTTTGCCCTCTCGATGTGGTTTATCTTCGCACCATCGGGCAAGGACAAGACCGCAGCGGAGCAGGGACTCAATGACAGCATCCCGCAGGCAACGACAGAAAAGCTCACCGAAAACAAGCTCAAAGCCTACGAATTGGGCGACAAGGCACACGAGGAGGAACAGACCCGCGAGGAGATGGGCAGACTATCAGACTATTTCGCACAGAACACTGCTCCATCAGAGGCGCAGCGTGCAGAGACGGCTGCTTCTACGGCAAAGATAGAAAGCTCCATGCATCGCTATGAAGAGAATAATCGGCTCTTGAACTCCTTCTACGCTCCTGACCCACACGAGCAGGAGCGTGAGGCTTTGCGTTCGGAGATAGACAACCTCAAAAAAGAGCTATCCCAAAAGGATAGCAGGGAGGACAATGAAGAGAAACGGCAGCTTGCCTTGATGGAAAAGAGCTATCAGATGGCAGCGAGGTATCTTCCTAAAGCATCAACTCCACCTACCTTCAATAATGGTCTGGCGGCAGGAAATGAAAAAACGGAAGATACAGCAGGCGGCTTTGAAGCCGCTAAGGGCAAGACCATGCAGAATGAGAAGCCTGTAATGGAAGTTCTGCCAGAGCGTAGGCAGATAGTATCTTCACTTGATCAGCCGATGAGCGATGTGTACTTTATGGAGGAATACGGCAAGAAGGCTCGTAATATGGGCTTTTATTCGCTTGCAAGCACGGCTGCACCCACGATGCGCAACACGCTCAAGGTTGTGGTGGACAGGACTACGACACTCAAGGAGGGCGACAATGTGGTGCTTCGTCTGCTTGAAAGTGCCAAGGTAGAGGGGCTGCGCATTCCACGGCAGAGCCGGCTGATAGCCGTTGCCAAGATAGAGGGCAACCGTATGCACCTGCTTATCAAAAGCATTGAGGTGGACGGGCATATCATAGCCGTCAAGCTCTCGGCATACGATACAGATGGACAGGAGGGTGTGTATATACCAGGTTCGGAGGATGTAAATGCGCTTAAGGAAGTTGGGGCGAACATCGGCGGTTCAATGGGAACATCCTTTACCTTCGCTTCCTCTGCCAAGGACCAGATTATCTCCGAGGCTGCCCGTGGGGTGATGCAGGGTGCAAGTCAGCTACTTCAGAAGAAGCTGCGCACCATCAAGGTAACGCTCAAAGGGGGCTACCGCCTTTTCTTGGTTCAGTCCAAATAAAACAATCGAAAATGATAAGTAAAAAATAACATCAAATAAAAAAGGAACAATGAAGAAAATTATTTTATCAATGGCTATGCTTGCCATGGTGGGAGCAACAGCCACAGCACAGAAAAGCAATGATGGTCTGACACCAAGCCGTCCGCTTACTTCTGGAGAGCTCTTTCAAGGGATGAGCCGTGCCATTCCCAATGCTCGTGTTGTCCTGCCGTATGGCTTGGACGTTACTTTCGACAAGACCGTGCATCTTATCTTTCCCGCTGCCGTCCGCTATGTGGACTTGGGCTCACAGAACATCATCGCAGGGAAGGCGGAGGATGCGGAGAACGTGCTGCGTGTGAAGGCTGCCGTGAAGGACTTTGAGACGGAAACCAATATGAGTGTCATCTGTGAGGACGGCTCTTTCTATGCTTTCAACGTAAAGTATGCTGATGAGCCAGAGAAGCTCAGCATAGAGATGAAGGACTTTCTGTCACCAACGGACGGACGATTGCCAAGCAATCGCTCTGATATTTACTTTAAGGAACTCGGTAACGAGTCGCCCGTATTAGTAAAACTGATGATGCAGACCATCTATCAGAACGACAGGCGCAGCATCAAGCACATCGGTGCTCAGCAGTTCGGCATGAAGTTCCTGCTTCGTGGCTTGTATGCCCATAACGGCTTGCTGTATTTCCACACTCGAATGGAAAACGACACAAACATGCCGTACTCGGTGGATTTCATCACCTTTAAGGTGGTTGATAAGAAGATGGCGAAGCGAACCGCTATACAGGAACAGGTATTGCAGCCGCTTCGCGCCTATCATCAGATGATGCAGGTGCGTGGCATGGGCAGTGAACACGCTGTGTTTGTGCTGGAGCAATTTGCGCTTTCGGAGGACAAACAACTCGAGGTAACGCTCTATGAGCGAAACGGAGGGCGCACGCTGACCTTCTATGTAACGGCAGAGGACCTGCAGTTGGCAAAGAAGATTGATAATCTCAAACTCAAATGGTAAAGATGAAACATCATATTACAGTGATAGTTTGTGTGGCGGTGGCAATGCTCTTTAGCTTGCCATCGCATGCACAGCGGCTTATTCCAAAACAGCGTGGGATTGAAGTCTTAGGGAGTGTTCCGCTTATCAAAGGTGAGAAACCCTTTACAGGTGATAATTTCGGTGTAGGCATATCGCTTACCCGTTATCTCAAAAAGGAGAACTACACCTTTGCGTCTTTGGGATATGAACAACAGAACTTGCCTTATCGCAGCTACAATATCCCGATGAAAGACATATTGCTGCACTTGGGCTATATGCAACCCGTCCTTGCAGATAGAGGAAAGAATGTGTTGGTTTACGTGGGTGTTTCTGCCCTGTGTGGTTATGAAGAACTAAATAGAGATAAGAAGTTGCTGCCCGATGGGGCGACACTGCTCGACCGTTCCCGCTTTGTCTATGGCGGTGCCGTGCATGGCTCGGTGGAAGTGTTTCTAACAGACAGGGTGCTCTTTCTTATAAAAGCGCAGGGACGTTTCCTCTTTGGAACGGACGTGCATCGTTTTCGTCCTGCTATTTCAGTAGGACTAAGGTTTAACTTTTAAGTAGAAGAAAAGATGAAGAATATATTGAATACGATTTGGGTAATCGGCGTGCTGTCCCTTGCCGTGTTTTGCCTATCTGCTTGTGATAGGGATTTGGATGTTCAGCAGTCTTATCCGTTTACGGTGGAGACAATGCCAGTTCAGAAGGACATCATAAGGGGGCAGACGGCTGAGATACGCTGCACGCTAAAACGAGGCGGTGAGTTTGCCGACACTCGCTATACGATACGTTATTTCCAGTATGACGGAAAGGGCTTGCTAAGAATGGATAATGGCACGGTATTCAAGCCGAACGACCGCTATCCGCTAACAAAAGATGTGTTCCGCTTGTACTACACCTCGCTGTCATCTGACCGCCAGACAATTGATGTATATGTGGAGGATAGTTTCGGCAGGGTTCAGCAGCTGACCTTTAGTTTTAACAACGAGCGGGAAGAGGGCAAGGATAAGCCTGCATCTTCTCGCCACTAAGACCATAATTGATGCGAACGATAAATGCTTTCATTTTACTTTGTGTATTCTGCCTGTTCTGTCAGCCGACCCTTGCCCAGCGCAGGGTGCGGCTGGCAGACTTGCCACCTTTTGAGCGTGCAGTTGTCGTAGTGAAATACTTTGAGGGTATGCACGGCTGGAAGAATTATCCGTATGTTGGATATGGGCATCAGCTGCAACCAGGAGAGCGTTTCACAGCGGATATGACGGAACGGCAGGCAGACTCCCTGCTCCGTGCCGACCTTTGGAAATGCTTTGAACACTTCAAAGGGTATGGTAAGGATGCCCTGCTGCTGACCTTGCTTGCCTACAATGTGGGTGTAGGGCGATTGCTTGGATATGGTAAGCACCCAAAGAGTAAGCTACTGCGAAAGATAGAGGCTGGAGATAGAAACTTCTATTGGGAGTATGTTTCGTTTTGCCGATATAAGGGTAAAGTTTTGAATGGGTTAGTCAAACGCCGAAAGGTTGAGTTTGCGTTGTTCTTTATCATCTGACTATATTAAACCAAGAATTATTCCTATGATGTTGTTTCTATTTTGCTGAAAAATTGTAACTTTGTATTACGATTAAATAGGATAAGCAATGAATAAAGAAACAAAAAAGGTACTTTTCGTCTTATTGAATGAGTACACAGATTGGGAAGGTGCTTTTCTCTCTACAGCCCTTCATGTTGGCGTAATACCAGGTAGTGAAATCAAGTACAGAGTGCATACAGTTGCTCCGACATTAGATGCAGTCTGTTCCATTGGTGGATTCAAAACGTTACCTGATTATTCTTTTGAGAATATGCCCAAAGACTATGCAGCCTTAGTCCTTATCGGTGGCAATCGATGGGATTCACCTGAAGCAGAACTTGTTGCGCCATTGGTACAAGAAGCATTGGATAAGGGTAAAATAGTAGGAGCGATATGCAACGGAGCATCGTTTCTGTGTGCTCATGGCTTCTTGAACAACGTAAAACATACGGGTAATGGTCTCGACCAACTTAAACAATGGGGTGGTGAAAGATACACGAACGAAACAGGATATGTGAACGCACAGGCTGTAAGTGATAAAAACATCGTTACAGCAAATATTACTGGTCACTTGGAGTTCACTCGTGAAATGCTCTTACTTCTGAAAGCCAATACCTCGGAAAAGATTGCAGCTTGGTATGACTTTTATAAGAATGGATTTGTAAAATAGTAGTCATACTACTAAATAAAATTGATGCGTGGAGTACATCGTCTCCACGCATCAATTTTATAGTTAGCAATCACACATACATCTTATTTTATGGATGCGGTTCTGGCTGAGGTCCTGGATTGGGATGTTCCTCACCAGACTTCTTGTCAGGTGCTGAAACACGTTCGTAGCTCACGCCAGTAAGTGTAAAATACTTCTTTGAAGGGGTGAGATGTACCACAGGTTTCGTAATATGAACCTTTGGGTTGAACTCCGTTTTTCCCTTCTCAACCAATTTACTCTGGAAAGAAGGTGTAAGTGTCCCGATGTCTCCGAAGTCTACAATGTCTCCGTTCTCAACGTGCTTCTTTGCTATCTCAGCTGCAAGTCTGAGAACAGCCTCGACTTCTGCACCTGTGAACGTTGTAGCGTGTGCCACTTCATCACAGAAACTACGATGATCAACTCTCTTTCGTCCTGTAGGATGAGCCTGCACAACGATTTTCCCTTTCAAATTTCCAACTGTTCCTTTACGCTCCTTTAGCGTATAAGCAATGGGTCTGTTCGCCATAGTCATTAGTGTTGCCCCCGATTGTTAAGCCTTTGGAGGCTGGGGCTTTATCCTCCTCAACTTGTTAATAGATTTATATCAAAAAGGTAAGAAATTTCTTGATTATCTCCAAGAAAAGCACATATTTCTTTTGACACTTATCAACCCTTTTTCGCAAAGGGGTTCACCTAAATGAGTAAAACTATCTACCTATTATCAGAAAAGGGTCTACCTTTTTCGTCAAAAGGGTCTACCTTTTTTGCCGAAAAGGTAGACCCTTTTTGAAGAAACTGACAAACCTCTTCTGTAGATTTGGATATGGTTAATTAATAACCCTAATGAGAATATGCAGTATTTGGCTTTCACCTTGTCCGCCAATTTTCAATTCATCCGCATAGTTGTAGATGATGTCCTCAATCTCTGTCTTCATATCTCTGATAATTTAATGGTTCATACTTTATGCTGTTGCTTTCATTCTTCGGCTTATAAGACCTCGATTGGCATTGACAAGGTTTACAATTTGCTCGTGATATTCCGTATTCTTGTTGCATACCCCACGACTTTGCACCACTTCCAAAGTTCGTAATGATACTTCAATGGTTTCTATTCGCTTGCCTTCAATGGTAGCCGAAAGGATAAGGGAGTCTTCCTTAAGGTAGTATGCATTAGAAAATACGCAATGGTGCATTGATACACCTTCTTCCAAATGTTCCTGCACGCTCTCCAACACGTGGACTTGGATTATGCCGTCCGTAAAACAGATACCGAAAAACTTGGATTTGAGTTCCTTGAAGCGTTTCTCATCTTCGATTGCCTTCTGCTGCTTCTGTTCTATCTCCTCCCTTTCACGCAGTTTGAGAAGTTCCTCGTGCCTGCGGTCGTGTTCGTCTTTAAGGTCTGTGGGGCATAAATACTTTGGATTATGAATATCCTTTCCTAATCTTCTAAGTGTATCTACATAATCACTCCAAAGAGAAATGCCTGCTATCTCATAGCCGTTACGAACTGCAATTTTGTAGGACTGCCATAGTTCCTCAAAAGTCCTCCTGTTGCCAAGAAAGTAACGTAAATGGTCTGTGCTACCTGCCTTTAGTAATGTTTCCACACGGCTGTCTGTAAGCAATGCAGGAATAAGTTGGGTAGGCACGATACCATAGAAATTATCCTTAAAACCATTTCTACGAAGTATGTCTGTAACCTTGAACTTCGGATATATCGGTGAGTAGGCAATATGCTGATAGGCTTCATTATCGTTACGGATTGCCATAGGACTATAATAGGAAAAGGTATCAACATAGTGTCCCAATACCCTCTGTATGGCAACCACGGCTTTTCGTCCCTGCATATTCCACCAACATTGCCCAATCTCAATTATAGAAGTCTGTGCTTTGTAACCTTTCTCCATACCCACAATAAGTAGGAACATACGCAATACTTGAAACTCTCCACAAGTGGTAAGTATGGTGAAATATTGCTTCTGCTGCAACTTGCGCTCATAGGTTTCTTTGACCTGCAACTTTGCCCTACAATGAGGGCAAGTGCAAGTTTCTCTATGTTTGTTCATTACCCAACTATGCCCACAATCCATACAAGTGGTACGACCTTTTGGCAAGCGGTAGGAGAAGTGGTCTATGCACTCACGGAATGCCCACTTGCTTTGTTGCTTGGTTATCGGGCGAAGATGCTTGCTTTGTTCCAAAACCGCCTTTTCAAATTTGTTTCTTGGTTTCATAGGCTTAAAAATCAAATAAGGATGGTTGTACTTGGGTTACTACACTCTCAGTCTTCTTCACTCGTGCGTTACGGCTCTGTATCTTTGCAAGTTCCTCACGCTGATATTGCTTAATGGCTTCCTGCCTTGCTTCGGCTTTTTCTTCCTCCGTTAGTTCCACAACGTGATTAACGGCAACTTGGCAAGAAACAGCCTTGCCGACCTCTATATCGTCCTCATCGTAGTAGTGAACAGCCATAGAGAAGATTTCATCATCATCAAAGCCGTTACAACCGCTTTTCTGCACTTCATTAAGAATGTAGGTGATGCACTCCTCGATATTCTTGTTTGGCTTCAACAAGTTAGGGGCAAATAATGGGTCTGTCATAGCACGCTGATTAAGATACTCGGCTATTGTCCGTGTGAAATGTTCTGTTCCTTTCATTGTCGTATATGTTTTGATGTTGTTAATACTTGGGAATTTCAACTATTTGATTGATACGTCCATACAGGTAGGCTCTTAGGCTTGTTCTATCGGGTGCGTAATACTCTGTCCATTGTCCGTACTGATTGACAAGGTATTTCTTCAGCACGTCAAAGAAGTCAAAGCGATAGCCTTGTAGGGGAACGGCAGTACGGAAGTAGGTATTAGAGTTCACCGCTTCACATAGCCAATTCTTTTCCTCACGGCTCATACGCTCGCCACAATAGAGTTTCACACGTAGGAGATATACTTTGCTATTACAAAGGCTCTCCAAAGGGGGAACGTCCCATTGTACAAACTTAATTGCCAACACTTGCTCACTTTTTCCAACCACAGAGTTAATGCGGTAATGAGAGGAGGAGCTATATCCTTTTCTTTTCATCGAAGATGTTGTATTTACTTTTTGCTTATCCATAGCGACATTTTTTTTATGCGTCCAAAGATCGGAGTATGCTGATTCCTTTTTGTAGCAAAATAGAGGTAGCGGGGCGAGGCTTGCACAAGGTTTTGGCGGAAAATACTACCCATAGGTGTGGAGATTTTCCAGACAAACCCAGCGGCACTGACCTTTTGAAAGCCACAACCCCCGTACTACCTTTGCGGATAAAAAGGGAACAGCATCCGTTTTCTTCATTTCGCATATTGTGGAGCATTGGAAAGGAAGCGAAAGTACAACGCCCATAGTGGAAAACAGAAAAGGTGGCTATCTCAAAATGCGAGATAACCACCTGATGAACGATAAATGAAAGTGTTTACAGATTACATCGTCGTGCTTCTCAAAGCACGCAAAGCAGGATGGCACAGAGTATCGCCAGCCAGAAGAGAAAGCTCAGCAGCGTAAAGGTAACTTGGAGAATGACTCTGACAATAAAGCGCAGTATCAGAAAGCCTGCAATGACTGACACGGCGGTAACGACCTGTGGCGTTACTATCTTTGAGATAAGCCAAACGACACTGATAATGATGGAAAGCAGGATAGTGAGTTCGATGAAGCGTGTCCAACCGAAGCGGCGGACTTGCTTGAAAGAAATCGGCTGCTGCTTGATGTTATTGCTTTTGTTCGATGCGTCTGCCTTGATGAAGGCAGGTGTGTGGACATCTTGATTCATGATGATTGTATTCATAATCGGAGCTTTGAATAGTTCAAGAGCAATAACAAGATGCGCAGGCTACACAAAGACAAGTGTTGGTACAAACTCTTGGCGTGTGGAGCGGAGCGTTTATCTTGGCTCTTGACACTACAAAAGCTCCCGATGGTGCTGCATCAAGTCATGTTCTCACCGCCTATCGTTGGCAGACCATTGACCTCAATGAGCAGAACGATTGTTCCTGTCAGTTCGGTGTAGAGTTTCTCATACTCAGGACTTGCGCCAAAATCGTCCGTGAGTTCATACTTGTCGAAAACGCTTTGCACAGCCTTGTTCTTCAGGAGTATCGGGGATAGTCTTTCGGGGAGTGGGGAGGGCAGTTCTTTCTCAAACTCATTCTCCAAGACAGATACAAGCGTGTCGTACTTTGAGAAATGCAGTCCTCTATACAACACTTCGCTTGCCATACTCTCAGCTTCGAGATGCGAGAAGCCTTGTGCCACTGCATCGCAGTAGGTGGTAAGAGCTTCGTCGGCTCTTGCCGTTATGAATGGTTTGTCACTCAGCATTTCGGGGAAATGCTCACTGAGGTAGTTCTCTAACTTCAGACGGAAGTAGGATAGTTCTTTCTTAGTTGTCATAATCTTCTTGGTTTAGGGTTATACATTATTTTGAGTTGATGCCCATAGCAACATTGAACTTGT
>NZ_KB908331.1 GCF_000382385.1 Segatella maculosa DSM 19339 = JCM 15638 | reverse complement strand
GCAAACATAGGTTCCGTAGGTGAGCCATAAAGTTCAAACTTACGACCTTCAGCAGAAATACTCTCATAGCGTTTAAGACTCCGTACCCGAAAGCGTCGGAGTGCATCCTCATGGATGCCATAATGCGCCCAATAGTTCAGCAGCCCGTCATCAAAAGGCTGTATCTCAAAACTGTATGGTCGTTCTTCCGTATGCTTGGGCATATCAGTCTCAGGACTGAAGCCGATAGTTTTTTTGTATGACTGTGTTATATGCTTGCTATGCTGTTCACCATCACATAAAGAATACAATCCAAGTTCTTGTACTATGGTTTCCAGGACCTCGGGAAAACTTGTTTTCAGGTTTAGGCCACGCATAGTTGCTACAAACCAAAAACAATCTCCCGAATAGGTTGTATCCCCATGATCATAGAACTTATAGGATGAACTCTTCCTATCATAGAAGATATGGCATGAAGCCCGCTTGTCATCATAGAAGGGACTGCGGAAGTTACGGTGCAGATTCACCTCAAAGCCAAGGAAATGGGAGAACACGTTCAGCCCTCCTTGTGTAAGCAAAAGTATTTGTTCTTTATCTATCATATTTATCTGTTTTTAGAATTAAGGCAAGAACTCATAATAAGGTTGTCCTTAAAGCGGTTGAGTCGTCCGAGAACCTCATCATTCCTCATCCCTGATACACGGAGCCGGTTACATTTCACGGCAATAATGATTGACTTGAAAAAGTAGCGCACATCACCACTCTCCGTGTAGCGGTAACGCAGCAACTGCTTTTTGCGCCAGCGGTAAAGGGTGGACTCTGAAACATTCAAAGTCTCGATTAGGTCTTTCGTGGTCATTTCCAGCTCGTCATCTATATCCTGTATAAGGTGAGAGGTTCTCTCGACGTACTGCTCTATTCGATTGAGCCTATCTATCAATTCTTGATAAGCCAGACTTCTCTACTGTGATTATTTCCATGACTATAACCGTTTTGTAGCCCCCGTCGCTTGTTCTGTTCCGAGTTCAATTAATAGTTGTGAAAGCTTATTGAACGCCTCCTCTGTAAAAACTTCTATACGCATCTCTACCATAGGTAAAGGTCTTGGCTGCCCATTCCGTGCAAGAACTTCAAACATTTCAGTAGAGCAGATGCCTACTTTAGAAGCGTATTTTAGGATTTGGCAGAGAGTCATCTCTGTTTGTCCGTTTTCCCAACGTGAGATACGACTTGAACTAACTCCCAGAATTCCAGAAAGATACTCCTGGGAATAACCTTTTTCTACTCTTGCTGACTTCAGCATTTCCAATAACTCTTTCATAATTATAAAGTTATTAAAGCACCGCCACAAGAGCAACCCGCTATATGCAAATGTTTTCACCCTATGCAATCCGTCTTGCAGCAGGTGCAAGGTTCAGCATCATAGCGGTAGCATAAGGACGAGAAATACGTAGTACAGACAAAAGAATATTAAAGAATGACCTACTTTTAATGAAAAGATTTATAGTAGACTTATATAAGGAAATGTTAAAATACCATTCCTCTTAAAATCAACTATCATTTATAAAGAACAATCACTGTCAAAGAACAAAGAACTCACGGATCCCCCAGTGCAAGGTGCAAGTCCCTTTTATATATAAGGGCTTGCACCTTGCACTGGAAAATGTAGCAGTAAAATCTCTAAATATTTATGGTGCAAAGATTTGGAGGTTAGTACAATTTTATATACCTTTGTACCCAAGAAAAGAGAGCTGTTGTGCTTTCAAAAGGTAGTCAGAATGGTAGTCACTAAGCAGTCAGAATACTGCTACAAAAATGCTACACAGATGATTTATCAAAATATATAGAAGATTTATATACAACGAGATACGAGAGTTTGGTTCATAAACCTCTCTCTCCATAGTTTCCTTTTCCTTTACTGATTGCTTGGCAATGAGCCTGTCCATATCCTCCGAAATTTTCTTGTCCGTTACCTGCGCGTAAATCTGCGTGCTGGATATGGAAGCGTGTCCCATCATCTTGGCAATGCTCTCAATGGGGATTCCTGCGCTAAGGCACATCGTACCGAAGGTATGCCTTGCAACATGGTACGACAATTTCAGTCTGATACCGCAAGCCTTACCCACGATGCACAGGTTCTTGCCCATCACGCTACGACTGCAATGAGGTTGAAAGACAAGGCTGTCGCCTTTTTCTTTCACCGTCTGCTGTTCTTCGTTTCTTGCCTGCTCTTTCCTATAATAGTTGATGATAGCTTCCGCTATGGGATGTAACGGCACGACAAACTCAACCTTTGTCTTCTGACGCTCCTTGCGGATATACCTCTGTCCGTCTGCTGCCGTTTGGATATGCTTGTATTTCAAATTCTCCATATCTGAGATAGCCAAGCCTGTGAAGCAGGAAAAGACAAACATCAGCCGTGCCAACTCTGCTTCCTTGTCATTCATCCTTATTACCATAAGTTTCATTACATCGCTCTTTTGCAGAAAACGTATCTTCTTTTCCTCCTTCTCATACTTGGCGTTCTCAAAGGGATTGCAGTGGATAATCCTGCTGCTCACCGCACGAAACATCAGTCGACTCAGCCAACAGAGATTGGTATTGACAGTCGATGCTTTCAGCCCATGCTTTTTCAGGAAGAAGCGGTATTCCTCGAACAAACTCTCCGTAATGGTGGCGATAGATATGTCTTGTACTCCTTTGTTTTCGATAAATTCTCGGAGATTTCTATCAGAATAGTAAAGGTTCAGATAAGTCCCCTCTGCCCTTGACTTGCCTACCGACTCCTTGACAGATTGCAGTTCCGCCTTGCTCATGGTAAGGAGCGTGGTGGGATTGGTGGCAATGCCTTGCAAACGGTTCTTGATAAGTTCCACGCTTACCACTCCTTCCCTCGTCAGTATGTCCCGATAGGTATTCTCTACCAATTCCCTGAACTCGCTGATTCTTTGATTGGTCTTCCTGTCAGTCGTCAAACCCTGCTTGGTGTTCCACTCGGAGACTTTACACTCTTCTCCTGTGGTAATGGCGGTGCTCTTTCCGTCTATGGTGATACGGCAGAGAATGGCGGTGTTGCCGTCTGCCTTTGTCTTCTGTCTGTTGATATAGAACAGTATCTTGAATGTACTTTTCATTGTCTTGATATTTTGAAGTTTTAAAAGAATAGATAAGCAATCAAATGACTTGATAAGGATTAGATAGCCAACTGCATATCTTCGGTAAAAGAAAGGAGGCGGTCAAACTCCTCAAAGAGTTTTTGGGATGTAACCTTTGCATAACGCTCGGTCATGCTTACATTGCTATGTCCGAGCATCTTGCTCACAGTTTCAATCGGAACTCCTTGCTCAAGCGTGATGAGCGTAGCAAAGGTGTGCCTTGCCGTATGTGTGGTAAAGGGAAACGGGATACCAGCACGAAGTCGCAGGGCTTTCAAATATGATTGGTAAGTAGCATATCTCATGAAAGGGAGCAATGCTTCCCTTTCTTCGCTGTGGAGCTTCTCCATCAGCCGTATGGCTTGGGGCAGCAGTTTGACACGGCAAGGCACACCTGTCTTCTGACGGTTGAACTTCAGCCAAAGGCAGCCCTCATCATCACGCACAAGATGGGACTTGTTCAGTTCCATCAAATCGCAATATGCAGCACCTGTATAACAGGCAAAGAGGAAAATATCCCTTGCCGTTTCCATTTCCTCCTCCAAGTCCTCCAAGTGGAGAGCCTTCAGCTTTTCCAATGCTTCCTTGTCGAGTGCTTTGGGGAGTTTCTTGTTACCCTTGCTAATCTTGGTTTTGTCAAAAAGTAGTACATCAGCCAATCCTTCACGGTAAGCCAGCCTGCATACTGTCTTCAAATGGGTGGCGACATTGTAGAATGAGCTTTCCTGAAATCCACACTCCCCCAAGAAGTACTGCTGAAACTCATGGATGAAGTTCTCTGTCAGTTGTGAGAAAGCCAAGTCAGAAACCTTATACTTCTTTTGAATGAACTCCAGCAAGCGGATTCTCGTGGAGTGATAGCCTGCCATGGACTCTTTCCTGATGTCTATACCGATATGACTTTCTTTCTCCTTAATGAGCTTATCCAATCTTTCAATGAGCATGCACCGTGTCTGCACACTGCCTTGAAACTGTTCCTTCACGTCGGTTGCGTCAAATGAGCAACTTCTTGCAAGCAAAGACTGATGGGATGACTGAATGGAAAGCAGCAAGTTCTCCAACCTGCCGTTCACTTCCACAGCCTCACGGCTCTTGCCGTCCATTCTGCTCTCACGAGGATTCCACAAGTCAGGATTGCAGGAGAGCTTGCAACTGAACTGTGCGATGGAACGCCCGATGGTTATCCGTCCCATAATCGGAGCCTTGCCCGACTTGTCAAGACCGCTCTTTTTGAGGTAGAGCAACACCTTCATCTTTTCTGTTTTCATACGCTTTGATGTTTTGTGGCAAAATTACCAAATTCAAAGCGTTCCTCACTTATGCAGAAAACTGCCGACCGTAGCAACAGCCACACGTGCGAAAATAATTCAGTTACCTATTTTTTCTCCGTCGTTACCTGTGGCAAAATTGGGTAACGCTCTGGTAACTGAACTTTTGCTTAAATCTGCATATTATTACCCTTTTTGAAAAGAGCACTTCCATGCAAATCATTCCGTTTCCTATTCATTATCAGTCAGTTTACACCAACTTCGATATTTCTTCATTTTCGTTGATTAGTTGCCGCACAATATGACTGATTTCACCACCCAATATGGCCCATATTGCGCGGTGAAATGGCCGAGATTGCAATGCAAGGTGCAAGTCGTTGGTTATCAACGTGAATAATGTAGGGACATACGGCTCGTGCGTCCACTCCAACAACCCTGCGCCTACGCTTGCAATTCCACTTGAACGGACGCACGAGCCGTGCACCCCTACGTCACCGTCTCTACCTTGTTGCATGGTAAAATGATTCATGTTGGAAACCGACTTCATATACCTTATAAAACGATATAAAACAACAAGCGTAAGAAACACTAAACGATAAAGTCGTCTCAACAGGTGGATTAAAATAAAAAGCGGGAACTCTTAAATAAGAATTCCTGCTTCGGGTGGAGGGTGGGACTCGAACCCACGACATTCAGAACCACAATCTGACGCTCTAACCAACTGAACTACATCCACCATTTTAAGTGATTTGCTATTGTTGTTTAGCGGGTGCAAAGATAAAAGAAAAGTTTGTAATTGCCAAACTTTTCTCTTACTTTTTTGTCATTTTTATTTGGCTGGAGTCTGAGGCATTTGCGGAACCTGCTGGCTTGCACCAAATCCCTGTGTATTGGTCGGATTTGTGGTCTGTGTTTCAGTAGCGCTTCTCTCCATGACACTTTGCTCTGTTGATGCTTGTGGAGCCACATAAGCGCATGCTATGCTGAGGATTACCATTGCAATAGCCACTCCCCATGTTGTTTTTTCCACCACATTGGTTGTCTTGCGAACGCCCATAATGGCATTAGATGATGAAAAGTTTGAAGCCAAGCCTCCCCCTTTTGATTCTTGAATCAGCACGACGAGTATCATCAAGATGGCCGCCAAGACAATCAATACTACGAATAATGTGTAAGTCATTTCTTTATTATTTGTTTTTATTGTTTATAATCAATTTCTCTAAGAAACGTATTTGGTCTGCAAAGTAAGCATTTTTTTTTGGATTATTCAAATTTAAACGCTTAATAATTTCCAAAGCTTTCTCATACCGTCCCTGTTTAATATAAATGCGCGCCAGCGTCTCTGTGAAATAGTCTTTATCTTCCTCGGTTTCTGCTTCGGTGTTTGAATGGTCTATGGCTTCTGCTGCGGGAGCCTCTTCCTCTAAGTCCTCTACTTTATAGCTTGTCGGATAGTTCCTTTCCTGCTCGTCTTCGTCATCAGTCTGTAGGTTAAAGCCTCCGTCTTCCATGAAACTGTTGATCAGTGTCGTCGTACGATCCTGCTCCTTGTGCTGCTTTTGTTCCAATTCTTCTTTCTCGAGCCTGAGCAAATAAGACACATAGTCAACAGTGGCATCTGCAGGAGTGGGATGATGTTGCTTTTCCACGGGCTCTCCGTCGGTACCTTCAGGAATTGAATCAAGAAACGTGTCGATAAGGTCTGTCGTTCGGTCTTCATGCTCGCTTGTCACTTCATGCAGCTGCTGCCGGGTTTGTGTCGCCTTTTCTGCATACACTTTATAATGGGCAGCTTCTATCATGTTGAAGAGAATGTGACGGTCGGTAATGCATATTGCAGTCTTCCTCAATTCTTCATCAAACGCAGGGTCATGCAGGATATAAAGGTTTTGCAATAACAGAATGCGTGCCGTCTGATAATAAGGATGGAGCGCAACAAGACTGCGAAGCTCGTAAAGAGTTTCACGGTCCATGTATTCGGGGTGCTGTATGAGGCGCTTTATATCCATTCGTTTACCAGTTGGCTACGGTTGCATTGAAAATCTGGTCTACAAGGTCTTTTGTCATTTGCATGACAAGTTCTTCCTGAACCGAGTTCAGACTCCTTGTCGTCTCGTAGGAAGCAGTTGCAGTGAATTGCTTTTCGAAGTCTTCCGCATGGTTCTTGGTGTTCGTGAACCTGACATTCACCGTCATTGAAAGTTCGGTTTGTGCCGAAGTTCCTTCACTTGTAACCGCCTTGTTACGCTGCGTGTATTGTGTAATTTCACCTTCAATCTTCATGTCACCGTTCCGTTTCACCTGAATCAACTTCGTATGGTCAGCAAACTGGTCTTTCAAACGATTGTTGAAAAGCGGTCCCATCGGTCCCCACACATAGCTTGACCGGATTGGAAAGTCGGCAATCTGTATCGTTTTCGTCTTACTGTAGTCGACACTTGCGCCATTGAACTTGTAGCCTTTGAAGCTACACGACGCAAGCAAGACAAGCGGACAAGCGAGCAATATCAATTTCAGTCTCTTCATTTGCTAAGAATTATCGGGAAAAGTAATTATTCCAGCCCATATTGTTTGATGCGTCGATAGAGTGTCCGGTCCGAAATGCCCAGTTCCTGCGCAGCCTTCTTGCGGTTCCCCCCGTTACGTTCCAAGGCTTTCTCAACCATCTGTCTGCCCAAATCATTCAGATTCAGACTTTCCGGTTCGCGTATTTCCTCGGCAAAGGCATCATAAGCCGCCGCTTGGGGTTGCCGACCGGCAGAGTTGAGAATGGCATACGGACTTTCATCTGCCCTGCGCACAATCGCCGTTTCCTGCGGTGTGGCAAATCCCTGTGCACCAGACAAGGCACGCGCCTCGTCAAGCTGCTTCTTGAGCACATTCATGTCGCGTTTCAAGTCGCTGACATTACCCCTCAACTCATATAATATCTTATACAGTATCTCGCGTTCCGTCTCATAAGAGTGCTCGCCGGGTTTGCCTATGATGGCCAACTGCGTGCTCTCCGTGTCTTTAGGAATAAAATGCAACAGTTCGCGGGCATCTATCTCGCGCTTCTCACTGAGCACGGACATCTGTTCCGTGATATTCTTCAGTTGCCTCACGTTGCCTGGCCACTTGTATTGCAGCAGCAATTGCTTGGCCTCATCGTTCAGCGTAATCTTCGGCAAATGGTATTTCTCAGCCATCTGCATGGCAAACAGTCTGAACAAGAGAACGATGTCTTCGCCTCTGTCTCTGAGTGGAGGCATCTGGATAGGAATCGTGTTCAGGCGATAGAACAAATCCTCACGGAACCTACCCTCACTGATGGCCTTGCGCATGTTCACATTCGTTGCTGCCACGATGCGCACGTCCGTCTTCATGATCTTTTGCCCGCCCACACGGATATACTCACCCGTTTCCAACACACGCAACAGCCTTGCCTGCGTGGCAAGCGGCAGTTCGCCCACCTCGTCAAGGAATATCGTTCCCTTGTTTGCCGTTCCGAAGTAGCCCTCGCTCTCGCCCACGGCACCCGTGAACGACCCTTTCTCATGGCCGAACAGTTCGCTGTCAATCGTTCCTTCAGGGATAGAGCCACAGTTGATGGCAAAGTATTTCTCGCGGCGGCGCGGCGAGTTGTCGTGAATGACGCGAGGGATAATCTCTTTGCCGACACCACTTTCGCCCACAATCAACACCGACAAGTCCGTAGGAGCCACTTGCAGCGCGATGTCCAAGGCCCTGTTCAACCCGTCACAATTACCTACGATATTGTAGCGTTGTTTTATTCTTTGCAGTTCAGATGTATTCATTGAGTGGCAAAATTACATATTTTATTCCACAAATGCAAATAGACCTTGCAAACACTTTGGTTCACAAGGTCTATTTTTTACTTTTTTACCTTTTTTCCCTTTCCCCTTTATGGTCAACCATCTCGCAGCTCCCCCTCCCTCGGGAGGGGTCGGGGGTGGGCTTTCTCCCCCTCCTTCAGAGGGGTTGGGGGGGTGAGCCCTTCAATTCCCGTGCTGCCCAATCCCTCCTTTACTCTTTTTCTTCTCTTCCTTCCGCTTCGGATTATCCACCTCCACCTCGATCTTTTTCAGTGCCTCGGTGATGGCCGACTTCCAGCGTACGATGACGCGGGGGCGTTTCAGCACGGCGGCCGTCACATCTTCCTCCTTATCCACCATTTTTGAGGGAATGGTGGTGCGCAAGGAAAATATGTCGCCCAAGTCGAGCGATCCACCCATTTTTACCACTTCAACGATGATGTTGCGTAGCGTTATCAACACGTTGCGCACGTCGCCCTCGCTTAACGATGTTTCGCGCACGATGCGTTCCACGAGCCATGTGGCTGAGAACTTCATCGGAGCTTTCTGCATGGCATTGAATGCCTTTTGCCCTTTCTTGGGGCCAATCCTGTGGATAGTCTCCACTACTTTGAAAATCAGCATAATTGTTTGATATTTAGTTTATTAATTAGAGCCTCCCTTCTCCGTTTGGCTCCGTTGATTTTTTTCTTATAATAAGGAAATCGCATTCCTTATATCAAGGCCTTTCTGTTCCTTATATCAAGACAATCGTATTGATTATATCAAGACTTCGGTGTTGATATAATGAAGACCGTCGTGTTGATATAAGGAATACAGCGGTCTTCATATAATGAATGTTTCTCTGCTGCTTTTGGGAAAGCTACAAGATAGCCAATACCGATGATATGACTTATCTGATAACATCATTGCACAGAACTGATTTGTCATCATATTCATTCAAACGGTTGCACATAGTACGCAAGCCCACGGTAAAGTGTCATAATATATAAACGGTCTTCCGGACCTCCATTTATCATCATCAGCCATACCCTATCATCAGTATTCATGAATGGGCTTGATGACGGTATGATATAGCCATAGCTCTGAACGATTAATTTTCCATTATAATAATATGGCATTCTCGGCACAAAGAAATAGTCGTCTTTGTTGTCAGGGTTTTTGTTTTCATACAATATCTTATTACCTCCTTTGAAATCATCCAAACCGGAAGCATGATTACGCCAATCATAGCTGTCGTATCCCGATTGCATTTCGGTAGCCGTGACATGATACTTGTCCATGAACTTGGCTCGCTTCATAAACCACAGGCCGCCTTGATAGAGGTGCCCCATAGTTGTCCACAAGGTATCTCTTTTACCCATGAAGCCTTTGTGCTTGATATACCACACCATCTCGTTAACATTGAGTAGGCTGGCTGCGCTGTGGCTGGCCTGTGTCATTCCACCATCATTCACGGTGTTATACCAGCGCAATGGGTCGGCTGTCTGACTTTGGGGGCAATCCGTGGTGTTGGCTGTATTGGGTTCGGTGGGTTGCTTAGGGTCGGCACTGTCGAACTCATGGTTCCACCAATAGTTTTGCTGTGCGTCCCACATATAGAACCGTGGATGAGCATAGTTGTTCAGGTTGAGATTGGCTGTCATGTCATAATAGTTGTTTTCTTCATAGTTGAATGAAGAGAGCTTTTTGGTGATGGAGCCGCCAGCACCTGTTGCGGGGTCTACAATCCAATAGCGCACGGTGAGCTCATGCACGCCGGGAGCTATCACCATGTAAGCACCGTTCTTGGCTCGGTCTGCAGAAGTAGTCAGCGGGAAACCATTTGTATAATCTCCACTTCCTCCTAAGCTTATTGTAACGATCTTGCTACTTCCCGTACCCGTGAGTTTTTTCGTAATAGGGTCGAGCGTGTAGTTGCCGGCAATATTGTTGTTGGAGGTAACTTCTATTCGTTGGACATAACAACTCGTTAATGCCGCATTGCTGTTGTAGGGCTGAAAGACGAGGTAGGCTGTTTTGTGGTCTATCCAAAAAGGGAATATATTTCTCATTTTGTTGGCAGTGGCAAGTCCACAGTCGCCAGCCACACCGAGATGCTTGGTTGAATTGGGTGTGTCCTGTGCCTGTGCATTGTCTATAGTCACTTGGTCGTTGGTTCCGTTCTTCCCGGGGTAAAACACAGTGTAACTTGTTCCAGTAAAGTTGCCTGGAAGTTGGAACTTAAAGAAGTCCGTCGTATTCTTGTTCACTGCGCTTGTGCCTGTTCGCCATATGCCACCGTCGTCTTTCACAAAGATATTGTCTCCCTGTTCCCAAAAGAAGTTGCCTGTGTTATAGTCGAGTGAGGTACGGGTCTTAGATTGTTCCGTGCCGATATCTTCCTTTCCTGCTACAAAGACGGCATAAGTATCTGTTTCTTTCTTTTGATTATTGTTTTGGGCAGTGTCTTCGCTTGCGCAACTCACCGATAATAGCAGCGTGGCTGCCAGCCCAACAAATGTCTTGATAGTTTTCATCTTCTTTTCCTTTCTGCTTTTAATGCTTTAATAACGCTCTATGCCCCAAGAGTTCTCTTCTGTTTCGGCGGAGTTATCCTCTTCTTCGTCCTCTTCATCAAAATCAAACCAACCCTGCTTGGCTGAGCTGGGGCCTGTGCCGTGATGTCCTGGGTTATGTTGGCCGCTGGCTGGTTGCAACAATTGTTCTTGCGGCATAACAATGACTTTAATTGCAGGTCGTATATAGGCCTGTTTCCTGAATTGTTTTCTATTCATATCTATATTGTTTTTGAGTGAAAATCCGTTGTTGTTTTCCTCTTGCACGGCTTGGCAAAAGGGCATAAAAACACGAACAAAGGGAACTCCGAGAAGCCCTTTGTTTATTGGGGTTGCGCGCTCTTCGCGCGCGCGTACGTGAAGACGTTTAAACGCCAGGTGCGCTAAGTGTGTGTGTGTGTGTGTGTGTGTGTGTGTGTGTGTTAGCAAATTATTTGGATTAACCAAATAATAAGCGTTAAAAGATGCAGAGAAATCAAAGTTTCTTTGCATCGTGCTTATAACCTTATTATCATCAAATGCTAACATCATAACGCCGGCAAAGGTAAAACTAATTCTTCAAACAGCCAAACTTTTCCTCAAAAAAAGCCTCCCCCAACCCCTCCGAAGGAGGGGAGTACGAACTTGCGGGAAGCCTCTCCCCTCCTTTGGAGGGGTCGGGGGAGGCCTCTCATCCCTCCCTTTGGAGGGACTGAGGTAGATGTTAAGGCGGGTGTTATAGCAGCGGACTCAGCAGTCTGACAATACTCTCCCAAAGCCGAAGGAGGAACGAGCGGTGAGTGAAGTCGCGTATCTCTTCGATATCGACACAGTTCTGTTCGTCACGCAGATAAATGGCTTTGATGCGCAAGGCCATGTCTTCATCGTAAAAGAAGATGTTGCACTCGAAGTTGTTCTCAAAGCTGCGGAAGTCGATGTTGGTGCTACCGCAAGTGCACAAATGGTCGTCGCTGACCATCAGTTTCGAGTGATTGAACCCGGCCTTATAGAGGAATACCTTGGCTCCGGCCTCTACAATTTCGCCCAAATACGACTTGCATGCCCATTCCACGAGTTTGGCATCACCATGCATCGGTATCATCAACCGCACATCGACCCCCGACAATGCTGCCGTACGAATGGCAAAGAGAATGGGTTCGGTCGGCAGGAAATAAGGGCTCTCCATATATACATAGTGCTTTGCTTCGAGCAGGATACGCACATAGCCCTGCATGATGTCGGGCCAAGGCTGGATAGGACTGCTCGTGACAATTTGGGCAAGGCAATTGTTTTCCTTGACGTGAGTGTTCTCGGGATAATAACGAGGGTCGGACAGCAGGGTACGGTCAACAAAATACCAGTCGATGAGGAATGCACGTTGCAAGGAATAGACTACCCCACCCGTGATGCGCATGTGAGTATCGCGCCACGGCCGACCTTTCACACCTTTTATATAACGCATGGCGATATTCATGCCGCCGATGAAGCCCGTCTCTCCGTCGATGATACAAAGCTTCCGATGATTGCGATAGTTCACTTTGCCCGTCAATGCCGGGAATCGTACAGGAATGAAGGGCCTGACTTCGACACCCTCGCGTTTCATTCGGTTGAAGAACTTATCGCGGACATTCCAGCAACCCACGTCGTCATAGATGACCCTCACTTCAACGCCTTGCCTCACCTTGTCTATCAAGGCATCGGCAACAAGCATTCCGAGTGCGTCGTCGTCGATGATGTAGGTGTCGATATGAATATGATGCCGTGCACTTCCGATGGCATGGAGTAGTGCAAGGAAGAAATCACTTCCCTCGGTATAGATTTCAACGTCGTTGTCCTTGAACGGTAACGCCATGCTCTGATTGGCAAAAAGGTGCATCAGCTGACGGCCCTTCTCGGGCAGGTGCAGATTGCGTTGTTCGGCAAATTCGAGCATGCTTCGCTTGGTCAGTTCGTCCAGACTACGTTGACTGATGAAGCGTTCCTTGCGAAAATTCTGCCCGAAGAAAAAGTAGACGATAATGCCAATGACCGGAATAAAGCACAGCACCATAACCCAAGCAACCGTCTTTGCCGGCTGCCTGTTGTCCATCAGTACGGCTATCATGGCCAGTACAACAGTAGCAATATAGAACGTTATTATGATCCAATGAATGTAAAACATCTACTTGAAGCCAATCATTTTGTGGGTTTGAAGACTCAAACGCCATTTGGGGTGTGATATAATATAATGTATACAAGCCTGCGTAACGGCTTTATTCTGTACATCGTCGCCCGTGTCGCAAGGTTGTAGGTAATAATAGTCGGCCTCGATACCGAAGTCGTCTACGGGCTTTCGGCCGTCAAAGATACATTTCAATTCATTGCACCTTGTCACGACCGGCCGTACTTTCGGCGACACAGTAAGCCAATCGAGACCGGGTGGCGGCTGCTTGGTCCCATTGCTTTCCATAGCCACGCAGAAGCCTTCTGCATGCAAACTATCGATGAGCTTTTTGTCTGCTTGCAATGCAGGTTCACCGCCTGTGAGCACGACAAAAGCAGCCTGTTTCCATTGACGGATAGCAGCAACGATATCTTCGACCGACATTTCGCGGTATGCATCGAAGTCGGTATCGCAGAAAGAGCACTTCAGGTTACAACCGCTGAAACGGATAAACACTGCGGCCCGACCGGTATTCCTACCCTCCCCTTGCAATGAATAGAATATTTCGTTGACTCTATACATCTTCCTCATATGTAGCGATATTACCGTCGCTTTCCTGCACCGTCGCCTTGTAACAAGTCGGTATCTGCTCGGTAATCCAGCGGGCGATATTCTCGGCCGTAGGGTTAAAGGGTAGCACTTTGTTGAGGTCTGCATGGTCGAGCCGCCCATGTATGAGCCGCTTCACCTCCGAAAAGTCGGCCACCATGCCATCTTCATTCAGCTCACGTGCTTTGCAGTACACCGTGATGTGCCAGTTGTGCCCATGCACATTCGTGCATTTGCTCTTATAGGAGAGCTTCAGGTGATGTGAGGCCGATACCTCAAAACTCTTTTGTATGTAATACATATCCAAATCTTTCAAGTGGTTTATACGATAATATTATTGCCCAACCGCTTTGCCAAGTCGTTGCGCATGGCCGTCATTTCCTTGTATTCGGCCATGAGTTGCAGTAAATCGTCGGGCGAGGCCTTGGCTATCTGCTGTTTCAACAAGCGCAGATGCTTCTCGGCATATTCCATTTTGAAGTCGAGCATCAGGTGTTCGATGCGGTTGCGCAGACTTTCGTCGTCGTTCGTCATTTGCTGACTCTCTGAAAGTTTGAACCTTTCTTCGGTCATATTGACAGCCAATTGACTAACATGAATGTCTTGATGGTGCACGAAGTAAGGCTCAGCGCGGAACGAGCGGTCGCGCCCTCGCTCTACAGCCTCCTGCAAGATCTCATTATAGACCGGAGTCTCAAATGCCAAACCATCGGCCGAGAGGAAGTAATCGATATATTCGGCAATCGACAGCTGAATGGGCTCCCCGCCGTCGTTGCCGATATGGTTAAAGACAACACGGTCGCCGTATTTGATGACCATCTGCACCATGAGATGCTCGACCTTTGATTCCACATGGGCTTGCCCCACAGGCTGACCGACTTGATGTGCCTGTTGATTTGGGACGACCTGCTGAGGCGACATTGAGCCAGTGGCCTTCCTTTCGCGTATCATCGTGTTCATTTGATTGATGAGCGTGGCTTCGTTGATACCCATACGTTGCGAACAATCGTGCAGATAGGTGTCGCGCAGAATAGGGTTCTGCACCATCGAAATACTCGTGACAATCGAATTGATAGCCTCCGAGCGTTTCAGCGGGTCGGTCTCGTTGTCGAGCAACAAAGCCGTCTTGAAACGAATAAAATCGGTGGCATGCTCTTCGATGTAGCTTTTGAACGCTTCTACCGTGTGTTTGCGGGCGAAACTATCAGGGTCGTCATTGTCGGGCAGGAGCAACACTTTCAGGTTCATGCCCTCCATGAGCAGCATGTCCGTTCCGCGAAGGGCGGCATGAATGCCTGCAGCATCGCCGTCGTAGATCAGGGTGATGTTGCCGGTGAAACGGTGGAGCGTATGGATTTGGTGAATACTCAAGGCCGTCCCGGAGTTGGCCACAACGTTCTCAATACCGCACTGGTGCATGGAAATCACGTCAGTGTAGCCCTCGACCATATAGACGCGGTCTTCCTTCGCAATGGCCTTCTTGGCCTGATAGATGCCATAAAGCTCGTGGTCCTTGTGATAGATATCGCTGTCGGGCGAGTTGACATACTTCTGATTGACGCCTTTCGTGCGCGAATCGAGCACCCGCCCGCCGAAGCCCACCACCTTGCCGCTGATACCAATCCACGGAAAAATGACGCGCCCCGAATAGCGGTCTATCATTTCCCCGCCGTCGTTTCGATAGCAAATTCCGGTCTTGAGCAAGAATTCGTCCTGATAACCCTTCTGCCGGGCCGTACGACCGAGGGCGAGGCGGTCGGTCAGATCGAAGCCCAATCTGAACTTGCGGATAATATCGTCGCGGAAACCACGCGTGCGGAAATACTGCATTCCCACCGCCACACCGTCGACGTGATGATGCAACACGTCCTCGAAATAGCTTGCGGCCCACTCGTTCACGATGAACATACTCTCGCGCAGGCTCTGCTCCTGCTTTTCTTCATCGGTCAACTCGCGCTCTTTTATCTCTATATGATACTTGCCGGCCAGCCACCGCAGCGCCTCGGGATAAGTCATCTGCTCGTGCTCCATGATGAAACCGATAGGATTTCCGCCCTTTCCGCACCCAAAACAATGGCACGTGCCACGAGCCGGAGACACATAAAACGACGGCGTTTTCTCGTTGTGGAACGGACACAAGCCCTTATAGTTGCTGCCGCTCTTGCGCAGCGTAACAAACTCCGACACCACATCAACGATGTTCGCAGCCTCCTTGATTCGTTCAACTGTCAATCTGTCTATCATAGATAGGGCAAAAGTAATAAAAATCGGCGAAACAACAAAGCGCACCCGCATAAAAATGCTTCCGTCCATTCCGTTCACCCGGCTGTATAGGACACTCGTCGGGAACGGAGCGAAATAAAAAAACTGCCGGACGTTTCGCTCGCCGGGCTGTATAAGACGCTCCACCCGACAGTACAGGACGCCCATCGGGAACGGAGTGAAATAAAAAAACTTCCGGACGTTCCGCCAACCCACGCACGCTCGGCTCATGCACGCAACCGCTCTTTCTGATGACATTTCTTTTACAAACACCCTCTCATAGCTCGCTTTTTCTCAACCGAGGCCTACTTTGGCCCGAAATACGCGAGTTTTGCGACCCTTTTTGCAAGTTATTGTGAGCCAAAAGATTGTGTCATTTTTACCGAAAAGTATAATCGTTTTACTTGAAAAGTACGATCGTTTTTCATAAAAAGTACTATCATTTTTAGTAAAAAGTACGTATGTTTCATCTAAAAAGTACGTACCTTTTATAAAAAAGTATATACCTTTTGCCTAAAATATATATACTTTTTGCCTAAAACGTATATACTTTTTACCAAAAACCACTGTTCCTTATGAAAAAAATCGACGAAACGGCCAAAAAAAGGTCATTTTCCTCCTTCTGTTTTTCTATTTGGCGACACCCAAAAGTGTTAAAATCAGGGAAGAAAAATGGACAAATAACATTTGTTACCAACAAAGACTTAGGCACGATTTTTGCGACACGATGGACGAAAGCAACGAATAGGTTAGCGAACGAATGGCAACGAATGAACTAAAATGATAAACAAATGAGAGCAAATATCAAGCGCAACGGACAGCGAAGGGTGGTTATCGTAGGTGGCGGACTGGGTGGTCTGAAGTTGGCCTCGAGCCTTCGCGATACCGATTATCAGGTGGTTTTGGTGGACAAGAACAACTATAACCAGTTTCCGCCTCTGATTTATCAGGTGGCATCTGCGGGTTTGGAACCGAGCAACATCGCATTTCCTTTCAGAAGATTGTTCCAAGATCGGAAGAATTTCTTCTTCAGAATGGCCGAAGTTCAGCGTATCGATGTCAAGGAAAAAGCTATCCTTACGTCGATCGGGACCATTCATTACGACGATTTGGTGCTGGCGGAAGGTGCCACGACGAACTTCTTTGGTAACAAAAATATCGAGGCTTCGGCACTCTCGATGAAGACTGTCGGCGAGGCGATGCGGCTGCGTAACACGATTCTCCAAAATCTCGAACGTGCCGAGACCGAAGACGACGAGGTAAAGCGGCAGAGGCTATTGACCATAGCTATCGTCGGGGGCGGTCCGTCGGGGGTGGAAATCGCCGGAGCCTTAGCAGAAATGAGGCGCACGATTATTCCGCGCGACTATCCCGACCTGAATGCTTCCGAAATGCATATCTATCTCATCAATGCCGGTCCGCGCCTGTTGGGTGCGATGGACGAGAAATCGTCCCGTAAGGCCGAGAAAGCTTTGAAAGAACTTGGCGTGGAAATCATAGCCGACTGCAGAGTGACGGACTATCAAAACCATAGCCTGATATTGGAAGACGGGGATTTTATTCATGCAGAGACCGTGATATGGGTCAGCGGAATAAAGGCAAACCGGATAGAGGGCATTCCCGTCGAGAGTATCGGGCACGGTGGGCGCATCTTAACCGACAGTTTTAATCGAGTCAAGGGCATGACAAACGTGTATGCCATAGGCGACCAATGTTTAGTTGAAGGTGATAAAGCCTACCCGCAGGGGCATCCGCAGTTGGCACAAGTGGCCTTGCAGCAAGCCGCGAATGTGGCAAGAAACCTGATTGCTGCTGGGCGGGGTCGTTCAGCGCGTCCGTTCGTTTATCGTAATCCGGGCACAATGGCCACAATCGGACGCAAAAAAGCCGTCGTAGAGATCGGGAAATTGAAGTTTGGCGGTTTCTTCGCGTGGCTTCTTTGGCTGGTCGTTCATCTTCGCTCTATCCTTGGGGTGAGAAACAAGACGGTTGTTTTCTTGAATTGGATGTGGAACTATTTTAACTACAAGCAGAGTCTCCGCCTGATATTAAAGGCCGAGAGTTGAACTTTCCAACTTGCTTGCTCTTAAAAAGGAAGAAAATACAAACAGACCTTGCGAACACTTTGGTTCACAAGGTCTGTCTTTTTACCCTTTCACTCCCTTACTCTTTTTACGCTTCTACCCTTTTACGCTTTTACACTTTCAAGCTCGCAGCCCCTTTCCCTCGGGAGGAGGCCACAAGTGGGCTTTCTATTTCTTCTCCTCGGGTGCCTTGTCAATCAGGTCCATGAACTGGTCGAGCTTGGGCGTGATGATGATTTGGGTACGGCGGTTGCGCTGTTTACCCACTTCCGTGTTGTTGGAAGCTACAGGATTATACTCTCCACGGCCCCCGGCAGTGAGGCGTTTCGGGGCAACGCCGAAGCGGTCTTGCAGATACTGAACGACCGAAGAGGCGCGCAGAGCCGAGAGATCCCAGTTGTTGCGAATGTTCTTCATCGACGGCGCGGCGGTATTGACGGGCACATTGTCGGTGTTGCCCTCGATGAGCACGTCGTAATCCTTGTAATCCATAATGATCTTGGCAATCTTGCGGAGCGTCTCTTCGGCGCGATCGTTGATTTCGTAACTGCCACTCTTGTAGAGCATGTTATCGGCCAGCGAGATGTAAACAACGCCCTTGAGCACCCGCACGTCGACCTCTTTCATCTCCTCTCGGCTCAACGAGCGCGTGAGGTTGTTGGTCAAGACCATGTTCAGTGAGTCGCTCTTGCTCTTCACCTCCACCAGATGACGGATATACTGGTTGCTCTCGTTGATTTGGTCGACCAGTTTCGAGATGTTGACGTTATTGGCATTGGCGTTCGAGAGACTCTTGTCGAGCGAGCGTTGCAGGGCAGCCGCATTCCTCTTTTGCTGTGCAAGCTGGTCTTCGAGGCTGGCCACACGCGCCTTGCTGGCAGCAAGCTGTTCCTTAACATTCTGATAGTTGGCCGTCAGTTCACGGTTCTCGTTTTGGCAGTTCTCCAAATCCTTCTTGCTGGCACAACCGCTCATCAGCAGCGTGCCGGCAACCATTGTTAGCAAAAATACGTTTTTCTTCATATTCTTTCCGTTTTAGTGTTGTTGACAATGTGATAATCGATGCAAATATACACCATAGACGGTGAAAAGCGAAATATGTTGAGTGGCTTTAGTGTTATTTAACTGACATTATCACGTCCGTCTCAGAGGTTTAATCCAAAACAATTTCATGGAGAAACGCGACGATTTGAAATTAATTTACTACTTTTGCAAACAATCAAATAGTTTGAAGTATGGAAAGAATCAAGATGACAACTCCCTTGGTGGAGATGGACGGCGACGAGATGACGCGCATTCTGTGGAAGATGATCAAAGATGAACTGATTGTTCCGTTCGTTGACCTGAAGACCGAATATTATGACCTCGGCCTGCCCAACCGCGATAAGACGGAGGACCGCGTGACCACCGCCTCAGCCTTGGCAGCTATGAAGTACGGCGTGGCCGTGAAATGCGCCACGATTACGCCCAATGCCCAACGCATGGACGAATACCGGCTGCATAAGATGTGGAAAAGTCCGAACGGGACAATCCGCAGTATTATGGACGGCACGGTGTTCCGCACACCTATTACCATTCCGAGTATCAAGCCCGCCGTGAAGAACTGGCAGAGACCCATCACTATCGCCCGCCATGCCTACGGCGACGTTTACAAGGGCGTGGAAATGAAAGTGGACGAGCCAGGAAAGGCCAAACTCGTTTTCGAAGGACAAAGTGGCAACACGCAGGAGATAGAAATACACGACTTTAACGGCGCGGGCATCATTCAAGGCATGCACAACACCGACAAGAGCATCCGTTCGTTTGCCCACAGCTGCTTCAAATATGCATTGGACAGTCGACAAGACCTGTGGTTCGCTACCAAAGATACCATCAGCAAAACCTACGACGCAACATTCCGCCAAATCTTCGAAGACATCTATGAGAATGAATATCGCGCTGCCTTCGAACAGGTAGGCATTACCTATTTCTACACACTCATCGACGATGCTGTGGCCCGTGTCATTCGCAGCAAGGGCGGCTTCGTCTGGGCCTGCAAGAACTACGACGGCGATGTCATGAGTGATATGCTTAGCACGGCCTTCGGTTCACTGGCCATGATGACCTCGGTACTGGTCAGTCCCGACGGCAAATACGAATATGAGGCGGCCCATGGCACCGTGACGCGCCACTACTATAAATACCTCCGAGGCGAAGAGACGAGTACCAACCCCATGGCTACCATTTTTGCATGGAGCGGAGCACTGCGCAAGCGCGGCGAACTCGACGGGAACGCTGCCCTGCAACAATTCGCCGACCGGTTGGAGCAAGCCTGCCTCGGCACACTCAACGACGGCATTGCTACCAAAGACCTCACGGGCCTCATGGAAGGTGTAGAGCCGCAATCGGTGAACAGCCTTGCATTCATTCGCGAAATCAGACGCCGCTTGGAGCAAGCATAACTCCCACTCCCCCACTCTTTTAATTTGCTTCCCCTCTAACGTGCCAGACATTCCCCTCTCATTTAACCCAAATCGACAGATCTTTAGTTTAGTTAAAAAGTATCAAAGAGTAGCTCTTTTTCTTTGTTTTATTTGGAAGTATGCAAACTATCATATATCTTTGCACTGTGTTTTTCATGGTATTAGATTATTAAGGTTAAGAAGATTGGTTGTCGTGAGACAATCAATTTTTTTGTTATTCATTTTCTTATTCTTCATACCCATACCTTAAATTCCGAAATCAATGGATATTCGTTTTGTATAGGTTTTCATCCATACGGACTGGGCTTTTTGTCGGTAGAAACAAACCGAAAAGCAAGGTTTTTTGCACGTGTTTTTTACAGCCACGATCCTTGATTTTTAATTTCAGTTATTTTACCTACTTGTACGTTGTCAAATAAAAGTGCACAACTGGGACCTCAATTAAGTTTGGGGGTTTAGTATGAATTATATTGAGACCTCTGCAAAAGTCTTTTTACACCCAAAAGCTACTATTGATAATCAATGAGTTATATTTATGATTTCGCTATCTATATGAGGTTTTGCAGAGGTCTCATATTAATAAAAAAGTATATTTGCACAATGACAACAAAAAAGAATCTTTCAGCAGGTTCTCAGCAGAGAGCATCAGAATCCTTGTTAAAGGATATTCGTCGCAACACGAAACGAATTTTCACTTCAGAACAAAAGGTTTTAATTGTGATGGAAGGAATCCGTGGTGAACAGAGCATCGCAGAGCTCTGCCGTAAATATGGCATATCAGATAGCACTTATTACAAATGGAATAAGGAATTTATTGAGGCAGGCAAAGCTCGCCTTGATGGTGACATCGTCCGTGAAGCAACAAGTGATGAGGTGAAGGAACTTCGTCAGGAAAATATTCGCTTAAAGGAAGCCCTTGCCGATTTGGTAGTGAGATATGACGTTGTAAAAAAAAGCTTGAAACTCATCGAATAAGCCCTATGCATGAATTGTATATACGTTATAGTGCGGAAGAGAAAGAGAGCATCATTCTAACAATAAAGCGTTCAGAGTTAAGTATTGTTCAGGCCCTCAAACGTTTAGGTATTCCAAGGCGTACTTTTTATAACTGGTATCAGAAATATGCCACTGGGGGAGTGAATGCTCTTAGAGAAACGCCTTATAGGAGGCAGACGACATGGAACCGCATCCCCGACAATATTCGACAAATAGTGGTTGAGCTTTCTTTAGAGCATCCTGAGCTCACTCCAAGGGAGTTGTCCGTCCTTTTATTGGAGGAAAGTCAGATATTCGTTTCAGAATCAAGCTTTTATCGTATTCTGCATGAAAGAGGTCTATTGGAACGTATGGAGCATGATTTCGTCCTTGCGGCCGATGAGTTCCATCATAAGACTAAATTTGCCAATGAGATGTGGCAGACCGATTTTACCTATTTCAAAGTCAAGGGTTGGGGCTGGTATTATCTCTCTACGGTAATCGATGACTACAGCAGATATATTATCCATTGGGAGCTATGCTCGAGCATGACCTCTGAAGATGTATCCAGAACAATAGACAAAGCAATTGAGAAGGCAGGAGTTACACTTCAGAATCCTCCTTGCTTACTATCTGACAATGGTCCATGTTATATTGCTTCCTCTCTCAAGGAGTATCTCGGTAAGGTATATAACATCAAGCATATTCATGGCAAGCCCTTGCATCCGCAGACACAAGGAAAGATAGAACAATATCACAGATCGATGAAAAATGTGATAAAACTAAATCATTATTTCTGTCCCTCTGAATTAGAAAAGGCTATTGATGAGTGGGTGAAATACTATAATGAGAGAAGATTTCATGAATCGTTGGATAATCTTACACCGAGAGACGTATATTTAGGGCAAGGGGAGAAAATCAAAAAGATAAGAGAAATAATAAAGCAAAATTCAATCAACAAAAGAATTTCTGAGAATAAAGGAATGATATTACAGCATAAATAACTACATTTGCAGTTGTGCACTTTTATTTGACAACGTACAACAGTTCTTTTCATTTGGATGCACTTATTGAGAACAGACTATCTTTTTATTTCAAAAACATTTTTTTATATGAAAAATATCATTCGATTACCACTAATCATTATATTGGAAATATTGTTTATGACTGGCTGTGCTCAAACTGTCCCGTCAGATGTAACGCCATTCACGATTAAGAAACCATATATATCTTTACCTGTCATGATTGGAAACACAAAGGTAAAGACACAGATGTTATTTGATATAGGATGGGGAGGAAGTGACATTACTTTTGATAAAACATTTATAGAAGTTCATCCAACGATTCTTAAAGGAAAAAAGGTAGACTTCACTTACACTCAGCAAGGTGACCATAAAAAATATCTCCAAGAATATTATAGTGACAGTTGCAAAGTCTCTAACGATTTTCATCAGTGGTCATATCCCAGAGTTATTGTGATTGAGGGCGAGAAAGAAAGACATGGATTTGATGCCTACGGTGGCTTGCCAGGGAATGACCACGAGAATGTTTGGGAACTAAACTTTGAGCATAACTATTTAAGAGTGTGTCCATCTGATAGTTTTCAGATACCAAGTGGTAGCATCGTCGCATCTTTGAAATACATACAAGACAGTAAACGAGTTGATTTTCAGAAATATATTACTCGACTTCCTATCACCATTACGCTACCTAATGGCACTTCTATCAAATATGATGACGAGTGGATTATTGATACAGGTGCTCCATATGATATATATTTACCCTCGACAATGACGAAGACAGCCAACGAATTAGAAAAATATAAGGAAGAAGCATCATGGATGTATAATCGCCATTTTTGGATTACAAAAGTGCAATATGGTAAATCTAACTATTTGGATTCTGTGCGCGTTTACGTGTTAAACGACAAGGAACTTCCTGTAAAAGGAATGATTGGTTTGAACTTTTTGAAGCACTTCAATGTTTTCTTTGATTTAAAGAAAAATAAACTTTATCTTCAGCCCCAACCTAATTTTGAGCGTATTATACAAGGAAGGAAAGAATGGTTTGGAGAAAGAACTATCAAGAGGAATGGTAAGACTTACATTTCAGAGCTACCAAATATCAAGGCAAACCCATTAAGAAATGCAGGAATGCAAATAGGTGACCAACTCATATCCTTTGATAAAAAGAAGGATAGTGATGGATACATGACTCATATTGTATATATTAGAGAAGGGAAGAAGTGCTCTAAAACAGTAAAACTTATTCCAATAATAACAATTGATTAAAAAGACAACATGAAATCCTATCTTACAGAGTCAATTGTCAAACAGCAATTATTGCGTTTAGATAAAATTATTTTCGAGGTTACAGATGCTTGCAATTTCAATGTAAATATTGTGGTTATGGTAAAATATATAACAATGTGGATGAGCGACTAAATAAAAAAATGACTTTAGATAAAGCCATTAGATTGCTTACCTACTTTTTTGAATTGTGGCAAACAAATGATACTAGCATTAGCAGAAATATTTTTATATCCTTTTATGGAGGTGAGCCCCTTTTAAATATGCCATTTATAAGGAATATAATCTCATTTATTGAGAACACGCACCCACAAGGACTTGTTTTTCATTATTCCATGACAACTAACGCAGTATTATTGAATAAATATGTAGATTATCTGTATAACAAGAACATTAGGCTCCTGATAAGCCTTGATGGAAACAAGCGAAACAACTCTTATCGCCTAGACAAGATGGGGAATAGTGTATTTGATAAGATAGTCAAAAATGCAACATACTTGAAACACAACTATCCTAAATATTTTAACAATAAAGTCAACTTTAATGCTGTTTTACATGATAGAAATTCTGTATATGAGATTAATGAATTTATATACAAACAATTTGGGAAAAAGCCATCTATAAGTGAACTGAATACCGTGGGGGTTGTACCCCCTCCCTTTGGGAGGGTCGGGGTAAGTTTCCGGGCCGCCGAAACTTCCCTATTTTCGGGTATCCCGATGGCACTAAATTTATATACGTATTCCCGTAAATTTTAATACGTATTAAAATAAATTTATATACGGTTGAAAATTTATGGGAATACGGGAAGAAATTTTGGGGCATACGGGAGGAGATTTACGAGCATACGGGAGGAGATAAATTTCCTTGCGGGAAGAAATAAATTTTCTCCCGTATGAAAATAAATTTCTTTGCGGGAGAAAAAATATTTTCTTGCGGGAAGAAATTTCATTCTTCCCGACACTTGTTTCAACTCTCCCGGAGAGAGGGGCTGTGACTACCTCGAAAAAAGGGAGAACGGGAGGGGGAAAATTAATTCATAATTATGGTTAGCGCGCAAGCTTAAGCTCCCTCTCTTTGGGAGGGTTGGGTGTCTAAAGCCTACGGAATGTACGTGGCGTTGGTTTCTTGCGTATATCTACGTAGACAGGGTAGGTATTACATGCCAATCCTGCCCTTTCAGAAACGAAACCTCGATGGGGCTTGCCCGTCAATATTTAAAATCCATCTATAAACATCTTTTCTATTCGATGTTTAGCCCATAAAAGAAAAAGAGACGCAGCGGGAAAGATGCGTCTCCTATTACATTTTATTTATTCCATTATTTATTCTCGGCATCAATGGCCTTGATTTTTTGTTTGACAAGCTCCATGTCGTCCTTGAGTTTCTGTACCTTGTGATTCATTTCTTCAATCAGACTATTTCCCTTTTTGCTGCTTGCATTCAAGAAACCAAGATTGTTTTCATAGGTATTGATTTCTTGTTTCATTCCCTCATATCGACGCATCAAGCGGGCACGTTCATTGTCAAGTGCTTCCTCGCCTCGTTTTGCAACATTCTTCAAGTTGTTCTTGAAATTATCAAGGCGTTTCTTTGCGACGGAGATATGCAAGTCATTATAGAGTTTGTCGAGAATCTCATGATATTCTTGATAGAGTTTGTCTTTCTCTTTATAGGGAACATGCCCCACAGTATTATATTCTTCGACCAACGATTGTACTTTTGCTTGTAAATCGTCGGCGACTCCTGTTGCAAGTTCTTTCAGTTGGGCGATGATGTTTTTCTTTTTGTCAAGATTGGCATGCTCTTCATTGCGCGTTCCGCCGTTGGTGGCATTACGTGCCTCAAAAAACTTGTTGCAGGCCGTAAGAAATTTGTCCCACAATTCATCGCCCACCTTTTTAGGAACGGCGCCAATGGTCTTCCATTCCTTCTGCAAAGCAATCATCTTGTCGGAAGTAGTCTTCCAATCTGTGCTGTCCATCAGGGCTTCTGCCTGCTCCACAAGTGCCTGCTTCTTAGCAATATTCTCATTAAAAACCTGTTTCATGTTTTTGAAGAAGGCAGCCTTTTGCGCGAAGAAACTGTCGCATGCAGCACGGAAACGCTCGAATATTTTTACGTTCATTTTCTGCGGCGCAAAGCCTATCTTCTTCCATTCGGCCTGTATCCCGATGATTTCCTTTGTTTGTTTTTCCCAATCACTTGCATGCGTATACTCGCCTTGCACAATCGCCTCTACCTGTTCGCAGAGTTCGGTCTTGCGCTTCAGGTTTTCTTCTTCTTTAGCGCGAAGTTCCTCAAAGTGTTGCTGATGTCGCTTATTGATGATGGTCGAGGCGGCCTTAAAACGCGCCCATATTTCTTCTCTTAACTCTTTGGCTACAGGCCCCGTTTCACGATATTGCTGGTGCAGTTCTTGCAGCTGATGGAAAGCACTGATGACATCGTTTTCTGTCGCCAGTTTTTCCGCAGCTTCACACAACTGCGTCTTGATGCTCAAGTTCTTTTTGAAATCATATTCGCGGGCTTCACGGTTGAGGTGAAGCTGGTCATAGAACTGCTCCACATAGAGCTGATAGTTGCGCCACAACTCGTTGGCCTTGTCTGCCGGAACGCTTTTTATATCTTTCCATTGCTGCTGCAGCTCCTTGAATGCATTATAGTTCTTGTTGGCTTCCTCGGGCGAGATTGCCATATTCTTGATTGTCTCGATGATATCGAGCTTCTTCTGCAGGTTCTCTTGCTTCTCGGCCTCTTGCTCCAAGAATAGTTTTGCCCTTCGTTCTTTGATGACTCCCATCTCGGCTTTGAACACTTCTTCGTCCTCATCGGGTGTCAACACATACTTGTCCGGATCGCCTCCCGATTCAAGATAAGCCTTTTGCTTACTCTCTCGTTCGGCGATATGTAGCTTGTAGAACGTCGTTTTCAAGTAGTCGAGCTCTTCTTTGGTAGGATTTTCCCCGTTGCCTACGATTTCTTTCAGGCGTTCTACAATCTCAGCTTTGCTTTTGTAGTTTCGGGGTTTGGCATTGCTTTCCGAGACATCACATGCTTCCACGGGAGCTTCTGTCAGTTGTTCTTCACTTAATTTTCCCTCCATGAGGGCATTTTCTTGAGCGTCCATTATTTCATTGGTTTAGTTTCTATTTCCGGTTTTTCATTGCATCATTGCAATATTTAACGTTATGCAAACTTAGATAAAAAAAACGGGAAATCCTAATTAAAACATATATTTTTTCTTATTCCGGACCTATAGCAAGCGTTTATAGCGCAAAATCCACCAAGATGCTCCCGAAACGACAACAGAGATAATCAATGCAATGGCAAAACCGAAAGGACTTGACTCCATGCCATTGACGAGGTTCATGCCGAACAGACTAGAAATGAGCGTAGGAAACATCATGATGATGCTCACGGAAGTCAGCGTACGCATCACGGTGTTCATGTTGTTGTTGATGATGCTCGAATAGGTTTCCATTGTCGACTCGAGAATATCCGAGTAAATGCTTGTCGTTTCTCTGGCCTGCGTCATCTCAATGCTCACGTCTTCGATGAGGTCGGCATCGAGTTCGTCCACCTGCAGTTTGAACTTCAGCTTTTGCAATAGGTTCTCATTGCCACGGATAGAGGTAATGAAGTAAGTAAGCGAATCCTGTAAGCGGCTTAGTCCGATCAGGCTTTCGTTGTTGACGCCTTGGTCAAGGTTATGCTTGGCCTTTTCGATGAGCGCACTGATTTGTTTCAGGCGTTTCAGATACCAAACAGCACTCGACAGGAACAGTCGAAAGATGAGGTCGACATAGTCGGTGAAGCCTTCACGCCGCTTCTGCTGATAACTCACGAAGTCTATCATCATATTCGTTTCGTAGTAGCACACCGTGATGGTGACGTCGCGCTTGTGAATGATACCCAACGGGACCGTAGTATAGGGCGTACGTGAGCGCACTTCCTTGACATAAGGGATACGCAAGATGATGAGCATCCAGCCGTCGTCGTATTCATAGCGGGCGCGCTCGTCGGTATCGCTGATGTCTGAAAGGAAATAGTCGGGGATATGGAAGGTGTCTTCCAAATACTCTTGGTCCTCGTCCGTAGGGCATGTGACCTGTATCCAGCAGTTGGGTTGCCATTCCTTGATGGCACTCAGATTCTCGTTGATGTTCCAATAGTTTCTCATTGTCGCTAATCTCCGTTAATTAATAAGGTGTGGGGATTAGCTTCCGGCTAAACCTCACGCCTGCAAAGCAAATGTTTCCGCGTGATAATCGTCCATATGCTGATTATATTCTGATTTAACGCTGCAAAGATAAGCATTTCTGTTTAATTATATTCAAACATGCGGGAGAAAGTTTGGCATGAGATAAAAAAATGCGGGCCTCCCTGTGAGGGAAGGCCCGACATTTCTTATTGTTCGATGATTACATTCTATTTCGAGAACGGCTTCATACCAGTGTTGCAACAATCTCTTCACGCGTACCGGGAAGCAGGTCAATGACGGGTATCTCGGGCATCGTGTAGCAACCCGGCTGCAGGCGCATCGAAGCACGTGCCACGTTGACGAGCACCTGAGCCGTGAGTGCGGGGTTGTTGATGCTCATGTTGAACTCCAATCGCTGGTTCTGCGTCTGCCCTGAAACACCTTTGCGAACGAGGTTCACACCATGGCCCATATCGCGCACGTCGTCGACAGAAGCAACGGCGAACACGTGCGTTTCATCGTGTGCGAAATAGGGGTCGGCCTTGATGGCAGCGGTCACGTCTTCGAGCTTTGCTCCGTCTTCAAGCTCCACATATACCATGCGCCGATGAATGCCTTCGCCCAGTGGTATGGTCACGGAAAGGGCATTCCTGACGCCCTCCTTGCTGCGCACGCACACCGAATGCCCCATTGACATGCCCGGACCAAAGTTCGTATAGGTGAGCCCTTTCGGCGCAAGACTTTCCATTAGCACGCGCACCACAGAGTCGGAACCCGGGTCCCAGCCGGCTGAAATCACGCTAACGGTATGGGTCTTCTTATTGTTCTCCATCTGCTTCGTGCGATAGTCGAGGATAGAGGTATGGATATCGAAGCTGTCGACGGTGTTGATGCCCAGCGCAGTAATCTTCGCAGCGTATTCGGGACAGCTGCGGGTCGGTGTAGCGAGTATGGCTACGTCAACGTCTTTCAGTTTCTCAATGTCGTCGACAACGGCATAAGCTGCCAGTTCTGCAGGCTTATCCTTATCTCCTTGGCGACGGACAACGCCTGCAATTTCAAAGTCACGAGAGGCTTCCAGCGCCTCAATGGTGTAGCGGCCGATATTTCCATAGCCCACTACGGCTGCTCTGATTTTCTTCATTTTGCTTATATTTATCGTTAAGTTTGATAACTGTTTGTTTGATGAAGCAAAATTACATCATTCTGTCGAATATGCTCTTTCTTTCACCCTTCTTTTAATCTATTTTTATCATTCAATTGAGACAGGCGTCGTCTAAAGTAGGATTACATGCGATGTAAAGTAGGACTACATCGCATCTAAAGTAGGACTACATGTGATGTAAAGTAGGACTACACCGGACATGTCTTATATAGGTCCAAGAGGTATTGTCAATAAAGCAATATCAAACCTGCGAGCGCGGCGCAACCGATCATCAGAATCGGATTGATTTTCATGACTTTCGTGCCGATGAAAGTGGCAAGGAAGATAACGATGCTCACCCAAAAGGTCCAAGGGTCGTCGGGGGTTGAGAAGTTCTCGGGCGTCATAAGCAGAAGTGTAGCGGCTGCCAACAGACCCACCACTGCCGGACGCAAGCCCGCGAAGACGCTCTGCACGGTGTCGGTGTGCATGTATTTCATAAACATCTTACTGATGAGTATCATCAAGATGAACGTAGGAAGCACCAGAGCAAAAGTGGCCGTGGCCGAACCGAGCACGGAGACTGCTGTGGAATAGCCGGCATTGTGCACGGCAGTATAGCCGCAATAGGTGGCCGTGTTGATGCCTACGGGCCCGGGAGTCATCTGGCTGATAGCGATGACGTTGGTGAATTCGCTGATGGTGAGCCAATGGAAGCGCGTAACCACCATGCCTTGTATCAGCGATATCATGGCATAGCCGCCACCGAAGCCGAAGAGACCGATTTCAAAGAATGCGATGAAGAGTTGCAGAAAAACCATAACGGGGTGTTTATTCGGTTGATTTCATGTATTTCCCATAGACGAAACCGCCCACTCCGGCCGCTATAATCACCCAGATGGGATTCACGCCGAGCAACCATATCGCTAAGGCTCCGCCGATTGGAATCCAGCAATTGGCCTTATTGATGTGCGCACTCTTGGCCAAAGAAAAGGTAGGAGCGGCTATCAAGGCCACCACGGCCGGCCGAATGCCTGCAAACATAGCGGCAATGATACGGTTATCTTGGAAACGATGGAAGAACATCGCAATGAGCAGAATGATGATGAAGGAAGGCAGGGCGGTCCCCAAAGCCGTGCAAACGGCCCCGCGGGTCTTACGAATCTTGTAGCCGATAAAGGTGCTGATGTTGATAGCAAAGACGCCGGGACAGCTCTGTGCAATGGCAAGCAAGTCGAGAAACTCTTCTTTATCGACCCACTGATACTTGCGGACAACGTCTTCTTCAATCATGGAAATCATGGCATAGCCACCCCCGAAGGTGACTATGCCAATCTTGAAGAATGTTTTGAACAAGGTTAGATACATTCCTACTCTCGTGTTACAATTACTTGTTTGTCTTTTCTTCAACCCATCTGCGTGCATTGACAAAGGCCTCTATCCACGGTGTCACCTCATCTTGCTTGCGGTTGAGCGGATAATAGGCGTTCTGCCAAGGGAAGATGGCCCGCTCGGGGTGCGGCATCATTGCCAAATGGCGACCGTCTTTAGAGCAAATGGCGGCCACATTGTAGTCCGACCCGTTCGGATTACCGGGGTATTCGGCATAGTTGTACTTGGCAACGACGTTGTAATGGTCCTCCGGTTCGGGCAGATAGAAGCGGCCTTCACCATGTGCAACCCATATTCCAAGCTTGCTTCCACTGAGACTATGCAACATCACGCTTGGGTTCTGCGGGATAGTCAGACCAAGGAACGCACTCTCGAACTTCTTTGAGTTGTTGTGGCAGAGATGGCTCCGGTGTTTGTGTTCCGGATTGATGAGGTTGAGCTCGACCATCAGCTGACAACCGTTGCAGATACCAAGACTTAGCGTATCTTCGCGTGCATAGAACCTGTCGAGCGCCTCTTTTGCTTTCGGATTATACAAGAACGCGCCTGCCCACCCCTTTGCACTGCCGAGTACATCGCTATTGGAGAAGCCGCCACAGAACACGATGAAGTTCACATCTTCAAGCGTTTCGCGTCCGCTAATGAGGTCAGTCATCATGACATCCTTAACATCAAAGCCTGCCAAATAAAGCGTATAAGCCATTTCTCGCTCTCCATTGGTTCCTTTTTCGCGTATGATTGCAGCCTTTACGCCTGAAGGTCGACGCTGGCCTACAGTCAAACCATAGCTTTCCAAAGTGCCTTTGAAGTTGCTGTTGAACTGCAATTCAATCGCTTGCTTCTTGTAGTTGGTGAAGCGTTTCTTTGCCATTCCATTGAAACTCTGGTCGCGATCGAGCAGATATGAAGTCTTGAACCATGTGTCGCGCAGTGCATCGATGTCGAATTCATGCACAATCTCATCCTTCTTTACGGTTATCTTGCGATTGTTTGGCGTAGGATAACCAATCTTTGCAAAGCCTATTCCCTCATTGTCGAGATATTCAAAGAGTTCTGCCTTGTGTGTATCACTCACCTGAATAACGACACCTGGGTTCTCTGCAAACAGCATTTTAACGAGGTCATTGCCTGCAATATCGTGCAAATTGATGTTTAACCCGCCCGCTTTATTGGCGAAAGTCATCTCTAATAAGGTTGTAATCAAACCACCTGCACTAATGTCATGGCCTGCCATTACCCACCCGCGACGGATTAACTCCTGTATAGTGTTGAAGCAATCTACGAAGTATTCGGGGTTCTTTACTGTCGGAACGTCGCTGCCTACCTTGCCCAAACTCTGTGCAAAGGCGCTACCTCCGAGATGTTGCTCGTCAAAACTGAAGTCAATATGATAGAGACTGGAGTTCTTGTCATTGATAATTACAGGGCTTACTACCTTTTTTACGTCGCTCACTTCACCTCCTGCACTGACGATTACAGTGCCCGGCGCAATGATTTTCTCACCATTTGGATATTGTTGTGACAGCGAAAGCGAGTCTTTTCCAGTCGGAACATTCACATGGATAGCGCAACAGAAGTCACTTAATGCCTTAACTCCTTCGTATAGGCGTGCATCTTCACCCTTTTGTGAACGGCAGGGCCACATCCAGTTGGCACTTAAACTGACACTGTCTAAGCCTTCTGCCAATGGCGCCCACACGAGATTGGTCAGCGATTCGGCTACAGAGAGCACGCTTCCGGCCTTTGGATCGGCCAATCCTGCTTGTGGAGCATGCCCCATAGCAGTAGCAATCCCCTTCTCTCCACGGTAATCCAAAGCCACAACTCCACAGTCGGAAAGTGGCAATTGAATTTCACCTTGTCCCTGTTGGCGGGCAATCTTTCCCGTAACTGACCGGTCAACCTTGTTCGTTAACCAGTCTTTGCAGGCCACAGCTTCTAATTGAAGCACGCGATTCAGATAGCTGTCGAGTTGGTCTTCGTTATACTTGACATCCTCATAGCTGCGTTCTACGGTCTCATCTACCATGACTGTCTTCGGCGTATGACCAAACATCTGTGCCACATCTAAGTCGAATGGTTTCACACCATCAGCCTGCTTGAAACAGAAATGTGCATCACCTGTCGTCTCACCGACCACATACATCGGTGCACGTTCACGCTCGGCAATCCTTTGAACATGGTCTAAATACTTCTCATCTATGAGCAATCCCATGCGTTCCTGGCTTTCATTGGCAATGATTTCCTTTGCCGAAAGGGTCTTGTCTCCAATCGGAAGCTTGGACATGTCTATCTCTCCACCGCATTCTTCGACCAATTCTGAAAGGCAATTCAAGTGGCCTGCGCTGCCATGGTCATGAATACTAACAACAGGATTTTCGTCTTCTTCAACCAAAGCACGCACGAGGTTATAAGCTCGTTTCTGCATTTCGGGGTTGGCACGCTGTATGGCATTCAGTTCAATTCCGTTGCTGTAGCGACCTGTATCCACAGAAGAAACGCTGCCACCACCTAAACCTATGCGGTAATTGTCACCGCCTACAACGACAATCTTATTGCCTTTCTGTGGCTCTTTCTTCAGACAATCGCGCTTCTTTCCATAGCCCACACCGCCTGCAAGCATAATAACTTTGTCGTAAGCATACTTTTCTTGGTTCTCCTGATGCTCGAAAGTGAGCACCGATCCGCAAATCAACGGCTGACCAAACTTGTTTCCAAAGTCGCTCGCTCCATTGGAAGCCTTGATCAATATCTGTTCAGGGCTCTGGTAAAGCCACTTTCTAACAGGCATGATGTCTTCCCAATCGCGCTCCATATCGAGTTTTCCTTGTTCGTCTTTCAGACGCGGATAGGCCGTCATATAGCAGGCAGTTCCGGCTATTGGCCATGAACCTGTACCACCACCCATGCGGTCACGTATCTCACCCCCGGTCCCTGTGGCTGCTCCATTGAATGGTTCTACAGTCGTAGGGAAGTTATGTGTTTCGGCTTTCAGCGAGATAACGCTCTCTATTTCCTTGACTTTGAAATAGTCACTTGTGCTTTGGTCGGCCGGTGCAAACTGCTCAATGACCGGCCCTTGGGCAAAAGCTACGTTGTCTTTATAGGCAGAAAGAATCTTATTGGGGTTCTCCTTAGTGGTCTTTTTAATCATGTTAAAAAGCGAAGACTCCTTTTCTTTGCCATCAATCACAAACTGACCACCGAATATTTTGTGCCGACAATGCTCTGAATTTATCTGTGCAAAGCCGAATATTTCAGAGTCCGTGAGCGGTCTTCCATTCTCTTTTTCCAGCTTATGCAGGTATGCCATCTCGTCTTTACTCAATGCAAGCCCCTCTTCCTCATTGTATTTTTCAAGGTCGTCCACGTATTTAATGGGCTCAGGCTCATGGTTCACCGTGAAGATATCCTGCCCGATGCCCCGATACATGCGCTGCAACATAGGGTCATATTCAGCGTCTTCTGAGTCAACGGGGAAATATTCCTCGATACGCAGAATGCCGTTAAGACTCATGTTTTGCGTAATCTCAACGGCATTCGTGCTCCATGGCGTAATCATTTCGCGGCGCGGACCTACGAAGAAACCCGTAAGTTCTTGGGCCTCTTCAAGCGTTGCATCGCCATAAAGCCAGCTAAGTCTGCTGATTTCATCGGAGTTGGGCTGATGGTCGACTTCCGTCGCAATCACACTCTTTGATTGAGTTCTGAAAAAAAGGATCATACTGTTCTATATATTATAAGGTGAGTGGTATATTCCGATATGCAAAGTTAGTGGAATTCGCCCATAAATCAAAATAAAACCAAGGTTTTTATTGAGGCGGTTCTATAAAAGAGCGATGTCATAAAGCATGCTTTGTAAGATATTCTGTAAATATTATTGGTCTGTTTTTAACACTTTGTGACTACACCAAATAGAAATAAAAAACCGTTTTCAGCACTTGTACGCAGCTATTCCGAGGCTTCGAAGTTCTCGTTTCAGCCACATTGTTTCGCAATCTCAGTCACTTTATCGTGCAATGTGACCGACCTTACCTCGCATAATGGTGCAGATGGCATCATCATTTGACGCAGATGGCGTGACTTTTTGCGTGGTTTTCCGTCAGATTTTGCCTTGGATTTTACAGCATTCTGGTTATCAACGAATTGCAAACTTCTGAAATACAGCGCATATTTGTAGCGAGTGAAAGTCCTTGTTCAAATACACAAATTTGACGAGGCCATTTGTAAAGTTTTTTAGAAAAATATAACTTATACGCTAATATGTGCAACCATACAGGGTCGTCAGGCTACTTTTGTTAATTCAGAAAAGGAATAGGGCCAGACAAAATGAAGGGTCTCCCACATTCAAAAGAATAAAATAACCGGTGATTTAGCCTGCAACTCCGGCTGTTTCTCCTTGTGATTGCACTGTCGAAAGGCTCTCTATCTCTTTCAATACGCCTTTCAATAAATAGGTTGCATTTTGATTTCGTGCCACGCCGGGCGTAATTTTATAGGAATAGGTGACTGCCGTTCCGAGTTCAATCTCAAAGCAATAGTTGCTGAAACGGCTGGGATATTCGTTTGCAAGCTTTGAAAGTTCAAGGTCGTGTGTGGCGATAAGGCCCGTAACGGGCAGCTTACAGATGTTTTCCAAGAAGAGTTTTGAGCCGTTAAGCTTGTCGAGTGAATTCGTTCCTTTCAGTATTTCGTCGAGGATAATGAGTGTAGACGGACTGTCGGCGGGCTTCCCTTGCGCATAAACAGGGTGTTTGCAGAAGTGTATGAGCTGTTGTAATCGGCGCAATTCTGCATTGAAATACGAGATGCCTCCTGCCAAATCATCGGTCGTACGCATGCTGCTGAATAGGTTAAATGACGAGGTTCGCATGCTTTTGGCAAACACCGGGGCACCGTTTCTGGCCAAGATATAGTTGATACCAATGGTTCTTAGGAACGTACTTTTACCCGCCATGTTAGCCCCGGTCACGATGGTATAGCTGCCATTTTCAATCGAAAAGTCGTTCTTAACGGCTTTTGTTCCGAGGAAAGGATGGCTGATTTCCTTTGCTTCAAGATAGACATTATGGTCTGTAGTGACTTCTGCTGTAGTGGTTTCCGGGTGATTATAGGCGAAACGTCCCCACGAAACGAGGGCATCAATATGGCTTAATGCCTTGACTTGAGCGGCAATTTGTGTTTTAAAATCATGTTCCCAACGTAGGTATTCGCGTATAAGGAAATAGTCGTTCAGCCCAAACGTGTCGATAATCATCAGTCCTAAGATGTTTCCTCTGCGGTCAAGTCGGTCGATAATGCTTGTCAATAGCGCAGCTTGTTGCTGTGCATTGCGCAGTGTATCGGCCTCTTTCTGTAGGGAAAGTGGCAGGTCGTGCAGGCTGACACACTGCTTGATAAGTTGCCGAAAACCCTCTGCTTCACGGTGAATTTTGGCCGTTCGCTTGGCAATGTGTCGGGTTGCGGCATTGCAAATAAGGTAAACGATGAAGAATTGCAGGGTGGCATAGAAGACAGGGACATTGCCTTCGATGAGTCCGAAGAGTGAAAGAATGATGAGTAAAGGCAGCAGGCAGAGCATCAGAGAGGCCACGATAAGCGACCAACGCGTGGAAAGCCATCGTGGACACGAGGCTTCCGAGCATTCGTTTTGCAAGGAAAGCATAGCCAAGGTGTCGATGGTTCGCCCTTCTCCCAAGGCCTGGAAGCTATCCATGAAGCCGACTTTGTGGCTCATATAGTGGATTTCCTCGGGCTGAAACTGTATCTCTTTGAATGAAAGATTGCGTGCCAACAAGGCCTTACCGCCTGTGGTCACCGTGCGGTTGAGGCGTGCAAAGAGTGAACTTGGCCCGAAAACATCGAGATCAAAGGTAAAAGGATGATGATAATCCATGAACTCTTGTCCGCTGTCAAAGGCTGAATAGTTGCCCTCAATAGCTTCTAATTCGTGCGTATAGACGGCAAGTAGCTGCTCTGTTTGCTTGATGTTGCTTGCATTTTTGTTGTCGAAAAAGCGTGTAAACAGGTATGCTGAAAGGCAAACTACAGCCATCAGAAGGCCTGATTTGCTCCATGCCGTCATGGCAAAAACGCCAATTGAGGCGATGATTAGCATGAAAAGGGCTATTTCGCCCATGATGAAATAGCGGTTATGTCGTTTCAGTCGGCCGATAACGGCGGTCATCTTGACCTGCTGTTCAAGGTAATGTCTCTGATTTTTCATTGTCTTTGATTGGTGAAATTGGGTCGGGTGTGTACTTCTCCACAGCCTCATGGGCTTTCTTCATGACTTTGCCCGGCACTTTACTGCGCTTTCCCAAGAACCAGAGGAAATCCATTCCTGAAGGTGAAGAGGGGCCTCTGAGTGGGTCATTGCCCCAGAGTGTGTGCAGGTTTACAGGGCTGTTGCTCATGATGCTGGGTGCTTTTGCCGTGATAACAACCGTGTTGATGGTGATAGCTTTAGGCAGAAGCAACACCGTATCCTTGATGTTTGTCAGGTTAACCGTGCGGTTTACGTAGCGACTATGCGAGAAAGTAACGCTCCGCGAGGCTTGGTCTGCAACGGAATAACGGCCTTGTCGGTCGGTCATATACATCTTATTAGTGTTCGTGTAGACTTTTACGCCCGCTAAAGGTTGGCGAGTTTCCATGTCAAGAACCACGCCGTTGCGCTGTGCTATGGCTGGCGTCGCAGTCATGGCCGCCATCATTGTCAGAAAGAAAAGCTTTTTCTTCATTCGTTCTCCGTATTGTTTCTGCGATGGGTTTGCATGATTGCAAAGTTATAGAATAAATACAGAAGCGCATAAACGTCTTCCGAGCTTTATGTTTTCTTATTCTTTTTTTGAATTTTGGCGACAAAGGGGCAGAAAGGTACATGGATTTATATGCCTTTTTAACGTTTAATCGTCCCCGTAGTCTTGATATATGGATTTTTATCGTAACTTTGTCGCCGAAAAATTAAAACCAATATGAAAAAGAACACGAAAACGATTGAACGAAATCCGCTCTATGTAATGATGAGCAAATTCCTTGGACTGTATCTTGTCGTGGGCTTCTTGCTCAGGATTGTCTTGATGGTGCTGTCTCCCGATGACGCTTCTTATACTTTCGGAAGCATTCTTCGGCTTCTGAGTATAGGCGTCTTGTCTGATTTTGGAACGGGACTTCTGCTCTTCATTCCGCTGCTCTTCGTCTATTTGGGCTTGAACGAGTGGAAGTATTCCAAGGTCGGCGGTTGGCTCATTGAGCTTCTTCTTTTGGCAGGACTGCTTTATACGCTGTGCTGTCATTCTATTTTTGATGAATACGGAGGCGGTGCGCCCCTCATTGCAAAGGCGTTCCTGAGTTGGAAACTCTTCAGTTTCACACTGCGTTTCCTGCTTCCACGGCTACGAGATACTTGGCGCAAGGTCACACTCTACGCCACATGGGGACTTTATGTCTTTTTGTTTCTTTTCATCTCGATGGGTGAAGTCATCTTTTGGCAGGAGTTCGGCGTGCGCTATAACTTCATTGCCGTGGACTATCTGGTCTATACCAACGAGGTGATAGGCAACATCTTGGAGTCCTATGCCGTCGTTCCGCTTCTCATCGGCGTGCTCGTTGCCACGGTGGGGATTGTCTTTTGGAACTCCAGAAAGACGCGTTTCCGGCTGACCAAGCTCTATACGCCGCGTCTACTGGCCGTGCATCTGGGCTGCTATGCGGTCCTTGCCTTGCTCGGTTATCTCATCGTTTGGGCAACCCACGCTCTGCAGAGCGACAATCAGTATGTCACACAGCTTGAACAAAATGGCATCTGCGACTTCTGTATCGCCTTTCAAAGCAACAAATTGGACTATGATAAGTTCTATCCCATGCTACCCGAGGCCGAGGCCCGGGCCATTTACCGTCGTGAGGCGGGCTTGGACAGCAATGGGCGCAAGACAATCGGCGACAGTCTTGCAAGCAACCGGCCCAATATCGTGCTGATCACGGTGGAGAGCCTGAGCGCAGACTTCCTCACGCGCTATGGGAACAAGCAGAATCTCACGCCCACGCTCGACAGCCTGATGGACAAAAGCCTTGTATTCGACCGGCTTTACGCCGTAGGAAACCGCACGGTGCGTGGCTTGGAGGCCCTGTCGCTCTGCATTCCGCCAAGTTCAGGCGAAAGCATCATCAAGCGCAAGCAGAACAACATGGGCAATCTTTCCGTGGGTATGGTGCTGAAGCGGCTCGGCTATCATGTGCAATTCTTCTACGGCGGCGACAGCTATTTCGACAATATGGGCAACTTCTTCGGCCGCAATGGTTACGAGGTCATTGACCGCAAGCACATTTTGCCCGAAAACATCACGTTTGCTAACATCTGGGGTGTGTGCGACGAAGACATCTTCCACAAGAGTCTCAGTGTCTTTGATGCCGATGCAAAACAGAAAAAGCCTTTCTTTGCGCAGATCATGACCACGAGCAACCACCGTCCCTACACCTATCCGGCGGGAAAGATACATGTCGACGGCGACCCACATACGCGAGAGGCTGCCGTACGCTACACCGACTATGCCATCGGACAGCTGCTCCGCGAGGCAGCGCGCAGGCCGTGGTTTGCCAATACGCTCTTCGTGATCATCGCCGACCATTGTGCCTCAAGCGCAGGTAAGACTTCGTTGCCCATCGACCGCTACCATATCCCCTGCCTCGTGTACGCACCGCAGCTGGTCAAGCCTGCCTATATAGATAAGGTGTGCTCGCAGATAGATGTCATGCCCACGGTGCTCTCACTGCTACATCTGCGCACCGAGGTCGGTTTTACGGGCAAAGACATTCTCACCCCATTGTTCCGCCCCCGCGCCTTCATGGCCACTTATCAAGACTTGGGCTATTATGAGGCCAACCGCCTGACGGTGCTTTCCCCGGTGCGCAATGTTCGACAGTTCACCGTCCGTCCACTCTCCGACGGTACATTCGACGAGCAGCCCGTCAATCAGATTGATGGGGTGTTGCTCCGCAAGGCCGAGGCTAATTATCAATACGTCAACCTTTATCTGAAAGCGCGGTAGCCGTCTGTTTTCGATAATCTCCTCCTCTCTTTTCAATCAGACGGGGAGGTAACCCATATTAGACATTGTGCTCTTTTCAATTAGCGACGTTCCTATTTTTAATTAGGGACGTCGTTTTTTTATTTAGGGTCGTGGGCAATTCGAATTAATGATGTCTCCCCTTTCAATTAGGACTATGTTTCCATTAGCACAATATCCCTTATTAACCCAATTCATTAGTAAGGTTGTTTTCGTGGTTGTCCTTATAATTAACTGGTAATCCGTCATCGCAACGCTGTAGATGCCTCATGGGATGAGTGCCCCACACGGCATCATTTACGTAGCGAAAGCCAAAACTCTTGTAAAGACGTTCTGCCTTGGGGTTTCCTTTGTCAACCAATAAGCCGACAGGCAGATGGAGAGCCGCGGCCTTTTCGCAAGTAGCTTGCAATAAGGAGGTCGCAATACCTTGCCCGCGATAGCCGATGCTAACGGCCAAAGTGTCTATATACAGTTCTCCAGCCTGCGTTTCATCAGCCATATGCGAATGGTCCAAGCCGAAACTATCCCGTGTTTCTTCTAAGAAAGCACGACGCAGGTCACGCAACCGGCTACCGTCATAACTCACACAGCACCCGATAACATCTTCCCCGGCCAGCGCGACCAACGTGTTCTGATAGGAATACTGTGAATCGCGCCGTTTCACAAGTCTTGTCAACATTCGATGAAAGTCATCCAACGTGTGATGAGGGCCTGCGAAATATTGGCAACAATCATGATTCATGGCCAACATCACCAAGGAGGCAATGGTTGATGCCTGATGGGGCGCTGCGTTTTCAATTCTTATTTTGTCCATTTAGCTTTACCTTATAAAATATTCATCAGCGTGTCAATGAGAATTTGACGCTCAATCCGAAGTCACGCGTAGATGTGGGGTAACTATTACTGCTTAACAGTGGCGTGTTGCTCTGAAAGTCATAGTAGAAGCTCATTGTCAGCATGCGAGAAAACGTATAATCCGCCGTGAAGTTTAATCTAAACGCGGAGTTTCCGCTACTCGCATTGCTGGTCACGGTGGCAATATCGCGCGTCAGCGAAGCCTGCTTACGATAGCTGAAATCAAGGTTGAGATTCAAATTATGGTTTACCCCCCCGTGCGTTTTCTCCGTCGTAGGCTGCTGCATATCGGCATTTGCATTCTTCTTATGGCCTTTTGTCTTACGACGGACACCGAGACCAAAGAGATTAAAATCATTCAATCGGTAACCCAACCCGATAACCCAGTCTTTACTCCGAGCCTCGTTCATCTGGACACTCGTCATACTGAGATTCAAGCTTCGCACCATACGGTATTCCAACTTGGCCGTCATACCACTCTTAAAAGTCATGTCAACCCCCAAGAGTGGAGAAAAAGCATCATTAATGCTCACCATTGAAACATTAAACATGCTTGAGGGAATGGGGTTCCCGGTTGTGGCATCATTGATAAACCCAAGCCCGTTCATATATTCCTGATAGCTACTGAACGAAGAATAAGCCCCGACAGTATAGATGCTCTTGTAAGAATGATTGACGTTAAAGCTGCGAAACACATCTCGGAACCATGACAGCTTCACCAATCCACTGTAACGTACAGACCAGTTGGGCAGCAATTTAAGCAATGAAGGGAAAATATCAAGGCTGTTTCCTCCCATATTCGTATAGGCTGAAAGGAAAGCCGGCACCATCACATCGGCACTATACCGTTCAACTGTACCGTTTGCAGCATTAAACGGCCGACCGGCCAAACTTGTTCCTGCAGGGTATGTAGCGTCACGGTACTGACTCTCCACGCGTTGTCGGAAAGCATCAAGCGAGTTGCAGAACCTTTCAAAGGTCTTACTACGATAGCCATTGCCTGCATTACCTATTCCTTCGAATGCACTTCCCAAGGAAATAGTTGTCATAGAGAAAGTCCCGCTTTGCGTCGTAGGCTTCCCGGCATACATATATTGTATGCTTCGGGCCTTGGTTGCAACACGGGTCGCATTCAAATCAACTTTGAAGTCACGGAAAGGCTCCAAGGTTGCCCGTAGTTGAATGTCTTCTGTCAAGGTAGTGGCCACAGGTGTCGCTATGGAGTCGTTCATCAACAGCCAATTTCTGCTGAGTGCCTTGTCAATATACGAGTCGTCAATCATGCCGAATGCGAAATCAAGTCCCGGAGAGAGTAATCCGCCACCGCGAGTCTGCCCGAATGCCTTTCCTATATTAGGCATGAAGCCTGGTAAGGTCATGGCATATTGATTACGATAACTGATATTGACGTTTCTCACCATCATCAGTATACGCGCCATGGTTTGTGCCGTTCGATACCAACCTTGTTTCTCCAATGGTGCTTTCAGATTGACCGTGACTTTTAGTTTTAGTGCAGAGTCAACCTTATTCATTATACGGATTCTGTTATCATCAATTTTCTTAAACCTTAATTTGAATTGATGACCGTCTTCCGTGCGGGCATTTACCACGATTCGTCGGCTTTGCTTAGCATGTTCAAGGATTATTGTCGTGTCGGAACGCAATATGATTTCCCGTTCAAATGCATCTTTGTTCTTAGGTAAAGCCTGCAAATTTCTGTCGTCAGACCGACGATTTTTTCTTGTAGGAGATTGTGAGGTAGATAATCCACTACGATTAAATCGCTCATTGGTTTTCCTCAAAAACGGAATATGATTGTAGAGCCTTTCCAGATTAAAACTGCCATTCAAATTCAAATTCCTATTGTTTGTTATCGTATTTCCAAGGCTGATATGGTTCTCGGTTTCCGTTCCTCTCACCCAAGTATAGTTTGCATTATACTGCGCATCGGTATTTATCCAATCAAAAACAGGGATTAAATTCAGCGGAAGCTGGTAAGAAAGTGTGAATGTCTGTTGATAATCAAGTGGCGTTCCCAGCTGTTTGATGCTCGTCCATACCGAATCTTTCCAAGCTTGATAACGGTCGGCATAAAGCAATTTATTTATAGGTGTGTAGGGTTCCTCTATTTGTGAGCGCGTTGCACTCTGAAAATTCATATGCAAATTGCGTGTCAAATCCCAACGAAGCATGAAATCACGATTCCACAAAAACTGTTCATTGAAAGTCACTGGAAGGCGATTAGCCTCAAGATTTTCCATATCCCGCTCCTGAAGTTCATAGTAACTACGAGTCATCTCCGTGTTGAAACCAACATTCTGTGGCAACCAATTGAAGCCAAACTTCCGAAAAATGTCCCACCATTTCGACTTGTTCCTGATGCCTTTGAATGGTTCCCATGCCCTATAGACTGGTGACCAATTATAGTTTATAGCACCTCGCCAGTTATCCTCATTTTCATAAACGGTGGTTTCACCACTCGTATGACTGTGAGAATGGCTGTAGGAAAACGAGAAATTGGCCGGGTCATAAGGCATAGGGTGCGTCTTTGTCTGAATACCTACCCTCATGTTTGAGAGTGACAGATTGGTATTGACCCGCTTTGTCACAACAATAGACTCAAGGCTATCACGCTCGTTCTTTGCAACCGATTGCAAAGCATCTTTCAATGTCATATCCGTATCTAAAGGATTGTAACGCGGTCGACTTGTTTCATGGCTGACCGAATAATATAAAGGTGCGGAAACCTTAGCCTTATCCGGAAAGAATTTGCCCAGTTCCAAGTTTGTTGTCACACTGTAGAGTGACTGACTTTCCTGCATACGGTCGGCAACCGTACTTTCAAGTCCACCAAAACCATCACTAACATATCTTCCCTGCACGTTCACTGTTCCAAGGTCTGACAATTGAACATTTAGATTTCCGTTGGCAGCCCAGCCTCCTTTATTATTATATTCCTTCAGACGCAACTCATTGACCCATACTTCACCGCTTTTTATGTCGGCAGAAAGGTTTCTCACACCAATGATCATCGTCTTTATTGCACCCAAAGAAGGATTGCCCATCACCGTAATCAGATTGGCCGGATGCGCTCTGTCATAGGCCGTAAACGCTTGTGTAAAGCTCGCATTCCCTTCAGCTTTGGCCATATTACGCTGCTTTTTCAAGTCGGTTAAAAGGCTTAATGGGATATCAACCATATTTTCCTGCGGCCAAACGGCGGCCCGGTCCGATGGCGAATAGAGGTTATATTTGCCCGCCGGAGTAAGTTTCAATGGTATCTGATACTCATAATAGTTATTCTTATAGTCTGAACCGAAGCGTATAAAAACCGCCAACTGGTTATCTGCCAGCTGTGTTGTATTCTGTTCCAATGCATTTGCATGTACGAACATCTGCAAACGTTTATACTGTCTTAAATCAACTGCAGTGTTTTTATACACAGCTTTGCTCTCGCCATGACTCAAGTGATGCACATTAAAGCTCAAAGCCTGTTCGTTACTTTCCACAAGCTGTGGCTGTGTCGGGTCTTGTTCCCTACTAATCCCCGGAGGCAAGACATAATTAACGGGACTTTTATCACCGTTTTCCTCTATACTAACCGAACTGACAGCCACTTTTCCCGAACCGACTCTGCTATCTAAGTTCTGTTCGTAGACACGCCAGTCACCACGCACGAGATCGAGGCTTCCAAAACGCAACACTATCGGGTGCCTAAATCCCGTAAGAAACATACGCATGAAGCGAATACTCGTAAAACCGGAGATTGAACCGACCCGCTTTTCATATTCACTGAGCGGAATACGAAACTGATACCACGTCACTTCCTCGGTCTTCCCATTGCGCAGTTTCACGCTTGCATCACGCTTGTCAACAATATGATTGCTGCCAACCACCATATCTTCGGGACGCAATGAAACATGGTATTGGTAATATTTCTCGTATTCATTAAGTGTATAGTCCTGATTGATATCCTCCACATCTGGCATTGTCTTGTATGATGTGTCGTAACGTTCATTACTTGACTCACTATCCGGCGAGTTACCTTGCGGATTATTGATATATTTATAACGCCGAAGAATATCGGCTCTCATCTGATCATAGTCAGAACCTCGGAAATAATGGTAATCATCATTTGCAGGATCTCGATAGATGGAATCCCACACCGCCGCACTCACTCTTCCCTGAACGGAAGTGAGGAAGCTCTGATAGGAGCGAAAAGCACGTTCTTCTTCATCATTGAGTCCATTGAAGCCCACATCTTGCAAAGCACGTGCATTCTTGGTAGTAGCAAAAGCATAGGTGACCGTGCTCGAAGTCGGTATCTTTCCCCATTGTGTTGTCGTATAACGCTGCGAACCATCTACAGACATACCACTTTCATAGAACTTCTTTCCGTCACGAAGCACGTCTTCAGACACTTCGCCAAAGTTCAGATAGAAGTCTCCTCCATACTCATGTGCATTGGGCTTCCGCTTGGAATAGATAAAAGGATCCAGCAACCAAAATTCAACATACTCAATGTTAGCCTGCTCAAAGTCATTGGTGTCAAGCTTTCTCATCAATCCTCCCCAATGTTTCACAGGATTAGAAAGCAAACCGTCACGATTAAGGTCGGGATTAAAGTTATAAGGGCCACGCTCATTAGGGTAATAAGCAAGATTAAGAATACTCAATGTTGAAGAAGAACCATTGTAATTATTCAAATCTTTCTTGGGAAAGAGCTCACGTGTTGCCACTTCACGCACATAATGGTTGGAAAGTTGTTCCAAGTCATTCTTCAAATGAGCAGGCGTAAGCGAACTACTGCGACGCGTAAACAGCGGATCTATATTATACCATGCTAACAAAGAACGATTGAAACCACTTGCCAATGTAGTCTTATCTCTGCTTTCCGGAAACATGGAAGGCACGCTGGATATGATCCATGACGTAGGTGTAGAGACATCAATCTTGCCGGTGGTGTTCTCGAAATCATCAAGATAAGAAGCATTATCTTGTGTTCCGGTGTTGCTTCCCGCAATAAGTTGGGCAAATTCGCCTGTAAAACTTATCTGTGAAGGCTGTGTCAAATGCAGGAAAGGCAACTTATCCAACATGTCCGTAAGCCATTGACTCTCTTTCTTCCAATTGATATTCAATCCCCAAAGCGTATTATTAAGTGGCTCAGATCCCATCTTAACCTTATTGGTGAGCGGCTGTTCCGACAAATGCTGCAGCGTTCCGCTCAATTGAAAGTTGCGCGAGAAGTCGTATTCCCAATTCATACCCAGCATCGTCTTGCGCTGCATGCCATAATCGTTGTTGCTTTCAAGCGACACATTGACTGCCGTTCCGGCATCAAGAATGCTCTGATTGAGTATAGTTACCTCGCCTGCGCTGTAATCCACACTGTAGTCTGTCCCCTCCGTCAGCCGCATACCACCTGCAGTTACGACCACTGAGCCTTGTGGAATGTTGTAGGCTCCAAGTGAAATAACGTTGGCTGAAGAACCTTTGAAGCGACCAACAAGATTAAACTTATCCTTTTCTGCAATTTGTCCGGCTATAGTTTTCGTGCTGTCATAGAGTTCTGTGAAAATATATTTACGGGCTACAGCCGCTGTTACCCCTTTATCGACAAGCGCACGATACAAATCGCGCCCGAAAGGTTCCGCTACAGGAAAGAACACCCTCCCGTTATTCACGGTATAGCCTTCCACATAGTCAAAATAGCCATTGCTGTTTGGGCGGTTGTTATTGTCAAGACGGTCTGCTCCGAGGAGTTTGATAATCGGCTGTTGCCTTACTTTCGGTTCCGGGATGTAGCTGAGATAAACTCCGGTCGTGTCACTCTGATACTTGACATCAAGACGAAACTTCTCTTTCTCTACTGTATCGCCGAGTCGATACACGTTCTTCATCATCAAGTTCCAGTTGCCTTGCGAGGGATTATTACTGGTGTTCTTCAACGATTTCACAAACAAAGCCTCTTTCACATCAGTGCGGTCGCCCGCAAACTCTCCCACTTGATAGGTTACCCCTCCATAAGTATATTCATAAGCCACAGCCACAACCTGATCTGTATTGATACTTGTGATGAGACTGACATAGCCCAAAGCCTGATTGACTGAATATTCGGAAGCATTCAACAGACGCGCACTCTCCAACTTCTCATAATCGGCACCACCTGTCAGTCCGGCACCATCAAGTATCGTCGAGGTTTGATTTATATCACGGGCCATTCCATAGGCTCCCGTCATTGCGGCGTACTCGGTGTTGGCGGCATTGGCAGGCACCACCATGCCCGATGTGCTCCAAAGATGTGTATTGCTCACCCTAACGTTCTCGCCAAGGTCTGTCAGTGCCACGATATTGCGCGTGTTGCTGGTCGTTCCAGTCTTGTTGGTCACCCAAACTTCCACACGATTGATGCGAATTCCCGTCGTAAGATTGGGCAATTGCCGCATGGTAGAGGCATAACGGTCGCGAAAATACTGTGAAAGGAAGAAGTGGCGATTCTCTTCGTAGTCGGTCGCCCTGAGATCAAAAGGCGTAAGCCGTACCCCACCCCGCCCGGAAACGCTTTTCGACGAGCTTTTCTTCTGTGATGCGACGAGTTGCATCTTGAGTTTGCCAAACTGCAAATCGGTTCTCAGGCCGAATAACGACGTGGCACCACTGATAAGTGACGAGTTTGAAGGAAAAGAAACATTGCCTGCCTCGACAAGCTTCACGATTTCGTCTTCCTTTCCTTCATACTTCAGCTTCAGGTTCTGTGCATCGAAGTCAAAGGTAGCATCGGTGTTGTAGTTCAAGTTCATGTTTACCTTGTCGCCGACCTTACCGTTGACATTGAGATTGATTTTTTCATCAAAGTTCATCGTTGTGGTGCGGCGCCGGTTGATGGTCAATGCCGGATTATCCACATTCTTCATTGTGGCCCCGAACTTCAATTCGGCCGTTCCCTGCGTTCGGATACGCACGCCGCCCGGCCCGAACAATTTCTCGGCAGGACCAAGTTCGAAGTGCATATCGCTGAAATCAAACTTCTCTTTGCCTTTGGTTTCGTAGATTTCCGTGTTCTTACTGCGGAAAAAAGCATGCTGCTGCTGCCGCCCGCTCCAGTCTAAATACTCCTTGGGCGACATCATGATGGGCGCAGTAAGATAGGTTCCGCCAAGCCGTTTGCCAAGAAAATAACTGTTGAGCGTGTCGTTATAGAACACTTGCCGGCGCAGATTGAGCGGCATTTGAAGGTCGAGCGTACTGCTGTCGAGGTCGTGCCACGTCACCGGCAACGTGCGTTGGACGCGCCAAAGCGGCTTTTTCGGCGACGAAACGGTGTCTTTTTCAGGCTTTCGAGGCTGTTCTTGCCCCCCCGAACGCCCTTGCGAACCGACGACTTCATGCTGATAAAAGGGCATACTAAAGGCATAGCTGATGACAAATGCCATCAGAAAGCCCAATAATGCGTATGCCTTTTTCCCACTCAATGAACGAAATTCGTGCTTATTTTAACTGCTTCAAAGCCTCTTTCACCACTTGCTCTACCGGCAAATTGGCTTGCTTCTCGAGAATGGCCACAACGACCTTGGCCGTCGGCGCAGGCGAAAAGCCAAGCATGGTCAATGCGGCCACGGCCTCATCTTTCACGGCATTGTTCACGATGGCGCCCACCTTTCCGCTGCCCACGTGCAACTCGTCGGCTATACCGGCCGCCATGATTTTGTCTTTCAGGTCAACGATGATGCGTTGCGCCGTTTTCAGCCCGATGCCTTTCACCGATTTGATCATCTTATCGTCGCCGTTGGCGATAGCATTGCAAAGTTCGGCCGGGCTCATCGACGAAAGCATCATGCGAGCCGTATTGGCTCCCACGCCCGAAACCGTGATAAGCAGCCGATAAAGCGCCCGTTCCTGCTTGCCGGCAAAGCCATAAAGCGTGAAACTATCGTCGCGTCCGCCCGTCATGATGGCCTCGTGCACATAGAGTTTCACCTCCTTTTTACCTTGAATGCCACTGTAAGTGGTCAGCGATATATTGAGTGCATAGCCCACACCTGCGGCTTCGACAACGGCCAAAGCCGGTGTAAGTTCGGTCAGTTCCCCTTTGATATATTCTATCATACTGTTCTGTTTCGTTCTTTAATCTTCTTTTTAATATAATTTCATAACGCATGTGAACACCGATTTATTGTGCGATGGCGATGTTAAGTAGACGCCCGTCATTCATCGCCACACTGCTTCGGGGCTGTAGGGACGCGCGGCCTGTACGTCCGTCCGAGATAGATTGAAAGCACATATACACGTTTGTTTGAGCAGACGCACGCGTCGTGCATCCCTGTATTCATTCAAGCGGTTCAGAATAGCAGTCACAGATTATCGTAAGCCGTAAAATTTTCTCCCGTATGCCCGCAAATTTTCTCCCGCAAGAAAATTTATTTCTTCCCGTATATAAATTTATTTTCTCCCGCAAAGAAATATTTTTTCTCCCGCAAAGAAATTTATTTTCATACGGGAGAAAATTTATTTCTTCCCGCAAAGAAATTTAACCTCTCTCGCAAGGGCGTTTATTTGGGTTCCCAATCTCAGCCATTTTACACGGCAATCTCAGCCATATTGAACGGCGAAATGGCTGAGATTACAAGACAAAACGGCTGGAATCAGGCTGCAAAAAGGCTCAGACGACCTCGCCGATGCCCGCTCCCGTTTAGTTAATATAGACTAAAAGGAACCGTCGCCATTCGTCTTTCAGCAAACTTTAGCTATCTTTACATACACAAAAAATAATGAGTAGCATCAATCATTCCAAACGGAAAGTCTTTTTATTTTAATATACCTCCAGCACTATGGCCCTTCGCAAGAACATTATTTTCGCATTGCTTTCGCTCTTTTTCATGCCCGCTGTTGCGCAAGTGAAACAGATAAAAAATCCCTACGGTTATCTTTACTGCCACATGAGCCGAAAAGGCGAATGGACGGCCTTTGCCTTGAGCAGAGACGGCATCAATTGGCACGACCTCAACAATGGCAATGAGGTTTATGATACGCGGCGTTTTTCGGAAATAGAGGGCGGAGCGCGTGATGCTTATATCAACCGAGCGGCCGATGGGAAAGGGTTTGTGATGGTAACTACTGATATGTGCAACCGAAAGAGCCGTCAGTGGCTGAACTATGGCATCAACTTGTTGCGCTCAAACGACCTTATTCACTGGTCGGCCGTTACGTTTGACTTCCGAAAGGGGCCCGAAATCTTCTGTGATAAGACTTCGCCCGACTTCTATAAAGACTATCGCAGCATACACAGAGTGTGGGCTCCGCAGGTTGTATGGGATAAAAACCACGTCTGGGAAGATGGGAAACGAGGCGGATATTTCATCTATTACTCGTTGCTGAATAAGAATGAAGACAAATACGACCGCGTATTCTACTCCTATGCCGACCGTTCTTTCACCCGCATCACCAAACCTAAACTGCTTTTCGATTGGGGTTATGCCACGATTGATGCCGATATTGTGTGGGTAGAGGCTGACAGAAAATGGCACATGATGATTAAAAAGGAAGGAGGCAAGCGGGGTATCTTCACTACGCAAGCCTCACATCTGACAGGACCTTGGCCTGCACCCGACGAAAACGACTATGTCAGCTTCGAAGGCAACAAGCAATGTGAGGGAGCATCAGCCTTCCGGATTGCAGGAGAAAAGGGATGGCGCGTTGGCTACGTGGAATATTCCTCCTCACCAACCAAATATCGCATCTGTCGAGCTGATGAAAAGCTGCAAAACTTCCATTCGCCGCAGGATATCAAAGGCGTTGCCGACCCGCAACATGGCTCTTTCCTTGCATTAACAAAGAAAGAATACGAGCGGTTGGAAAACTATTGGAACAACAAGAAGAACTGATTGAACACAGCACATAGATGCTTATACAATATATTATAGTCGGAGTCATTATATGCATTGCGGTTGCTTTTGTTGCCGTGAAAGCCTATCGGTCTGTGAAACAGAATATCAGATGTAAGGACTACAAGTGTGCGGGCTGTGCATTCTACGATAAATGCAAGAAAACGCAAAAAAGATAACGGCCTATTTCCGACTTCTATAATTGACGACCTGCTCGATATACTGCTCATGTTGCTCATCATGCATCTTGGCGAGCCTTTGTTTGATGACGAAGCCCATGAAAAGCCTGACAAGGCCGAAGAGAAGTGCCCCGCCGATAGCGAACAATATTGCCGCATAGCGCCCAAATGGGAGTTTGCTTACGGGAAACAGCGATGCAATGAAAATCGGAGTAACCACAAAGATGCCTAAAAGCGTCAGGTGACTTTTCTCGCTTCCCATGCTGTCGAGAACGGATTGTTTGTCGAACAAATAGGACAGCAGCGACTCCTTGGTCACACCGTAGTCTTTCATTTGCGGAAAGTCCGGCGCATCTCCCCACGTGTCGATTATTCTATAAACCATTTGCTGCAGGTCGTCAACCTTCCGTGCAGGCTCATTCAGTCTAAAACTCATCTTTCTCTATGGTCTGATTTCACTTCATATCAATAAAAAAGGAAAGCAGTGCTCTGATAAGCCGGGTTTTGTATCCGTCAAAAGAAACGGAGCCCTGTCATTTATCTAATCCGCAAGTCGCCCTGCGGCTTAAGCATTCTACCCTTCGCAGCGATTAAAGAAATCGTTCAGGCGGACAACCTTCTATCTGCGATATACATGAACTTGCAGCCTCCAGCAGACACGGCCCGACGATCACCCGCCGGCCGGTGGTCTCTTACACCACCTTCTCACCCTTACCATGAAGCGAATAACAGGATTATCCGGTCAAACGCTTGGCATGGCGGTTATTTTCTTCTGTCTGAACCTACTGTTGCCAATAGCTTCCATTTTCAGAAGTGGAGCGTCCTATGCTGCCCGGACTTTCCTCTCGCACGTTAAATCATGCCAGCGACAGTGCCTGAGCACTGCTTTCCGTGTGCAAAGATAGCAGAAAAAGCGTGGCTGACAAAACAATTGGGTGGTTTTTATCTTTCTATGGGCATATCAAAAGCAAGTTGAAAGATAAGTAGAGCCTATTTGGCGCTATGTGTTTTCGTCAATATAGTTTATGATTTCTTCCAAGTTATCGGGCTGGAACCATCGGGTTTTCAGGTCGCGTTTGAACCAAGTGAGTTGTTTCCGCATGTATTGCCGCGTGTTCGACTGTATCTGCCGAATGGTTTCTTCCAACGTGAGCAAGCCATCGAGATAAAGAAAGGTTTCTTTGTAGCCCACGGTGTTGAGGGCATTGCATTCACGATAGGGATAAACACGCTTGCATTCGTCAATCAGACCGTGGCCGAACATGGTCGTGACACGTGCGTTGATTCTTTCATAAAGTTCGCTTCGGTCTCTATTGAGTCCTATCTTCAGTATTTTGAACGGTCGTTCTTTGTTCTTCTGTGTGCGAAACGACGTATAGGTCTTTCCCGTCATGTAGCATATTTCAAGTGCATGTACCACGCGACGGGGGTTCTTTCGGTCTACAATATGATAGTGTTCGGGGTCTAAGACTTTGAGTTCTTCAACGAGACGGGGCAGTCCTTCTTCGGCTAACTTCCTTTTCAGCAGTTCGCGTGTCTCGGAGTCTACGGTCGGAATATCGTCGATTCCATTGCATACGGCATCAATATACATCATGCTTCCGCCTGTCAGCAGCAGGATATCGTGCCCTTGATGAAACAGTGTTTCGATGAGTTGCAACGCTTCCTCTTCATATTTTGCCGCACTGTAATCATCTTTTACCGTGCGGGTTCCTACAAAGTAGTGAGTGACCTCGCGTTGTTGTTCTTGGGTCGGAGCTGCAGTCCCAACGGGAATCTCAGCATAGATTTGTCGTGAATCGGCATTGATGATGGGCGAATTCACGTGCCGGGCCGCCTTGATGCAAAGTTCCGTCTTCCCTACCCCCGTAGGTCCAAGGACAACAACGAGCGTCTTCATTATCTGATGATGCCCCGTTGGGAAGCCTCAACAAAATCAATGATGTATTGGATTTCGGGCGTTACTTTAAGGTTTTTCTTGATTTCCTCGATACCTTCTTTCAGTATGCCTTTCGAGTAGAGTAATCTGTAGGCCTCATGAATGGTATCAATCAGTTCATTACTGAAGCCACGGCGGCGAAGTCCTACCAAGTTGACACCACAATACTTCGTTGGGTCTTTGCCGGCAATGATATATGGTGGAATATCCTGACTGAAACGGCAACCTCCTTGTATCATGACATAACCGCCAATTCGGCAAAACTGGTGGGTCAAAACAGCCGCACTGATTATGGCATTGTCGTCTATGTTGACCTCACCTGCAAATTTAGTTGAGTTTCCGATGATACAATTACTCCCCAACACGCAGTCGTGGGCTATGTGCATGTTCTCCATCAGAAGGTTGTTGTCGCCGATGAGGGTCGAACCTTTGGAAGCCGTGCCACGAGAAATCGTCACATTTTCACGGATACTGTTGTTATTTCCGATTTGACAAGTGGTGACTTCTCCCCTGAATTTCAAATCCTGCGGCTTTGTAGAGATGCTTGCACCGGGGAATATCTCGTTCCCGTTGCCGATGCGTGCACCGATATTGATGGTCACACTGTTTTGAAACACGTTGTCATTTCCGATAACCGTGTCACGATCGATATAGCAGAAAGGGCCGATGATATTGTTTTCACCAATTTTAGCCTCGGGATGAACAAAGGCAAGCGGGCTGATTTGATTCATATCTACCTGAATAGGATTATTTGTTTTTTACAATCTGTGCTGTGAATGTCGCTTCTGACACGACCTGATCACCGACAAACATATAGCCTTTCATGGAACTGATGCCATGACGCACTGGAGCCAACAACTCTACTCTGAACAAAAGCGTGTCACCGGGAACGACCTTTTGGCGGAACTTCACGTCATCTATCTTCAAGAAGTAGGTAGAATAGCGCTCCGGCTCTTCTAATTGGCCAAGAACCAAAAGGCCGCCACATTGTGCCATGGCCTCTATCTGAAGCACCCCCGGCATCACGGGTTCGTTGGGAAAGTGACCTTGAAAGAAAGGTTCGTTGGCCGTTACGTTCTTCACGCCTACTATGCTCGTCGGTCCCATTGCCGTTATCTTGTCAACCAGCTGCATGGGATAACGATGAGGGAGCAATTCACGAATGCGTTTGTTATCCATGATGGGCACTTCGTTGGGATCGTAAATCGGAGCCTGCACCTCGTGTTTACGAATTTCCTTTCTCATCAGTCTGGCAAACTTGTTGTTGATAGTGTGTCCCGGCCGGGTTGCGACAATCCTTCCCTTGATAGGCTTACCGATGAGGGCCATATCGCCGATGATGTCGAGCAATTTATGGCGCGTGCATTCGTTTTCCCACATCAAAGGCTTATGCTGAATGTATCCGATCTTCGTGGCATCCATGCGCGGCACCTTCAGCACATCGGCCAATTGATCCAATTGTTCTTGGCTCACCTCACGTTCATAGATGACGATAGCATTGTCAAGGTCTCCTCCTTTGATGAGGTTGGCCTCCAACAGTGGCATGATGTCGCGCACAAAGACAAATGTCCTTGCGGCCGCTATCTCCGTATCGAAGGTTGTCATGTCCTCAAGTGTGGCAAACTGACTGTTGATGAACTTGGAGTTGAACGAACACATGGCCGTGAGACTGAACTGATCGTCGGGGAGAATCGTGATGACCGACCCCGTGTTCTCGTCTTTCACCTCTATTTTATGCCGAATGATGTAATAATCTTTTGTCGCATTCTGCTCGACAAGACCTATTTCCTTGATTTTTTCTATATACATGGCGGCCGAACCGTCAAGGATGGGGAACTCTGGTCCATTGACTTGTATCAGACAGTTGTCTATGCCCGAGGCATAGAGTGCCGCCATTCCGTGTTCTATTGTCGAGACACGGACATCGCCTTTGGCAAGAACCGTTCCGCGTTGCGTGTCGACAACGTTCTCAGCCACGGCATCAATGATGGGCTGGTCTTCGATATCGATGCGTTGGATTTTATATCCTGTATTCTCAGGTGCAGGATTGAAGGTCACCGTGAGGTTCAGTCCCGTGTGCAATCCTTTCCCAAAGAGAGAGAAACTTCCTTTCAGTGTTGTCTGCTTTTTAGCTTCCATATCCTATGATCTTTGTTTCTTGATTTCTTCGATTTCTTTTTTAAGGGCATTCAGCTCCTTATACATTTCCGGCAAACGCTGGAACAGAGCCTGCGATTTGAAGTAAGGGAGCTTCTCCATTGGGGGAGTCCCGATCAGGGCCTGATTGCTTTTGAGACTTCCCGGAACCCCGCTTTGTGCACCAAGGAACACCTTATCGCCAATCTCGATATGGCCGGCAACGCCAACCTGACCGCCAAACATGCACCACTTGCCGATCTTTGTGCTTCCGGCAACGCCCACTTGGGCCGACATCACCGTGTTTTCGCCTACCTCTACATTGTGTCCTATCTGCACGAGATTGTCCAACTTCACGCCTTTATGGATTTTAGTGCTACCCATTGTCGAACGGTCTATGCAACTATTGGCCCCGATTTCCACGTTATCGCCAATCTCAACAGTCCCTATTTGCGGTATCTTGTCATATCCGTCGCCATTCGGTGCAAAGCCAAAACCATCGGCCCCAATCACGCTCCCTGCATGAATAGTCACGCAATTGCCTATCTTCACGCCCACATACAAGGTCACATTCGGATAGATGATGCAGTCGTTGCCCACCGTCACTTGCTCACTGATGACAACATTCGGATAAATCTGACAACCGTCGCCGATGACAACACCGTCGCCGATATAGGCAAACGGCCCGACATACACGTCCTTACCGAGCTTTGCCGAGGCCGAAATAAAAGCCAAACTGTCGATTCCTGTCTTCTTTTGACGCATACCATTCTCATACAATTGCAGGAGTTTTGCCACGCAATCACGTGCATTTGCCACCTTGATAATAGTTGTATGAACCGGCTTTTCGATAGTTATACTCTCGTCAACAAGCACGATTGTCGACTTTGTTTCATAAAGATAGTGAATATATTTAGGGTTGGCAAGGAATGAAATGGCACCGGCAACGCCTTCTTCTATCTTGGCAAAAGCGTTCACGGTTGCATTCTCATCGCCCTCGATATGTCCTTGAATAAGCCGGGCAATCTGCTTTGCTGTAAATTCCATATCTATGTCTTGTTCTGAAATATTTTGCAAATATAGCAAAATTAATCCATAACGGAGCAGATATGGCCAATATTTTGAAGTATCTGTAAAACTTTTCTCTGCATAAGGGTTCATTATTTAATATAAAGGTGTATCTTTTTGGAGACATATTTCATATTTTCTTCCCGAAAAACTTGCAAAGGGGGTGCAAGATTTTGTATCTTTGTAGAAGACAGGCTGCACTCGGCAATCCGAAAACAAGCTTTCATTGCACTCGCTTGCACTGTCTTTGTAAACGGATAACACTTAATCATCTTATCAAAATGGAAAATAACAACACGCAAAGGGTGGGAACGACCGCCCGAAACAACCGCACCATGAACCGAAAAGGTCCCTTCATTCGCTTCGACATCGCAATGCTCAACTCGCTTGACATGACACTCGTGCGTCAGAAATACGGCATCGAGGGCTGGGGAATCGTACTCTACATCATGAAATGTCTCTTGGAACGCCACACCGACTGCCGCGCTCCGCTTTCCATCGTGCCCGAAATCGCATACATCTGCCACAAGAGCAAACGTACCATTCTGCAGCTCATTCGCGACTTCCCCGCTTTGTTTGAGATCGAACCCGACGGACAAACTTTCACGAGCCCTTATCTTTTGCAATTATTTGTTAAATGTTCCGCGAAAAATGAAAAGTCAAATAGAAGTTTAAATAAATTAACAAATGAGACCATTGATAATCAACCTGTTAACGTTCCTAAGAACAATGAACAAGAACAAGAACAAAAAAAGACGACGAAAAGAGTAGAAAAAGTCGTCGACGACGCCGACGCTGGCAAGTTGATGGAAAGGGATACCGAGACCAAACCCTCTGATACCTCCCCCAACCCCTCCGAAGGAGGGGAGCAAAAACCGCATGCAAACTCGGTATTCCTCCAAATATCGCCACAAACGTTTCCTCGAATACAAGCACAAAAGCGGCTTGCACGCCCAATATTCCTCCAAATATCGTCACGAAGGAACCCTCGAATACAGGCATGCAAGCGGCTTGCACACTCAAAATCCCTCCATATAACACCACAAACGAGCCTTCGACTACGAGTGCAAAAGTGGCTTGCACGCTCGACGCCCCTCGCTGTATTCACGGCGAGGGCAGACACTATGCAACATTCGCCAGGCCCGCAAGCTCGGGCTCCCTCCCTTTGGGAGGGTCGGGGTAGGTATTGGGAGAGACTCGGGGTAAGTTTTTGGAGGGGCAGGCTAGGTTTCTTGGAGGACCGGGAGCGAGTGTCCCGGCTTGCAATATCAGCCTTTTTGCAACGTAATCCCAGCCATTCTGTGCGGTAATATAGCTGAGATTGCACGGTAAAATGGCAGAGATGGCATCGCAAGGTAAGAAAACGTGGGATTTATGCCCAATAATCCGGCACAAAATATTAACTTTGTAAGCTGAGAACAAGATACGAATGGAACAGCAAAGTATATTTCAACGCCCACTATGGGTTTCGCTTTTCGCACTCACGGCGGCCATTGCATGGGGCTGGGCCTATCCGCTGATCAAGCTGGGGTTTGCCGAATTCATGATAACGGCCGACATGACTGCCAGCAAGATGCTTTTTGCCGGCATTCGTTTCGGTCTGTCGGGCCTGATTATCCTTGCGATAGCCCGCCTGACGCGCAGGGATTTCAGCGTCAAGGCGGCCGGCAGCTGGTGGTATATCGCCCTTTTCTGCATGATGAACACCACGTTGCACTATGCCTTCTTCTACATCGGACTGTCGCACAGTCAAGGCTCTCGGGCGGCTATTCTCAACTCGATGAGCGTGTTCTCGGTAGTCATTCTGGCCTGTATCTTCTTCAAAAGCGACAAGATGACATGGCAGAAGCTCATGGGCGTGGGCATCGGCTTCGTGGGTATCCTCTGTTTGAACTTGGGAAATGCCGACAGCGGACGGTTCACATGGCTGGGTGACGGTATGATTATTCTGAATGCGCTCTGCGGAGCCACGGCCTCTCTGCTGACCCGTGGGCTGGGTAAGCGTGTCGATGTGTTTGTCGGGACGGGCTACAGTCTGGCCGTCGGCGGCGCACTGCTGATTATTCCGGCCTTGTTGTGGGGTGGCACGTTGCCCCGGACCACGCTACTGGGCATGCTCTACCTGCTGTTGCTGATAGCCATCAGCACGTTGGGCTTCACCCTCTACAACAAGCTCCTCACTTGCAATCCCGTGGGCAAAGTGGCCATTTATAATTCCCTGATTCCCATTGTGGGAGCTGTGACCTCATGTCTGTGTCTTCACGAACCCTTCTATTGGAAATATGCCATTGCAGGCCTGCTTGCCGCCGCCGGTATTTATATCATTGCTTCGCCTGCAAATGGAAAGAGAAGATAAAATAGACAAAGGAAGCGGAGATTCCGTTTCCAAAGCGTTAACATATAGATGAGTTATGAATTGCAAACTATTGATTGTAGGGGCTTTATTGTGTGATGTGATGGCAATGGAAGCCCAAACTGCGGACGTTGCAGACTCGCTTACAATGGAAAAGATGATGCACAGTCTGCCCGAAGTGATGATTAAAGGCTCTCGCCCCATTGTCAAGGCCGAGCGAGGAATGCTGTCCTACAACATGCCGCAGCTCTTGAAACAGCTTCCGGCCGACAATGCATACGAAGCACTGACGCGCATTCCCGGCATCAGTGATGCCGACGGAAGTCTTAAATTCTCAGGCAACGGAGTGACACTCATCATAAACGGACAGGCCACAACGCTGACACAGGAGCAATTGACCGACCGTTTGAAAGCATTGCCTGCCAAGGAAGTGGTCAAGGCAGAAGTGATGCTTTCGGCTCCTGCACGATATCATGTGCGTGGCATGGCCATTAACATCGTCACAAAAGCGCACGCCGGCGAGCGTCTGTTGTCGGGACAGATTGCCGGAAGCTGGCAGCAAAGCAGATACGGAATGGGATTTGGCAAAGGATATCTGAATATACAGCGCGGAAAGTTCGGCATGGATGTGCAGTATTCTTTCCGTGATGGCAGTTCGTATAGCGAAGTCTCCCATGAGGCCAATCACCCATTGGTCGGTAACCGCATTGCTTATTACGACAAGACATGGAACAAGTCGTTCGGTATTGCACACAACTATCGATTAGGTATGAACTATGCTTTTACCAAGAACCACAGGCTTGACCTTTCTTACACAGGGACATGGAGCAAGTACAATGCCAACAATCATACCACGGGAACGGGCGTCGCAGAACAACATTCTGACAGTCATACCTATATTCACAATGTGGACGCAGACTATTCACTGCCCTTCGGATTGCGGCTCAATGCTTCGTATACATATTATCGAATGCCCCAAGAACAGTTACTTGACGGAATGCTGCTCACGGGAGGAGGTCTTTCGGGCACAAGTCGTAATCTTGCTACCCACAGCCGGCAGACCATCCGTAAGTGGGCGTTTGCGGCCGACCAAAATCATTCTTTGAGCCATGGTTGGGGACTGTCGTATGGCCTCAAAGCGCAGTTTGCAACCAATAACAGCTTTCAGACTACACTCGACAAGCTGGGCAATGTGGTGCCGGGTGCATCGAGTAGTGTAGACATCTCCGAGCGGATATGGAACGTGTATGCAGGATTTAGTAAACAGCTTACCAAGCACTTGAGTCTTGAAGCCTCGCTTGCTGCCGAGCAATACCACTCTTTACAATGGAACGAATGGCATATTTATCCTTCGCTGAATGCGCTGTGGAACATCAATGACGACCATATTCTGAACCTGTCATTCAGTTCCAACACCGAGTTTCCCAGTTATTGGTCAACCATGAGCAGTATCTTCTATCCGTCTACTTACTCTGAGATATGGGGTAATCCCAACCTGAAGCCCTATTCCTACTATAATGTTAACCTCATGTGGCAATTCAAACGGCGCTACACGCTCATGGCCTTTGCCAGTTTGAAGCCGGATTATTCCGTTCAACTGCCCTACCAGACCACCGACCGTATGGCCGTCATCATGAAAGAAACCAATTTCGACTTCGACCGTACGTTCGGACTACAGGCCTCGGCCATGTTCACTATAGGCAAGTGGCTAAGCGGTAATGCGTTTATCGTTGGGCAATGCAAGCACGATAAGAGTAGCCATTTCTTCGACTTGCCGTTCGACCGCAAGAAATTCAGCGCTATACTCGGGAGCACTACTTCCATCAAACTATGCCATACACAAGACCTGCGCCTCATACTGAATCCTTTCTTTCAGACGAAAGCAATACAGGGGGTGTATGACATCAGTCCCGTATTCATGCTGAATGCCGACTTGCGCTGGGCTTCGGCCAATGACAAGTGGAACCTACGCATTAATGGCAGCAACATCTTTAACCATCAGTTTGACACGCGCTCCGTGCAGGGCAATCAGGACTACCGCATGAAAGTCGGACAACGATGGGCGTCGGGCACCATCACGATTATCTATAAATTCGGCGGTTACAAGGAGAAGAAGGTAAAAGGCGTTGATACTTCTCGAATGGGACACTGATAAGATTAGGCTCTTTCCTAAGAAATTCAAAAAAAGAAGCTTTATTGTTGTTCTCTTGGAATTTATTGTTACCTTTGTCCATTGATAAAACAAATCGTAATTCATATGGCAAAGAAAATAACAGAGAAAGTAACTTGGGTCGGCAAGATTGATTGGGAATTGGTGAGTTTCCATGGCGATGAACTCTCCACCTATCATGGCTCAAGCTACAATGCGTTTCTTATTCGTGACAAGAAAACCGTGTTGATGGACACGGTTTGGCAACCCTATGACAAGGAGTTTGTTGCCCGTTTGAAACGAGAGATTGATTTGAAGGAGATTGACTACATCGTGATGAATCACAATGAAATCGATCATAGTGGTGCACTTCCCGAACTGATGCGTGAGATTCCTGACACACCCATCTACTGCACGAAGAAAGGTGAGGCCATTCTTCGTGGGCACTATCATCAGGATTGGAACTATGTGACGGTTAAGACTGGCGATACACTTGAAATCGGCGAGTCGACATTGACTTTCATTGAGGCTCCCATGCTGCATTGGCCCGACACGATGTTCAGCTACCTTTCAGGCGATGAGATATTGTTCTCTAACGACGTCTTCGGTCAGCATTTTGCATCGGAGTCTCTCTACAATGACCTTGTGAAGCAGAACGACCTGCTGTGGGAGGCCGAGAAGTATTATGCCAACATCATCAATCTCTACAGTCCGATGGCCAATCGCAAGGTAAAGGAAGTCATCGGTATGAACCTTCCCATCAAGATGATTTGCCCGAGCCACGGCGTGATGTGGAAAGAGAACCCGATGCAGATTGTGGAGAAATATCTGGCATGGTCGAGCGACTACAAGGAAAATCAGATTACGATTGTCTACGATACGATGTGGCAGTCGACCCGCAAGATGGCCGAGGCCATCACCGACGGTATTCTGGCCGAAGATAACACCGTCACCGTGAAGCTCTTCAATGCAGCGAAAGAAGACAAGAACGATATTCTGACCGAGATGTTCCAGTCGAAAGCCGTGCTCGTGGGTTCGCCCACCATCAACTACGGCTATTCTTACGCCATTGCCGGCATTCTCGAGATGGCCCGCGGCCTGAAGTTCAAAGACAAGAAAGGAGCAGCTTTCGGCTCTTACGGGTGGAGCGGCGATGCACCGAAGCTCATCAGCACGCATTTGCAGGAAGCCGGCTTCGAACTTGTCAACGAAGGCTTCAAGACCCTTTGGGTGCCCGACGAAGACGCGCTCGCCGCTTGTCGGGAATATGGAAAAGCGTTTGCTATCGCAACGAAATAGATTATTAATATTAAACAAAAACGATTATGAAAAAGTATGTATGTGACGTTTGTGGGTATATCTATGACCCCGCAGTAGGAGATCCCGACGGTGGCATTGCCCCCGGTACGGCATTCGAAGACATTCCCGATGATTGGGTTTGCCCCACTTGCGGCGTAACCAAGGACGACTTCAGCGAAGTTGAAGAATAACGCCTCCCTTTCGCGGAAGCATCTTTTCGCGGAAAATAAGTGAGGACGTCCTCACACCTTGCACACAGCCCCGACCAGCAAAGGCCGGGGCTCTGTTATGTGAATTGCAGATTATGGCATTATTATTCCACATTCAACAACACCGTGTTATCCCCTCTCGCACATAAGTTGCTCGGAGTAGGCGCACATTACGCTCACCTACCCTGGGCTACAAAGGATATAACAGGGTTAAAAGTCCGTCACAATAGTATGCAACATGATGCACGGAAGTAGGATTCGTAATTTGTACGTTGTCAAACAAAAGTGCACAACTGGAACCTCAATTAAGTTTGGGATTTTAGTATGAATTATATTAATAAAAAAGTATATTTGCACAATGACAACAAAAAAGAATCTTTCAGCAGGTTCTCAGCAGAGAACATCAGAATCCTTGTTAAAGGATATCCGTTGTAACACGAAACGAATTTTCACTTCAGAACAAAAGGTTTTAATTGTGATGGAAGGAATCCGTGGCGAACATAGTATTGCCGAGCTCTGCCGTAAATATGGTATATCAGATAGCACTTACTACAAATGGAATAAGGAATTTATTGAGGCAGGCAAAGCTCGCCTTGATGGTGATACCATTCGTGAAGCAACAAGTGATGAGGTGAAGGAAC
>NZ_KB908330.1 GCF_000382385.1 Segatella maculosa DSM 19339 = JCM 15638 | reverse complement strand
GGCAGAGAGCCGTGACCGGTCCGCTTGCCGTGATGACAGCGACGGGCAAGACAAACAGCTTGTCAACGCCTCAACCGTGCCCCCGTCAACTTCAAAAGAGACATCAGGTGGTTATTGCGGCGGGGTCCCACCTCTTCCCATTCCGAACAGAGAAGTTAAGCCCGCCTGCGCCGATGGTACTGCAATGCAATGCGGGAGAGTAGGTAGCCGCCTTCTTTTACTTGGAGCCCCGGGGACAGCAATGTCTTCTGGGCTCTTTTTTTGTTAGTGGCCGGCACGATGCACCGGCTGACAAGGCCAAGTGAAATCAGGCCTCATCAGAGGCAAGACACCTTCAGCCTTGTTGCAGTCCAATCCCAGCCATATTGCGAGGCACCCCCAGCCATATTGCGTGGTAATATGGCTGAGATTGGAGCTCAATATGGCTGAAAAGAGAAGGGGAAGTCGCGACTTAGAAGTATTCGCGATTGGTTTTGATATCGAGCCAGCCCTCTTTTCCGTCCTTGATGATATGGTAGAAAGACTCGGTTTGCCGCTTTATTGCTGTGTAGCGAGGTTCTTTGTGGCGAGGAAAAAGGCCGATTTTACCGTGCTTGAAGAAGTAGGTAAGACCGTCGGAGCCGAAATAAATCGAGTCGTTTTCAATGGGGAGAAGTGTTTCTCCCGTGACGTTCACGATGGGATAAACCCGTTTTTGGCGTTCCCAACCATGATCGCGACAGACTACAGTCTTGGGTTTTGCATTATTGGGTTGGTCATATTGATAGCCAATGATGCCGAATTTCCCATTTCTCTCCACCTTTATCCACTGCGGAGAAACGTTGATATCATCAAGAAAAGAGCTGTTTCCGTCATAGCTCGTTTCCTTTCTTCCATCGGTGAAAGCAATGGAATCGGTGGGCAGACAGCCTGACAATGCAAAATATTCCTCTTTATCTTCTCGCACACCGGGGCCACCGGTATATTTTTGTAATAGGTATTTGCCGTGTTTTTTCAGGATTGTAAACGTCCAATGTGGAACGGTTCCGCATAGATAAAGGGGCTGTTTAATGGGGTTTGAGACCCTTTTTCCCAGCTCATCATAGTAAGCTGGGCCCGTTTCGTTGAGCACTTCTATACACCCGATGACGCATCTTGTGATTTCTCTTGCTTCTTTTACCGTACCCAGATCGAGTTTCTTGAGATACAGATTGAACACGTCAACCGCTTGTCCCGCCTTGGCGATGAAGAACCCCCTGTCGTATGCAATCGTGTCGTAGTCTTTTCCGAGTACATTGTTGTCGAAAGCATCAATCAACCGGCATTTTCCAGCCGTACGATGCACGCCATAGAATTCTTTCATTTGGAAGAAACAGAAATCGTCCGGGGCGGTATCGTCATATTTTCTCCCGGCAAGTGTCAGATAAGCCGGCATTCTTATCCAGCCGAACCGAACCAACCGATCGCCTTTTTCAGTAGGGATGAGCATATAGCTTCTCCCGTTTGCCCTGAAAACAAACATTCTTTTGCCGCCTTTCATCTCTATTATCGTCGGCAAAAGATAATGAGAATTGGCCACACGCCACATCACCACGGAGTCAGGAATGATAGTCATTGATGTGCGATAGTCGGCATATCCTTCCTTGCAACCATGATATAACTCTTGCACGGCAACGATATTGCGACTGAGAAACTTCAGAACGAGCGAAGAATGATCGTGTATCCGCCTCCAAGTATTATTGTCGTTGATGTCGAACGTGTGGCCCACATAATCGCTGAGTGCCGCCGGACGCAAGTCAAGCGCATCGATAACGCCCTTTTGTGCGGCCCGTATCTCTGTTCCTGTCACAGTGTCTGCCGACTCAGAAACATTCCATTTGATGCGCCTCATGTATGAACCTTTGTCCACGCCGGCATCATCTGAGTCTATATCCACATTCCTTTTAATATAAAGATCGTTGCCAATTCTCGTGTATGCATAGAGCCCAACTCCGCCGATATCATAGCCGATGGCATCCACTTCGGGCAGTTTCAACACCTGCTGTGCCCGAAAATCAGTTGCAAAGCAGCAGCAGAACAAGAGCAAAACGGCTGTTTTTTTCATTCTATGCTTGTTCATTATTGATGTTTTTTCATTTGATTCTATTTGCAAAGATAGTTCTTTTAGGTTTCAATTCCTAATCTTTCAGCAGGAAATCTTTTGAGAAACACTTGCATATTCCAAGATTTTTTACGAATATTGCAGGCCGAAAGGCATACCGGAAACAGAATTCCATGATAAAATATCATCTGAAACGCATTTGGAACTGGCTGCGCCGCATGGGCTATTCGCGCGGATTCGGCGTCCAGTCTCCGTCGGCATATCGCTTCATTCGCTATGTGTTGACCGAGCATTACCCCTATTATGCCTATTCCGAGTTGGGGAAGAAGCACAAAGTATCGGGGCACGAAGCGAACAAGATGGGGCGGCTTTATTTCCGATTGGCCAATGATACGCAGGCCGAAAGCTGGTATGACTATCTTTCGGGCAGCGAGGTTTATGCCGATTATGTGCGTTCGGGCTGCCGTACAACCGTTTTTGAGGCTATGGACAGTACCTCGTTTCCACGGCATTTCCGCATTGCACGCCTTTCGATGACGGCCGATTACAAGGCCGTTTATCGCAGACTTGTGGCCGTTGCAAGCAATGATTCGCTCTTGATTTTAGAGGGAATCAACGACAATCCCGGCACAAAAGCCTTTTGGCATGAAGTGGTTGAGAGTGCCGAGGCCGTCATTACCTATGACCTTTATGCGTGCGGCATCGTGCAGTTCGACCGTTCCAAGTACAAACATCACTACGTCGTTAACTTCTGAACAGCGTTGTTGCTTTCCCGTCTGCCTGCCGATGCATGGCTTTCCTGCCAGTCCTTTTAATTATTCTTGACTTTTCAGACGAAAAATATCTGTGTCTTTGCTTGTGGATAAGATTTATTTTGCTACTTTTGCACGCAAATTTGTAAACATAAAAAAGATAAGACTATGTATTGGACACTTGAATTGGCTTCAAAACTTGAGGATGCACCATGGCCTGCAACAAAGGAAGAATTGATAGACTATGCGATTCGGTCGGGTGCGCCCCTTGAAGTGCTTGAGAATTTACAGGAGATAGAAGACGAAGGCGATGTCTATGACAGTATAGAAGATATATGGCCAGACTATCCATCCAAGGATGATTTCCTTTGGAATGACGATGAATATTGATTGTTTTGCGCCATTGAAGGCCGCCGTTTCATACGTATAGCGAAAGGTCACTCCGAATATGAGTGGCCTTTTTTGATGCTTTTGGTAAAAGATTGTGAGCGGTAAGGGCTCTATAAGCATAAAAAATGCAGAGTTCTCTTCTAAGCATTTGAGAGATATGAGGTTATGGAGAGTCTGCAGTATGGCCCGTTTTAGTGTTCAATCTCACCCATTTTACTGCACAATATGAGTGGGCTTAGAAAATAGGGACACACGGTTCGTACATCTGCTCAATACGGTTGACACGTAAGACGCGTTAACAAGTTGGTGAGTAGCTGGTAATCAACTGGGAAATAGGCCATAGGAGCGGACGCACGAGCCGTGCGTCCCTACATGCTTCTGATGTTTTCCATGCAAAAATGAATGGAGTATGTGGAAAATGTAGGGACGCATGGCTCGTGCGTCCGCTCAACATGGTTGACAAGTAGACAGGTTTACGAGTTGATGAGTGGGCAGTAAACGGTTGTAAACAGGTTGCTTTTTAAAGCTATTCAAGAGCTATTGAAAATCAACTACTTGCATCCGCCTTTCCAATCTCACCCATTTTACCGCGCAATATAGTTGAGATTGCACGGTAAAGTTGCCCATATTGCGCGGTGAAATGGCTGAGGTTGGAAGGCTGAATGAGCGGGGCCGTATGCGGAACGGGAAACATACTGCAATATTCTGCAGGAAACGGCGTTATATAAACGTGCAGAAACTTCTCAGAAACATCATCATTCTTGCGGCGTGGTTGGCCGGATTGTCGGCCAAGGCACAGTATGACGCGGCCTTCAGTCACTATTTCGACATGGAACCCTCGTTCAATCCTGCGGCCGTGGGCAAGGAGAATAAACTCAATGTGAACCTTGCCTACGCGATTGACTTTGCCGGTTTCGAGCATAATCCCCGCACGATGTATGCCGCGGCCGACCTACCTTTCTATGTCATGAGGCTTTATCAGGGGGCCGGTGTGCAGTTTGTGAACGAGAAAATCGGGCTCTTCAAGCATCAAAGGTTGGCCGTTCAATATGCCTGTCGCTTCAAGTTGGCGGGCGGAAATCTGCGGCTTGGCTTTCAAGCTGGGCTGTTGAACGAAGGCTTCGACGGCTCGAAAGTAGACCTTGAAACGCCGGGCGACCCTGCCTTTTCCACTACCGATGTCAACGGAAATGGCTTGGATTTGAGCGCAGGACTCTATTATATGCGTGGCGATTGGTATGCCGGTGCGTCGCTACAGCACCTGAATGGGCCCACAATCCGCATGGGCGACGTCAACGAACTGAGGATTCCGGCTACCTATTATTTGACGGGAGGATACAATATAAAGCTGAGAAATCCGTTCTTGAAAATAAAACCTTCGGTGTTGTTGCGCACGGATGGCACTGCCTATCGGGCCGATATTACGGGCCGATTGGTCTATACACACGAGGGAAAAATGCTCTATGGGGGCATCAGTTACAGTCCCACGAACTCCATGACTGCCCTTTTTGGCGGCACGTTTCACGGCGTTGTGCTGGCCTATAGCTACGAGGTTTACACCTCGGGGCTTAGTCTTGGCAACGGAAGTCATGAGCTTTTCGTGGGCTATCAGATGGATATCAATCTCGTAAAGAGGGGAAAAAACAAACATCAAAGCGTTCGAATATTATAAAAAAGATGAAACATCAAATCACAATATGGGTTGGAATGCTGCTGACGAGCGTCATGTTTGCGGCTTGTTTCAGCGGAAAGACCATGTCAATGGCCGGCCGTGGCGGCGAGGTTGTGGGCGTTGGTGGCGGAAGGGCCTTCAATGAGCCGGCTCCCTACGGCATGGTGAAGGTCGACCGCGGCTTTCTTCACATGGGAATCGACAAGCAAGACTCGCTTTGGGGCAGGAAAATGCCCGTGAAAGACATCTCCGTTGACGGCTTTTGGATGGACGAAACCGAGGTAACGAACTCCAAATACAAACAGTTTGTGATGTGGGTTCGCGATAGTATTCTGCGCACTCGCCTTGCCGATCCGGCCTATGCGGGCGACGATAGCTACATGATTACCGAGGATAAGAACGGAGATGCCGTCACACCGCACATCAATTGGAAGAAACCTTTGCCCAGAAAACCCAACGAAGACGAGCAACGGGCCATTGAAAGTCTCTATGTCACGAACCCCGTCACAGGCGAAAAGCTCCTCGATTGGCGGCAGATGAACTATCGATATGAGATTTACGACTACACGGCGGCAGCCCTTCGGCGCAACCGTATGAACCCCGATGAACGCTCGTTTAACACAGACCGGCTCGGCGAAGCGGCCGAACCGGTGATGATTTCAAAGGATACAGCCTACGTAGATGACGAAGGACGCATCGTCAGACAGACGATAGACCGACCGAGAACGGGCCCTTGGGACTTCCTTAATACCTACATCGTGAACGTCTATCCCGATACAACTTGTTGGGTAAACGACTTCAAGAACTCCGATAATGAGATGTATTTGCGCAACTATTTCAGCAATCCTGCCTATAATGATTACCCTGTTGTGGGTGTCACTTGGGAGCAGGCGAATGCCTTTTGTGCGTGGCGCACCGACTATCTGCTTAAAGGTTTGGGTGCAGAAGCACGCTATGTGCAACGCTATCGCCTGCCCACAGAGGCTGAATGGGAGTATGCTGCGCGTGGAAAATCAGGCAACGAGTTCCCTTGGGAAAACAAGGATATGAAGAATGGTAACGGTTGTTTCTATGCCAATTTCAAGCCCGATAGGGGCAATTATACCGAAGATGGCAACCTGATTACCAGCAAAGTGGGCATCTATGGAGCCAATTCTAACGGACTATATGACATGGCTGGCAACGTAGCCGAGTGGACCAGTACGGTTTATACGGAGTCGGGCGTCGACGCAATGAACGACCTTAACCCTCAACTCTCTTATAACGCGGCCCAAGAAGACCCTTATGCACTGAAGAAAAAGAGCGTGCGTGGCGGTTCATGGAAGGACCCCGAGAGCTTTATTCGCTCGGCATGGCGCACTTGGGAATACCAAAATCACCCGCGAAGTTATATCGGTTTCCGTTGCGTTCGCAGCTTAGCAAATACGACAAGCAGTAACAAAAGCAAGAAAAGATGACGAGATACAGTAAACATAATATCATCTATCGGCTGCAAAAGTGGATGGATAGCGTGCCCGGACAAACCTTTCTGAACTATGCATATAGCTGGGGTGCCGCGATTGTTGTGCTGGGTGCATTGTTCAAATTGATACATGTTGAGGGCGCAGACTTCTGGTTAATGCTCGGCATGGGCACTGAAGTTGTCGTGTTCTTCCTGTCGGCTTTCGACCGTCCCTTTGACAAAACGACCGATGGAATGGAGCTTCCTACGCACGTGACCGATGAATATTTGGAGCGAAAGGACGAAGAAGATACTCCTATTCCAGCCTCGGTGGCACGGCCAAAACAGCCGGCCGGCCTCGCATCGCCGGTGGGAAAAGCCGCTGATGTCGTGGCCGCTACGGCACAAGTTGCCCAAGTGAGCCTGCCAACGGCCGACCCTGCGATGGCCGAAGCCCAGCAAAATTATGTGGATGAGCTCAAGAAACTCACCGAAGTATTGGGGAAAGTGGGCGAACAGAGCGTGCGGTTGACACGCGATAGTGAGGAGATGGAGAACCTGAACCGAACGCTGACAGGCATCACAAGAGTGTATGAGATGCAGTTGAAGAGTGCAAGTCAGCAGATAGGAACCATAGACCAAATCAACGAACAGAGCCGTTTACTGGCCCAACATATCGAACAACTCAACGGTATTTATGCCCGCATGATCGAGGCAATGACGATAAACATGCGCGCGGCAACGCCAAATCAAACCCCATAGTTGCATGGCTATCAAGAAAAGACCGGTGTCTCCTCGTCAGAAGATGATCAACTTGATGTACATCGTCTTGTTGGCCATGCTTGCACTCAACATCTCTACGGAGGTGTTGGACGGCTTTTCAATCGTAGAAGACAGCCTGAACCGCACCACGGCCAATGCTTCCGAGGAGAACAGATCGCTCTATCGTGATTTCGAAACTCAGCTGAGGCAGAACCCTGAAAAGGTGAAAGCATGGTTCGAAAAGGCCACGGCCGTGAAGCAGATGAGCGACTCGCTCTTTGAATTTGCACGGCAATTGAAGGTGGCTATCGTCAAGAAAGCCGATGGAGCGCAGGGAAACGTTGAAGACATTGCACACAAAGACAACCTTGATGCAGCCGGCGAAGTGATGCTTGCACCGCTGACCGGAAAAGGGAAACAGCTTTTTTTGCGCATCAATAGCTATCGTGAACGCATCTTGAAACTGGTGGACGACCCCCATCAGAAACGTATCATTGCCGACAATCTCTCCACTGCCGTTCCGCGGAAAGCACGTCTTCAAGGTAAAAACTGGCAGGAATATATGTTCGAGAACATGCCGGTAGCGGCCGCTGTTACATTGCTTTCAAAGCTCCAAAGCGATGTGCGTTATGCCGAAGGTGAGGTACTTCACACGCTGGTTTCCAACATCGACGTGAAGGATATCCGTGTGAATAAGCTCAATGCCTACGTGATTCCTGAGAAAACGGTACTGTATCCGGGCGAACGTTTCAATGCAAACATCGTCATGGCTGCCGTAGACACGACGCTCAGACCACAGATTTTTGTCAACGGTCAGCGGGTCGTGGCACGCGAAGGACGGTATTCTTTCATGGCTCCCGGCGTGGGCGAGCATGCTTTCGGTGGCTATATCATGATGCAGAACCGCAGGGGAGAGGTCGTTCGTCGCGATTTCTTGCAGAAGTATAGCGTGATTCCTGCGCCGACGAGTGCCACGGTTGCCGCCGATATGATGAACGTTTTGTATGCCGGTTACCCCAATCCAATGAGCGTCAGTGTGCCGGGTGTGCCGGCGAATGCAGTCTCCGTGTCGATGAACGGAGGTGCGATGACGGCCAAAGGTGACGGGCATTTTGTTGCCATTCCGGCTGCCGTGGGACGCGATGTGACCATTCGTGTCACGGCACGCGACAAGGGACAGGTGCGTACGTTACCCCCGTTCGTGTTTCATGTGCGCAAGTTGCCCGACCCCACAGCCTATATCGCCCTTGGAACCACGCGCTTCAAGGGTGGTGGTATGAGCAAATCGGCATTGATGGGTGCGACGGGTATTCATGCAGCCATTGATGACGGACTGCTTGATATCCCGTTCCGCGTGCTGAGTTTCGAGACCGTATTCTTTGACAACATGGGAAATGCAGTCCCTGTCGCATCGGCCGGAGCGGATTTCTCTGACCGTCAGCGCGAAACGTTCCGTGGTTTGGCGCGTAACCGACGGTTTTATATCAGTCATGTCAAGGCCGTGGGTCCCGATGGCATAACCCGTACGTTGACAGGTGCCTTGGAAGTAATCGTAAGATAATGGAAATGAAGATGAAAAAACGATATGTAATGCTACTGATGGCAGGTTTTGTGCTGAACGGCATGGCACAATCACCGCTTCGACAGGCTGAGGCGGCTGCCAAGGTGAAGAAGAACAATGCCAATAACCTGACGATGCGGGCACAGCTCATGTTCCCCACGCAGGAAAAAATGGGCGAAGACGTGGTGTGGCGTCGTGATGTCTACCGCGAACTCAACCTCAACGACGATGCCAATGCCGGGCTCTACTATCCTGTGGAGCCTGCAGACGGGCGAATGAATCTGTTTACCTTGATATTCAAACTGATGATGGCCGGACCGAACCGTGGCGGTATCAACGTCTATCAATATCAACTTGACGGTAACGAGCGGTTCACCGACGATGCGAAACTGAAGCCGTTGACCTTCCTCGACGACCATCATATCTTCTATGAGCGCACCGATCGTGGTGTGCATATCAACAACAGCGACATACCTTCGGCAGAAGTGAAGGGCTATTACCTGAAGGAAAGTTCGTATTTCGACCAATCCACGGCGACATTCCACACCAAGGTGCTTGCCTTGTGCCCGATTATGGAGCGCGAAGACGAGTTCGGCAATGGCGCAACGAAGTATCCGCTATTCTGGGTGAGGTATGATGACATTGTTTCGGCACTTGCCAAGCAAACCGTGATGACCAGTAATGTGAATAATGCGGCCGTGATGAGTCTTGACGACTATTTTACGATGAACCTGTATAAAGGGAAAATCTACAAAACGACCAATATGCAGGGCAAGACGCTGGCACAATATTGCAATACCGACAGTGCGCTGAACAAGGAACAGCGTCGCATCGAAAGCGAGATAGCCTCGTTTGAGAAGAACATTTGGGGCGACCAAGCACGCAAGGACTCGCTCGACAGCATCTCAAGACTTGACCGCAAGCAACTTAAGACCGTGCGTGCCAAGGGTCAACGCGCAGCAACAAGTCTGCGTCGCAGTCGTCGTTCGACCTCAGGAAACAGTGCGCCGGCAGCAGGTCCGGCCCGTGTCACCGTGCGTCGGCAGCGTCATTGAAGCGTGACAACGTTTAACCATTAATCATAAAAGCGTATGAAAAAATCATTGGTCTTATTGGCTATCGCCATGATATTCGCAACAGCGTCACAGGCGCAGTTGAAGTTTGGTTTGAAGGGCGGCCTCAATGTTACCAACCTCTCGCTCAAAGATTTCACACATGACCGAAGCAACCAGTGTGGTTTCTTTGCCGGCCCCACAGTGAAGTTTACTTTCCCGGCCATCGGCTTAGGCTTTGACGTTGCAGCCCTTTACGATCAGCGGCAAGCTAAGATTAAGGGCACGGAAGACGACCTGAAACAGCGTCAGATGATAGTTCCCGTAAACACTCGTTATAGCTTCGGTTTGGGCGATGCCGCCAGTATCTTCTTCTTTGCAGGTCCGCAGTTCGGTTTCAATATCGGCGATAAGGACCAGCCGATAGGTGTCATGGCAGATGGCCGCTATGAGAATGTTGGCGAATGGCGGTTGAAGTCGTCCAACTTCAGCGTGAACCTCGGTTTCGGTGTAATGCTGTTCCACCATCTTCAAGTGAGTGCTAACTATAATATTGCCTGCGGAAAGACCGGAGAGTTGAAGTTCGGTGAAGCTGCCGGCACCGTTTGGAATGCCTTGCAAGGCAACAGCTATGAAGGACGTGCCAATGCTTGGCAGGTTGGTTTGGCTTATTATTTTTGATGAACGGCTGAAAAATAGTTGACAGGACGTCTTTGTCAGGGGCGACAGGACAACAGATACTTTCCTTTGGTTGAATACCTTATGAGCGTATTTGTTGCCTTGTCGCCCCTTGTTTTATTTGGATTGTTATTTTTTTTGATAAAAAAAGTCTATTTTCTTGTACCCTAAAAAAATAAACACTATATTTACATGGTAAAAACAAATTGAGTATATTATCCATGAAAACAAATATCACTGAAATAAAATAGTAAGGTTGGTTATGAGATTCAAGATTACATTTCATATAGACCGCAGTCTGGGCGATTGTTTACCAATAAACTATCAGTATGAACAGTCTGCAGTCATATATAAGATATTGTCGAATGCTGATAAAGCTTATTCGGCGTGGTTGCATGATAATGGCTTTCAGCTTGATAATGGAAAGCATTTCAAGTTGTTCTGTTATTCGCGTTTCCAGTTTGAAAAATACCGGATCATGCCCAAGGTGGGTTGTATCAACATCATCGGCGATAAAGTGGAGTGGTTTGTCAGCTTCCTTCCGGAGAAAAGCACGGCTGAGTTTGTCCGTGGTTTGTTTGCCAATCAGCATGTCGTGATTGGGAATAAGGATTATCGGGTAGCCTTGGATGTGGTCAGCATTGAGGCTTTATCTTCTGTTCCTTTAGAAGAGGCAATGACTTTCCGTGTAAACTCTTCTATCTGTATTCGGGAGAAGAAGGATGATCGGGTACAATATCTCTCTCCTTTAGACAATCATTATAAGGAGGGCTTGTTGAAGGGACTCCTTGCACGTTATGAATCGTTTTATGGCTGCCCTTTTATGGGAGATATCTCTTCGTTTGGATTTGAGTTGCTGACTCATAAGCCGAAGTCTGTTCTTATTACAATTAAGGCTGACACTCCTGAGCAAACTCGCGTTCGTGGCTATCGCTATGATTTCCGCTTGAAGGCTCCGATAGAATTGATGAAGATAGCCTATGAGGGAGGTTTGGGCGAATTGTGTTCTCAAGGTTTTGGATTTATAGAAATGATGTAAATGTGTATGCAAGCAAATTTAGATTTATCTGTTTTAAGTGAACTTCCTAAGTTAACAGAGAAAGTAACTTTGGGAATTCAACCATTGGCACCTTTATCAATGGTGAGTGAGATGCCTGGATCATATTATAAGAGTATGAGGTTTCCTAATCAAAAAATGATTTGTGGCTTATTTGAAAATATGTTAGGTTGGCATATAGATCTCCCTTTGAGGATATCTATTTTCAAAGCTTATAAATCGATCCGAGAAACGCAAGGACTTGAAACAGTTAATTACGTGTCAGGTTCAACATATCTTCCTCTTCTTATGGATTATTTTTCAATAGTTGAAAAACCAAGAATCAAGTTGCAGCGCTATTGTATTTATAAGGATCTGTGGAGTAGAAATTATAGACGGGAAAATGCTTTTGTTCATTTGGATGGCAGTCGGAATTTAGATATTAATATTATAACGGAGAAAAATAATTTGTATGAAGATTTGCTGTATAAAATTAAGAATAAGGAGTTGGATAAGTTGGGAGCAAATAGTAAAAAGGAAGCCTGGATAAAAAAGCATATGGGTGGAATTCCTTTTTTCTATACAACTCCCACTTCTCGTGAATTCATAGTCATGGAGGGTTCCTTTGAATTTTCGTTATTGATTGATAATCGTTTGCTTGGATTATTGCATGACCATCTGAGTTGTAATAATATTGGATATCTTGGCACAAGTGAAGGTTGGGTAAATATAACATTAGAATGAATATGAAACATCCATACATTAAATATGCACAAGCACTTCTTATTGAAGAGAATAACCTTGAAAGCATAGAGGATATTACGCATAATCATATCAAGCAAGAATTGGCAAAAGGTTTGGATACTTTTAGCTTGAAACCGATTAAAGATTTTGTCGGTAAGGAAAAGGTAAAGTACTCTTTCGTGAGTGAAAAGAATGATGCAAAACACTTTGTCTACTTGTCTCCAAATATCATCTCAACAGAGATGAAAGCCTCAAATATATATAAATTTCTTAGAAAGGATATAGATGAAGACTTACAAAAATCTTGTAAAGTTTCACAATCTGCTATGCCTATAGTAGGAGAGTACTGTACTTTTTCTAATAAAGGAATAGTAGGACGGGGAAAACCAACTTCAACGATTTATGAAGAATGTCTTGCTGCAATAACAACTGTAACTACTTTGAAACCATGCTTGCAATCTGGGAAAGAGAATGTGTGCATCATTCCTGATTTGGAAGTAGAAAATCTGATAGATTTTATCAAGCTTTTCAAAAGGATTTCTTTGGTGAATTCTGAATCAGACTTAATGGAAGGAGTTGTTGTTAAGACTTCTAAAAGGGAGAAAAGAAAAGATATTTATATCCCTAAGCGTCCTAAAATCTTTAGGGGAAATTTTCCTAATGCTCCTCGGAGTCCTGCTTTATGTAGCGTAGCTCTTTTAGGAACTATAGGGGAGATGGTAAAAATAGTGATACCTCTTTGTTGGCAAAGCGAGTTATTAAATGCTTGGAGAATACTGATATCTATACTGTGAGCTATGGTAATGCTTCTGTATTCACCTATAATCATTATATAATACAGTTGGCAAGTAAAGGAAGTCTACGAAAGATTGTAGATAGTATTTATTGGTGTAATCTGTATAAGTATGTTGATAGAGAGAAGTATAATCCTAATGAAGACGTAGAAAAAACGAAAGACTATGAAGTGTTCGATTTATTTGCAGGAAGATTTCTTCAGTTATTTAATAGACCAGCCTTCAAGGATTTTCTCTCTTTTAGAGCAGAGTATCCAGCGGATTTAAAGTTATTATTAATGACATATTTTGAAAATATGGAAAAGATAGATGCTAAAGTTGTAGTTTCAGCGAAGGAATTAGGTTCCTGGTTGAATGGTGTAGCGTATAGAGCTGCAAAAAAATGTTGAGAGAAGAAGGGAAATCTAGTGATGAAGAGTTGCGAAAGACAAAAGCTAAATTCCTTGTAGAGCTGGAAAGTTCTGCTTTTGCAGCTAAAAGCGGAGATGCATTGGTTGCTCAAGTAATAACGCGAGCGGGGCGCTTGTCTGGTTCTGATGCACCTTCTGAAGCCTCTTTATTTATGGAACAGGCAATAAGTGGAGAACTTGAGTTGAGTAAGGCTAAAAACTTATTGATTTCTTTTTCAAGGTTGCGGAAAGAGAAAGAGCAAGATATACAGCGAATTGTAGAAGATACAGAGCAGAATAATGAGTCTATAGAAAATGATTATTCAAATATTTAAATTAATATAATTGTTATGGTTATAAAAGGAATTTTAGTGTCATCTTTGGCTCCATTTGAGAACCATATGGCAAACAATGGTGAAAAGTTATTGGGGAATGCTTCTTCTATAAAGAGAAGGCCCGATGGATGTGTTTATATTTCGGGGCAAATGCAACGCCATGTATTATTTACAGCTATGGCTCGTCTTAATGAAGCTGATCCTAATAAAGGTAAAACTTTTGTGTCTAATGGAGACGGAGTTACCAATAAGATAGAAAGCGATTTAAGAGCAGATATGGGTGGATTTATGCATCCATCTAAAGGAGATTATTCAGGCCGTAGGACGGCTCCTCTTTCTGTTACGCCGGCAATTGCAATGTCTGAAAGTGAGGTTGGAAGGGATTTATTGGTTAGATTAAAAATTGATACTAATAGTGAATCAAAAGAGCAGGCATTGGCTACGAGAGAATTTAGCCAATATGATTTAATGAAGATGAATTTTTTCTTAGATGTAGCATCTTTGAGTATTCATAAGGGCTTTGTTTACGAAAATGGATTTAATGTTGCAGATACCTATTCTAAACATGCTTCAGAGGTAGAAAGGAAACGTAGGGCAAAATTATTTCTACAAGCAACTCAGTTTATGAACGATTATTCTAATCAAGCTAGAAATGCTGTATGTGGTGAACCTCAGCAAGTTCTTATTGTATTTGATACTATATTGAGTCGTAAAGCTTGTCGTTTTTATGAGGCAGATGCTATTGAGCGTAAGAATATTATTGAAGAGTTAGAAACCCGTGGAGCAAGATATTTTCTTGGAGATGATAAAACAGAGAATAGTGTCAGAATAGCATATGAGTCAGCGCTTACTTTTCTTGATAATAACGAATTGTTTACTTTTAATTCGGATGATTCTATTGTAAGGTCTTTTGAAGAGGTATATTTGAAAGAGAAGTCCAAGAAGAAAGAGAAAATAGACGGGCAATCTACATTATTCGAAGAATGAATATTCTGAAGAAGAATATATTAGCAAAGCCTTCTGGTATCACATTGGAACAACATATATCCGATGTGATCCAGGAAGCTATGATGATTTGTGACAGTTTTCCTGCTACTTGTGAAAAATACCAAAAGATAGTAGGGAAAGATTTTCGAAAACGTTTAGAAATTTCAGCTTTATACCATGATATTGGAAAGAAGGATATAAAATGGCAAACAGCATGCCAAGCTGATTATGTAGATTATTGTCAATGGAGGAGAAAACATTCAGAGGCTACTGCCAGAGAGATTGTTGATTTTTTATTTTATGAAGGGGGAAGATATATTAGAAAATGTGGTGTTAGACATGAACTGATTTCTGTGAGAAAGACAATGCAACATATTCCAATGTCAGTTAGTGTCGCAATAGCTTCACATCATTCAAAATTAGGGATGTCTTTCAAAGAACGCTGGATACAAGAAGGGCATAAGGATATATGGAATAAGATAGAGTGTATTGCTAATGAAGTTATTGAAAGTGAGGATTTGGGGTATATTGCGGCTCGTGCCTATGAGTATGACGGTGTAAGGGGGGTGTTACAATGGGCAGACCATCGTGCAAGTGCAAAAGAAGATGGAGAGACTCTACCTAAAATCACAGCTTTTAACTATGTATTCCCTTTTTCAGAGAAAAGGGGAATACAAAAGTTGGTAGAGGAACATTGGAAAGAAAATCTTCTTTTAGTTCGTGCTCCAACAGGAGCTGGTAAAACGGATGCTTCTTTATTATGGGCTCTTAAGCAAATTGAAAATAATAGAGCCGATAGGCTGATAATAGCAATGCCGACAAGATTTACATCTAATGCATTAGCTGTTAACGTTTCGAAAACATTGTCCTCAACAGGGCTATACCATTCAAGTGCGTGGTTTGCTAAATATAATAATAAGGTGGAGAATGGGACAAGTAGTCTCTCTTATGCATTAAAGGAATTAGATATGGCACGATTATTGGAAACTTCGATAACAGTATGCACAATAGATCATCTTTTAATGTCATTAACTTTAACGAGAGAAGATCACCATCTCAGTAATTTTAATATGGCAAATTCGTGCTTGGTTATTGATGAAGCTGACTTCTATGATGATTTTACACAAGCAAATATACACTTCTTACTTAAAATCTTAAATTATTGGCATGTTCCAGTTCTAATAATGAGTGCCTCCCTACCTGAATCTGCAATAAAATCTTATGAAAAGACAGGGTATCATGTGACAGAGATTTTGGAAGAAAAGTCTGATTATAATCGGACTCGTTTTTCTATAGAGAAGATATTTAATTATGGTGTCTTGTCTGATTTAGACAAGGTTATTGGAAAGGCAATAGAAAGAGGTAATGCTATTTTTTATATGAATACTGTCGATAGTGCGGTAAAGCTATATAGGTATATTATAAAGAAGATTGAGGTTAGTGAGAATAAATTACCCATATTAATTTATCATAGTAGATTTACAGAGCTTGATAAATTGAAAAAAGAGGACGAGCTTCTTTGTGCATTAGGTAAAGATGCTTGGGAGCATGGAAAAGCAGAAGGAATTGCAATCTTAACTCAAATAGGAGAAATGAGTATTAATATCAGTGCAGATATCATGGTATCAGAAGTATGTCCTATTGATAGACTTATTCAGCGCGTTGGTAGATTATGTCGATTTGATGTGAGAAAAAAAGGCCAACTATATGTTATTTGTCCTCAGAAGAGGGGGTATCTCTATCCTGCCCCTTATGGGAACTATGATAGTAAAGAGAAAAGATGGAAGAGTTGCTCTGCATTAGATAAAACGATTTCTTTATTAAATATAGGAGAGTACAGCATAAATGTATTGATTAATATATTAAATAGCATTTATAATGATAAGCAGTTCTTTAGTATAAAAGCTTGTAATAATGCTAAGAATCTTCGTTCTTATTTTATTTATAATTGGTTGATAAATCCTAAAGAGAAAACGGATAAAGCAGATATTGATACGATCTTTTGGAAAAGTCGTGATATAGGAGCGCAGTTTCCTGTTTTTATAAAGGGGCCCTCATGTCTAAGTTTTAGAAATTATTCTTCGTTTTATAAATATAAATTAGAATATGCTATAGAACTCCCTCTATATCTCGTAGAGAAAGGAAGAAGACTTCATCGTATAGATATTAAAACAATTAAGGTAGGTGATTTGCATGTTGAAAGTATAGATATATTAAGGGAGGGTTTTTATTTAGAAGATGTAGGAGTAAATTTAATAGAGGAGGAAGGAGATATTTTTCTATGATTGTTACCGGAACTCATTTTAATTATTATCAGTTTTGTAGGCGAAAGTTGTGGCTGTTTGCTAATAGCATAAACATGGAACATAATTCGGACTTGGTGTATGAAGGCAAACTGGTACATGAAGATAGTTATCCGCAGCGCTCGGTGAAGTATGAAGAAGTTGCGATAGATGGCATAAAAGTAGATTACTATGATGCTCGGAATAAAGTTATTCATGAGATTAAAAAATCTAATAAGGTTGCTAAGGCGCATGAATGGCAGCTGAAATACTATATGTATGTTTTCGAACAGCATGGTATTAATGGGGTGAAAGGAATATTGGAATATCCTGAGCTTAGAAAGACATCGGAAGTCGTATTGACAGATGTGGATCGCGAAAATATTGCTTTAATTCAGCAAGATATCTGTAATATTATAGAACAGGATTTATGCCCTCCTATAGTGAAGAAAGGTCTATGTAAGAATTGTAGCTATTTTGAGTTCTGTTATTCAAATGAGATGGAGGAAGATTTATGAAAAGGAGTTTCTATTTGTTTAATCCGGGATTGATGGAGCGTAAAGACAATACATTGAAGTTTACGCCTATTAGCATAGATGAACAAGGAAATGAAACGAAGCAACCATCTCGTTTTATTCCGATAGAGGATGTTGCTGAATTATATGCTTTTGGTAGTTTGAAAGCGAATAGTTCTCTATATAATTTTCTGGGGCAACGCGATGTGCCTGTTCATTTCTTCGATTATTATGAGAATTATACAGGGAGTTTCATGCCTCGTGCAGGACTGCTTTCGGGAAAGGCTTTGTTAGCACAGGCAAAAACATATCAAAGTTCGAAAAAACGGGTAGAGCTGGCAAGAAAGTTCATTCAAGGTGCGGCATGGAATATGGTGATGAATTTGAACTATTATAATAGGAGAGGAAAAGAACTTGAAGGGCAGATTGCCGAAATGAAAGAATTTGCACAAACTCTTTCTGAAGCGAAAACTGTTGAAGAAGTGATGGGAATAGAAGGGAATATTCGTAGAATTTATTATTCTACTTTTGATATCGTACTTGATGATTTTAAGTTTGGCAGTCGCACGAAGCAACCTCCAGAGAATGAAGTTAATGCTTTAGTTTCTTTTGGTAATATGATGTGCTATACAGAAACGCTGCGCGCAATTCATCAAACACAACTGAACCCTACGATTAGTTTTCTGCATAAGCCGGGAGAACGCCGTTATTCTTTATGTTTGGACATATCTGAAATCTTCAAACCGATTATAGTTGATCGGGTCATATTCAAAGTACTCAATAAACGTGCGCTTCAAAAGAGTCATTTTGATAGGAAATTGAATCGTTGCCTTCTAAATGATAAAGGGAAAAAGATTTTTGTTGCAGCCATGGAGGAACGTTATAATGAAACATTCCGTCATCGTTCCTTGGGGCGTAATGTGAGTTATCGCCATCTGATAAAACTTGAGTGTTATAAGCTCTTGAAAGATATACTCGGGATAGAAGAATATGAACCTTTTAAGATGTATTGGTAATTGTATGTGTGTTATCCTGATTTATGATGTGGCAGAGAAGCGTGTTAGTAAAATGCTGAAATTGTGTCGGCAATATCTTTGTTGGATACAGAATTCTGTGTTTGAAGGCGAACTGTCAGAAGTTAAACTACGAGAGTTGCAATATAAGATAGGAAACTTAATTGATAAAAAAGAGGATAGTGTGATAATATTCTCCAATAAAATGGGTTATCATATGAGTAAGGATATTCTTGGCAAGGAGCGGATGTCAACAGAGAACTTTCTGTAAAGTTGTCGATGTGGTAATAAGATTATTTATAGTGTCTTCTAATATAATAGAGTCGCTCTTTGACTTCTTGAAACATATTACAGCAAAAGATATGTCGAAGCCCAACGGAAAATGTATTTTTAGGTATCGACATTTTTTGCTCTTTTTTTAGTACCTTTGTATCGTAGTAAACGGTTTATATATCGACCTTCTCATTTTCTAGAATGATGGGTTCTAATTGTACCTTAGTGGAATTGAAATATCTGATAATGTGTAGCGTACCACGCAAAGTCAAGGTTCTAATTGTACCTTAGTGGAATTGAAATAACTGTTGTAGCAACCGTATCTGCCTGCAAATAAGTTCTAATTGTACCTTAGTGGAATTGAAATTTGAGCAAGTCGAAAGCAGTTCCCGCGCCGTCGGGTTCTAATTGTACCTTAGTGGAATTGAAATAACGACTTATACCCGATAGCTGGGCCTTTAGAAGCGTTCTAATTGTACCTTAGTGGAATTGAAATACACGCAAATTGATATTCTTATTACGATAACCGGGTTCTAATTGTACCTTAGTGGAATTGAAATAAATAATCCGAATAACTGCATAAAGGTACGTGAGTTCTAATTGTACCTTAGTGGAATTGAAATGATTTAATATTTGGTGAATATATTACTGGTAAAGAGTTCTAATTGTACCTTAGTGGAATTGAAATAAAGTATCGGCATCGTCATATTGTGATATCTTAAGTTCTAATTGTACCTTAGTGGAATTGAAATTTAGTTAAAACAGGATTCAATTTTTCAAAACTATGTTCTAATTGTACCTTAGTGGAATTGAAATATACTAAGGACAGATATAACTTTTCAGAATTAGCTACTGTTCTAATTGTACCTTAGTGGAATTGAAATAAGGAGAAGCGGGAGGCTATGACAGAGGATGAGCGTTCTAATTGTACCTTAGTGGAATTGAAATTAGCTAATGAGAAATTTGAAAATGCGAAAATTGATTGTTCTAATTGTACCTTAGTGGAATTGAAATTTGTAGATATTAAGTGTGCGGGTCGGTTCAAAACGTTCGTTCTAATTGTACCTTAGTGGAATTGAAATCTGGAGTATTAATATACATAGCTTAGGCTTTTATTACGTTCTAATTGTACCTTAGTGGAATTGAAATGAATTTATTAGTAAGGAGGAATATACTAAAGTAAAGTTCTAATTGTACCTTAGTGGAATTGAAATACGCGAACAAATTACGAATTTGAGCAGCAGAAAGAGTTCTAATTGTACCTTAGTGGAATTGAAATTATTGTTTACTCAAAGCGTCCCAATTGAGCAAAGGTTCTAATTGTACCTTAGTGGAATTGAAATGAAATAAAACTATCCCAATAAGAATACAAGTACTTAGTTCTAATTGTACCTTAGTGGAATTGAAACAAATGAATTGCCTCGATAATTAGAAGAAAAATATCGTTCTAATTGTACCTTAGTGGAATTGAAACGAAGTTTTTGAAGCGTCTTCGTAAAAATCTGTCTTCGTTCTAATTGTACCTTAGTGGAATTGAAACAGATGTTATATTTTTGTGTGTAAGTGTGTGTGCGTTCTAATTGTACCTTAGTGGAATTGAAACGGTAAATGCTTAACAGTAGTCTTTCGTTCCTGTGTTATGTTCTAATTGTACCTTAGTGGAATTGAAACATAGCCTCTGCGCATATGTCTTTTTGCTCTTCAGAGGTTCTAATTGTACCTTAGTGGAATTGAAACGTGTCAGAATGTAGTAGACAAATCCAGCGACCTTAGTTCTAATTGTACCTTAGTGGAATTGAAACGACTGATGGACCCGTCCTCTGCAGGATTGAAACCATCGTTCTAATTGTACCTTAGTGGAATTGAAACAAAAGTGGTGTCAGTTCTCATATAATTGTCAAGGGTTCTAATTGTACCTTAGTGGAATTGAAACTCTATTGATGCTGATTTATAGATATGATAGATAAGTTCTAATTGTACCTTAGTGGAATTGAAACACAGTAAAGAGTACATCATTTGCGCAGCTATTAAGAAAGTTCTAATTGTACCTTAGTGGAATTGAAACCACCTATCAGAACCGCACCGGGAACTTGGAGAAGGTTCTAATTGTACCTTAGTGGAACTAAAAATTTCTTTAGTGGAGAAACCAGGCCATTCCTACACCGAGATTTACATATTTAAAAGGCTCGTTAAAGCAGATGTCGTTATACATGTTTAGCTGCAATCGCGGTGTGACGATATAAGAAACGCCCGTTTCACCCATACAGTTGAAGTGGCTTCTATGACCGGGTCTGGCCCAGTCCTCCTGCTTTTCAGAATTGAAGCGATTATAACTTTCTATGAAAAAGCACCACCTATCCGTAGGCTGGAAGTTCAGACCCGGCACCGAAAAATATATCCGGACGATGCGTCTCACTACTCCATTCCACCCCAATATCATAGCCTATACTGAAAAATTCCGTTATATTATTTTCAAACAACAGGTGGGATTGAACGCCGATATGCTTGGGGAGATAATGAGATTGACTGCTTCCGGGAAGGAGAATTGTCCCAAGGAAGGCTGTTTTCGGCAGGCCTTTCGACCCTTCAAACACTTTTATCTTTGTCCCGACAGATGCATTGGATATGCCACCATAGAGCTTCTGAGATGCCAACGTGGCACTCTCATCTAATTGGAAACGCAGTTCTACATTGGTGGTAAGTCCTAAACGAAAGAGCGAAGTGTTGATAGTCCACGTATGTTCATGCGCTCCATTCCTTCGGTTCCACTCATATGAGGAACCTGTCTCCCAATCAATGCTCCATTGTGGCATGATGTCTGGCCCCGTAGTTGCCCCCGGACAATCGGGCGAAAAGGCAATCTCGACTTGTGCATTTGCTGTAACAACAAAGGAGAGTAGGGATAACAAACAAACAATAATTTTACACTTCATTTCTTTTTGTCGACATAATAGCTACAAAACAGCGTCAGTTCCAAATATTGTTAAAGGCCATGAAACCGCTTACAGCAATGACTCATTGTCGTATTTCTCAGCGGTTTATTTGTCAAAATCCAATTTATGTGTTGACAATTGACCTGAGGGATAGTGGATACCCGGCTACAAATATAGTTAAAATAGGATAGAAACAGGTATAAAGCGGCAAAGTTTATATACTGAATCTGCTGTTTTATCTGTTGTTGACGATTGACAATACGTCTTTCCCTTCATTCGGAATGTCGTCAATATCAGTCATATTAGCGCGCGATATCAGTCACTTTACGTGCCAATATCAGCCATTTTACCGCGCAATAAGGCTGATATTGCGTGCAAATATGGCTGATATTACAAACCGGTTGACTATCTGTAGATGTCTTCCTTCTTTAATTCTACAACACGACCATAGCGTTCGAGGGCCTTGCGATCGATAGCTTTCAGGTTGCCGATGATGAAATAGGAACGCGGGGCGGGTTGAACAACGTCGCGATAATAGCTGATGACGGCCTCATCGGTGGTTTGCTTGATGGCCGAAGTGCGAGCTTTGCTGGGGTCTTCCGCATAACCTTTGAGGACAGCTTCAGCCATATAGCTGGGCTGATCTCGGAATGTGGGGCGCGAATTGTTGATGCTGTTGAGTGCCGATTGCCGTGCGTTTTGTAGGTTCCGACGGTCGATAGGCATGTCGTTTTGCAGGCTATCGATAAGCGAAAGCGTGGTGAGCGCCTTGTCGGTTTGCGTGCCTGCCACGGTGAAGTAGCCGATATTGCGGTTTTTCCTTGCCTTAAACGACTGCGTATAAGCGATGCCGCTGCAGGTGTAAACCAGTGACCGAAGGTCGCGAAGTTCGCGGAATAGCACGCTGTTGAGGCCGCCGTTGCTGAAATAACGTTGCCATATCGTGAAGCGTGCTTGCTTTTCTTCGGTGTCAAGCGGCGGTAGAACGGTGTATGTTCCAACGATAGCTTGACGTGCATCGGGCTTGTCATAAAGATAAATCGTGTGTTCGGGCTGCTCTACATTGAAGTCATAGCCCGTGTAATCTTGTCTTTCGATGGGCGAAACAATGGGTTTCAGCATCTCGGCCACGCTGTCTATGGCAAGTCTTCCACTGTAGGTGACGGTCAATTTTCCGTTTTGTGCCGATTTAAAAAGGTCCTCAATATCCTGCACTTCGAGTCTTTTCAGCTCGCTTGTCGGCATGTCTTGCAGGTAAGTGGAGTTCGTTCCGAGGGCGATTTTTTCCAAAACGGCGCTGCGAACCGACTCCATGTCCTTATCAAAAAACTTGTCGCCGAGGCGTGCGTCCTTCTTCATTGTCGTGATAGACGGCCGGTCGGTCTTAGGATTCTTCAGCAAATCGGTGAGCAAGTCTATCGAGGCTGCGAGGTTCTTGTCGAAGCCTGTGAGTTCAATTGTCATGCGGTTGAGCGTGTAGTCACCCTTGAGCGTGGTACCAAGTGCCTGCAATCGGGCCGCAAAAGCTTGTTTTTTGAGTGACGAAGTGCCTAAATAATCAAAGAGATCCGACATCATATGGACGGGCTTTTGCACGTGGATTTGGTACCAAGAGAGCTTGAGTTGGAAGATATCATTACGTGGATTTGGCGTGGCATATAGGTCGGCTTGCGGGGCAAGATGGCGCGTTTCGACGTCCTTTCCAAAGGCAATGAACTGCGGAGAAAGCGTGGGTGTGGCAGTCAATGCCAGCTGTTCAGCATAGGCAGATTGCTTACTTTCGTTATCAGTCTTTACGGGTTTGTAGGGCGGTTTCGCTATTTTATCCTTCTTGTATTTGCCGAATTTCTTGTGAATAAGCAGGTAATGATTGTTGAAATAACGCTGGCAGGCTGCCACAATGTCAGCCTTTTTGAGTTGCGGAATCATGGAGATATGCGCCAAGTATTCGTTCCAATCTATGCCGGCTGCATAGCAACCGGCCATCAATACGATGCGATTACCAATGTTTTCAAGCTGTTGTTCCGTCTCTTTTTGATATTCTGTCTTGGCTGCTTCGAAGCTTTCTGTGGAGAAATCTCCATGTTTCAGCTTGTCAATTTGCTGCCAAAGGAGTCGCTCGGCCTTGCGTTTTGAACCGAAAGGAAGGTTGGGCACGGCCGCTAAACCTAAGAGACCGATCTCGCGGGTCATGAACATATCGGCACCTGCAGCCATGCCGTACATCACATGATGATGTACGGAGAGCGAGTCGATGAGCCCGCTATTGTTACTGTTCGACAGCAATCGCATGGCAATCTGCATGGCGGTGTAGTCGTGATCGCGTGGGGTTGGACCGCGAAACACCAATGCCGAGGCCTTGATCAAAGGAAAAGGAATCTTGATTTTCAGGGTCTTTTCGGGGTTGAAGTCAGCCAAATAGAAGGGCTTTCTCATCGGGTTTTCCCCGCTTCTGATGCGTCCGAATGTCCTTTCCAACAGGGGAATGATGTCCTTCTCCCTGAAGTTTCCACAGAGGATCAACCCCATATTGCCCGCCACATAATACTTTTGATAGAAGGCATCCATATCGGATAAGCGCGGATTCTTGAGGTTTTCAGTGCTTCCGATGACCGGAAATTCGTAGTCACTACCCTTGAACACCATGCTTTGCAGGCGTGCCATGAGTTGCATACCAAAGTTGTCTTCGGCCCGATTCTTCTCTTCATAGACCGTTTCAAGCTCGCCTTGGAAGAGCCGGAACACAGGGTTTATGAAGCGTTCGCTGTTGAGTTGGCACCATTGCTCAATGTATTGTGGAGCACACTCACTGTGATACACGGTTTCATCAAGGTCGGTATAGGCGTTGATGCCCGTGCCGCCGTAGCGCGTGAGCAGCTTCGAAAACTCGTTGGGAATGGCATATTGGGCCGCTTGTTGGTTAAGTTTGTTGATTTCGAGCTGTATGGCCGTGCGCTGTTTCGGGTCGGTGGTCTGTGCCAAACGGTTGTATTGCCGGCTGATGTCGTCGAGCAAAGGTTTTTCTTTGGCGTAGTCGGTTGTCCCGATCAGTTGCGTACCTTTGAACATGATGTGTTCAAAGTAGTGAGCAATGCCTGTATTGGGGCAATCTCGTGCTCCTGCCTTCACAACTACGTAGCCGATGAACTTAGATTCGGTCGTGTCGGGGTTCAACCAAACGGTCATTCCGTTCGAAAGCCGATGAATACTGACCTGTTGTGCCGATGCTTGAAGGAGACCGAACAGGAAGAACAGGAGTGCAATGTGCTTTGTTTTCTTTACCATTATACCATGAATAAAAAGATGATATGAAAGCGTATAGACGCTAAAATTTCTCACTTGCGGGGTAGTCCGTCGGGTGTTACATGCCAACCAACTCGCTTTCGATGCGCTTCAAGCCTTCCATCAACGTGGAACGTGGGCAGGCAAGGTTGATGCGGAGATAGGAATTGCCTGCTTCTCTGCCGTACATCGTGCCGCTGTTGAGCATCACCTTGGCATTTCCGAGCAGCCTTCGGGCGGCTTCGTCGGCCGTAATCGGGATGCGAGAGAGGTTGATCCATGCGAGATAAGTGCCTTCGAGGCGACACACTTCGAGCCGGGGAAGCCGCTCACGGAAGAAGTCTTTGAGGGCAAGATAGTTCTCGTGGATATATTGATTGAGTGCATCAAGCCACTCACCACCGTCGTTATAGGCCGCTTGCAGGGCGATAACGCCGAACGGATTAACGTCACATACTTCGTTGATATTGATGGCCCGGTTGATGCGTCGCCGCCATTCTGCATCGTGACACACGATGTTTGCAATCTGCAGACCAGCAATGTTGAAAGCCTTGGAGGGCGAGTTGAGCACCACACAGTTGTCGCGACAGGCCTCATCAGCGGCCGCAAAGGGTTGGAACGTATGCCCCGGCATGACGAGTTCGCAATGGATTTCGTCGGCAATCACCTTCACATGGTGTTTCAAGCAGATGTCGTTCATGCGTCGGAGTTCGTCTTTTCGCCACACACGGCCTGCCGGATTGTGGGGGTTGCAAAGCAGGAACACCGTGGTTTTCTCTTCACTACAACGGCGTTCAAAGTCGTCGAAGTCTATCACATAGCTGTCTCCTTCGCGTCGAAGTGGGTTCTCTGACACTTCGCAGCCACTGTTCTTAATGGCCGAAAAGAAGCAGTTATAGACCGGAGTCTGCACAAGTACCTTCTCGCCCGGCATGGTTGTGGCCTTCAATGTGCAGGCTATTGCGGGCACAACGCCCGAGGTGTAGAGAATATCCTCGCGTTCGATGTGCCACTGGTGTCGCCTTTTGAACCAGTTGATGATGGCATCATAGTAACTGTCGGGCACGAACGTGTAGCCGAAAATGCCGTGTTCTACGCGCCGTTTCAGCGCATCGATGATGCAAGGGGCGGTCTTGAAGTCCATGTCGGCCACCCACATCGGAATGATGTCTTCGCCTTTCGGCAGGTCCCACTTATAGGAATTGGTGCCGCGGCGCACCACAATCTCGTCGAAATCAAACTGCTTCATAGTTGTTTATTTAGTGGTTTCAATCACACAATCCTTTCCTTTGGCAAACGCATCGTAGGTGATTCTGCCGATTTCGTCGGCCACAATGCGCCCGCTGATGGGGTTCTTTATCTCGGTGATGCGCCCTTTGATGGTGGCATCGATGTTGCGACTGTCTTCGAAAGCACGGTCGCAGGCGGCGTCAAACGTGCAGTCTTCGAGCGTGATACCGTCGAGATAGCACAGCGGTTGCTCGCCGCCGATGTGGCAACGCACTAATTTTACGTTCTTGGAATGCCAAGCCAAGTACTCGCCGTCAAGCACCGAGTCGTACACGGTGACGTTTTCACACTCCCAAAAGCTGTCTTTTGTGGTGATTTTTGCATGGTGAACCTCCACGTTCTTGCAGTATTGGAACACGTATTTTGCGTCGCTCGTGAGGCCGTCCACATAGATATTGCGCGAGAACATAAACGGATAAGTGCCGTCATGCAGGCTGACATGCTTCAGTTTCAGGCCGTCAACTCTCCAGAAAGTCTCGTCAGCATCGTTGATTTTCACATTTTCAAGCGTCAGATTCTTCATCTCTCGGAAGAACTTCGGCCCGTCGATGACCGAGTCTTTCATGGTCATATCACTGCTATACCAAATGGCAGAACGGCTTTCGGGGGCGAAATAGCAATTCGTGATGAGGCTTTTATCAACGTGCCACCACGGATATTTGCCATAGAACTTCGAGTCGTCGCACACTAAGTTCGCGCAACATTTGATGCCCGACTCACCATCGGTGATCGTGATATGCTCCAAGCGGGTGTCCTTGATGCCGAAGAGCGGACGCTCGCCTCCAAAAGATTGATTGCTGATAACTTTCATTTTTAATACCTATTTTGTTTTATTTTCTGTTCGCCTTTGGGCTTTTCGTCGTACCAAAGGGCAAAAATCATACCAATTTATAGTTCGGATTACCATTTCAGATAGCCGTGCTTCTCTTTGTAATACAGCTGAATGGCATTGATAAGGTTCTGCCAAATCACATAGACGCAGGGCGCAATGGCAGCATAGGGATTGAGGAATGAGAGCGTGAGCCATATACCCACCACCGTATTCTTCTGTCCCAAGGCCTGTCCGGCCCCGATGCTATCGCCGTAATAATGGCCGACCAGCTTGCCAACGGAGAACTGAACGACGGCCAATAACAAGGGAATGACGCACAAAGCTACGAGCACCCAGCCTGAAACGGGGGCGCGTACGATGTGCTGCATGGCAAGTCCCATGATGATAGAGAGGTTGAAACTCCAGATGTAAAAAGCGATGTTGCGCTTCGTTTTCAGCCATGCGATGAAGTCGGGCAGGCATTTTCGCGTCAGCAAAGCCAAGCCCAAGGGAACCACCAGCACCGTCAACACGCGCTTGAGCACCAGCCATGCCGCCATGACAAAGGTGATGTCGGCACTCTTTTCCATCAATGGAAAGAACAAAGGAATAATGACCGACGTGAAGCAATTGGCTATCAAGAGATACACCGTCAGCGAGGCAATGCTACCACCGAGCTTCTCTACGATCACGGGGGCAGCTGCAGCCGTCGGACAAATGGCGCAGATAAAGACGCTTTCCCATAGGAGTTTGCCCGTAGAAGTGGTGCAAAGGTTGGCCGCAATGACGCTCGCTGCCGCCAAAAACGTGCGGATTCCCTGAAGAATAAAATGCCATTTGCGCGGCGTAAGGTCGTCCATTCGTATCTTGCAGAACGTGACATAGAGCATCACAAAGAGGTTTACGGGCAGCAAGGCCACGAGTTTCGGCCCCGCAAAGTCGCCGAAAGGCACGAGCACGTCAACGTGTGTGAACACCCAATAGACGATGCTTCCGAAGCCGATGGCGCACAACAGCGTCCAATCTTTGATGAATTTAGCGATACGCATAGTCGATATTCCCTCTGTAAACCACGTGCAAAGTTACGAACTTCCTATTTAACCGATGAAAAGTTCAACGAACTCATCACTTGTAAGTCATGTGCAAAGTTACGAACTTCCCCCGGAATACGTGCCGACCTTCCCCGCTTTCTTGCCTCATTCCATGCAGAAGATTTTCCAAATGAACGACATCGCTTCCCATTATCACCCTTTTTGCCGCACAATATGCCCAATATAGGTATGTAGGGACGCACGGTCCGTGCGTCCGCTCAAGCAGGATAGAAGGCTAAACACGTGTTTATTTGGTTGGACGCACGAGCCGTGCGTCCCTACATGCATTCGCACAGCTTTTCCCATCAATCATTTTACGCATCAATACGGCCAATATAGGTATGTAAGGAAGCACGGTCCGTGCGTCCGCTCAAGCAGGATAGAAGACTAAATACATGTTTATTTGGGCGGACGCACGAGCCGTTCGTCCCTACATGCATTCGTGCAGCTTTTCCCATCAATCATTTTATGCATCAATACGCCCAATATAGGTGTGTAAGGACGTACGGTCCGTGTGTCCGCTCAAGCAGAATAGAAGACTAAATACGTGTTTATTTGGTTGGACGCACGAGCCGTGCGTCCCTACATGCATTCGTGCAGCTTTTCCCATCAATCATTTTACGCATCAATACGGCTGATATAGGTATGTAGGGACGCACGGTCCGTGCGTCCGTTCAAGCAGGATAGAAGACTTAAATACATGTTTGTTTGTGTGGACGTACGAGCCGTGCGTCCCAACATGCATTCAGATTGACAATCAACGACTTGCATCTTGCTTTTCAATCTCACTCATTTTACCGTGTATTCTCAGCCATATTAGACGCTAATCTCAACCATATTACCGCGCAATATGGCTGAGATTGAAAAGTGATATGGAACATATTGGAAGTTACGGGGACAGAAGAAGGGAAACAACATCTAAGAATGGAGTAATTTCTCAATCCATTCGTTGAAGTGTCTGCATTGACTGCGCAGTCTTTCCATGCCCACTTTACCAGTGATGTATGCACCCGTAACGACCTTGTTATAGTGATAGCATCTTTCCGTTCCATCTTCTATAGCCCGGATGATACGCTTGCTTGGTGCAGTGTTTGGCCCGTCGTTCACAAGTTCGGGATTGCCGTTACTGTCTGCAAGCGCTTTGATGAGCTCTTTACATCGTTTCTCACAGCCTGCATATTGGTCGGGCAGATAGTTCAATCCGCATAAGACAAGAGCTTCGAACTCATGCAATTGAATGTACGGGACGAATCTGTTGTCGCCGACTTTCAAGGAATAGGCTGCTTCAAGGGCTGCTACACGCTCGTATTTATCTGCAATACACATGGCTGTTTCATATCCCGGAAAGTCTGAGGGTAATGCATACAAATCGAACATGGTTGTAAAAATGTGGTGTTCATGGGCATTGTCTTTCAAAGAAAGAAGTATATTGAGGTTGTTTTCAGCGTGTTGATAACTCACCATTCCCCCAAGTGCGTTCTTCTTTTTGTTAGTTGTCACGAGAATCCCCTTTACGCTGGTTACATTTTGGGTCATGAGATAAGGCTTGAACACCTTTTCTACAAACCTTAATTCGGTTTGTCCCTCGCATAACACATGTATGATGTGAGTCTTCATACGGGCCTTCCTCCTATAAGGTTCTTGTCCCATATTTCACTTACGGTATATTTTTCCAGCCATAATTTGTAGTCTTCGCTGTTCAATTGCCTCACTACGGTGTGCTCATCTTCCATTTCCACGATTGAGATGTTGTCCAATTCGAAATAATCTACCAAATCTTTGCTTTGTGAGGCAATCAGTATTTGTGTGTGCATGGCTGCATCTTTGATCATTTCGGACAATTGTGAGATGGCATAAGGGTGTAGTCCGAGCTCAGGTTCGTCTAAAATGATGACTCTCGGCATGGTTGTATAGGGCTGAAGCAGCAATGTTGCCAAGGCAATAAAGCGTATCGAACCGTCAGAAAACTGGTATGCATTGAAGCGATAGTCGGTAGCAGAAGTGTCAATCCAGCGTAGTGAGATGGTGTTTCCTGAAGGTTCGAGATAGAAGTCTTCGAATTGTGGTACCACGTCTTGGACATATTGCACGATTCGTTGATAAGCGTTGTGATGGTTCTTTTTGAGGTATAGTAAGAAAGACGGTAGATTATTGCCGTGAGACTGGAGGTAATTGGCCGTTTCGGTGGGGCATGCTTGGCGTAACGGTCCCTCTGTGGAAGAATCGTGAAACTGATAAACCTTACAAAATGACAGTAATTGATAGATTGAACGGGCAGTTTGGTCCTTGCAATCCATCAATGCCGACTCCTTGAAAATGGGTTCAAGTGTTTTATTAAAAGGCTTTTCTACACCTTGTTTATGCCAAGTCACGCGCTCCTCGGTTACAATCAGGCGGTCGGGTGCGGCATTGGCAAGAGAAAACGTGTATGTATCCGCGGAATTACGGTCAGAGAATTCCAGTGTCCCAGACATAACGGGAGTTTGTTTGGCACCATAATGAAGCAAACTACTTGATGTTCCGGCCATTTCTACGTATTTGGCGAACGCTTTGCTCATCATATAGCCGAGCATTTTAAAGAAACTGACAATATTACTTTTGCCTGCACCGTTGGCTCCCAGCAGGATATTCACGTCGTGTAAGGTCAATGTGACAGGATAGTCATAAGCAATGGACTTATAACCTCTGATGGTAACCTTTCTTAACTTGATATCATTACGTCTCATGATTTGTCTTATTTCCTGAATGAATGCATGTGCAAAGTTACGATTTTCTCCCAGAATATGTACCGACCGTCAATGTTTTTCCTGCCATCGGGGCTGAAATCGGGCGGCGCTTTAATTGGAAGCTGTGTCTGAAACGAGCGTAGCTTGATCTCTGCGATAGTCGCTTGGCGTCACGCCACACACGTTCTTGAACGCCCGAACAAAGTTCGGATAGGCATCGAAGCCGCATTGATAGGCCACTTCCGTGAAACTTATTATCATGTCTTTGTCTAACATGTTGCGGGCTTTCTTGATTTTGAGCCGCTGGATATAGGCGGCCGGTGCGTAACCTGTAAGCGCATGAATCTTACGGTGGAACTGTCGGGGACTCATGCACATGCTCGAGGCGAGAAAGGCCACGTCGATTTCTTTGTTTTTATTGAGCTGCAGATAGACGGCCGTCGTCACTTTGATGAGGAAACGCATGTCGGCATCGGTGGTCAGTTCGCTGTCTTGCTCTTCGTTTTCGTTGAGTTCCATCGTTGTTGCAAACTTCTCTTGCAAGAGTTTCCGTCCTGTCAGCAACGCCTCTACCCGTGTTTGCAGTTCTTGGCTGTTGAACGGCTTGGAAAGATAGGCGTCGGCACCGGCTTCTATGCCTTTGATGCGTTCCTCTTCCGTTATTTTTGCCGTCACAATGATAATGGGAATGTGGCTGATAATCTCGTTGGTGCGCACCTGTCGGCACACTTCCAGTCCGTCTATCTCGGGCATCATCAGGTCGGTGATGATGAGGTCGGGCACCAACTCCTGTGCCTTCTGCAGCCCTTCACGACCGTTTGATGCGTAGGACACGGCATATTGGTCGGCAAACTGCCCGCCGATGTAAGCGGCAATGTCTGCATTGTCTTCAATGATCAGCAGCTGGCAGGCGTTTTCCTTGTGTTCGCTCTCTGCGAGCGGTGCTTTGAGTTTCGGAAGAAGCGGTTTGATGGTTTCCGGCGTAGCGGTTGCCTTCCGTTTTACGGTGTTATGGATGGGAATACAGACGTGGAAAGTGGAACCTTTGCCTATTTTGCTCTCTACCGTGATGCTTCCAGCCACGGCATCCACGATTTGTTTGACGAGTGCAAGGCCCACACCGGTCCCGATGTGCTGCATTTCGTTCTTTCCTTGATAGAAAGCCTCAAACACATGAGCGGCCGTTTCCTTGTCCATGCCCTCGCCTGTGTCGGTAATGTCGATGAACAAATGGTCTTTCTCGCGCCACACCGAAACGTCGATCTTGCCGTATTCAGGGGTAAACTTGAAGGCGTTGGAGAGCAGGTTGTTCATCAGCTTGTTTACATAGTGGGGAATGAAGTCCATGACCACGGTTTCCTTGGCAAGAAACTGCAGGTTGATGTTGCGACTGTGGGCATAATCGCGATAAGTTTCGCTCGATGTTCAAGCTTATGTTCTGGATACGGTTCATCTTTTCCATGTCCAGCACGCTGTCTTTCAGGTTTGTGGCCTGTTCATGGGCGTAGAGTGCCGAGCGATGGTCGCCGGTTCGCTTGTAGTGCTTGTAATACAGGGTGTAGATGTCGGCCAGATGTTCTTTCGAAAGAATACGCTCGGCTATCGGTTTCGCCCTGCTGAGATAGTCTAAGGTCTTGGCTTCGTCGTGCATCGCGTTGGATATGCCGGCCAAGGCGATGAGTGTGTTCAGGGCATGCCACTCGTCTTTCGAGTCCTTCATCAGTTGATAAGAGGTTTCATACTCGCTGATGGCCTTGTTATATCGGTGTGCTTTCTCGTAAAGCGAACCGAAATAGTTATGGCAGAGTGCCATTCCAAGCGTGTTGTGCGCCCTTTGGTTGTGCGCCATCGACAGGTGATAGTACACCCAAGCCGAGTCGGTTCTTCCTTGTTGCTCGAAGATTGAACCCAAATTGGCATAGTTGATGGCCTGTCCGATGTCGCTGTTGAGGGCTTGTTCGCCTTTCAATGCCCGGCGTAATAGCTCGGTTGCCCGCTCATGATTGCCCAGAGTCATATAGATGTTGCCCAATCCATTGAGCGAAACCACGCGGTTTTTCCGGGCCGTAAACGAAGTATCGCTGCATTCTTCGCTGAGCATACACGCCTTGGTGTGGTATTCTTGCGCCATGTCGAGCACACCGATGCGCCGGTAATCGGTCCCGATATTGTTCAAAGCCTGCACCCATTCCAACGTGTCGCCGGCCCCTTCGGCCAACCGGAGTCCCTCGCTGTGGAAGCCGATTGCCTCTTCGAAGCGGCTTTCGTTGCGCAGTTCCTTGCCCAGTTCTCTGAGGGCGATGATGTTGCCGAGCTTGTTTCCCGCGCGTTCCTGTTGTTTTTGCAACCGTGTGAGCGCCTCGATGCCATGCGTGGCACGCACGATGCTGTCGGCAACATGCCGTTCTTCGGCCGTGAAACCGGCAGCTTGCTTTTTGCACGAAGCCGCCAACAGGCAAATGAAGAGGAGGAATCCCGATGCAACGAAAGCCTGCCGGAGGCGTTTCTTTTCAAAAATAGGGAAAAACCGATGGAGGAACTGTAAATCAGACGTGTGATGGTTGCAGTGCTTCATGCGTGGCATATTTTAGGGTTGTTTATAGAAAGGGTGACCTCCGTGTGCCGGGTTCGCCGCTTTTCTGTTTGCAAAGATAATGAAATTCTGTCAATTGGCAACTAAATTCCTGCAAAACTTCTGTCGCACGGGCAAGGTTTCTTTCTTGCAGCCCCGACCAATCGAAGCGTCGGCAAGTTCGTTTCGCCCATTTTCCGGTTCTGTTCGGTTGTACTTCAAATCATGTTCGAGGGCGGAAAAAAGAAGGTTGTTAAATAGTTTAAACCTATCACTGTTAAAACATCATATATTAGTGCGTTAGATAGGGTCGATGTCCGATGGTGATAGGTCGGCGGAAGATGAAAAATGTCCGATATTGATAACTTTTTGTCCGATGGTGATAGGTGGCTTTGCTGTTTTCGTGCTTAAATTTGCAACAGAGAACAATGAAACAGGAGAGGAGATGGATATGAAACAACAACGAGATGAAAAACAAGGCAGCAAACAGCAGCACAACATGCAAGTTTCGGAAGACCATTTGCAGTTGCTTGGCACGATACATGAAATGATCGACACGGAACTCGACCGACGTGGTGTGGTGCAAACGGGCCGCCCGGAGCACCCACCGCCTGAGAAAGCTTCGCCATGCAGGCACTCACTGTGGCACAGCATCGTGAAGTTCTTCATCAACTGAATGCCTATATATAATATAATGTGTAATTCTTAACCCAACGCCCGGGCCCCCGACACGGCGTTACCTCCGAAAGGAGTTTTTAACAGGGGGGCACGAATATTTATGAAAACAACAAGTTTTTTGGCAAGCGCAGCGAAAGCAGCTTTCGCCCTTGCAGCAGTAGTGATGATGAGCGCAGTGTTCACCTCGTGCTCGAAAGACAGTGACGACGACAACCTGCCCGAACCCAAGGCGCAGACTGTTACCCTCGACGGCGTGGAGATAAAAGTTGAAAAGGCAACGCTGACCAATGTAGGAGACAACCCCCATTATTATTGGCTAAGTCTGGAACTTGAAGCCGGAAAAGAAGCCACTACTGTGTTAATCGCGCTCGAGACTTCGATGCACAACGGCAAGCAGATCAACCTCACCGAGCAGAAAACCAAAGAAAGCGACGGCTGGAGCGTAACGGTACTTAAAGGCTCTAAATGGCTCTTCTCCGGCCAAGAGGCGAAAAATGATGACTACAAGTTCTCGAACGGCACGATGAAACTCAACGTCAATCCCGCCACGAAGGATGTGGAGGTGAAGCTCACCGGCGGAGAGATAACGACACCGTCGGGGCTTTTTGGCGACGGCAAGAAGCACACCCTCGCCATCAGCTATAAAGGAACAGCGGAAAAGTAAACACCCGCGCGACACGAAAAATCCCTCACCCGCCTGCTGGAACATCGGCGAAGACGGGTGAGGGAGATAACCCAAGGGAAGAAATGGAAAAACTATCGAGCGTAATGAAAGCGAAGCGAGAAGAGTGGCAAGAACTACTTATCGTTGTAATGGCCGAAAGCCGTGAGCACAATCACCACTACTTCTGTAGCGCGGATATCGTAAACCAATCGATGCTTCTGCGTGATGCGTCGGCTCCAGCAGTTGGCACCGTAGCCTTTCAGTGGTTCGGGATGCCCTGTGCCGCTGGTGGGATGTTCATAAAGTTCGGTTATCAGTTGCAGCGCCTTGTTGTAGGCTTTCGGTTCGCTACGCAGAAGGCGTTTCAGATCGTCGGCAGCCTGCTCCTTGATTTGCACGTCGTATCTCATAAGCTGCGCACGTATCGGTCGATGTCTTCAACGCTATCAAAATGGAGAGTCTTGCCACGTTCGGCTTGTTCCACGCGCGCCATGAATTGCTCGCGGGTCATCTCCGTGGTATCCTGTTCTTCTTTCTTCTCTATGATGCGCTTGATGGCCTTGATGGTCTTGCGCATGAGATTCTCGTCGCTTGCAACGATAGCGAGTTGACGGAAAAGTTCTTGGTTGAGTTCCATGCTTGTCATAATCGTAACATATAGATGATGATGCAAAGATAAAGGATTTTCCCGAAAAGAACAACAAAACATATTTTTAATATCAACAACCCAACGCCCGAGGCCCCGACACGGCGTTACTCCGAAAGGAGTTTTTAACAGGGGGGCACGAATATTTATGAAAACAACAAGTTTTTTTGCAAGCTGTGCGAAAGCAGCTTTCGCCCTTGCAGCAGTGGTAATGATGAGCGCGGCGTTTACCGCCTGCTCGAGTAGTGACGACGACGACAACGGCGGCGGAACACCTCCCCCGCCCGCACCCAGAGCCGGTACCGTAACCATCGACGGCACGAAGAAGCCCATCCTCATGACCGAATACGAAGACTACGGCAACGACAACTACAGCCTCTACCTCTACCTCTCGGCCGACCGTAAGGAAAAGGTGATAATATTTCTGAACAAAGACCTGCACATGACCGGCAGCCCCGTCGACCTGACCAAAAAGGAAAAGGAGCACAAAGGAAAGTTCTATTGGACGGTAAATTACTATGATGCCAACGGCAAGCGAATCATTGAAACTTGGGGCAAGCCCGACCGACAGGATTACCCCGTCTTCAAAACCGGCACGCTCACCATGAGCGGCGACCCCAAAGGCACCATTAACATCAAGCTCGAAAACGGGCGCGTAAAAGGCACCGACGGCAAGGAGCATACCCTCGTATTGAGCTACAGCGGCCCGATGACAAAGGCATAAAACGCCAATCCCCCCCGAAACAAGGAAATCAAAGGGGCGCGGGGCTTCCACCACGGCGGAAAGGAGTTGAACAGAGAAAAAACGCCCGTCTTCCATGGGAGAAATGAAAAAATGTAAAAAAGACGCTCGTCTTCCATGGAAGACGAAGGATATTTTAACAGAAAATGTTTTCTTCCACGGGAGAAATAAAAAAATGTAAAAAGGACGGTCGTCTTCCATGGAAGACAAAGGATTTTTTAACAATCACCTCTTTTCTTCCATGGAAGACGACAATAAAAGCAAGAAATAACTCTTGTCTTCCATGGAAGACATTAAAAAAAGAAACAAAAAACATTCGTCTTCCATGGAAGGCGACAATGAAAATTAAAAAAACGACACTTCTGCCACGGCAGAGTCCATTCGATTAACAATTAAATAACTAACCATCATGAAAGTGAACAGTTTTAAGAAGGTTGCTCTCCAAAACTTGGAGCATTCACAGTTTGCCATCAACCTGCATGCCATTTGCACGGAGGCCAACATCGAAAAAGTTAACGCATTGTTGCCTGCACTCAAAACCTGCATCGACAAAGAAGAGCAGGCACTGAACCTGCCCCGCGGGAAGGAGTTCATCACAGAGATACGGCAGCTCGACGCTGCCCGCGACGAGTCGTATCGTGCCCTGCAATTCACGGTTCGGGCGGCCAGGCATCGCCGTGCGACTGATGTGCAGGCTGCGGCCGACGAGGTGGAAAAGGTGATGAGGCGTTATCCCGAATTGGCGGCGCAGAGCAACAATAAGGAAACGTCGGGTATCCGTAACCTTGCCGACGACCTGAACAGTGCCAAGTACAAGCCCCTCGTGACCAAAATCGGCGCGAAGGCCGACCTCGACCAGCTCGTGGCCGACAACGAAGCCTTTGCGGCCATGTTCCTCAAACACTATTCGGCCACACCGCCCAGCAAAGAGTTCGACCTGAAAAGGCTGCGCGCTGCCACCGATGAGGCTGTCAATGCCGTGGTGCTGCGCATGCAGTCGCTGGCCGACCTGTTGCCCGATACGGTTGGGCTGGCTGACCTTATCACCCGCTACAACAAGATGGTGGCCGACAGTCATCTCACCCTCGCCCTGCGCAAGGCCGCAAACAAGAAGAAACCCGGAACGGGCGACGGCGAGAAACCCAAAGACAAAAAAGGAAAAAAGGGCAAGAATGAGAAGCCCGATACGGGTGGCATCGGGCAAGAGCCCAGCGAGAAAGGCATCTTGATAGACGGAGTCCGGAAGACCGTCGTCAAGGCCACCATCATGAAGTATGTCGACGACAAACACTTCCTCGCCCTGCAGTTCGACGCGGCGGGTAAGGAGATGCTCTGCGTGTACTTCGTTGCGGAGGGCAACAAGAGGGTCAACGACATGACCCGCGAGAGCGACGTCTATTGGGTTGTGTCTTACGACAAAGACGGCAGCTGCGTCTTCTTCACTACCAACGTGGGCAAAGATCAGAAATGCAAGGCCGGCACCCTGCTCTACGACATCGACATGGAGAGCGGCCGCTATCGTGTGGACGTCACCACGGCCCAAGTGGGCAAGAGCAACGGCAAGACGGGCGACGGCAATGCCCACACGTTTGCCGTGAGGATTGACGGCACGGCCGAGGTGAAGAAGTAGGGGGCTGGCGCGGGCTCCTTTGAGTATTCGCCCTGCCGAGTTAATGAGACTGCAGGGCGAATAAATCTATCCGAATCAAATAAATAAAAAGAAGAAAGTTAAATGTAATGATCTAAACGCCCGAGCCCCGACACGGCGTTCCCTTGTCAATAAGGAGGGTATAACGGGGGCGAATGACATTATGAGAATAAACGATTTGCAAGGAAGTATGGCAGGAAGATTGTTTGCCATAGCCAACGAAATCAGACGGAACAAGGTGTTGGCTGCCCGTATAACCGGCCGGAAGAACGAAGAAACGGTGGGTCGGGCAAATGAAATCATCATCGACAATGTGAAGAAACAGGTGGTCAGAACCGAATATAAAGACGATGACGACGGCAACTACAGCCTCTGTCTCTATCTCTCGGCAAACGAGTGCGTGGAGGTGCAGTGGAACACGAACGTTCATGCGGACAGGACCGTGGGCCTTGTCAGGAAGGAAGAGAACCACAGTGGGTTTTATTGGGTGGTGGATTACTATGCAACAGATGGACGGCAGGTCATCGACACCGTTTCTGACCCCCATTTGACGGATGTTCCCGTCTTCCTTTCGGGCAGTCTGAAGATAACGGGCACGCCCGAGACCGTCTTCTCACTGCATGTTGAGAATGGACGTGTGGCAGGTGCCGACGCGAAAGAACACACTTTGAGCATCAGTTATCTGGGAAAACCGATGAAGAGTGAGTGAATTTTGACCATCAACAACTTATTCTCGTTTTAATTTCAGTCCTATTGCACGGTGAAATGGCTCATATTACCGCGTAATAGGACTGAAATCGTGTTGCAATTTGGCTAAAAAAAACCGCATCTGACAAGTCTTGCACACAAGCTCGGCCTCTCCTTTCTTCGGCATAGGCGGAGGTGAGCACTCTATTTCTCCTCTTTCGCCTTCGGCTTCAGTTCGGGATACTGTATTCGCGTGTGGTAAATGGCCATCAATCTGGCGATGATAATCTTCTTGGCCAGCGTGATGTCGCGGAACGTGATGGGGCATTCTGTGAAGAAACCATCGGCAACTTGTCCGTCGATAAGCCTGTCTACAAGTTGACTGATGCTCTCTTCGGTGTATTCATTCAATGAACGTGAGGCTGCTTCCACGGCATCGGACATCATCAGAATAGCCTGCTCGCGTGTGAAAGGATTGGGACCGGGATAGGTGAACTTCTCCATATCGATCGCTTCATCGGGGTGTTCGTTCTTGTATTTGATATAAAAGAACTTGGTGACACCGCGCCCGTGGTGGGTTGAAATAAAGTCTTTGATGATGGTGGGCAGGTTGTTTTTCTCGGCCAGTTTCAGGCCTTCGGTCACGTGACTGATGATGATTTTGGCACTATCCTCGTAGCTCATGTTGTCATGGGGGTTCACTCCGGCTTGGTTTTCGGTGAAGAACACGGGGTTGGCCATCTTTCCTATGTCGTGATAGAGGGCACCGGTACGCACCAAAAGACTGTCGGCTCCGATGCAGTTCGCTATCTCTGCGGCGATGTTTCCCACCGTAATGGAGTGCTGAAAGGTGCCCGGTGCAATCTCACTCAGGTCGCGCAGCACGCCTTTGTTGGTATTTGAAAGTTCGATGAGCGTCACATTGGAGACGAAACCAAACATCTTCTCAATCAGGAACATCAGCGGATAGGCCAACAACAGCAGGACTCCGTTGACGATAAAGAAGATATACATGTCGCGGTCCATTTTTAAGAAGTCGTTGCTCTGCATGAGTTGCAAGGCAATATAGACCACGATGCTCCCCGTTGTGACGAAGAGTGCCGTCTTAAACAATTGCGAACGACTTGACAATTCGCGCAATGAATAGATGGCAATCAGGCCAGCCATGAGCTGAATAATGATGAATTCGTATTGATATTTGACCACTACTGCGCAGGAAAGCACCATCACCACGTGCACGATAAAGGCCGTTCGGGAGTCCATGAACACGCGAACAAAGATGGCAGCAATGGCAAATGGGATGATATAAACATTGAAAATGCTGTGACTGACCATCAGAGATACCAAGATAGGATATACCGTAATGATGGCATAAAGCATGGCAATGTTGCGCGATTTCTGGAAATAATCTTTTCTGAAGAGATGCAGATAGAGGGTGAAGATGGCCACCAACAGGGTGACAAACAGGATTTGTCCGATCAATGTATTGGTGATTTCGGCCTCCGTGGCCTTACGTCTTTGCATCTCACGCTCAAAGGAACTCAACACCCGATAGGTGTAATCGTTGACAATTTCGCCCCGGTCAATGATCTTCTGTCCGCTCATCACCATGCCTCCGGCCAAGGGAATGCTTCCCAAAAGGTCTGCCTTCTCGGCCTCACATCGCTCTTTGTCATAGGTCAGGTTGGGCGAGATATAGTCGTTCAGATTGCAGCGTTGCAGGATAGAACGATAGGGAACGAGCATCTGATTGTGCAACAACGACTCGTAAGCCGCCATGGTTGAATAGATGTTTTTGATGGAAACGCTCTTGGCTTCCTTGCCGTTGACGATGCGAACCATGCCGGTTGTGTCGCGTGCAATACCGTTATATTCGGGCGTACTGATGATACCTGCCTGATAAAGTCGGTGCAAATGGTTGGCCAATTCGCGTACGACAGGAGCCGGAACGCCCTCTATTCCCGTGCTGAAATCATGGTAGAACTGTCGTAATTCTTCCTTTTCCAGCTTGCTGTTGTAATTATAATAGGGCTGAAACGTCTTCATCACCGAGTCTTGTTCAGCCTTGATAGCTTCGTCGGTCTTATAGATTGGGAAGTCGAACTTGGCGATAAAAGAACCGTACATCCAGGGTTTCCCAATGTCATAGCGCAGTTGTTGACCGTAATTGCGGGGCATGAACCACACGATAATGACCACTGTGACGAAGATTAAAGTAAGGCGTATGGTCGCATTGCGCCAATAATCGCGCTTATATTTCTTGAATATATTCATTCGATTGCATTTGGTTTACCCTGCGAAAATACTAAAAAAATACGCAAAACTGAAAAAAATATATTAAATTTGCACAAAAATATCGTCAGAAGAAATGTCAGAAAGAAAAGTAAGGGTGCGTTTTGCGCCCAGCCCTACGGGTGCTTTGCATATCGGCGGTGTGCGCACGGCCCTCTATAACTACCTTTTTGCACGTCGTAACGGGGGCGAATTTGTTTTCAGAATAGAGGATACCGACTCACATCGCTTTGTTCCCGGCGCCGAAGAATACATCATCGAGTCGTTCCGTTGGCTTGGAATCAAGTTCGATGAAGGCGTAGGTTTCGGCGGAAACCACGGGCCATACCGTCAGAGCGAACGTCGCGAAATCTACAAAGACTATGTGAAACAGCTACTCGATGCAGGCAAAGCATACCTCGCTTTCGACACGCCTGAAGAGCTGGAAGCCAAGCGAAGCGAGATAAAGAACTTCCAATATGATGCCCATACGCGCTCGCAGATGCGCAATTCGCTGACACTCTCGCCTGCCGAAACGCAGCAACTGATGGCCAATGGCGCACAATATACCGTTCGTTTCAAGATAAAACCGGGCAAGGAGGTGCGTGTCAACGACATGATTCGCGGCGAAGTGGTCGTCAAAAGCGACATTCTCGACGACAAGGTGCTCTACAAAAGTGCCGACGAACTGCCCACCTACCACTTGGCAAACATTGTCGACGACCACCTGATGCAGATAACCCACGTCATCAGAGGCGAGGAATGGCTACCCAGTGCACCGCTCCATGTGTTACTTTATCAGGCATTCGGTTGGGAAGAAACGATGCCCCGGTTTGCCCATCTGCCCTTGTTGCTCAAGCCAGAAGGCAAAGGCAAGCTGAGCAAACGCGACGGAGATCGGCTCGGTTTTCCTGTTTTCCCGTTGGAATGGCACGATCCCAAGACCGGAGAAGTGGCTTCGGGCTATCGCGAAAGCGGCTATTTCCCCGAGGCTGTCATTAACTTTCTGGCCTTGTTGGGCTGGAATCCGGGAACCGAACAAGAGCTTTTCACCCTCGAAGAACTTGTAGATGCCTTCGATATCAGCAAGTGTTCGCTCCACGGAGCCAAGTTCGATTACAAGAAAGGAATATGGTTCAACCACGAATATATCTTGAAAAAGAGCGACGAAGAGATAGCGACACTCTTCGCACCTATCGTTGCCAACAATGGAGTCGATGAGCCTTTGGAGCGCATTACACAGGTGGTTCACATGATGAAAGACCGTGTCAACTTCGTGAAAGAGCTGTGGCCGCTTTGCTCGTTCTTCTTTATTGCACCGTCGGCATACGACGAAAAGACGGTGAAAAAGCGTTGGAAGGACTATTCGGCCCGGCAGATGAGCGAGCTGGCAACTGTGCTCGAGGGCATTGAAGACTTCACCGTGGCAGGTCAGGAGCCTGTCGTGATGAAATGGGTCGAGGACAAAGGCTACAAATTAGGCGACATCATGAATGCTTTCCGCCTGACGCTGGTCGGCGAAGGCAAGGGCCCCGGCATGTTCGACATCTCTGCTTTCTTGGGAAAAGAAGAAACCTTGAAGCGGTTGCACAAGGCTATCGACGTGCTGAAATAAGGCTGCAACATCATAAAATGACAAAACCAACAGAAGGTCGTGTATCAAATCGTAATCTATCTTTATTTGTTCGGAGTGGCTGTAGCAAGCCTTTTCAACAAGAAAGTCAAAAAGATGTGGGCCGGAGAACGGCAGGCTATCCGACTGTTGAAGGCGAAAGTAGACCCCGATGCCCGGTATGTTTGGTTCCATGCAGCCTCACTCGGTGAGTTCGAACAGGGGCGCCCGCTGATCGAACGCATTCGGAACGAGCACCCGGAGTATAAGATTTTGCTCACGTTCTTCTCGCCTTCGGGCTACGAAGTGCGCAAAAACTACGACGGAGCCGACATCATTTGCTACCTGCCTTTGGACACCATACGCAACGCCCGCCGCTTTCTTAGGGCGGTAAGGCCCGTGATGTCCTTCTTCATCAAGTATGAATTCTGGTACAACTACCTCCACATTCTTCAACATCGTGGCGTTCCTGCCTACAGTGTCAGCAGCATTTTCCGTCCCGATCAGATTTTCTTTCAGTGGTATGGGCGCAGCTATGGGCGCGTATTGAAGTGCTTTACGCGCTTCTTTGTGCAGAACGAAGAGAGCAAACTTCTGCTGAGTAGGTTGGGAATAACGGCAGTTGAGGTTGTCGGCGACACGCGTTTCGACCGCGTGCTCCAGATTAAAGAGGCCAGCAAACGGCTGCCCCTCGTCGAGAAGTTCACTGCCGGCGCGCAGAAAGTCTTTGTGGCCGGCTCGTCATGGTTGCCCGATGAAGAGATTTTCCTCAAGTATTTCTCGACGCATAAAGACTGGAAAGTCATCGTGGCCCCACACGTAGTCAGTGAGGAACACATTGCTGAAATCCTCGATTTGCTAAAAGGTAGGCGGGTGATTCGCTATTCGGAGGCCACCGAAACCAATGTTTCTGCGGCCGATGTGCTGCTCATCGACTGCTTCGGGTTGCTTTCTTCGATTTATCATTACGGTACGGTTTCCTATGTGGGTGGCGGCTTCGGCGTGGGCATTCACAACGTTTTGGAGGCCGCGGTGTGGGATATTCCCGTCATCATCGGGCCAAATAACAAGCATTTCCAAGAAGCTCAAGGCCTGATGACGGCGCAGGGTGGCTTTGAAATCGATGACTATCAGGCGTTCAGCACCCTCATGATGCGGTTCGAAACCGATGCTTCTTTCCTGCAATCCACTGGCCGCAATGCCGGAGAATTCGTGAAAAGCCGTATCGGATCCACTGAAAGAATTCTTGGCGACATCGCACTTTAGCCTCAATAACCCCATGCGTGTTTCCTTAAAAAGATAATGCAAATTGCCTTCATAACCCTATCAACTCACCGGCAATCGCATGCATGCTTCCTTAAAATGAAGAGGAAGTGCACCACTCTCCATTTTTTCGCTGTGTTACTTCAGCTGTTTTGCACGCTAATCTCACCCATCTTGCACGCTAATCTCACCTATTTTACGCGGTAAAATGGGTGAGATTGAAAAGCAATATATAAGTCGTTGATTATCAATCGGACTGATGCGACGAACCATTTTGATTGTATGTAGGGACGCACGGCTCGTGCGTCCACTCAAATAAATGTGCATATTTGCTCGCATGGTTTATCAAATGCGTCAACAATCAAACAACAAATGCTCCCCATTTATTATCAACTGCGTCCACATTCCTGCACAAAAAAGGAGATTTGCGCAAGAATAATGCCTCGTTACGTTAACTGATTTTAAAATAAACGACAATTATATCGACATTCAGAACAATATAGATAACTTTGCGACGAATTTCATTAAGATTTTTAAAGATGAATAAATTAAAATTCGCTTTCATTGCAATTGCAATCTCAGCGTCGCAAACAACGTGGGCAGGTGGCCTGCTGACGAACACCAATCAAAATGTAGCCTTCGACAGAATGTTGAGCCGTGAGGCTTCCATCGGCATCGATGGTGTGTATTCCAACCCTGCTGGCGTGGCATTTATGGAAGATGGGTTGCATCTTTCATTGAATTGGCAGCTTGTTTTCCAAAGCCGAACGATCAACAACGACTATCTGCTCTTCGGACATAACCAAAACAACGCCTCAACCACACGTGAATTCAAGGGAACGGCCTTTGCACCGGTGCTCCCATCCTTTCAGGTTGCCTACAACTGGAAGAAGTTTTCGTTTCAAGCCATGTTCGGTGTGACCGGAGGTGGCGGAAAATGCACCTTTGATAACGGTCTTGGGTCGTTTGAAAAGATTGTCGGTGAGATTGGAATGGGCGTTTCCGGATTGGCAAAGGCCTTGGATCACGCCACAGGAAGCCGTTTAGGACTGAGCAGCGACCGTATGTTTGGCACGCAAGGCACCTATGCTTTCGACAGTTATATGCGTGGTCGGCAGTATTATTACAGTCTTTCGCTCGGAACGGCCTATCGTTTGCGCCCCGACCTGAGCGTATTTGCCGGCGTTCGCGGCGTATATGCCATGAGCAACTACTATGGTTACGTGCGTAATATCAGGGTTGGAAAAGTGCCGCTCTATACAATGCTCGACGCCAGCAAGACAAATGCTTCGGACATTCAGCTGAACTGTGACCAAACGGGCGTGGGCTTCACTCCTGTTCTTGGTATCGACTACAAAACAGGTCGCTGGAACTTTGCCGCAAAATATGAGTTCAAGACCCGAATGCGCCTGAAGAACGAGGCCGTGAACCAGTTGCCAAGTATCGGTAACCTGCCCAACACCTTGGGAGTGATGTTTGTAAAGGCCGGAATGACGGCTGCTCAGGCCCAAGCCGTGCTGACCAATCCTCAAATTTCAGGAGCAATGCAGGCCATCAAGACGCAATTCGACCAGAAGATAGAAGAAGCGACCGGCGAATTTGCTGACGGAAAGAAGATAGCGAGCGATATTCCGGCCTATCTTGCTGTGGGTGCGGGCTATACTCCTGTCGATGGGTTGAAAATCAACGCGGGGTTCCATTACTTTTTCGATAAGCAAGCCACCTCATATCAGCACCGTGAGGACAAACTCAAGCGGGGTACGGTGGAATGGAATGCCGGTGTGGAGTTTGATGCAAGCAAAATGGTGACCGTTAGCGCAGGTTGGCAGAACACAAGCTATGGTTTGACCAAGGAATACATGGACGATAAGTCGTTTGTTACCAATTCCAACTCTGTCGGAGCAGGTGTCTGTTTGCATCTAAGCAAGAAAGTAGATCTCAATCTGGCCTACTTCCACACGTTCTACAGTCATTTCAAGAGCGATAAGACCGAGAACTTGGGCGGAACACCACTCACTTACAAGGCCGACTTCAACCGAAACAACAATGTATTCGGGGCCGGAGTGGACATCAACTTCTGAGATTGACGTCGCATCTACAGCGGATCGACATCATAATATATGTGCAGGGCGGCGTAATGCTTGTCCTGCATCATTTGTTTTTGGACGTAACGTAAGGCCTCTCGCACTCGGTTTCGGTCGATACTGCTCTCAAGTTTGATGACAATCTTACGGATATGCATCGTCTTCACACGGGCTACGGCGGGTTTGTCGGGCCCGAGTACACGGTCGGCAAAGTATTGTCGGAGCCGACCGCCCATCTCCAGCGAGGCCGTTTCTACCACTTCGTTCTTGGCATGCTTGAGGTAGACGTACACCAAATGGTAGAAAGGCGGATAATGGAACAGCGATCGCTCGTCAAGCAAGTCGCGGGCGAACGCTTTGAAATCGTGGTTCACCACCTGATTGATAACAGGTAGGTCTGCATTCTTGGTCTGTAGGACGACCAATCCGCGCCGACCTTTCCGACCAGCACGCCCACTCACTTGGCTCATCATCATGAAAGCATGTTCGTAGGCACGGAAATCGGGATAGTTGAGCATGGCGTCGGCATCGAGAATGCCCACCACATTGACGTTATCGAAGTCAAGTCCCTTGCTAATCATCTGTGTTCCGATGAGAATATTCGTGCGGCCGGCCGAGAAGTCGTCGATAATCCGCTCGTAGGCATTGCGTGTATGCGTCGTATCAAGGTCCATTCGGGCGATGCGGGCCTCGGGAAAGAGTTCTCTCACCTTGTCTTCTATCTTCTCTGTGCCGTAACCTCGCCCCGTGAGATGCACGCCGCCGCACTTGGGACACGTCTCCGGAACGCCGTATGTGAAGCCGCAATAATGGCAGGAGAGCTGGTTGAACTGCTTGTGATAGGTGAGTGTGACGTCGCAGTTCGTACATTTCGGCACCCAACCGCAGTCTTTACATTCTATTCTTGGCGCGAAACCGCGGCGATTCTGAAACAAAATGACTTGCTTTTCTTCGGACATCGCTTTGCGTATGGCCTCTAACAGGCGAGGAGAGAATGGTCCTGTCATCATCTTTCGGTGTTGCAGGTCTTTAATGTCCACGACTTCGATTTCAGGCAGCCCGATGTTCTTAAACCGTGTGGAGAGCGTCACGAGCCCATATTTGCCCTGCTGCGCATTAAAATAGCTTTCCATCGAGGGCGTAGCCGTGCCGAGCAAGGTCTTGGCTTGGTACATTGCCGCCAGCATGATGGCCGCACTGCGTGCATGATAGCGGGGAGACGGCTCTTGTTGCTTGAAACTCGTCTCGTGTTCCTCGTCGATAATCACGAGTCCCAAGCTTTTAAAAGGAAGAAAAACGGCACTGCGCGCACCCAAAATAATGTCGTAAGGCGCATCAGAAAGCTGTTTTTTCCAGATTTCAACGCGTTCGGCGTCGCTGTATTTAGAGTGGTAAATGCCCAAACGACTGCCGAAAACCTTTTTCAGTCGGCTCATCATCTGCACGGTCAAGGCGATTTCGGGCAACAAATAGAGCACCTGTCGGCCCCGATCGAGCTCTTGTTGAATGAGATGCACATAGATTTCGGTCTTGCCGCTCGACGTAACACCGTGTAACAGCACGACGTTCTTCGTCGCAAACTGCGCACAGATAGCCGAGAAAGCCTTGGCCTGCGCCTCGCTCAAAGGCTTTATTTGCTTGGCCTGTGCCTCCTCGGAAGTGTTCAGTCGTCCCACTTCTCGCTCGTAAAGGCTGAGCATTTTGCGGTCGACGAGCGCCTTGACGACCGTAGAAGAGCAGTTCGCGGCGTTCATCAGCTCTTCGCGTGTGAGTTCAGTCAATGGTTCTTGCGCCGTATTTCCCGACAGTGAGTCCCAATGCGACAGCGAAAGAAAATCCGTAAAGGCCTTGAATTGCTTCGTGGCACGCGCCAAAATGTTCAGGGCTACATGCAAGGCTTGCTCGCTACGGTAGGCTTCAGCGAGCGTGACATAGGTCTCCGTCTTCGGCTTATAGCCCTCCTCGGCCTTCAATCCCGCCGGCAACGCCGCCTTGTAGATGTCGCCCAAGGGCGAAAGATAGTAGTCGGAAATCCATTGCCACAGCCGCATTTGCCGGGGAAGCAAGATGGGTTGTCGGTCGACCACCGCTACAATCGGCTTCACATCGAACGCGGGTTCCACCTCAACCACGTGCATCACGATGCCGACATACCGCTTGCTCTTGCCCAACGGCACGAGTACACGACAGCCTTCCCTTACCATTGTCTCCGAGTCTCCGGCAACGGAATAGGTGAAAAGCCCGTCCAAGGGCAACGGAAGTACGACCTCGACATATTTCATGCGCTTGCAAAGTTACTGAAAAAACAGGATTAAAACATCGAATAATAAGAATATTCTCCCCAAGAATAGTGTCAATCTTGCAGAAGGTCTGCCCAGCTTGCTCCCCAATGCTTCCTCGTTGGTATGTTGGAACGTGCGGCTCGTGCGTCCGCTCAGGCTTCTTGCTCGTCGATGTTTCCTTGCGAGTAATATCAACTAAAGGCTCTTGTAAGCTATTTCTAGCCGACAGCGCAATAGTTGTCCATCAGATTGCTTGCCAATTCAGCTGCAAGACCCACCGAAAACGGGTTTTACTGCGAGACAAGAACCCGTTTTTACGAAATAAATGCAAGGATTTTCCGTTATAAATACGAGAAAATTCTATGCCAACCCGGCACGAACGACAGGTCGTGGCACGACTTTTGCCATTGTCTGTTAGCCCAAAGCGAGCTATTTTTCCTACTGTAGCGGAGTTTGGTAAAGTTTAATGAAATGACAAATCACGATAAGAAGCTCGTCGTCATATTGCCCCCGGAGTTCGAACTCTACAAGGCCATCGAGAAAAACCTCAAATATTTGGGGTTCAACAAGGCCATTGTGCTGGCTCCCAAGTTCAGGCACACGTTCAAGACGCTGATGGTGAATTTCGTGCTGAAGCATATTCTCGGCCGAAAGGAGTATAAAAAGCGGATAGCAGCCGCTTATTATTCCAAAAGGGTGGGGCAGGTGCTGCGGCGTTTCCACTCGAAGTATTTCGACTATGCCATTGTGATGCGTCCCGACATGCTGGAACCGGCGACCATCGACGAGCTGTTGCGCGTTGCCGTCAAGACGACGGGCTACCAATGGGACGGTTTGGAGCGGTTTCCGCGGGTGTTTGAGGTGATACCTTGCTTTGATCGCTTCTTTGTTTTCGACCCCAATGACGCGCCAAAGTACAAGTCGCGCTACCCGAACCTGCTGTCGTGTACCAATTTCTACTTCGATTTTCCGATGCCCAATGTAGAGGTGAACCCCACGGAAGTAATGTATGCGGGGGCTTATTTAGAGAACCGCGTGGGCTCGCTGCTGAAGATGGTAGACGAACTCCAGAAATACAACCTCACGTTGAACATTCATTTGGTGCTGGGGTGGCGTTCAGTGGCGTTCGAACACCCCATTATCACCTTTTCAAAGAAGGGAGTCGACTTCCTTACCTACCTGAAAGCGTCGCAAAAAGCAGGTATACTGCTCGACATCAAGGCCTGCGAACACAGTGGATTATCGTTCAGGGTGTTCGAGGCTATCAGGTATAGTAAGAAGCTGATTACCGACAATAAGAGTGTCAAACGGTATGACTTCTATCGTCCGGAGAACATTTTTGTGGTCGAAGACGGCTGCTTCGATGGACTTGGAGCATTCCTTGCGGGTCCTTACATGCCGCTTTCCGAAGAAATCAAGCAAAAATATAGTTTCACAAACTGGTTGAGGTATGCCTTGGACCTACCTCCATATCAGGCAACAAACAGTAAGACATGAAGACATCAGTTATCGTAACGTGCTACAATCAAGAGGCTTTCCTCGACGAATGCCTGAACAGTGTGGCCCAGCAGACTTGTCCCGATTGGGAATGTATCATCGTTGACGACGGTTCTACCGACACTTCGGCCCAGATTGCCAAGGGATGGCAAGCGAAAGATGCCCGCTTCAAGTATGTGTTTCAGGCGAACAAAGGGTGCGCCGGCGCACGCAATACGGGATTGAGTAAGGCCGAAGGCGAATGGATCCAGTTCTTAGACGGTGACGATATCCTGCGACCAACAAAGCTCGAAGAGAGCGTGAAGGCTTTCGAAAGGGAGAAATGCGATGTCGTGGTCACGAATTTTTCGGAAGAACATAACGGCAAGCCGCAGCCTCCTTTCAGCGATTTGTCGAGGTACGACTTCACGTATAAGAACCTGTTGCTGCAATGGGACATCGATTTCACGGTGCCTCCGCATTGCTTTTGTTTTACGAAAGAGATACTGCGCGGGCTCACTTTCAAGGATTTCCTGCGGGCGAAAGAAGACTGGGTAATGTGGCTGGAGGTGTTCAAACGCCACCCCAAGGTGTGTTTCATCGACAAACCACTCGTGATGTACAGGATACATGGCGGCAATATCACGCGCGATGCGGCCATCATGGAGCAGTATACGGAGGCAGCCTTGATTCATATACTGAAGAACGAAGACACTTATTTCGAGGAGTTTTACCTTAAAACGGTGAAACGATACAAGGATCAGCTCAATAGAATCCTTTCGCGTCCATGGCATAAGCAGGTGTTTTATGCCATTACGGGCAAGCGATAGCCCCATTTTGCAGCTTGTGTCCCAATGCAAGCGCACTCATGTCGGAGCGCAAGATGAGTGAGATTATGGGTTATGCGAATGTATGCAGGGATGTACGGCCCATGTGTTTGCCCTAACAACCATGCATATTCGTTTGCTATTCTGCTTGAGCGGACGCACGAGTCGTGCGTCCCTACATACCCGCCTTGGCCCCATTGCATTGCAATTTCAGCTATATTGAGTTATAAAATATTCTTGGATATCCTATGATTTTCTTTGATATACCGCTTGCCGTTAAGAGAACAAAAGTTTAAGGACTAATCATTGGAAATCAATAACTTATATCCTGCATTTCAATATCAGCCATTTTACAGTACAATCTCAGCCATATTGCGCGACGAAATGGGTTATATTGCGCGGTAATAGGACTGATATTGAAAAACAAAAAAGGCTATGACAATAAATGTCATAGCCTTTTTTCATAGCTATCTTAACGGAAATTTATTCCGTAACGACGCTCTGTTCGGAGAAGTCGAGCACATTCTTGCGGTTGGCTTGCATGCGTTCGTATTCCTCTTTCGAGCCAACGATGAGCTTGTCCCACTGGCGGAGACCCGTTCCCGCAGGAATCAAGTGGCCGCAGATGACGTTCTCTTTCATGCCTTCGAGCCGGTCTTGCTTGCCACGGATGGCTGCTTCGTTGAGCACCTTGGTGGTCTCTTGGAACGAAGCGGCACTCATGAAACTCTTGGTTGCAAGGGCCGCACGCGTGATGCCTTGTAGAATCTGGGTCGATGTGGCTGCAACGGCATCGCGCACCTGAACGGGTTTCAGGTCACGGCGCTTCAGTGAGGAGTTCTCATCGCGCAGTTTGCGGACCGAAATGATTTGTCCGGGCCTCAGAACTTCAGAGTCTCCGGCGTCGGTCACTACTTTCTTGCCCCAAATGCGGTCGTTCTCCTCGGCAAAGTCGAGCTTATCGACCATTTCCTGCTCGAGGAACGTGGTGTCACCCGGGTCATCAATGCGCACTTTACGCATCATCTGGCGCACGATAATCTCGAAGTGCTTATCATTGATCTTCACTCCTTGCAGGCGATATACGTCCTGAACCTCGTTAACGATGTATTCCTGAACGGCCGTCGGACCCTTGATGGCAAGGATATCGCTTGGTGTGATGATACCATCTGACAGCGGTGTGCCCGCCCGGACGGCGTCATGCTCCTGCACCAACACTTGGCGTGACAGCGCAACAAGGTATTTCTTTTGGTCGCCTGTCTTGGAAGTGACGATGATTTCGCGGTTTCCGCGCTTCACTTTGCCCATGGTCACCTCGCCATCAATCTCGGAAACGACGGCAGGATTTGACGGATTGCGGGCCTCGAACAGCTCGGTCACGCGCGGCAGACCACCAGTGATGTCGCCGGCACCGCCAACTGCACGCGGAATCTTTACCAGTGTGGCACCGGTTTTGACTGTTGCACCGTCTTCAACGACAACGTGTCCGCCTACAGGGAAGTTGTAAGTGCCGAGCACTTTGCCGTTGGCGCCGATGATATCGCAGGTAGGAACCTTCGATTTGTCCTTGGCCTCGGTGATAATCTTCTCGGTCAGACCGGTCGTATCGTCGGTTTCGGCATGGAAGGTGACGCCTTCAACGACATCTTTGAACTTCAATGTTCCGGCATATTCGGTGACGATAACGGCATTGAATGGGTCCCATTTGGCCACTAAGTCGCCTTGTTTCACGCGATCGCCCTGTTTGAAGTAGAGCGAAGAACCGTAGGGAACGTTCAATGTGCTCAAAACAATCTCGGTATTCGGGTCGATGAAGCGTACTTCGGCCAGTCGGCTCACGACCATCTGGCACTCCTTGTCGTCCTCATCGGTGAATGGAACGGTGCGAATCTCGTCGAATTCGACCTTAGCATCGTTCTTTGCGACGATGCTTGCATTGGCTGCGGCGTTACCGGCAACTCCTCCGGCGTGGAAGGTTCGCAGCGTAAGCTGTGTACCCGGCTCACCAATCGCCTGAGCTGCAATGACACCGGCTGCCTCGCCAAGCTGAACCATGCGGGCAGTAGCAAGGTTTCGACCGTAACATTTCATGCAGACACCGCGCTTGCTTTCGCAGGTAAGCACCGAACGGATTTCAACCATCTCGATAGGTGACTCATCGATGACCTTGGCCTTGGCCTCACTGATTTCCTCGCCGGCCCTTACAATGACCTCACCTGTTGTCGGGTGGATGACATCATGGACGGAAACACGGCCCAAGATGCGCTCGTAGAGCGTGGAGATGACCTCGTTACCATTCTTCAATGCCCGACATTCGAGGCCACGCAACGTGCCACAGTCTTCCTCGGTGATGATGACATCATGGGAAACATCGACAAGACGGCGTGTCAGGTATCCGGCATCGGCCGTCTTCATGGCCGTATCGGCCAGACCCTTGCGGGCACCGTGAGACGAAATGAAGTATTCGAGCACGGACATTCCCTCTTTGAAGTTGGAAAGAATTGGGTTCTCGATGATTTGCTGACCCTCGGCACCGGCTTTCTGCGGCTTGGCCATCAGTCCACGCATACCCGAAAGCTGCTTGATTTGGTCTTTTGAACCACGGGCTCCTGAGTCGAGCATCATGTAAACAGCGTTAAAGCCTTGGTCGGCCTCTGTCATCTGCTTCATCAAGAGGTTTCCAAGGTCGTTGTTAACGTGTGTCCATGCGTCGATGACCTGATTGTAGCGTTCGGTATCGGTGATGAAGCCCATCTCGTAGTTGGCTTTGATCTGGTCGACTTCAGTCTGTCCCTTGCTGACGATGCCTGCCTTCTCCTCGGGGATAATGATATCGTCGAGGTTGAACGACAGACCGGCAGTGTAGGCCATGCGATAACCCAAGTTCTTGATACCATCGAGGAATGCGCAGGCACGTGCCATACCGACCGCTTTGATGACATCGGAGATGATGCTACGCAGGGTTTTCTTTGAGATGATGTCGTTGAAGAACCCTACTTCATCAGGGATAATCTGATTGACGATGACCCGACCAACGGAAGTCGCTACCATATGACGGACGGGTTTACCGTCAATCAAGTCGTCAACCACGCAATTTATCTTGGCATGCAGGTCGCAACGGCCTTCATTGTGAGCAATGATGGCCTCTTCAGGGCCATAGAACTTGAGTCCTTCGCCCTTTGCCCCCGGACGCAACTTGGTGATATAGTACAGACCGAGCACCATGTCTTGAGACGGAACGGTGATAGGTGCACCATTGGCAGGGTTGAGAATGTTGTGACTTTGAAGCATCAGGATCTGCGCTTCGAGCACGGCTTCATTGCTCAATGGAAGATGGACGGCCATTTGGTCGCCATCGAAGTCGGCATTGAACGCCGTACAAGCCAGCGGGTGCAACTGAATGGCCTTTCCTTCGATGAGTTTGGGCTGGAATGCCTGTATACCCAGACGGTGAAGTGTCGGCGCACGGTTCAGCATGACGGGGTGACCTTTCATCACGTTCTCAAGAATATCCCAGATAACCGGCTCGCGGCGGTCTACAATCTTCTTGGCACTCTTCACGGTCTTCACGATGCCGCGCTCGATGAGCTTGCGAATGATGAACGGTTTGTAGAGTTCGGCTGCCATCAGCTTTGGTAAACCACATTCACCCATCTTCAATTCGGGGCCAACAACAATGACGGAGCGTGCAGAATAGTCGACACGCTTGCCAAGGAGGTTCTGACGGAAGCGTCCTTGCTTACCTTTCAGAGAATCGGACAGGGATTTCAACGGACGGTTGCTCTCACTCTTCACGGCTGAAGCCTTGCGCGAGTTGTCGAACAGCGAGTCTACGGCTTCCTGAAGCATACGCTTTTCATTGCGCAGAATGACTTCCGGTGCCTTAATTTCCATTAGTCGCTTCAAACGGTTGTTACGAATGATGACACGACGATAGAGATCGTTGAGGTCGGAAGTTGCGAAACGACCACCATCCAACGGAACCAGTGGGCGAAGTTCGGGAGGAATCACCGGAACAATCTTCAAAATCATCCACTCCGGTCTGTTGATACCTTGTGAGGCACGGAAGGCTTCTACGACCTGCAAGCGTTTCAGCGCCTCGGCCTTGCGCTGCTGACTGCTGTCATTGTTGGCACGGTCGCGGAGTTCATAACTCAGACTGTCGAGATCAAGGTCTCTCAACAAATCGTAGATGGCCTCTGCACCCATCTTGGCAATGAACTTATTGGGATCATTGTCGTCAAGATAGTCGTTGTTGGGGTCGACTTGATGGTCGAGAATGTCGAAATATTCTTCTTCGGAGAGAAGATCCATCTTTTGTGAGCCGTTCAGTTCGATACCATCCGCATCTTTCTTGCCTTCCATGACACCGGGCTTGATGACGATATATTTCTCGTAATAAACGACAGCATCGAGTTTCTTGGTCGGCATGCCGAGCAGATAACCGATCTTGTTGGGCAATGAACGGAAGTACCAAATGTGTGCAACGGGGACAACGAGTTCGATATGCCCCGACCGTTCACGGCGAACTTTCTTCTCGGTGACCTCTACACCACATCGATCGCAGACAATGCCCTTGTAACGGATACGCTTGTATTTGCCACAAGCGCACTCATAGTCGCGCGTGGGACCGAAGATGCGCTCACAGAAAAGGCCGTCACGTTCGGGCTTATAGGTTCGATAATTTATGGTTTCGGGCTTGGTAACCTCACCATACGAATTTTCCAGTATCTCTTCGGGAGAGGCTAAACCGATGGTAATCTTCGTAAAATTATTCTTTACTTTTGAATCTTTCTTAAAAGCCATATTCATCTTTTAATTAGGAGTGTTCACATTAATCAAGTTTGATGCTCAGACCGAGACCACGAAGTTCGTGCAACAACACGTTGAGAGACTCTGGAATGCCGGGCGTCGGCATGGGATCGCCTTTCACGATCGCCTCGTAGGCCTTACTACGTCCTACAGTGTCATCAGACTTGATGGTCAGAATCTCCTGCAATACGTGGCTTGCACCGAAGGCTTCGATGGCCCAGACTTCCATTTCTCCGAAACGCTGACCGCCAAACTGTGCCTTACCGCCGAGTGGTTGTTGCGTGATGAGAGAGTACGGACCGATGGAACGGGAGTGCATCTTGTCTTCAACCATGTGTCCCAGCTTCAAGAAGTAGGTGATACCGACGGTTGCAGGTTGGTCGAACTTCTCACCTGTCTCGCCATCATAGATGTAAGTGGAGCATAGGTTTGGCAGACCGGCCTTGTCGGTCCATTCTTTCAGGTCTTCCAACTTGGCTCCGTCGAAGATCGGCGTTGCGAACTTGCACCCCAACTTCTGGCCGGCAGCACCGAGGATTGCCTCGAAAATCTGGCCAAGGTTCATACGCGAAGGTACGCCCATCGGGTTCAATACCAGGTCTACAGGGCGGCCATCCTCCAAGAACGGCATGTCTTCAGTACGTACTACCTTTGAAACAATACCCTTGTTACCGTGGCGTCCGGCAAGTTTGTCGCCCACCTGTATCTTACGTTTCTTGGCAACATAGACTTTGGCCATCTGGAGAATGCCCGAAGGAAGCTCATCACCGATAGAGATTGCAAATTTCTTGCGCTTCATCTCTGCATCCAACAGTTTGTACTTGTGGATGTAGTTCATGATGAGTTTCTGAATCAGTATGTTCGTATGGTCGTCATTCGTCCAATTGTTGCTTTGGATGCCATCGAATTCGAGATTTTTGAGAGCCGTAATCGTGAACTTGCTACCCTTGGTGATAATCTCTGCACCGGTATAATCCTTTACGCCTTGCGAAACCTTACCCTTAGTCAAAGTCATCAACTTGTCGACAAGGATGTCTTTCAAGTCATTATTCTTTGCCTCATACTCTTCGTCGATTTTAGTCAAAAGCTCTTTGTCCTGTTTTTTCGACTCACGGGTTTTGATGGCACGTGAGAATAGCTTTTTATCAATAACGACACCACTCAGTGAAGGATTGGCTTTCAAGGAAGAGTCTTTTACGTCGCCGGCCTTATCTCCAAAGATGGCACGGAGCAATTTCTCTTCTGGAGAAGGGTCGCTCTCTCCCTTTGGAGAAATCTTTCCAATGAGGATATCGCCCGGTTCAACACGCGCACCGACACGGATAATACCATTTCCATCAAGGTCTTTGGTAGCCTCTTCGCTTACGTTTGGAATATCAGCAGTAAACTCTTCCACGCCGCGTTTGGTTTCACGCACATCGAGTGAGTACTCGTCAACATGAACAGACGTAAGTATGTCCTCACGAACCATACGTTCTGAAATAACCACGGCGTCTTCATAGTTATAGCCTTTCCAAGGAATGTAAGCAACGAGCAGATTGCGTCCCAATGCCAATTCTCCGTTCTCGGTTGCATAGCCTTCTGTGAGGATATCGCCGGCCTTCACACGTTGACCCTTATCGCAAATGGGGCGAAGATCGATAGTCATGTTCTGGTTGGTGCGACGGAACTTGGGAATGCGATATTCCTTCAAAGCGGGTTCGAAGCTGACAAACTCATCTTCTTCTGTGCGGTCATAAAGTATACGGATCGTTGTTGCATCAACATATTCGATGACACCATCACCTTCTGCGGTAATCATTGTGCGTGAATCTTCGCACACTTGCTTCTCAAGACCGGTACCAACGATAGGTGCATCATTGTGTATCAATGGTACGGCTTGACGCATCATGTTACAACCCATCAGTGCACGGTGGCCGTCATCATGTTCCAAGAATGGAATCAAAGAGGCGGAAACAGAGGCAATCTGTTGGGGAGATACGTCTACGAGGTCGACTTGATCAGGAGTTACAACCGGATAATCGGCATCTTGTCGGCATTTTACCGTATCTTTTAAGAAAGTACCGTCTGTAGATAGTGGTGCATTACCTTGACCGATGATTTTTTCTTCCTCTTCCTCAGCCGTGAGGTAAACGACATCTTTGTTGTCCATATCGACTTTGGCCTTAGAGGTTTTACGATATGGCGTTACAATGAAGCCGAGGTCGTTGATCTTCGCATAGATACAAAGTGAAGAGATCAAACCGATATTCGGTCCTTCAGGGCTTTCAATGGGACAAAGGCGCCCATAGTGAGTATAGTGAACATCGCGGACTTCGAAGCCAGCGCGCTCGCGTGACAGACCGCCGGGGCCAAGGGCAGACAGACGGCGCTTGTGGGTTACCTCGGCAAGCGGGTTGGTCTGATCCATAAACTGGCTCAGCGGGTTGGTTCCGAAGAACGAGTTGATAACGCTTGAGATGGTCTTTGCATTGATCAAATCAGTCGGTGTGAACACTTCGTTATCACGAACATTCATGCGTTCACGGATAGTACGGCTCATACGTGCTAATCCGATAGCAAATTGGTTGGCCAATTGTTCTCCGACCGTACGTACACGACGGTTGCTCAGATGGTCGATATCGTCGACGGTTGCATTGGAATTAACCAGTTGGATAAGATATTTGATAATCTCAATGACGTCGTCTTTGGTCAGAACGCGGGTGTCCATATCTGTATCAAGTCCTAATTTCTTGTTGATACGATAGCGACCAACTTCACCGAGGTCATAACGCTTGTCAGAGAAAAACAGATTTTGGAACACTTCACGTGCGCTGGCATCATCAGCAGGGTCGGCATTACGTAACTGGCGGTAGATGTAGTTGACAGCCTCTTTCTCGGAATTGCTTGGATCTTTGGCCAGCGTGTTGAAAATAATTGTGAACTTGTTGGCCGTTTCAGCATCTTTGTGGAGCAGTACGGTAGAGGTCCCGCTATCCAATATCTCAGAGATGTTGTCTTCAGTCAGTTCTGTTTCACGCTCCATAATGACCTCATTGCGCTCGATGGAAACAACTTCGCCCGTATCTTCATCTACGAAATCTTCGTTCCAACTCTTCAATACGCGTGCAGCCAATTTGCGACCGATGGCAGCTTTCATGTTCTTTTTATTGACCTTGACCTCTTCTGCAAGGTCGAAAATCTGCAAGATGTCTTTATCCTGCTCATATCCCATGGCACGAAGAAGCGTTGTTACAGGCAACTTCTTCTTGCGGTCGATATAAGCATACATGACGTTGTTGATGTCGGTAGCGAACTCAATCCATGAACCCTTGAACGGGATAATGCGTGCGCTGTAGAGGACGGTTCCATTAGCATGTACACCCTGTCCGAAGAAGACACCCGGCGAACGATGTAACTGTGAAACAACGACACGCTCGGCACCATTGATGACGAATGTACCATTGGAAGTCATATAAGGAATTGTTCCTAAGAAAACGTCCTGAATAAATGTACCGAAATCCTCATGGTCTGGATCTGTGCAATACAGCTTCATCTTGGCCTTCAAAGGTACGCTATAGGTCAAACCGCGTTCAAGGCACTCATCAATAGAGTAGCGAGGTGGGTCGATATAGTAGTCCAAGAACTCAAGAACGAAATTATTGCGCGTATCCGTGATAGGGAAGTTCTCGGCGAACACCTTATACAAACCGTCATTCTTACGTTCTTCAGGTGGAGTATCCAACTGTAGGAAGTCACGGAAAGACTTCAACTGCACATCGAGAAAATCCGGATAGGGGAGCGGATTATGCACGCTGGCAAAATTTACTCTGTTATCAACAACTTTTGTCATATATAAATATTTAATTGGCCCAACTGGGCTTATAAGCTTCATCAGCCTAATCAGGCTAATTATATGTAGAAAAGACACAAAAAGGTTAGGACCAACCTACTTGGAAGATCCTAACCGTATTTAAGAAAAACTGTATTCTGAATTACTTCAGCTCTACCTTGGCACCGGCCTCTTCGATAACCTTCTTCAGGTTCTCAGCCTCGTCCTTGGCAACGCCTTCCTTGATGGTAGAAGGAGCACCGTCTACAAGATCCTTAGCTTCTTTCAAACCAAGACCGCAAGCTTCCTTAACAGCCTTCACAACCTGAAGCTTTGTAGCACCAACCTCAGCGAGGACTACGTCAAAAGAGGACTTCTCCTCAGCTGCAGCTGCACCACCAGCAGCAGGACCAGCAGCTACAGCAACAGCTGCAGCAGCAGGCTCAATACCATACTCGTCCTTCAGGACTGTTGCCAACTCATTTACTTCCTTAACAGTAAGATTAACTAATTCTTCTGCAATAGCTTTAATGTCTGCCATTTTATTCTAAATTTTAATTGTTCTTGTTAAAAAATAATATTTGTGACTCTATAATTGAATGTTGTCCAACTTTTTATTCAGGACGCTCGCCTAAAGTCTTGAGCACACCATGGAGGGTGTTTGCGCCTGACTGAAGAGCAGAAACAACGTTCTTTGCAGGGGACTGCAATAGAGAAACAATCTCTGCGATGACTTCGTTCTTGCTCTTGAGAGCTGCAAGTTCTGCAAGTTTGTCAGCACCTACATAGATGCTTTCCTCTGCATAGGCAGCCTTGAGTGCAGGAATTCCTTCCTTTTCATAATCTTTTATCAACTTTGCAGGGAGGTTGGCTGTGTGTGTGAACATGACAGCCGTCGTACCTTTCAGCGAAGTGTATAAAGGTTCAAAATCTACATCTGAAGCCTCGAAAGCCTTGTGAAGGAGTGTGTTCTTCACAACAACCATCTTGATTTCGCTCTTGAAGCACTTGCGACGAAGATTACTTGTAGCCTCTGCATTCAAGCCGGTAAGATCTACCAAATAGAAATGAGGATACGCTTTCAGCTTCTCGCCAAGTTCAGTGATTATAGTATCTTTTACTTCTTTCTTCATTGTACAAAACTTTTAGAGTTATTCAACTGATTTAGGATCAATTTTGATACCCTTACTCATAGTGCTTGAAATAAAGATACTCTTGAGGTATGTACCTTTAGCTGCAGCAGGTTTCAGTTTGATAACAGTCTGGATAAATTCCTTTGCATTACCGAAAATCTGCTCAGGGGTCATTGATACCTTACCGATAGAGGTGTGGATAATACCAGCCTTATCGACTTTGAAATCAATCTTTCCCTGTTTAACTTCTTTTACTGCTTTGGCAACATCCATGGTTACAGTGCCACTCTTAGGGTTAGGCATCAGACCACGAGGACCGAGTACACGGCCTAAAGGTCCAATTTTTCCCATGCAAGACGGCATAGTTATGATGACATCAATGTCGGTCCAACCACCTTTGATCTTCTCAACATATTCGTCAAGACCTGCATAATCAGCACCGGCTTCCTTTGCGGCAGCCTCCTGATCAGGAGTACAGAGGGCAAGTACACGAACAGTCTTACCGGTTCCGTTCGGCAGTGAAACAACACCGCGAACCATTTGGTTAGCCTTACGTGGATCTACGCCCAGACGTACATCGATATCCAGAGATGCATCAAACTTTGTCGTGGTGATTTCCTTGACGAGTTCTGCAGCCTCTTTCAATGTGTATGCCTTCCCTACTTCAACCTTTTCAGCTACTGATTTTTGATTTTTTGTCAGTTTACTCATTTTCTTAATTGAAGTTTTAAATTATTCACCAGGGAAGTCCCCTTTTACAGTAATACCCATACTACGAGCAGTACCTGCAATCAGCTTCATAGCCGACTCAACTGTGAAGCAGTTGAGGTCGTTCATCTTGTCTTCTGCAATAGCCCTTACCTGTTCCCAAGTCACGCTGGCGACTTTTTGGCGGTTAGGCTGGGCTGAGCCGGCTTTCACTTTAGCAGCCTCTTTCAGCTGAACAGCTGCAGGAGGGGTTTTGATGATGAAGCTAAATGACTTATCTGTGTAGTATGTGATAACAACAGGTAGAATTTTACCTGCCTTATCCTGGGTTCGGGCGTTGAACTCTTTGCAGAATCCCATGATGTTGATGCCCTTAGAACCCAGTGCAGGGCCTACGGGAGGTGAGGGATTTGCAGCGCCACCCTTAATCTGTAATTTGATTAAACCAGCAACTTCTTTAGCCATTTTCTTTGTTAATATTAAAAATTGAATTTATAAAAGGTGGTTAACTTCCGTAACGAGGTTTAACCTTCCTTTTCTACTTGCATAAAACCGAGCTCTAACGGAGTCTTACGTCCGAAGATTTTGACCATCACTTTCAGCTTATGCTTCTCGGTATTGACTTCTTCTATCACACCGCTGAAGCCACTGAATGGACCGTCTGTCACCTTAACTGTTTCATCGACAGCGTAGGGGATATCCATAGAGTCCTCTATTTCTGTGATTTCCGCAGTACCCAACATTCTGTTGATTTCAGATTGTGGGACAGGTGAAGGGTCGTCCAAACCTCCAAGGAAACCTAAACAATTGGGCATGAAGCGCAACATGTGTGCAACATCACCAACAAGGTTAGCCTCAACAAAGATATAGCCGGGAAGAGAAATTTTTTCCTTTACTACTCTTTTGCCATTACGCAAGGAAGCATGCTTCTCCATGGGTATCAAAACCTGTGAGACATGCGTACTCAGCAGCTCGTTATGCTTCATTTCGGCATCAATGTATTCTTTCAGTTTTGCCTCTTTTCCGCTAACGGCGCGCAGTACATACCATTTGTTTCCTGTTTCAGCCATTTCCCGAAATTAATTTGGATAGATTGTATTCATCACGAACCGGAACAAACTGTCCATGGCGAACACCACAAGTGCAATGACAAGGGAAGCAGATAATACAACCATTGCACTGTGAGTCAGTTCGGCACGTGTCGGCCAAGTAGTTTTATGCGCAAGTTCTTCGTAACAAGCCTTGCAATAATTTACTATCTTCTTAAACATATTATCTTCTTATTAGCACGGGAAGCAGGACTTGAACCCACGACCCTCGGTTTTGGAGACCGATGCTCTACCAACTGAGCTATTCCCGTAAGAAAGTTTCCACTAACAATATAGTGGAAACTTTTTATGTCATTAAATAATTATTTCGTTTTAATTACTTAACGTCGTCAAGGATTGCAGTAATCTGACCTGAACCTACGGTACGGCCACCCTCACGGATAGCGAAACGCAGACCTTCGTTCAGTGCAACCTTGTAAATCAAGTCAACTTCGATTTCAACGTTGTCGCCCGGCATAACCATTTCTACGCCTTCCGGCAACTTGATTTCACCGGTACAGTCCATCGTACGGAGATAGAACTGAGGACGATATTTATTGCCGAACGGAGTGTGACGGCCACCTTCTTCTTTCTTCAATACATAGATTGAAGCCTTGAAGTGATCGTGAGGGGTGATGGCACCCGGGTGAACGACTACCATACCACGCTTAACCTCAGCCTTGTCGATACCACGGAGCAACAAACCTACGTTGTCACCAGCCTGACCTTCAGCAAGGTTCTTGCGGAACATCTCAACACCAGTGATAACCGACTTCTTGTCTTCACCGAGACCAAGGAGCTGGACTTCATCACCTACCTTACATACACCGGTTTCAATACGGCCTGTAGCAACAGTACCACGACCGGTGATGGAGAATACGTCTTCAACAGGCATCAAGAAAGGCTTGTCAACCTCGCGTACTGGCTCTTGGATCCACTCATCAACAGTGTCCATCAACTTCATTACTGAGTCAACCCACTTCTCAACACCGTTCAAAGCACCAAGTGCAGAACCACGGATAATCGGAGTATCCTCCTCATAACCGTACTGTTCGAGGATTTCACGGACCTCCATCTCAACGAGGTCGAGCATTTCCTCATCGTCAACCATATCGCACTTGTTCAAGAACACAACCAAACGGGGTACGTTTACCTGACGAGCCAACAGTACGTGCTCACGTGTTTGAGGCATAGGACCGTCAGTTGCAGCAACAACCAAGATTGCACCGTCCATCTGGGCAGCACCAGTAACCATGTTCTTCACATAGTCGGCGTGGCCCGGGCAGTCTACGTGTGCATAGTGACGCTTTGCGGTTTCATACTCGATGTGAGCAGAGTTGATGGTGATACCACGCTCTTTCTCTTCAGGGGCATTGTCAATCTGATCAAAAGACTTCACATCCTCAGAACCAAAGCCCTTATCGTGAAGAACCTTTGAGATTGCTGCGGTAAGCGTTGTTTTACCGTGGTCAACGTGACCGATTGTACCAATGTTTACGTGCGGTTTGGTACGTACGAATTCTTCTTTAGCCATAGCTTTTCTTTGTTTATTTGTATATAATGTGTAATCAATTATTCTGTTTTTCTCAGTGCTACGGATAGAACCGGAAAGAGCTGTAACTGAGAGTTGAACTCAGGACCTCTTCCTTACCAAGGAAGTGCTCTACCACTGAGCTATTACAGCGTCGCACAAGAGCGGAAAACGGGGCTCAAACCCGCGACCCCCAGCTTGGAAGGCTAGTGCTCTATCAACTGAGCTATTTCCGCAAAACTCCTTTCGGAGGTGGGTGGTGATGGATTCGAACCACCGAAGGCATCGCCAGCAGATTTACAGTCTGCCCCATTTGGCCACTCTGGTAACCACCCTTGTTGGTTTTTACAAGCTGCATTCGCTCGGATAAACGGTGAGCCTCTTGTCGGATTCGAACCAACGACCCCGAGATTACAAATCACGTGCTCTGGCCAACTGAGCTAAAGAGGCAAATCCTTACAGCCGCTGACGGCTTTTCGAACGTGTTGTAAAACGGCTGCAAAGATACGATTTATTTTTTAACTTCCAAAACTTTTAACCGCTTTTTTTAATGTCTGCGGATTTTTTCCTTGTATTTGGTGAGCTGTACTTTCATGGAATCGACTGCTTCGTCAATGCCTTCTTCAAAAGTGTCGCAGGTTTTCTGCACAAAGAGCTTCTGCCCCGGAACCGTGACTGTGATGCTGGTTTCTTTGTTCAGCGCAGTGGCCGGTTTCACTACTTTCAATTGCACCTCTGCTTTCTGTATGTCTTCATAGGTTTTCTCCAACTTGGCAATTTTTTTTTCGATAAACGCCTGTAGTTTCTCGGTAGCATCGAAATGAATCGACTGAATTTTTAACTCCATAATTACCTCCGTTTTTAAGGTTAAGCCCTTGGATGGGCGTCTGAATATTCACGTTTCAACTGCTCGAACGTCGTATGCGTGTAGATTTCTGTTGTTGTCAGACTCTCGTGTCCGAGTAGTTTCTTGACACTTTCTATGCCGGCCTTGTTATTCAGCATGGCTGTTGCAAACGTGTGACGCAGTACATGGGGTGAACGTTTCTTCAGTGTGCAGACCTTCAAGAGGTTCCGTTGCACGCTTTTTCTTACTTGTTCCGGGGTCATCCGCTCGCCCTTGCTTGTCAGAAAGAGCCCTTCCGTCCTGTTCGTCAATTCGGCATTGCGTCGCTCGATGTAGGAGCGGAGCGTAGAATCCAATTCGTCTCCGAAAGGGATGATGCGCTGTTTGTTTCTCTTCCCGGTGACTTTCAGTTGGTGGTTGACAAAGTCCACCGCGTCATCGTCAAGTCCTGTTAGTTCTGAAAGCCTGATACCTGTTTCATAAAACGTCATGACAATCGTACGGTTCCGCACATCTTCATAACCGTCTGTCCACAAATCGGGCTGTAGCAGCCTGTCCATCTCGCGCTCTTTCAAGAACTGTGGCAACGGTTTGCTCCGTTTCGGACCTGTGATGCTGTGCGCCGGGTCTTTGCTCACGAGTTTTCTTGACAGTGCAAAACGATAAAAGGAACGCAACGCACTCAATCGTCTGTTGATTGAGGTGGCATTGTTTCCCTTATCCATCATGTGCTCCATCCAATTACGGATGACGTCGGCGTCTACCGCCTCCCATGAAATTGGTTCATTTTGGTCTTTGCAGAACGTTTCGAAAGCCCGAAGGTCATCTCCATAGTTCTTTGCCGTCAAATTCGAGCGGTTTCGCTCAAACTTCAAGTAGTCCAAAAACCTTTGAATCATCATAAATGCGCTGCTGTTATCACAATGTTCACGCAACGAATTTACGGAATTAAATTCAAACGGCCAAATTTTTAACGAGTTTTTATTCCTCGTTCGTGCGTAACTTCTGTACGTAAATGGCGTGTTCCATCTTGAGTCTCTTCAAAACCGACGGCTTGTTGTATTGCTGACGGGCACGAAGCTCTCTGACAACACCTGTCTTTTCGAATTTTCTTTTGAATTTTTTGAGTGCTCTTTCGATGTTCTCACCATCTTTTACGGGTACAATAATCATGTTTTTTTGTTTTTATTTAAATTGTTTATTTTGAATGTCATGTTCAAGTTGTGGCAGTTGGTCTCTGAAACCGTTCCGCTATAAGTGGGTGCAAAATTACATTATATTTCCTTAATTTCCAAATTATTTTGCGTTTTTCTTTGAAAACGTATTGATAATGAGCCGCATGTTTTCTCCTTTCATTTGTTTGTGCCGTCATGTCCAATGTTCCGGCCTTATAATCTTAGCCAAATGATGCATTTGTTTCAGTCACTTTACCTTGTAATCTTAGTCGTTTTGAACGGTAATATGGCTGATATCGGGCTGCAAAATGATTGAGATTGGAAGCCTGTCTGTCTCAAGTTGTAAAACAACACATCTTTAATAGGACTGTGAGTGACTTGCGGGGGAGAGCCGAGAACTTTAAGGTGATAGTGTGGGAAAAGGGAAAATGGACTTTGTGGGGCATGAGGTAGGCAAACAAGCGGATGGTAGAATTACACCTTATTTATATATAGGGTCTCGTTAATACTGTGTTTCATGGTATGAGCGTGCAAGTCATGCACATTTATTTCCAAGGTGAGGATTTCGTGATAGGCGATGGAATGCTTCTGTGTCATAGGCTGTTAGTAATTCTTTTTGTTGCTCGTTGGCAGACTCCTTTTTTGAGGATGGAAATAAAAAATATCTAAAAAGGTTGTTATTCTCTAAAAAAAAGTCGTAACTTTGCACACGTTTAGCAAAAGAGAGGGTAAAAAGACGTTTTTATCGTGTTGTGTTACACGTTCAATAATATATATAGTGTATGTATAGAATTAAATTATTAATCGTCGTGATTTTGATAGCTGCTTCGCCTGTTGTTGCTCAAAACGTGATGCAGAGCGGAAAGGTTGACGATATGGTGAGTCTGATTAATTCGAATCCAGGCTTGGCAAAGACTTATGTGGAGAAGGCTATCAAGGCAGATAAGGAAAATACGGACATGATTGCCACCATCGGGTCGGCTTACTTGAAGGCCGGAAAGATTGATGAGGCCGAAAAGTATTTTCTCTTGTCGAAGAAATGTTATAAGATTAGCACGAAGACGATTAATTTAGGTGGTGATATTGCATTGGCGAAGAACAACACGGACTCTGCCAAATATTATTACGGGCGTGCGATGTATTTCAATAAGCGCGACCCGGAAGCCTATTTCAAGTATGCAGAAGTAGTGAAGTTTACGGATATGAAAGATGCTATCAGTAAACTGAATTTTATCAAAATGCTTCGTCCCGACCTTCCCGTCGACGGGAAGATAGCCGAATTATACTATGGTGCTCAGAATTATACGGAGGCGATAGCTCGATACGAGTCGTTGCCTGACTCGTTGATGACCGAAGATGAACTTGTGCATTATGCCCAGTCTGTGCTATTGTCGGGCAATTATGAGAAAGCATTGCAAGTGGCCACGAGAGGTAATGAGCTGCATCCGCACAATACCGACCTTGTGCGCCTAATGCTATATTGTAATACCGACCAAGAGCATTATGAGGCTGCACTTGAAAATGCCAAGGAATTGCTTGACATGGCTACCGATACGACGAAGATACGTTATACGGACTACTTGTATTATGGTTATGTGCTCAATGGATTGGGCCACCCGGAAGAAGCCATTGAGAAGTTTGAGTTGGCAAGAGCGAAAGCTAAGAACGTGCCGGGTATCGACAAGGATATTGCCACAGCCTATCAGAAAATCGGTGATTACGACAAGGCCATCAAGTATACACGTGATTATTTGGCTACGATTACCGACTCTACCTATGATCGCTCGCGCGATTTGTTCCAGTTGGGTATGCTTTATTGGCGCAAGGCAACGAGCGAGAAGATGGGTGATGAACTGACACCTGAGAAGATTGCTGTGTTGAAAGAGGCGGAAGCAGTGTTCGGAGAGGTGTCTAAGTTGCGTCCCGACAGCTATGTGGGCTATTATTGGAGAGCCAAGGCCAATGCTTTGATGGATCCGAAATATGTGCGTGGCCTCGCCAAACCCTATTATCAGCAGGCTTTGGAGATTTTGGAACGTGACGGTGGTGATAACGATTACATGATAGAGTGTTATAAACAGCTGTCTTACTATTACTATATCAAGAAAGTGATGCCGATGGCCGTCAGCTATGCTGAGAAGATCATCAAGTTGGACCCTGAAGACAGTTATGCAAAGCAGTTGCTTTCGATTGCAGGTACGAAGAAGTAAAAAGATAACGATTTTATAGAGATTTATGAATCATTCTAAAGTATGTAGATGGGTTGTCTGTCTATTGATGCAATTGTTTTTTGTTGCATCGGCACAAGCGCAGCTCCTATACTACAACAAGGTGGATACCCTGAAGTTCGGTCAGCGATTCAACTTCAGAACGAATACTGTCGATTGGCTTGCCTTGACCCCTAACGTGGGCGTGGAGTTTACGTTGGGCAATCGGAACTGGAGTAAATGGACGGTTGGTGCACAGGGCCGGTTTAATTGGAAAGAGCAGTCGAAAGAACCGCGCTTCTATATCTATGATTTGTATGACGGCAGGATACAGTTAAGAAAATATTGGCATGGAAAGAACCCCACTTCCGTTTTCTATTGGGGTGTCTATGCCGGTGCTAATTCTTTTGATATCAAGTTGGGAAAGACGGGCTACAAAGGAACTTCAGCCTTTGGTGGACTCTCTTTCGGCTATGTGAAGCAACTCTATGGCTATACCAATGGCAGCAGTCTCGACCTTGATTTGGGCGTGAATGCCGGTGTTGTCTTTGCAAAATATAAGGAATATACGCGTGAGCTCAGAGGCAATCGCTTTGAATATGTAACGACAAAACCTGAGAAAGGTTATAAACCGACATTCTCTCCGCTTATCTATGCAGCAGCTACGGATGCGGTGCGCGTGTCGCTCGTTTATCACTTCGGTCCGATTGTCGCCAACAAATACAAGAAACGTGTTGAGGTTGATAATGATTACCGCGTGATGTTGGCTACATTGAAGCTGCAGCGCGACAGTACGGCGGCTGCACAGAAGGTGGCTCGAAAGATAAGAAAGGACTCTTTGGAGAAGCTTGATTACGAAAAGAGATTCGAACAGCAGCATCGAGAGTTGGAGCGGAAGTTCATGCAAGACTCTTTGAAGAACATACGTGCGATAGCCTATAAGGAGCGTCAAGCACAGATTGCTGCAAACAAGCGTACAACAGACTCGCTGAGGTTGGCCAATAAAATGTTTGCCGATTCGTTGAAACAGGCTAACAAACACATGGTAGACTCACTGAGAGCAATGAGAAAGCGTGGTGCGAGTGCCATTGTACCTGTAGATACGACCACGGCCGGTGCGGATACAACTGTCGTGAGCGACACGACTACATTGGAACAGCCTGTCGATACGACAATGACTACTCCTACAGATACTACCACGACCGTTCCGGCCGGGAATGAGGCTCCTGTAGAAAAGAACGGTGATGACAATCAGCCGTCAGAGCCTACGGAAACACCGGACAATGCTCCTGGAAAGCCTACTACTGAAGGTGATAAGAAGACGGAAACGGAACAGCCTGCCGAGGAAAATGGAAAGAGCAATCCGACCGAGGCCCCTGCCGGTGATAATCCGCCAACAACTTCAGAAAAACCTTCTGCCCCTTCTACTCCGGAAGATGAGAATAAAGAGAAAGAAAAACCTGCGGAAAGCCCTGCTACGCCTACCGAATCGACCCCTACAACGACAGAGGGTGAGAAGAAAGAGGAGAAGCCCGTAGAGGAAACGCCATCGACCACGCCGGCCGAGCAGCCTGCAACAGACTCAGTGCCTACTACGGGAACAGGTGAAAACGGAACACCGGCAGACTCAAAACCGACAGAAACTCCTACGGAACAGACAGACTCTGTTCCCACGACCCAGGCAGAACTCGCGTCCGCACAAGTTAGAACGGTAGCGCGTGACAATGGAACTGATGCTGTTTTTAAAGGTGCTTTCCTGACGTATGACAGGCTGACTGCATGGATGAAAGAACAAAATACGCAACAATAAGGCTGTATAGGAAATGAAAAAGATATTTTTGATGCTCATCATGGCTTTAGGGACGGTTGCTTCTCATGCGCAGAGGCTTAGTGTCAACACAGATGTAACGATGTTGGCACTGCAAACCTACAATTTAGGAGCCGAGATGACGATAGGTAACCGCTCAACATTGGGCTTGTCGGTCTTCGGAACGAAGAACCCTTATTTCCACGATAATTTGAAAATCATGGGTGTGCAGCCTGAATACCGCTACTATTTTGGTGGTCGTCCACTCTACCATCATTTTGTTGGTGTCAGTCTGTTGGCAGCCGATTATTTGTTTACCCACGAAAATGTGAATTATGACGGCTATGCCCTTGGTGCAGGCCTGACGTTCGGCTATGTTTTTGCATTGTCCGATAAATGGGCCATCGATGCACATGCCGGTTTCGGCTTCATTGGTACGCGCCATAAGAAGCTGCATCTCGACCATCCTGACCTTCAACTGAACAACGGTTCGCTTTTACGTAAGGGTTTCAGTAGTTGTTATATCCTGCCTACCAAGATAGGCGTCACACTTTCTTATACGATATGGTAGAAATGTAATTTTTTGAATGATGAAGAAATATATTAAATACATATATCTGCTATTGCTCGTTTTTCTGTTTTCTACGGAAATCGGCCGTGCTCAGGTAATTCATATTACAGGTAACATTTCGAAGACAATGCGTACGCTTGACGGAAAGACAGGTGGGAAAGAACCTTTGTCAGTTCCTGTGTATGTCTTCGATAACAAGAAAGATGCCCGTGCACAGGCCAATCTTTACCGTCAGAAGGGCAATGAGTTGGGAAGTGTTGTGAATATCAAGAGTAACGAGGTTGTTACCCCTGACTACGAAGGCCACTTCGAAGCTGATATTTCTGCTAACGGTGCGCTGCTTGTTATCAGTGACAATCAGGTGAAATTGATTGAGATCAAAGGTACACAGCTTAATTATGATATTTCGTTTACTTCGGGATCAAATGACGCCATCTTGTTGAAAGGAACAAGTGTCTACGCCAAGCGAAAAGGAGTGAACTTCTCAGAACAGCCCCCCTTGGATGATGGACCTAACGTTCATTGGAACGTCAGCATCGGCCTTCCTGAGAATTACGCCAAGAAGCATGCCCGCTTGATATTCCAGCCTGCCGCATTGGATGTGGAGACCAAGGATACGGTTCAGTATTTGGAGCCGATGGTTTTCGAGGGTTTCCAATATCATCATAATCAAATTCGCCGTAAGAGTTACGATTATGAGCGTAATGATTCTCTCCATTCCTATTATGACCCACAGCAGCCTTTGAGTGAAAAGGCTTTGCGGCTGGATTGGGAAGTCACTTTCCCGAAGCCTGATCCCAACAAGAGTTACAAATGGGTGGGCAAGGTGAGCCTTGAAGACTACACGCATGTTTATTTCAAAGATAATAAGGAGGGCTCTGCAAACAGCAGAAAGCCTTGGAAGATGCTTGATGCAGCTACGGCAAAGAACGAGATGAACCTGTCTTCACGCTTTTTCGAGCAAGTAAGGGCACGTCTCCAAGAGGTTCCAAGAGATTTGGAATTGTTCTTTGTTGTGGGTAAGGACGAACTTACTTCAGATTCCGTGAACCAGCAGACTTTGGATATGCTCGTGCGAGAGCTTCGCTCATACGGACGTTCTTTGGTGAACTTCACAATTCAAGGTGCAGCTTCTCCTGAAGGAGGATTTAATTCCAACAAGTCTTTGGCAGCAAATCGTGCACGGAAGATTTTGCGAATCATCGGTTCACAAATCAGCAGTGCAGACTTAGTTGTCAAGGAACCGCATGTATATACATGGGATGACGTGGCCGACTCTTTGGTCCGTTACGGCCAAAAGGCTGAAGCCGAGGAGTTGAGAAAGTATGGACAGGCTCATGACCTTGCCGGGTTGAATCGAATGATGGCAAGCAATATGTTGATACAGCGTGTGATGCAGAATCAGCGTTTGATTAAGAGTTCTTATACCATCAGAAGAAATAAGATACTTGATCCGGTCGAAACGGTATGGACCTATTATAATGATCCTCGCTATGCCGAAGGTGGAACAGAGATGTTCTCAAATGGTGATTATTTTAATTTGTTGTCCCAAATTAAGGACTCTGCCGAGATACGCAAGATAACGATGCGGGCTTACAAGGAGAATATGGCTCGTAAGACGGCCAAGTTTAGTCCTTTTGCCGCTTATATTGCTAACAAGGTCGCTTGTTATATGTTAGATGCCGATTCTGTCAATTTGGATATTTTGAAGCCTTTTATTGACATGCAGGCTGGTATCGAGGTCTCCCGTCCTATCGCATTTGACAACTCTTACAATTATACGGTCAATTTTAAGGAAATTGTCGCCAATCAAGCTTTGATGTATTTGCGTAAGCGTAAATTGGGCGAGGCTGCATTCTTGGCAAACAAGTTGCCGGATATAAGTAAGTTCCATGAGTTGAAGATGCTGATAGATTTGCAAACGTTGTTCTTCAAGCAGAATAAAACGCCGGCCGAAGAGGCACGTGCGAAGGCTGCCTTGGATTATGTGATGAACACCAATCCGGTGAACCGTGCAGTTTTGAGTACGGAGTTGGCTCCAGAGTTGGGCTACACTTATAAGCAAATAGAACCTCTGATAGATTCTCTGCCCGATAATTTGGCAAAGAAATGGTATTTGAAGGGAGTCGTTGTTGCAAACGATCCGGATATGGAGAACGTCACAATAACGGATCTTATCAATAAGTATGGCGCAGACATTGCGTTGAAGTTGCAGGCAATAGACTGTCCTGACTTCTTGGCATATTTCCAACACAGCTTTGATTTGGACGACTCGTTCCATAAGTTTTTCAATACCGATGCCAATATCAGTGATGATTTGCGGAAACGCTATCCTTATAAAGAGGCAAGCATTCCGGACTATAGAGAGCGTTTTAAATATATAACGATGTCAACAGAGGAAACAGCGCCTGTGGAGACAGAAGAGAATAAGGCTGAGGAGGCCAATAAATAGATATAAACAGAAAGAATAATGAGAAGGATATTTTTGTTACTGTTATCTGTACCGACTTTTGTTGTGAGTAGCGTTGCTGCAACGACACCCGCTTTGGTAGCGGAGGCGTTGCCGGGTGCTCGTCATTTCGGCATACAGCAAACAGATACAGTTGCGCGGGATTTGAGCGAGTTGGAGGAAGCGCTTGCAGATTCTACGGTTGCTCAGCAGGATACGGCTTACTATGGTGCTCCTCGCCAAAAGAACTTTAACGCACTTAATTATGTGCTTGACAGTCGCCATCGTTTTAAAGGCGACCAATACGTGAACAGAGGATTTTTGGGTAACACCTATTTTCATATAGGTGGTGGTGTAGGTCACTTTTATGAGAACTCTAATCAGGAACTCTACTATACACCGATAATGAGTTTCCGCCTTGGTCTGGGAAAAGAACTCAGTCCAATGTCTTCTTTCCGTGTAGGTTTGGAGAAATCATGGGGATATACAAACCCTTCTGCAGGTGTGTTCAACACGAACCAATATAATTCTTATGGCGGTTATGTTGATTTCTTGTATAATTTCAGCAATTATCTGTTGGGTTATCGTCCAGAGCGCCCTTTCAGTGTGTCGGGTATTGTAGGGCTTGGTTTTCGCTCTTCAAGTATGCATTCATGGAAGAACCCCGGTCTGCCTGCTACTTATGCCTACACTTCGGGAACTTCATTCGACGGTCATGTAGGCTTCCAATTCAAGTTCTTTGCAAGTCCGCATGCTTCATTTGGCTTTGAACCTTATTTTAAAGTTGCTTCGACGAAATATAATCTTTTAACAAATCCAGGCTATAGCGATCCCGATTTTGCTTACGGAATGAATCTCATGTATCAGTGGTATTTCGACCGTCAGCTTTCGGACAAGGCACATGCAGGTGTCTTTATGAAGCGTTTCAATAATGATTTGCGCTATCTGTCAGACAACGGTCAGTTGAAACATCTTCGTTTCCCGGTATTCTTTGACTATGGCTTCGGCAGTTCTTTCATGGGAAAGACGGACGGACTCTCGTTACTGAACACAAAGGGCTTTGACGCATCTGCTGCTGTTGGTTGGTGGCTGGCTCCCGCTGTGGGTATCCGTTCGGGAATTCATGTGACGAATGCCGATTGGAAAGATGGCACATTGAGTAGGAAGCCGGTAAAATATATGATTGGAACAAACGGATTAAATTTCGACTTCCTTTTCAATCCTTTTGGTTTCAAGCGTCATTATAACTGGGATTCTAACTTCGGATTGAATCTTTTGGCTGGCTATGAGTTTGGCAGATTGAAAAAGACGACACCAGGCTTTGCTAATTCTTTTGAAGGAAATTACACGGCATTCCGTTTGGGCGGACAGCTTTGGATGAAGTTGACAAACGATCTTCGTCTGACTTTGGAACCCACGTATATGCCTATACAGCATTACAACGGTAATCTCGATAGGGCACGTTATGATGAATATGCGCTTAAACTCGGACTTTCCGTTCTATTCCGTGACAAGGCTATCCGCAACTACCATGTGTTTGGTACCGACTCGGTTAGTAGAGACTCTATCAAGAACACTCCTCTTAGCGGTTTCTTTGCCGGTGTAGGTTTAGGATGGAACAATACGGTTTGGGATTGGAGATTCTCCGGTTATCAACATGACTTGTTCAAAAACGTCTTGGCGTTTGGTGGTTATCGGTTTAATCCCATTCATGGTGTCCGTTTGCAGGGAGAATGGATGAAGGAGTCTTTGGCTTACTATGGCAATACGCCTTCTGGTATAGATAAGTATAGGTTTGAGAATTACCTCTTTTCGTTGGACTATCAGCTCAACCTGTCTAACATGATGGCGGGCTATGACCCCTTGCGTCGTTGGAATGTCTATCTCTATGCAGGTCCTACGTTGCTGATGGGTAATGGTGGAACGGATTTCGCTGCGAATGTGGGTGGTATGCTGTCTTATAATGTATCGCGCAGGGCAGCTCTGTTCATCAATCATACGGTTTATCGTATGCCGCAAAACAGATATCCCTATCATACGGTATATTCGAAGGAAGGCACCTTTACCAATAACTTCAATATTGGTATGATGTATAACTTCGATGGAACCGAGCAAATCTTCGATGCAGCCACACAGTCTAAGTTCTTCTTTGAATATACTTTTGGCTCCTCTTATACGGGACGTACCTCCCTCGGGTTTAGAAATACGCGCGGGTTTGATGCCACGGCTTCATTGGGTTGGTGGTTCTCTTCAGCCTTTGCTGCACGTTCCGGTTTCCATGTAACCAATGCCGATTGGGCATCGAGCAGCTATGCCGGCCAGCCAACCAAGTTGCTGGTGGGTACGCGTGGTGCCACTTTCGACCTTTTGATAAATCCTTTTGGTTTTACGAACAACTTCAATTGGGATCAACGTTTCGGTGTTAATCTCATCGGAGGTTACGAACTCGGTCATGCCAAGCGCACAGATCCCGTGTTTGTCAACTCTTACGAAGGTAATT
>NZ_KB908329.1 GCF_000382385.1 Segatella maculosa DSM 19339 = JCM 15638 | reverse complement strand
GATATGTCGATTTTGATCGGCTGTTCCGAATCTTTCAACAACAACATGCATACTTTGTTACCCGAGCAAAGGATAATATGAAGTACAATGTTTTCGAGACAAGAGTGGTTGATAGGCAGACTGGTGTCATCTCTGATGAAACTATCAGTCTCACTGGTCTCTTGACTGCCAAGAAATATCCAGACGTGTTGCGATTGGTTACATATGAAGACTATGCTCAGAACGTTGTGTATCGATTCTTGACGAATGACTTCATCCTTCCAGCAATTACCATTGCAGAACTCTACCGAGAGCGTTGGACTATCGAGACGTTCTTCAAATGGATCAAGCAGCACTTGCATATCAAGTCATTCTATGGAACAACCCAGAATGCAGTCTTTACGCAAATATGGATAGCTATCTGCGATTATCTGCTTCTTATTATTGCTTTGAAGATGTATCATATTAAGCAAAATCTTTACATATTCTCTAACGTCATCGGACAAGTTCTCTTTGAGAGGACTCCGTTGAATGAACTATTTGATAAAACAATTATTAATCAAAACCCAGAAAATGACCGCCAACTTTCGCTTTGGTGAAATTTAACCGGACAGTAGTGCAAAATGAATACAAAAACACCAGGAATCAAATGGAAGGCAATCGCTTTATTCTATGTAATTGCAGTACTCATCCGAGCAATTGTGTTGAGGTATTGGGACTTTGTTGCCAGCCCTTTTATTGGCTGGCTTCGGGTGTGGGCACAAGGCATCGGGCCTTGTCTGGGAGCCCTGGTAGCTGTATTGATATTCAAGCGCAAATTATATTGCACCCTCACGGGCAAGTCGGTCATAAAGTCTGTCTTCACGTTTGCCATTCCCCTCGTCATATGCTTCTTGCTTGACCGAAACCTGAGCCTTATTCTGATGGGTACGCTCATTTATTCGCTGCTTGAAGAAGTCGGATGGAGAGGTTATCTGCAAGGAGAACTGATGGACATGAACCGCGTCTCAAGCAATTTTCTCATTGCCACCATGTGGTTTTTCTGGCACATTGCCATAAGGTTCGATATAGGAGGCCTAATCTTCTTCGGCGTGTTGCTTCTCGGAGCTTGGGGTATTGGCAATATTGCCCGCGACACAAGAAGCCTAACGGCCTGTGCGTGTTTCCATACCCTGTTCAATTTTTCAAACCAAGGTTATTTCAGTTTCTCTCCAGACATTATTGCCATTTATGTAGTGGTGTTTGTCTCCTGGCTCGTCATCTGGTATATACCGTGGAAGGAAACAGTTCTGCGCTTGACACGTTTGAACAATAAGCACTCATAATTATCTTTCTGCGTGATGATGTTAGGACTAACAGTGTTCCCTAAAAAGTTCAGCTATGGCCAGGTAGGAGTGAGTGAAGTCGTTGATTGAGACCTCTGCAATACCTTACCTCATTCTCTATCATTCTTGTTTTTGAGCACTATTGGCTCACCTGCAGTCTATATTTTTGATTTTTAGGCTGTATATGCTCTATTTCATCTCATATTCTCCCCTTATTTGAGAGAATTAGACACAATTATCCCTGGAGTTCGATATAAATTGTAGGCAATAGCCTCCATGATGTGTTGTGCGTGAGTCTTAGCTAAACCTACATATCTGGCTATCCCACCATGAAACCATCTGTGAATAGAACCAAAGGTACGTTCCACTTTGTACCGTGTCTTGCTGATGGCTACATTAACATGCTGCTCTCTTTCCGTTAGCTTACGTCCCCTTACTCCTTTGTGCATGATACGACTCTTGAGTTTCATACGTTTGAGTACATCCTTGTTTGCTGTGGAATCATAACCCTTGTCGGCATAAACAGGTGTAACTTGTGGAAGTTTGGCTTTTTCTAATGGCTTTTCCAAATGTTTGATGTCACTTTCGTTAGCCGGTGTGGTTTCCTCGGCTATCACCAAACCGTTCTCATCTGTAACCGAATGTCGCTTGTAACCGAAGTGTAGCTTCCCCATCTTCTTTACCCAACGTGCTTCACCATCAACATTGGGCTTGACGATCTCTTTAACCATTGCCTTTTCTGCAACATCCCTGCCTGATTCCTCATTGCGATCCTCAACTACTTCGTATTCCTTACGGCCGCGAGGTCGACGAGGACTATCCGTGATACTTGCATCAACGATGGCACCACGCTTAACCAAAACACCAGCCAACTCTAACTGGCGATTTATCTCTTGCAGCACATTGTCGTAAAGGTCGGCTTCAACCAAAATATTACGGAAACGGCATACGGTTGTACTATCTGGAGCACAGTCATCCAATCCTAAACCAACAAAGCGACTGAAGGACAGACGGTCATTTACCTGCTCTTCGACCTCGCCGTCACTCAAGCCATACCATGTACGAAGAAGCTCGGTCTTGAACAACACAAGGCTGTCATAGCTTGGACGACCAGTGGGACGGTTGCCTTTGGTGTAAGCAATTTCAATAAGTCCACGAATGGGATTCCAGTCGATTATCTGATCAATTTGAAAGAAAAAGGTCTGTTTAACCTTACGATGACCAACTATTAGGTCAGCAAAACTCGGAGAAGAAGGACATTGTTTCATACTATAAAGGTACAAAAATATGATGAAATGAGCAAATCTTGAACAATGAGTTTTGCAGAGGTCTCGGATTTTGATAATACGAGTTGCGAGCATTATCCTCCAGCAGGAACGGCTGGCAAGTCACTTTTGCAGGATAGGGCGTTTCCCAGAAACGATTTGTCCGCACAAAAGTACAACTTGCTAATCAAATTCTGTAAGAGTAACATGCTCCTCAGTATGTAAAAATCGTGATTTTACAAAATAGTGATTTACTAATCTTTATTTCACTAAATCTTTATTTCACTAAATCTTTATTTCACTAAATCGGTATTTCACTATCTTTCGGACTTGTGAATTCTCGTCTTAGTAACTTACCGACGTAGGCTTTCACCCTCAAAGTGCACGACACGTGTAATAGCTTTTAAACGGTCGAGCGTCCTTGCACCATACTTTGCCGACAGTTCCGCCGTAGTGGGATTGGTAGTAGTCAGCAATAACTTACCTTTCTTCTCTGCCAAGTCAACCAATTCTGCAAATGGCACTTTCCGCTCACCATACCTGATAGCCTCATTTTCCACGCCAACATCATCAATGCAAAGGATATGGCGTTGTTTCAACTCCTCATGTTTTGTATTGAATTCGGTGGCATCTGCCACATTAACTATCAGATGGCAGTAGTAATTGAGGATCACTGGAAGAATTTTAGCACAGATTACCGTTTTTCCACGTCCTACATGGCCAATGCAAAGCAATCCTCTGCCATGATTATCTGACAGCCAATCAGCTATCAAATCGTATTCTGGCAACCATTGTGGATTTGCAACAAAACGTTTTAATCCAATAGCCAATGCCTGCTTTGCCTCTGGGATATGGAGATACACGTTTGAGGCATCCGGGCTGAATCCCGTATTGCGTAGCTTTTCCACTGTTGCGTTAAAAGTATCTGTATTCATTGTTACCATGATTCATCGTTTTCGTATTTATTGGGGGCATTGTCTTGCAGCACAATACCCACTTTTATGTTAGCATTTCGGATAGGCTCGGTTTCCCATATTCTTTGGGAGAGAAAGTTCTCAAAGTTCTTGCGGTATTGCACTTCTGGGCGGGAAGCTACATACTGCGGGATATACTGCATGATTTTCGTCCTGTCTTCATCAGTTAGCAGCATCCACTTTTCCCTCAAGGTCACAATGTTTCCCACAGGCTTACCATACATCTTCCAAATCATCTTAAACGAGTCCATCATATCACCAACATTGATGACAGAAGTGATAGCTTCTTCATCAATGTTATTCTTATCCTTACTCTTAGTCTTATTCTTATCCTGCGACGGATTGCCATCGCTAACGATGGCCGACGATAGTTGTGTTTGGTTCTCTACCTTACTTGTAACCCGTCGAGATGCCTGACGTTTCAGGGCATTGGCCCTATTCGCCCGACATCTCTTCTCGTATGAGCTTTGGCTACGATCAATCTGGATACGAAGCATGCAAAAGAGGGACATCAAAGCCTTGTCCTCAAACGTTGGTCTATCCCCACTGGCAGCATAGCCATAAAGAGCCTTGAAGAGGATTCCTGCCTCTGCATCGTCCAAACAGCAGATGGCCTCCTTTTGGTCTGTAAACAGCATAAAGCCCTTGATTTCCTTCTCCATACTGTATTATTTAGAATCGTTCAATAGAGACAGGACCTCTGCGTAGTTGTACATCACTCTGCGGGGGCCTACTTTTCTTGCGCATAACACCTTTGTCTTGTTCCACCGCCACAAAGTACTCAAATCCACATGAAGAAGTCGGGAGGCTTCCTCACGTGTAATAAAGCGTTCCTCATTGGGTATAGCAGGTTTTTCTGCACCGTTGCTATCAGAAGAGGAGTCTTCCGTTTTGTACGCAGCCTTATGAATTAACTCGTCTAAATCTGATTTTGTCATCACGATGAGCTGGGTACCAATAATCGAATTATGATCTTCCATTGTTCTATCATTGAATAGTTTGACATGACCAACCTCACTGCTACCTTCCATAGCATATGTTGGCTTTGCATTTCAGGTTACGGTGGAAGGTTCCGTCCCTTAAAGCACAATGCAAAATTATGCTATCCAATGACACAAAGGCTAAGAATAAAGGCTATAAATCAACTATTCACAATAAGGTTCTTAGACATACCATCATGTTCTGCAAGATGTACCATATCGTCCCAAGCAGTTCTCCCTGATTCAATCAAAAAACTCCAGCAGAACTAACTGTTGGAGGTTATTTTTCTTATCTTCTGTAGTCTTACGCTTGCTCTTGTAAGTCTGCCAATATCTTTTTCATCAATAGCTTCATGGCCCTTATTTCTGATAGTTTCTTATCATCAAGATTTCCAGGGGTGAAATTACCTTTCTGCACACTATAATTATTCTTGCTGCCAACTGTCTCTTCCCCGAATATCCTAACAGCTTCGGCATGGGTCGGGATAGATATTAACCAGTTCATATTTGTATCTGCACCGCAATAGAAAGCCAGGACAACATTTTTTCCTCCGTTCTTTTCCTTAAACAACTCCTGATAGGTTTCAAAAACAGGCTGATTAACATAATCCTTATTGACAAATTGCCGAACAAAGTATGATTTCAAGGGATTCTCTTCCTGAATCTTCTCACTGGTTGAAATCTTTTGATCTTCTATTTCTTTCTTGTCTAAGGCAGCTTGAACTTCTGAAGTGTAATGATGGTTTCTTATTTTATTCGCCAGTCTATCTATTGGTAAGAAATCACATAAAATCCGAATCAAAGCCATAACCATTATGATTAAGGAAACCAAAGCTACCAACCACAACCAGAACTTAGCCTCTGTAGATATATGATATCCGGCAAGCAGCATGCCAAGCGTCACCACCAGAATAGGACAGGCCACACCAAACCCTGAATATACAAACACTTTAAAGGCTTTGTCGCTTATCTTCATAACTTTTATTGCTTTATTTCTTGGTTACTTTCCTTATTATCTTGATTGCCTACTTGGTTACTTTTTGAGAGTTACTTGGTTACTTTTAATTGCATCTTGGTTACTTTCCGCCCATCCTCGATCACTTCTTCAACATCTTGGTTACTTTTAAGCATGAACTATATGGGCTTTAGTATCCTACCGAACAACGCATAAAGCCACTATCTTGCTAAAGAATTTATAATCACTAATTATCAGCTAATTGCTAACAGGCGTTGCTGAATTTTTGCTAAAAATCTGCTGAATTTTTGATGAAAGCTTGCTGAATTTATAAACATTCAGCAATGGGCAAAGTGGGATTGTCGCCAGACCTTATCTTACGATACTTTTGATTCTTATCGTTCGGGTGTTCTGGAATGGTCATTTCCAGCATCCCCATCTCCAAGAGGGGATTGATATGCTTCTTTCTATTCCTAGTTTGATTGGTAATTCGCAGCCTGTCCATTATTTCCTGAGCTGTACGAGGTACGCTGCAAAAGTTGAGTAAATCAATTTGTTTCTTGGTTAGTTTTCCATAACTCCTTTGAACTGAATGAGCGGCTTCTTGGTTACCATCTTGGTTACTTTCCGCCTCATCTTGGTTACTTTTATCTGTTTCTTGGCTACTTTCCAGATTAGTATGACGATAAATTGTGACCAAGAACTCCCGTGATTTCTCATTATTCTCAAACTGCACATCAAGTCCCGTTTCCAAAGAACGCTGAATACCACTACCAACACCTGTGTAGGGTAGTAAGTAATTCGCATTATTAAAAAGGAAGACGTTTCGAGGCATAGAGGTACCTGCTTTGATGTCATCTACAGTCAGCCCATCAGGAAGTGTTCCAGGACTATGGATTTCCAATCTGTCATCAAAGATAAAGATACGGATAGGAGCTCTCCAGTTAAGTGAACGGTGTACCAGAGCATTAACGGTAAATTCTACAAGACTAACATAAGGAATTTCCAGTTCACCTTTAGAATTAAACTCATCATTAGTTTGTACTGTGCGGAGATTACGTGTATAGAATGCCATGATGGTATCAAACTGATGGAGCAAGTTTCCTTCCATATCAGCATCATCTACCTTGTCACGAAACTGTGTTCCACCAACAGTATTGCCTACGAAACAGATACATTTTGCTGTTATCACTGGCAACCATCGTTGAGTATATGAGGCAAACAGAAGAACTGCAGCTACCGTAAGCCTACCGGTAGGCAGTATAAAATGTAGATTACGCAGCAACTGACTAATATCATGATTTTTGGCTATGGCATTAGCTATCTCATCGAGCGAGGCCTTCTTGTATTTATCACCAACAAATCCTTTCAGACCTAACACTTTTGTAAAACGGTTCTGAAGATAAATCTTCAGCGTCCTCTCGTCAAGGTCTTCAACGGTTATATCATTGACAGCTGCCACATCGGGAAAGAATGCTCCACAACCAGTCATCATCTCTGCAATTTCAGCATTATCAAAGATCTTTCGCTTATCGGTACCATTCTTTACCCAAATAACCCCTTTGTTATCATGGTAGGGCTTATTCTTTCCTTCAGGGATTGTAGCCACGACAACAGCACCGCCTTTTACCGGGACATTCTCTATATCAATGAGTATGCCAGGGAGAACATTCTCTGAAGCCATACTGGTCAACATATTTGTTGTCTCCTGAAGTTCCTTGTAAGACAAAGCATTGATATTGCCCGTCTTATCATTGATACCAATGACCAATCGACCACCATGGCTATTGCTAAAAGCAACAAGTTCGCAGCCTATATCGTATTTATCATTGATTCGCTCCTTAAACTGGGCACTTCCAACCTCAGCCAGATCACGCAATGCAATCACGTCTTGTTCTGTCATAACCTTTAATATTGATGCTACAAATTTAGTAAAAAAGAAAGAATTTCATTTGTTCTTGAAGAATATTCGCATTAGCTGTACTATCTCTGTCCTAATATTGCCTTCAGCATCTCCTTTGCTTGCTCTGACGTCATACTATCAACATCAACAGCCTGAGGACTCGGTACAAGATTCAGCAACTTTGAGTTATTCTCGAATCTGGTCTCCAATGGATACATATCCTGATACCCGGCCGTAATATTATTACCCATAGAATGTCCCATGCTCTCCGATATGTATAACTCTTCCACTCCCGCCAACTTGAGATTCGTGGCAAAAGAATGCCTCGCCCATGTTCCCGAAGGCTCTTTGTCCCACTTCAACACTTCCTTGCAAACTCTGATTACCCGATCTTTAATATTTGAATTCTCTTGTACTGTGAGCTTTCTTCGTTTCAACTCATCCTCTTCACCTTGAAATATCTGTGGAAACACATAGGCATCTTTCTTAGGCTTGGCTGCTATCTCGTCCAAGATGAATTGCAAAGGCTGAATAATAGGCACTACTACCACCGACATACTATTACTTCTTGCCGATGTTTTCTTTCGCATAAATTCAAAAGCCCTACCGCCCTCAGCAAAATAGGTTCGATTATAAGTTAGTCTACCTGCGTCGGCAAGATTGAAGCCATTGCACAAATATTGCGCAAGAAACAATCCCAAGGAATCGTGTACACGTTTCGTATATTCTTTGTCCCACATTTCTGGGTATCGTTTCTCCTCAAAGACATGATAGAGTTCTGTCATTTCAGCGATTGACAAGTAGGATTGTTGTCTTCTTTTCCCTCTTGGAATGGAAATGAGGTCATTGTCTTTATTTGAGAATGGGTATTTGTCAGCCGGAAGAAAGCCTCGTTTAATACATTCATTCCAAACAACACGACAAGTTCTTAAATACATTCCCCGTGTTGCATCAGCTATTTTCCCAACCAGCATACCATCAATCATTATGCCGTTCTTCATTCCATCATTCCACTTGGCTATAACATCCTTGTCCACCTTGAAGCCTTCTGTCCGACCAACTATCTTCAGAAAAGAGTTAAGAGCCCACTGGTAATTTTCGGCACAGCCCACTCTATTATCATCCCGATACCTTGCAATAAGCCCTTCCCACATGCCAACAAACGACAAAGAATGCTCGTCTTGATATTCCACTCCAGAAAGCATTGTCTTAATCAGCCCAATAGTCAGTTCATGCGACTTACTAAGTTTCACGACCTTGTCTCTAAACTCCTCTAAGATTTCCTGCCAACCTTTATAAACATCCATCAGGTTACTACGAGAACTTGTTACACTACAAACACTATTGAAGTATTTTTCCGGTTGAAATGGCATATCGGTCAGCTTATGATAGTACCGCTTTCGTTCTATGGTGAAGCAGATAGCCATTGGATATTCCATCGTCTCTTTATTAGTACGCTTATCCAACACAAGAGTAAGAGAACAGTTACCCACCCGATTACAGTTGATTGATGTTTTTACAGTCTTCATTTTTCCTCAGCTATTTCATGTAATCTTGCGAACATTTTGCGAACACCGTGCGAACACCGCGCGAACACCAACGCTTATTTTATGCCATTTCGCAAGATTTCATATTTTTGATGCAAATATAGTAAATCATTGAATACCAAGAAAATATATTGAAAACAAAAATTTTATAAAATCTTATAAAACCATATTTCAACAGACTCATAATCTGGAGGTCCCAGGTTCAAGCCCTGGCTGGTCCACAACTGAAAATCAAGCACTTGCGAATTTATTGCAAGTGCTTTTTCTTTTAAAGGTGACCTTTAGGTGACCTTTTTAAAAGAAAACTCTTCATCCGTGCCCTTTTGAAATTTCGGGAAATGATATATGAATGACAGAGATTTCATGACGAAGCTTTTCTGCTATTACAACGAAATAACGCTCGTATTATTTGTACATAAATAACTTGGGCTTACGGACCATTGTATATGAGTTGTCAAGAGATGATCCGTTTGAGAAAATAATCCCGTCCCTATTTTCTGTGCCGTAGCTTTCATGAGCATGACCAAACAGATGATAGCGTGGTTTGATTTCCAACACTTTGTTGCGAAGAGACATGTTGCCCCAATGAGTATTGCTGCTTTCGTCAAGTATCATTGCTGGCGGTTCGTGGGTAACAAGTACATCCACATTATAAGGTATCAGGCTTTCGGGATGATTGTAGCCTAATCCGAAGAATTTTATACCCCCAATTTCGCACCCTCTGTCTTGGAGGAAGTGAACGCTGTCAGGTAGGCCTTCTATATCGTCTGCTTCCCATAAACAGAGATCATGGTTGCCGGTAACAAATATCTTATGAGGGTAAGGCAGCTCTATGAACCAGTTAAGGAATTCAAGTACCTCATCTTCGGTTCCCATATCAGTAAAATCACCACAATGCACAATGACATCAGCACCTGGTAGGTTTATCAGTTGTTGGTGTCGGTTGTGGGTATCTGAGATTTGAAGGATTTTCATTTAATAAAGTATCTTTTTTTGAAACCTTCGTGGTTATCAATCAAATCTATAACATTGTTGTACCTTGAGGTCTCAAATAAAAGGGTAAGATTATTGGGGATAGCATCAGAGATATAATCCTCAATAATTTTTTGGAACATATCCTTAACTATGAGTTCCTCTTCTTTTAATATCTTGAATCGCTTAATAACATAACTCTTTGATCTACTTGTCAATTTCAGAAGATCTATGAATTCATTTTCCATTTCCCATGAGATGCTATTGAGTTCAACGATAGAAACGTTCTCATACTCATCTTTATTATGAATTATATGATTGACAATAGCAAGCAAATGCCGGAACAACTGAGAAGCGTTATAATAAGTAAGCGACTGAAAGCTTCTTAATATATCAGTCAGCTTGTCTTCTGTGAATTTCCAGTGATCATAATAGTTCTCTATCATAAAGTACGATTCCGTAAAACGAGAATTGCTCATATAATATGGTTCAAGGAATTTTGACTCATAGTAAATGACTTTCTTACCTTTATCAACTTTAACGTCAAGATTCGATTTGCCACCGACCTTCAACGGTGAACTCTTGTCCCATTCAAACATGACAGTTGCTTCTGGATGTAATTTCTCATAAAGAAGAAAGAAATTAACACCTAAAGCGGTTGAAGAGTCAATAAAGTGACATTCTTTTAATGCATTCCCACTTCCATTTTCAAGTTCATCATAATGTTGTTTAGACAAACTGACCAATAAGTCCACATCTCGTCTTCCGTTTACACCTATTAACGCTTCCTTTAGAATATTTCTGTCCATATATACTTATAGTTTAGCACCTGCCTCTTTATGAATGCAGATAACCTTCTTTGGTTTGATAGTTTCTATAACCTTCTTTATTGTTGTTTTGTCCGCATGGCCAGAGGTGTGAATGTCCACAACATTGCGGAACAGTTCACGAAACTCCTTGTATTTCGGGTTAGCTTTCACTTGTTCAGGAATCTTGTAATATCCATCCCAAGATGAGAATATCAACAAGGTCTCCTCCTGCGGAAGTTTGCCGATAAGGCCTTTGACTCTATCTATTTGTGATGTTCCAACAATCATGGTAAAGCCTCTGCGCTTCAACTTGCCGTAAAGTCTTTCACTATAGAATAGAGGGTTAAAGGAAAACAAACCTCGCAAGCGTTTTGATTCCTTTTCCGTAAAGAGTTCCATCGTTCTTTTCATGAACAAAGACCAGATGCACAAAGGCTTCTGTGCGCTTATTGCTGCTCCTTTTATTGCTGCCAGTCGTTCTATATCTGTAGCTGATGCCAAGACAAAGACGTATTTGAACGCCTGCATCACGCTTGCCATCTTCCTTGACACCTCACGTTCATGGATACATCTGCCCTCATGCTTCAGCATCGTGCCTTCAGTGATTAGCACGTCAATATTTGTGGCATATTTCTTCAGTGTCGGGAAAAGTCCCTTGCCCAGATAGCCGTGCTCGCGATAGTCTCCTGTATGCCAGATGCGTTTGCCATCAGCCTCTATAAGAAACATGTAGGAATCATAAATGCTATGACAATTGTAGAACGGAGTAACCTTTATGTCACCTATTATTATGGATGCAGGAGCCTTCTTTACTTCTGTTCGCGTCCATGTTTTAAATTCTCTCACTTCATCTGCATGAGCAACTGCAGAGACATATTTCATTTCAAGCATGATTCTCTTGTGAAAATCACATTCTGGCTGCTGGCTGTACTGTTCTTTCTCTTTTTTAATGGCCTCTTCGAGTATCCTATACTTAATTAGCAGCAGTTCTTTGCTTCCTTCTCCAATATACTGATCAATAGGGATATACCAGAACAAGCCGACATGATCTTCGTGGGCATGGGTGTAGAACACAGCTTCGTGTTGTTTCATGTTTTTATCAATAATATCAATGACCATACCAAAGTCTTGCTCTGAAGTTGTTGATTCACCATTACCTGGAAGATTCTGCCCAAAATCGATGAAGACCCTGGATGTATTTGTCCATATTTCAGTTATGCAACCACCTATTTGGTTGAGACCTCTGTGTACCTTGATGTTCACGTTTATCTCCTTTCTCTATGGTTATTTAAGATTTGTGATTTCTTTGCCTCATTATAATCAAGTGTAGGTACAACATAGCCCTTTAGAATATCATTTTCCTTAATGTCTTCCCAATATACAAGATGTATATCAAATCCACAACTATCATTTCCATTTTTGAATACCATAGACACCGGGTTTTCTTGGTAATCCTCTTGCTTTGGGATGACAGCAATGTATCTGCTGTTCTGCCAATCAGACTTTATGTCTTTGTAAAACTTGCGCACAATTTCATGGTCTCCAAGTTTTCTTCGGCGGTCAATGATTTTTATTCGTAAATCATTGTTTGGGCCATACTTCAACAAAAGAAACTTTTCTTTGAGTTGAAAGAACAAATTCGAGGAATGGCCATCAGCATATTTCGTATGATCTTTGATGTATTCTTCATGGCGACGTTTTTCTTCTTTTAGATTGTAAAGTTTACAGGCACTTGCTTTTGCTTCAATGAAAAAGACAAAGGTCTCGCCCGATTGGTTCTCAGCCGTGATGACAAAATCTGGGTCACCGAATTCTGACAATGAGAATTCAGAATACAGTTTGAAGTTATGAAATATTTCTGTTTCGCCTGCCATTCTCAGAAATACATTCATTGCTGCGTTTGCAGCCTTCTCGTCCCTATTCAAAGCAATACCATAGAACAGAGCATTCATTGCCCCTCTTTCTGAATAACCAACAATTTCCATCTTCAATTATCTATATCTTGTTAAACATTCTTCTAATCTTCTTTTTATCTCAACCCGCAAACCATGAGGTTTGAGCACCTCCACCTTTTCGCCCATTGACAATATCTTTGTGGTCAGTTCTGGTGTAAGACAAAGCCAATACAGGAAGTCGCTATACTCCCCATCGCTGGTCTTGATTTCCTCTTGCGAGGAATGAAGGGGAAGCGAGCGCATATATTCAACATGCACCCCATATACTCGCAGAACCACTTTCTTAGGCTTCAGTTCTTCATTCACAAAGATGCCAACCGTATTGGCATAGTATTCCTCTGCGTCAAAATCCTTTGGCACCACAAAGGATTTATCAGTCAGTTCCATTTCTATCGTTCGGTCAAGAGCAACGTTACGTAGGCCTTCGTACTCGTTCAGATAACCGACAATGTACCACCTTTGGTTATAGACCTTCATAGCATAAGGTTGAAGATGGTAGGTTGCACGCTGCCCGTCGAAAGGCTGATAGACTATCTGCAATTCTTTTCCTCGCTGCATAGCATCAATGACCGTCTGGAGGTATTCTGTCCCATGAGGGATATCCTCAAACAAAATCCTGTCTTTCATATTGCGACCAGCCTCAATCATATTGGATATGGTGAAGGAGTTGAGCAACCACTCGCGAGTTCTGTCACTTCGCAACTCATTCGGTGATGAGATGTAATATTCGTATGTAGCGGAATCGCATTTCACCTCAACCCCAAATAATTCCGCTATTGCCTCCCTGTGTACATGAAATGTACGCAGAGCAAGGGGCTTCCCATCGCCAAGATAACTGTCCTTCCATCGATAGCTTATCTCTTCAAAGGTAAGTCGTCGCTGTTGCAGCAACGTGTTAAGAAGCCAGATGTATCGGTTGAATGTCTTGCTGATCATCTTTATTTCATTCCTTATTCGTATTATATAGTATGATAAGTAGTGGAACTTTGTCCGTAAACTACAATGCAAAGATACTCATCGTATCTGCAACATCACTGCATACCTCTTAAAAACTTTATAAAACATATTATTTCTTTTGTTCTATGCAGCACTTTTGCATACTCTGATGATAATTTTATATCCAAATTCTAAAATAGATAAGTTATGACAAAGAAAAGAAAACAGAATCGCAAGAATGAGCTTTCTGAGAAGAGAGCCGTTGAGTCTATCAGATTTCAAACACACTTTGGACTCAAACAAATAGGGCATAAGGATACCGATATGTTCCATCGGCTTGCAGATGCAGAAATAAATGTTATTGCAGAATTAGATCTCACCGATGATATTCTTGGCATAAAAAATCTTGTAGAAGGTGTAAGAAGAGAGCTGAATGTAGAGCCAGCATTGGAAAAAGGCGACTTCTGTACCAGCATAGTAGCAATAGCCCTCGGCATTTCCAAGATTCCTGTATTGGATGATATGCAGATGCCTGTTGTGAACTGGCCAGACCAAATCAACAAGAAGCTTCTGACACTTTATTATCCAGAGGAATCTCGAAACGCAGTTGCTGAATGGGCAAAAGCTAACGACTATAATACTTCCACTTACCTCGGACGACCTGTGGTCAAATTCAAACAGTTGTTTATAACCATAGAAAGAACACGCACGTGGACTGAATAGCTGAAAGAAGGCTGGGCAAATGCTCGCCTTATCGTTTCCAGCGATGGTTTAGCCAGAGATTCTTCTTGACGATGAAAAACCTCTTCCATATTAATAATCTCGAAGAGGTATTATTGGCTATCGTCAATGAGTTATATGATGCTAACACCAATGTAGTCGTAGCTTGTGCGGTGCTGGGAGTCAAATTCAGATATAATACATCTCCCAGAAGTATATTGAAGCATTAAAGTATTAGAAGTGGCAGACGACCTAATAGCAATTTTTTCACGACTAAACGAAGATACTTTTTCTTTTCATGTTTTCATTCCATGTGATAGTCGGATGTTCCTTCTTTGCTTTTCCTTTTCAACCCTTTCATACTCTGAAAAGTTGTTGACTACATTCTGCATCTCCAGTCCCCCTTTGGCATGTTCTTTTTCTGTGAGAAAGGGACGGGACAAAACAGACAAGGTGTAGGCAGCATGTTGCCTGTCTGTATTTGTATCAAGAAACTCATTGACGGCGCAGGCCTGCTCAAATGTAAACCGTCTGGCAATTGGCTTTTTGGCAAAGTCGATGACGGCTTTCAGAGCTTTGCGGCATACAGTGTCCAACAACTCTATTGCCTTCTGAAAAGCGTATATAAGGTTGGTTATGATGCAATTCTTCTGTGAGAGAGCTGTCTCATACGATTTCTTATCGCTTTGCGACTTCTTCAATAACCGATTATAACTTTGCGTGAGCTTATTGTATTCTTCCAAGCGAAGCTCCGCAATCAACCTTTCCCTTTCACAGGCCTTTTCAAGTTCAGCCGTCCGCTCTACAACTCCCTGCGCTATCTTCTCGGGTAGCAATGCCACCTGTTGCTTTATAGCGATGTTCTCTGATTCCAGCTGGGCATACTTGCCCTTTCCTGCAAGGTTGGCCAACCCCGACAGGATGGCGCTGCCGTTCTCCCGATTGGCTTTCGCCTGCTTGTCGTGGATTTCCTTATCCAACTTTTCACAGACGAGAGCTTTCTGCTCGTTTTCCTTTGCCAGCTTCTCCGCTTGTTTCTTGCTTTCATCCAACTCACGCTTCTGTTTGGCCACGATATAGTCATTCCGTTCTAGATGCAGCTTGCCCGTCTCCAACTTGGAAACGCCGCGCTCCATTTCCAATGCCTCGGCTGCCATGTCCTGCATGAGGCTGATGTCCTCGTTGTCCAGTTTGTAGGACTTACCTGTCTCATGGTCCATCCAGTCCCAGATGACATGGGCGTGATAGTTAGGCTTCCATGTAGATGTGTCATTCGGATTAAGACAATGCCCCTCGTCACGATGAAGGTGTATCTGTATGGCCGTAATGCCGAAACGCTGCCGACAAAGGTCGGCGAAATGTTGCAACTGCTCCATGGTGGTGTCTGCCTTGCACACCACTACGCCCTCACGCAAGGGAGTACAGTCGGCTATCTTGGTTACCTTGCCCGTCTTCTTGTTGATTCGCTCCCGTTCCTTGGTCTGCATGGCCCTGCCCGTCTTTTCCTTCACCATTCTGCCAATGGCATCGTAATACTGCCGCAAGGTCATATCGCCTTGCAGTTCCGATATCCACGATTGGTCCTCAGGTATCAGGTCTTTCCTGATATAAAGCTTCTCGGCATTGATGTGGTCGAGATATGCCTTTGTCCGTTGGTTGTGTGCCTCACTTTGCCCGATATTGCAGGGCTTGATGTGTACCGATGTCATTTGTGTCATAACAAAAGGGAATTAAATGATTGTTGGTTTTTCTTTTCATAAGGTTCTTAGGGAGGCTCCCTAAGCGGAGAGTCCAGAGAGGGGGTCACGCTCTGGTCAGGGGTCTTGGGGGCAGATGCCACCGAGTGGAGGGTGCAGGGGGAGAGTCATCCCCGCCGGTTCTCCAAGGCTGGCCTTGGGCCCACAACTACGAAAGCGCAGCGGGTAGTTATAGTGGGCTATAACAAGGGCAGAGCCCTGTTCTTCCCCCCCGAGTTCAAGGACTGCCACGACCTCTGATTCTGTCAATCAGGTATCGGTTAATGTCCCGATGGACAAAGCCACGGTCCACCTTGAACCTTGCCCCGAACTGCTCTTCCCAATAATCACAGCTTATATCATCAGGGAAAAGGACCACCCGCTTGCCAGCCAGTTTACTCATCATGTTATTGGTGAGATTGTAGCCTTCTCCAACCGCCAACCAGTCAACGGCCGGTTCCGCCAGTGTACCCAGCAAGGCTGTTTTTTCCTCCTGCACAATGGCGACAGGCTTGTTTGAAAGCAGATGCTCGCCAAAGAAGACCTCATCGTCCGTGTAATAGTCACAGCAGTACCAGCTATAAAGATGTTCCACCAAGGGCTCTCTTTGCAGGATTGATCCACTGTCCGTATCAAAGTACTGCACACTTCCTCCTACGACCTTGTTGTTCCGGTTAATCCGAGGCAACACCGTGCCACAGTGTCCGTTCACCAGTTTGGTGACGGCACCCAAATGAAATCCCATCATCAAGCGATCAATGCCCGACAACAGTTTGGAATCATAACCAGCCATCTTATCCAGATAATCCGTAAGGGAAGAATAATGGCATCCTATATCCTGCTTGGATATCTCTATCAACATCCGATCATTGGGCGCGGCCTTGCTCGCCGACATTCTCTTTAAGTCCTGATTTTCCATTTTTGCTATGCGTTTTATGCAGTCTATGCACTTATGCATATTGCATAAACTGCATAAAGTGAATAATCAACAGTTCAAGAGCCTTGACACCTTACTTTAGGTGATACCGCATTCCCTGGCTATGTCCTGCTGCTTCATGCCCTGCAAGGACAATTCCCTGACCCTTGATTTCAGTTCCTCACGCCCGCTGGTACCTGTTGTTTCCAGATGGGCGGCCTCCGTGTCATAGCCGCGAAAGGTAAAGCAAAGATTGCCGTCCTTGTTCTTGGCTCGCTCATACAGAGCCACATTGTCGGCATCGAGCACAACTTCGCCGTTGCACCACTTGCACTGCTTCACATAGACCAACGACTTGTCACGGACTGACAGCCCCAGTCCCACAGCATCGTCTATCAACTGGTTGAGTTTGGCGGAGCCTTGTATGGCCGACAGGGAAAGAGGGACTGAACCGGAGAACATCTTGGGAACATGGTTGAGGACGACCAGCGTCCAGTTGTATTTTCGTTTCAAGGCGTTCAGCGAAGCCATGAGCGAGCCAGCGTCAGAGCTTTTATCGAGCGACTGGCTGAGGGCGGTGATGTTGTCGATGAACACCACTTCCGCAAGATTCGCCACGGCTGCTTTTTCTATTCCTTTCAATACATCATCAACGAGATTGTCCCTGTCCATCTCCGCACGGAAGAAGGTAGGAGGGAAGTTCGAAACCTCGTACCGCAGGGCCAGCTGACGCAGTGTCATCTCAAAGTCGGCATAGAGCACGCGCTTCCCCTGTGCGGCAATATCCCTTGCCACCTGCATGGCGAAGATAGTTTTGCCGATGCCTGACTGTCCGAAGATGATGCAAAGATCACCTTCGAGGACAATGTTCGGATAGAGAACCACAAGAGGCGGCAAAGATTTGGCCGCCTTCAAGCAATCATTCATGGAAGACACATGAAAACCACCGGTATCAACAGCTTGCTGTTCCTGCAACTCACGAAAGGAGGACAGAATGTAATCCACATCTGCCGGTTTAGGAATGGTCTTGATAAGTTCATCCATAGTAAAAGACTCATTGGTTCGTAGAATTTGCAGGAATGCTCTTAGAAATCAGTGCGTCCACTTCCTGCTTAGAATACAGGTTGCGTCTGCCTATCTTATGCGCCTGAATATCCCCACGCTTCTCCATTCGCCAGAGCGTGGTATAGGTGATATGCAGACGTGTGCACAACTCGTCACGGGTGTAATACTCGGTGGATGCTGCAGAAACAGGTTCTTTCAGCAGATTCTTGCCCACCATTGTCTCCAATACTTCTGCAATGACCTCCTTGAGGTCTTCCTTTTGCAGCATGATGAAATTTCCTTGCATGTCTCTTGGTCTTAAAAGTTTGCCGCAAAAGTATCATGGAATTACATGGCATTATGCCCATATAGGTACCACATGGTGCCTACATGGATATATGTGTATCCTTCCCAAATGGGATTGGTATGCTTGTATAGTAAGGAAAATGGATAAAAAAGCCCATGCAAGGCTGACTTACACGGGCTATGGGTTTCTTCCTTTAGTGGAATATAGATTCCACAATTTCATGGTCTGTGGGCAGCTTGCCCGTCTTGTTGATATAGGTGTTCTTGTAATTGGCCAGCCCAGATACACCAAACAAGGTTTCAAAGGGTTTCCAAAATGTTTTCTTCTTTCCGTCCTGTTCTGCTTTTGACAGATTCAAGTGCTCACAGGCACAATCGGAGAAGTAAGCCAACAGGGTATTGGTCTTTTGCCATGTATAGTTTTCATCGCATAAGCCCAATGAAATCGCCTTGTCAAGAATCAGTCGGGCTGCTTCCGTTTGAAGTTCGGTTGGGATGGGAACAGGTTTGTTCTCAATATCACCTTTGTCATCTGGTGTAATCTCCAAGCCAAAGAATCGATTCCAATCATCCTGAGTCTTGATGCCATTTCGCATACTGGTCTCAACTAATTGCTGCTGTAAATCGGAATAGGCGTTCTTCTCTAATCGTTCACGGGCTTCATCAGTCTTGACGATGATTTTTGAGACAAGCGTTTCGTACAGGTTGTCACCGACAAGCCAGTATTTTAAAGTGTTCTTTATCCTGTTTAGACGAATAAAACTCATGTTTCCTTCACTGAGCAGAAATACTATCGCTGTTACAATGGTGTCACCAACTCTCGTGTAATTGTTGGAAAACAGAATGAGGAAGTCCCTCTGACTCACAATATATTCCAGTTTCAATGATTTGGCGGTATAGGCATAGAGGTGCATTACCGCTTCAAACGACTGCTTCTTCAGGTCATTGATAATGCGGTCTGCCGCTATCTTGTTGGTTTGATACCATGTTAGAAAATCTACTTTGCATTCTGGTTCCATAAGTTACAGTTTTAAGCTGTCCTTATCCAACAGAAAATCGAGTAAGCCTATGGTTACGATCCCTTGTTCGTCCCGTTTAGGCTTAATATCATCTTTCACGACGATAATTTTCTTGAAGGAGTCATTGATAAATGAAAAAGAAGTCTTTTCCTGACGCTCCTTTTCAATGTTTGGCATGGCAAAAGCAGACTGTATATAGTACCTGTCGCTTCCCTCATTCACCACGAAATCAACTTCATATTGCTGGCGGATGCTTTTCCCGTCAATTTTTCTCTTAACATCTACCATGCCGACATCTACATTATAACCTCTCATTCGCAACTCATTATAGAGAACATTCTCCATAATATGATTTTCTTCTTGTTGACGGAAATTCAAAATGGAATTTCTTACTCCTAAATCGCAAAAATAGTATTTGGACAAGGATCCAATGTATTTACGTCCCTTGATGTCATAACGTTCTGCTTCTTCTATCAGAAAGGAGTCTTTTAGATAGGAAATGTACTTTACTACTGTGGGATAGGACAAATCAACATTCACTTTACTCTTAAAGGTGTTAGTCAATTTGTTCGGATTACAGGATGAACCTATAAAAGAAGACAGCATCTTTGCCAATTCCTCAAATTCATGCTCTTTAATCTCATGTCGTTCTTTTATGTCAGTCAGATAGGTTTTGCGATAAACATTATAAAGGTAGCCACTTTTCTTCTTATCACTTACTAAAGTCAATACGTGAGGTAACCCGCCGTAGGTATAATAGTCTTTCCATGCTCCCTGCTTATCTCCGCCTACGGCTGCATAATACTCAGAGAAAGAGAATGGATACATGTGTATTTCATCGCTTCTATCCCGAAACTCTGTTACGATGTCATTCGAGAGAAAATGAGAATTGCTACCTGTTACATAGACATCCACATTCTCAATATGCAACAAGCTGTTTAGAACATCCATAAACTCATCTACCATCTGTATTTCATCCATAAGTATAAAATGCAACTGGTTATCCTTGACTTGCTGGCGAATATATACCAGTAAAACGTCAGGATTTCTTAGCTTTTGATTGATACGGTCATCCAAAGCAATAGAGATGATGTGGTCAGCAGGTATGTTCTGTTTCAACAAATAATCACGAAAAAGAACTTGTAAAAGTGTGGACTTGCCACACCTTCGCATACCTGTTATTACTTTAATAAAACCATTTTCTCGGCCGTCAATAAGCTGCTTCAAATAGATGTCTCTTGGAATCGTTTTTCTCATATTTTAAATTTATGCCCCAAGGGGCGCTTTTTTCAATGACAAAGGTACAGTTTTTATTTTAAAACTATACGTGTAATTTGAAAAAAGTGCCACCTGTGGCATGTTTTTCAAATCAACTCGTTCGTTACAAAGATGCGAGCAATTCTTTTCTATCCTTTTCACTCATTTTTTTCAATAGCTCCAAGACCATTTGCTTATCAGTAGCTTTGTTTTGTCTTTCTTCGTTCAAAAGGTACCAATTATATTCCAATATCTTATCCAAAGGATAGGCACCAATATAGTTGGATGTTATATCTCCATTGCCGCTGTGTCCCATACTATCACTAATATATTTGTATGGTACTAGGCCAGAATTATTCAGATTGGTGGCGAAACTATGTCGAGCCCAAGTGGATGATGGGCGCTGTTCCATGCCAAGCAGCTCTGCCACCTTCACCATATGCTCACGAATATAGCGATTATATCGTTGGATTACCCATACTTCTTGTTCTGGAGTTATCCACTCACTCATAATCGGGAACACACGCTTGTCAAGTTTAGGCTCATTACCATACTTGTCTATAATCTTTGGTAGTTCTGGAGTAATGGGAAAGATGACCTCGCTAGCACTCTCGTTTCTGTCTCTCGTTTTATGACGCAAGAATCGGAGTTGCTTTCCATGTGTAGCAAAATACCAACCATCATAAGTCAGTCGCAAGGTGTCAGCCAAATTTTGTCCGTCACCCAGATACATAAATAGGAACAGCCCTAAATCACGAAAGACAGCGTGTTTCTCTTTTGGAAAGAATAACTCCTTGCCTTTTTCGTCTTTGGCTTCGTCTCTTTCCCAAAAGTCATAAAGCATCTTCATGGTAGGAACATCAAGGAACTCATGCTTACGACTACACACCTTATTGTAGCCCGTGTCTTTGAACATTTCTTTGGTGCTTCCTTTAATCAAGCCACGGTCAATGCAGATATTTACAATGGTGCGGAATGTACGCAATGATATTCCAATGGATGTTGTACTAAGCTCATTTTTCTTCATTACCTTTACCCAATCCAGAATAAAGTTGTGACTTATATCACTTAAAGATACATCTTTTCCCATATCCCGTACAAACCTCTTTAATATATCCTCACTACACCGAGCTGTTCCTGCCTTGCCATCGTCGCGCTTAGATACTATAAAAGATTTCCAAATGGGATAGATTGTACTATCGTCATCCTTCTTCCCTTGGTGTCGTTCCTGGAGCTTTTTCAAAGAAAAGTTCCCTTCATCGATGAGCTGATTTACAAGAGTAGCCACTTTCTCCATCTGTTTTTTTAATTCCTTTCGTTCTGAGGCTTTCTTGTTTCGGGATAATTTCTCACATTCACATAGCTTTATCCAATCTGTTCCAATATATGATTTTCCTATCCGCAGAAAAACTTTCTTACTAGCATATGCTACACGAATAGCTACAGGAGCCATTTGGGAATAATCACCATCCATTCTTCTGGGATCCAACATAAGTGTACCTGTAACTTTCCCGTTGGAAGATACAAACTTTTCCAGTGAGGTTTCCCCTCTCTTTCGATACTTTTGAGACGCATTCCCCGTTTCCGTGAACTTTCTGAATGAAAACTGCTGCGAATTTAAGATATTCCCTGAAATAACCAAAAGGTATAACTCGTTTATTTGCTGATATTTTCTTTTTATAGATAAGATGAGACGGCTGCAGAACGCTTGTTTTTCCATTCTTTTTATTTCACTATTTTCAGCATCTTTGCTTCATGAAACGGCAATCAACCATGATAGGATTTGCCGAGTTGTTCCTTGGCCGGCGTGAAGTTGGGCCATCGTTTCCCTGTAATTGAGGATTTTTTTTGCTGGGCGGAGACGGCAATAAAGGGGAGGTTGTTGGATTTCCAACCGTTCTCGCCACTTTTTGCTGCGGAAGGAATAGCGTTATCACCGTGGAGATAGAATCTTATCACCATGGAGATAAATGTTTATCACCATGGTGATAAAGTCTTATCTCCATGGTGATAAGCGCATGAGAATAGGAGGAAAAGGGACGGAATGCCTATGGAAAGATTGTTTCCCTCTGATGCAAGAACGTTTCTTTCTGACGCAAGCAACGTTTCCCTCTGATGCAAGCAACATTTCTCTCTGACGGAAGCGATGTTTCCTTCTGATGCAAGCAACATTTCTCTCTGACGGAAGCGATGTTTCCTTCTGATACAAGCAAGTTTTTCTCTGATGGAAGCAACGTTTCCTTCTGAAGAAAACGACGTTTTGTTCTAATGAAAAGGGTGTGTTCTCCTTGCTTTATGATTTGCCCGACGCTTACAGAAAGGGCCCAAATCATAAAGTTCAATGTTCAAAGTTCAATGTTCAAAGGTGGAAGGCGGTTGTTGTCGTGCTTATGCCCAATGCTTTCGTGCGCTCGCCGGGGGCAGCTCCGCCGACAGTTATGGTGTAGTTGCCTTTCAAGAGCTGTGCAGTTCCGTCTTCCTGAACGGTGAGTAGTCGGTCGAAAGGAATGTCGAAACGGACCAACTGTTGTTCGCCGGGCTGCAGACCGATGCGTTTGAAGGCTACAAGTGAAGCCAAAGCGGCCGTCGTTCCGGCTCCCGGAGCGGAGAGATATACCTGTGCCACCTCGTCGACGGCCTTGCTTCCGGTGTTCTTCAGCACTGCACTGACGGTCATGCCCCGGCCTTTCTGCGGCATCGTTTCGACCTTTACATGGGCATAAGTGACGGTGGTGTAGGAGAGTCCGTAGCCAAACGGATATTGAATGTGGGCCGTTTGGTATTTATAGGTGCGCCCTTTCATCGCGTAATCCTCGAAGGGTGGCAGTGCATCTGTGCTTTCGGGGAAGGTCACGGGCAGCCGTCCACTGAAGTTCTCGTCGCCGAATAGCAAGTCGGCCAAGGCGTAACCGCCCTCTTGTCCGGGGTACCATGCCATGACAACAGCGTCGGCCAAGCGACTGATTTCACGCACGTCGATGGGGCTTCCGCCTGTCAATACGACCACGATGCCGCTTTTTCGGGCCCTTAAGTCGCGGAGGAACTTCATTTGTGACGCTGGTAAACGCATTGAAACGCGGTCTCCGCGGGTCTCAGAAGCGATGGATTCGCCCTCTTCTCCCTCAAGATTTCCGTTGTTTCCCATGACAACTATGGTCTTTTCTGCAGCGACAGCCTCGTCCAATGCCCAGTTGATGGTGTTCTTGGTGGGCGTGCTTTCCCCGAAAGCGGGGCGGAAATTGACGGCCGTTCCGCTGCTTACTTTGTCGGCAATGCCTTGAAGATAGGTGCAATAACGGTTGGAAATGCCGAAGTAATTGCCCATGAGCCAGAAGGAATCCGACGCTCCCGGGCCGGCAACAAAGAGGGTGTGGAGGTTCTTATCAAGCGGAAGTATGCCGTTGTTCTTGAGGAGTACCATGCTTTCCGCAGCTGCCTTGCGGGCCAAGGCGATATGCGCCGGGCTGCAAATTTCGGTTTCCTTGACTTCGTTGTAGGGGCATTCTGCGTCGTATTCTAATATACCTAACTTCAGTCTTGTCATCATTAAAGGCAGCAATGCACGGTCGATTTCCGGCTCAGTCAGCAGCTTTTGCGCCACAGCCTGCTTCATTGCTTCGAACGTGTGCCCGCATTCTATGTTCAAACCTGCCTTGATTGCGATGGCACAAGCCTCTGCTTCGGTCTTCACTATCTTGTGTCCTGCATGGATATCTGCCAAGGCATCGCAGTCGGAAACAATGTGTCCGCGGAACCCCCACTGCTTTCTGAGCACGTCGGTCAGCAGATATTTGCTGCCCGAACAGGCTTCGCCGTAGACGCGGTTGTAGGCTCCCATGATGGCTTCTACATGACCTTGCTGCACAAGCATCTTGAAAGCAGGCAGATAAGTCTCGAAAAGGTCGCGCTTGGTGGGCGAGACATTGGCCTCATGGCGCGTGGCTTCGGGGCCCGAATGCACTGCATAATGCTTTCCGCAGGCTGCCACTTTCAGATAGAACGGGTCGCTTCCCTGCATTCCCTGCACGTAGGCGGTGCCCAATGTGCCTGTGAGAAACGGGTCTTCTCCGTAAGTTTCCATGCCCCGACCCCATCTTGGGTCGCGGAAGATGTTGATGTTTGGCGACCAAAATGTAAGCCCTGTGTAGCGAGCATAGTTATTGTTGCGTTGCGCAACGTTATATTTTGCGCGGCCTTCTGTGGCAATTGCGTCGCCAATCTGCCTGATTAAAGCCGGATTAAACGTGGCACCCATGCCGATAGGTTGGGGGAAAACGGTGGCCCGTCCGTCTCTTCCAACGCCGTGAAGTCCCTCATTCCACCAGTCATAAGGCTTGATTCCGAGGCGCGGAATGCCTGGCGTTTCGTTCATCATCTGGCTGATTTTCTCGTCGAGCGTCATCATATTGATGAGGCGACGCGCCTTTTGTTGCATCTGTTTCTCCTTGGTCTGTGCCATGCTTGTCATAGAAGTCATCATTAAAATCGTTAAAAGGATTGTCCTTATGTGCCTGAAAGGTTAGCGATATGACGCTACAAAGATAATAAAAACGATGATAATCCATGCCAAGCGGGCCGCAAATGTCGTCGTACATCGGCAAAGAGAGCGGCCGACACGCTTTTTCCTGCCCGATTATTTTGTTTTTCTTGTGAATAACTTTACCTTTGCAGCGTTTATTTTAATTCTGATATACAATGAAAAAGAAACCGATCATGCTGCTGGCGGCATTCATGTTGGCCTTGAATGTAGGCGCCCAAACCCGAGTGATTGCCCATAGAGGATATTGGGACAAGGAGGGTGCGGCGCAAAACTCACGGGCTTCGCTTCAGAATGCCCTCGAATTGAACATCTATGGCTCTGAAACTGATATTTGGATCACTGCCGATGGCCATCTGATGGTGAACCATGACCCGTCGTTTGGGGGCGTCACCATTCAAACCTCCACTTATGCGCAATGCAAAAAACTGGTTTTGGCGAACGGAGAGCGCATGCCCGAACTGAAAACCTTCTTGAAAATGATGAAGAAAACCAAGAGCTCCACGAAGCTGATCATCGAAATCAAGAAGCATGCCGAGCGGAATGCCAATCTTGCTGCGGCGCAAGCGGCGGTGAAAGCCGTAGAGAAATACGGCGTGGCCGGCAAAGTGGAGTATATTTCTTTCAGTCTTGACGTGTGTAAAGAGCTGGTGAGATGCGCTCCCAAGGCTCGCGTGGCCTACTTGAACGGCGACATTGCACCCGAAACGCTCGCCCGAGACGGCATCACAGGCATAGACTACCAGCTGAAAGTGCTGCGCAAGCACCCTGATTGGGTGGCCGAGGCCCACAGATTGAACATGGACGTGAACGTTTGGACGGTAAACAAGGTCGAAGACATGCGGGCGATGAAGCAACTTGGCGTGGATTTCATCACGACCAACAAGCCTCTTGAGGCCATGAGCGTGTGCGATGAGCAACCGTCTTTCTGACCCTGAGAATCGTTTTAGCTCCTATTGCGATCTAATCTCTGCCATTTTGCCGCGCAATTTCAGCCATATTACACGGTAAAATGGCTGAGATTGCACGGCAATATGGGCCATATTACAACACCGGCGGCACGGTGTTGGCAAGCAAAAGTGCAGACGGTGTTGCGGAAACGAAAGAAAAAGGCTAACTTTGCAAACGGAAAAACGAGAAGAAACGGGGAAATGAATGAAAGGAAATCAATCGGGGCGCATGTCGTTGGCATTGTTACCGTGCTCTGTTGGGGCGGAACTTTCATCAATACGAAGTATCTTATCTTGGGTGGACTGCAACCTCAAGAGATTTTCCTGCTGCGCTTTCTGATTGCCTACGCCTGCATTTGGTTTATCTCTCCCAAGCGTTTGTTCAGCAACACCTGGAAAGACGAGGCCTTGATGGCCCTCCTTGGCATCACGGGTGGCTCACTTTACTTCCTTTCCGAGAACATGGCGGTGGGCATTAGCTATGTCACTAACGTGTCATTCATTGTCTGTACGGCTCCTCTTCTCACCACCTGCATGGCTATTGCCATGGTGAAAAGCGTCAAGGCCGACCCTCGGCTCATCGCAGGATCATTGATTGCGCTGGCCGGTGTGGGCGTCGTCATCTTCAACGGCCACTTCGTGCTCCATCTTAATCCCCTTGGTGACCTCCTTGCCTTGGCCGCTGCTGTGGCATGGGCCATATATAGCTTGCTGATGAAACGGGCATCGGCACGCTATGGAGCTGTATTTATTACCCGAAAGGTCTTCTTTTACGGGCTGCTCACCATATTGCCAGTGTTCGTTTTCAAGCCGTGGACATTCCCGCGGGGCGATTTTCTCAGACTGGACATCTGGACTAACCTGCTGTTCTTGGGCTTCGTGGCATCGTTCGTCTGTTTTGTGCTTTGGAGTTGGGTTATCCGCAAAATCGGAGCCATGAAAGCTTCGAACTATATCTACCTGAATCCGGTCACGACCGTCATTGCCGGAGCGCTGTTCCTCAATGAACCTATGACGCTCATGGCCTATATTGGCAGCGCACTGATACTCTTTGGCGTCTATATTGCCAACCAAGCCAAAGGAATATGAGGGATGTGGCGTTATGAAAAGGCCGAAAGAGGAAACGAATCATTATTTTATCATGTGCAAGTCTGCCAAAACATACTAAAAGGGATGGCTTCAACGTTTTAAAAGCGAAACCAAATCATGTTCTAATTTCCAAACCTTAAAGTTATTCATCGTATGAAAGAAAGAATCTTGTCAGCAGCTATCATCGCCATAGGCATTATGGCTTTGGGCCTTTTCATCAAAGGTGGTATCGACAACTACGCCAACAAAGACCGCAAGGTGAGTGTGAAGGGATTGGCCGAACGGGAAGTTGCGGCCGACAAAGTGACGTGGCCCATCGTGGCTAAGGAAGTTGGCGACGAACTTCCCCTGCTTTACGACCGCATTGCCGTGAAACAGCAGAAGATTAGAGCCTTCCTCATCAAGAACGGCATTCAACCCAGCGAGATTAGCATCAATGCTCCGAAAGTAACTGATGTGAAAGCTGAGCAATATTCGTCTAACGACCGGGAATATCGCTATTATGCCACGCTTGTTATCACGGTTACCTCGCGCAAGGTGGACCTCGTGAGGAGCATTATTGCCCGCCAAGGCGAGTTACTAAAGCAGGGCATCGCCATCGTTGCGGGTGACTATGACACGAACATCGAATACGAATATGTTTCGTTCAAGGCCATGAAGCCCCGCATGATGCAGGAAGCCATTGCCAACGCCGAGACCACAGCCCAACAGTTTGCCAAGAATAGCCACTCGAAACTCGACAAAATCGTGAGTGCCGACCAAGGACAATTCAGCATCGAAGACCGCGACTCGAACACACCCTACATCAAAAAGGTAAGGGTTGTGACGACGGTGACATATTCGTTGAAGGATTGAGCGCGGTCACGGCAGCGCACCAGCGTGACATTTTATTTCATTTTGCATGGCGACAATAGTCATTTTTCGGCATTTTATGTGTAACTTTGTGCCGGATATGCTACTGTTTGCCCGCTATTTTCCCATCACAGACCCCACGCTTGTCTTCTTTGTGGTGTTGCTGATAATCCTTCTTGCACCGATTATCATGGGGAAATTGCGCATTCCACACATCATCGGAATGGTGTTGGCTGGCGTAGTTGTGGGGCGATACGGGCTGAACATACTCGTCCGCGACGACTCTTTCGAACTCTTCGGGCGCGTAGGTCTCTACTATATCATGTTTCTTGCGGCCCTCGAAATGGATATGGAGAGCGTGCGGAAAAACAAGAACCGCCTGATTATTTTTGGGCTGTTGACGTTCAGTGTGCCCTTTTTGCTCACCTATTTTGCCGGCATTCGGTTGCTCGGATACAGCATTACGTCCGCCTTGTTGCTGGGTTGTATCATGGCAAGCAACACACTTGTGGCCTATCCCATCGTCAGTCGATACGGCTTGCAGCGTAAACCTGGTGTCACGTTGAGCGTAGGTTCGAGCATGATTTCTTTCCTTTTCGCCCTCATCTTCCTTGCGGCCATCGTGGCATCCAGCAGCGGTGAGGGCGGCATCATGTTCTGGTTGACCTTCGCAGTGAAGTTCATTGTCTACTGCACCGGCGTGATTTTCTTACTACCGCGGCTCACCCGGTGGTTCCTCCGCCGCTATAGTGACGCCGTGATGCAGTTCATCTTCGTGCTTGCTATGCTGTTTTTGTGTGCCGCTTTGAGTGGAGCTATCGGCTTAGAAGGCATCTTTGGCGCCTTCCTTTCGGGTTTGATTATGAACCGATATATCCCATCTGTGTCGCCGTTGAAGAACAGATTAGAGTTCATCGGCAATGCCGTTTTCATTCCATATTTCCTCATTGGCGTGGGAATGCTCATCAATGTGCGTCTGCTTTTCGCGGGCGGTGGCATTCTGTGGGCCGTGGTTTGCATTGTTTTCTTCGGCACATTGGGCAAAGCCTTGGCCGCTTATGCGTCGTGTATCGGCTTCCGTTTGCCCCTGAGTTCAGGTCACATGATGTTCGGACTGACCTCCGCTCACGCCGCAGGTGCCATCGCCATGGTGATGATTGGCATGAAACTGCCGGCCATAGATGGCTCTCCTGTCGTCGATGCACAGCTGCTCAATGCCGTAATCATCATGATTTTGTTCACCTGTATCATATCAAGTGTCATCACAGAACAGGCGGCCCGACGCATCATTCTGCGTGATAAAGAGATGCCATCTGAGTCGAATCGCGAGACAGATGAGAAGATTCTCGTCCCAGTGAAGTATCCCGAGTATGCCGAACGCCTGATGAACATGGCCATTCTCATGCAGAATCGCAGGCTGAACCGCGGGCTTGTGGCCCTCAATGTGGTCTATGATGACGCGCAGATGGAGCGAAATATCGAGCGAGGCAAGCGGCTTTTGGAGCAAATGACACGCTATTGTGCCGGCTCAGATGTGCGTGTTCAGACGCAAACTCGCGTGGCTGCCAACATTGCCAACGGCATAAAGCATGCCTTTAAAGAGTTCCAAGCCTCTGAAATTCTCATCGGAATGCACACCCATAAAGAGGTTTCTTCAAGGTTTTGGGGCGAGTTTCACCAGAGTCTCTTCAACGGATTGAACCGCCAAATCATGATGGCAAGACTTCAACAACCGCTGAATACCATCCGAAGAATACAGGTTGCGGTGCCCTCACGCGCCGAGTTTGAACCCGGATTCTACCGTTGGTTGGAACGCTTGGCCCGCTTGGCTGGCAACTTGGAGTGCCGCATTCAGTTCCATGGACGCACCGACACGCTCTCCCATGTCAATGAATTTATCCGCAACCGCCACCCACAAGTGCGCGCCGAATACACCGAAATGCCTCATTGGAACGCCCTTCCACAGTTGGCAACCAGCATCGCTGGCGACCATCTGCTGGTCATTGTGACGGCCCGAAAGGGCACCGTTTCCTACAAGAACGCGCTGGAATACCTGCCCGATGAAATCAAACGCTACTTCAACGGCCGCAACCTGCTCATCATATTCCCCGACCAATACGGCAATCAAGAGGAGATGACGTACTCCCAATCGCAGCATACAGAGGAGCATAGTGCGTGGGAATCGCTCGCAAGATGGGTGGAACGGCGACGCAGAAAGCAATCTCAAAACACATAGAATTATGATAGACATCAAGCATATCACCAAGAGTTTCGGCAGTCTTCAGGTGCTGAAAGGCATCGATTTGCACATCGACAAGGGCGAAATCGTCAGCATCGTGGGGCCTTCGGGGGCCGGAAAAACCACCTTGTTGCAGATTATCGGCACGCTCGATAAGCCTGATACGGGTTCAATCACTATCGATGGCATCGACGTGCGCAGCCTTTCAACGCGCAAACTCAGCGACTTCCGTAACCGTCACATCGGCTTTGTGTTTCAGTTCCACCAGCTTTTGCCCGAGTTCACTGCCCTTGAAAACATCATGATTCCGGCCTACATCGCCGGCAAGAACACAGCCGAGGCCCGGCAACGTGCCTTGGAACTGCTCGCTTTCATGGGCCTTTCCGACCGCGCAGGCCATAAGCCTGCCGAGCTTTCGGGCGGAGAAAAGCAGCGTGTGGCAGTGGCCCGGGCTCTCGTAAACAGCCCTGCTGTCATCTTAGCCGACGAACCTTCGGGCAGTCTCGACAGCAGAAACAAGGCCGAACTGCACCAACTCTTCTTTGAACTGCGCGAGAAATTCGGTCAAACCTTCGTCATTGTGACCCACGACGAGGGTCTTGCTGCCATCACCGACCGCACCATTCACATGAAAGACGGGGAAATCGAGACCCCTTCCGCCCCACCGATTGCCACCACCCTCAACTCCTCCGAGGAAGAAGAGCCAACACTTTGAAAACCAATCGTTTGGAGATGGCGTTCCAATCTCACCCATTTTGCACGGCAAAATAGGTCATATTAGCCGCTAATCTCAGCCATATTACGCGGTAAAATGGCTGAGATTATAAACCATTCGAGTGCATGTAGGGACGCACGGTCCGTGCGTCCGTTCCGGCAATGGGCCTGTTTCGGTTCGCTATCCCGCGAATTTAATGTTATTTATTATTCTGTTTCGCTCCTATTCCGGCCGAAATCGCTATCTTTGCAACATCATATTATCATATTGCATCTATCATAATGAATCTTGATGAACTGACTGCCGTTTCGCCGATTGATGGCCGTTACAGGGGAAAGACCGCGCCGCTTGCCGACTATTTCTCTGAATATGCGCTGATACGTTACCGCATTCGCGTCGAAATAGAGTATTTCATCACGCTTTGCGAACTCCCTTTGCCGCAGCTGAAAGGCTTTGATCACAAGCTATTCGAGCCGTTGCGCGACATCTATCGCCGCTTTGACGAGACGCAGGCAGCCCGTGTCAAGGAGATAGAACGCACCACCAATCACGACGTAAAGGCCGTGGAATACTTCATCAAGGAGCAGTTTGACAACATCGGAGGGCCTGAAGTGTGCAAGGAATTCATTCATTTTGGGCTCACGTCTCAAGACATCAATAACACGGCCGTGCCGCTTTCGGTCAAAGAAGTCCTGCAAACGGTGTACTATCCGCAAGTGGAAGAACTCATCAATCAGCTCAAGCAATATGCCGAGGCATGGAAAGACGTGCCGATGTTGGCCAAGACTCACGGCCAACCTGCCTCTCCTACACGACTTGGAAAGGAAGTCATGGTGTATGTTTACCGCCTGACAGAGCAGTTGAATACACTGAAAGGTTGCAAGATAACAGCCAAATTCGGTGGTGCAACGGGCAATTTCAACGCGCATCATGTGGCCTATCCGCAATATGATTGGCGCACTTTCGGCAACCGTTTCATCGAAAAACTCGGATTGGAACGCGAACAATGGACCACACAGATCAGCAATTACGACCATCTGGGCACGCTTTTCGATGCCGTTCGTCGCATTAATACAATCATGATTGACCTCAATCGCGACTTTTGGATGTACATTTCGATGGATTATTTCAAGCAGAAAATCAAGCCGGGTGAGGTGGGTTCGAGCGCAATGCCCCACAAGGTGAATCCCATCGACTATGAGAACAGCGAGGGAAACCTCGGCATTGCCAATGCCATGCTGCAATTCTTGGCCCGCAAACTGCCTGTGAGTCGCTTGCAACGCGACCTCACCGACAGCACAGTCTTGCGAAACATAGGAGTCCCATTCGGCCATAGTGTCATCGCTATTCAGAGCACTTTGAAAGGTCTTCACAAGCTTATTCTGAACGAAGAGAAGCTACATAGCGACCTTGAAGCCACGTGGGCGGTGGTCGCAGAGGCCATTCAAACCGTCCTTCGTCGCGAGGCTTACCCGCATCCCTACGAGGCTTTGAAGGCCTTGACACGTACGAATGCGAAGATGAATGAGGAAACTATTCACGCATTCATCAAGGAATTGGAGGTCAGCGACAGCGTGAAAGCCGAGCTGATGGCCATTACTCCGTGGAATTATACGGGGATTTAAGACCCCATCTCGGCCAAAAAGGGAGAGCCTCTCCCGGCTCCTCCAAAGGAAGGGAGGCCGAATTGCGAAAAAAGATGATGATAATTAATGTAGAAAAATATAGTACGAATAAACGAATCACATCATATTTTTGAATGAAATAAAAAGTATTAACCCGGCCGCGAGGCTGAAATAAATTAAAACAAACATGGATTCAGAATTAGAAAACAAAGCTCAGGACCTGTCAACAGAACAGAATGAAAGCACCCGTGAGGGCTACTCACGTCCCACAGGAGGTTACACCAACAACTATCAAGGCAGCGGTCGCCCACAACGCCCGCGCATTCACAACCAACGTGCCTACACCACAGATCACAACGACAGCGAAAACGAAGGCGGGTTCCGCCCCGAAGGCTTCGGTTCGGCACTGCAAAACGGCGACCGTCCGCAGCGTCCTTACCAGCCACGTCAAGGCGGTTACGGCCGTCCGCAGCCGAGTGGCTACAATAATCACCGTGGCGGGGGCTTCGGAAGGCCGCAACAAGGTGGCTATCGCCCGCGTTTCAACAATAATCCCGACGACATGCAGGCCGGCGGCTACCAACCTCGCATGCAAGGTGGCTACGGAAGGCCGCAACAAGGAGGCTATCGGCCTCGCTTCAACAGCAATCCCGACGACCCACAAGGTGGCTATCAGCCCCGTCTGCAAGGCGGTTACGGTCGTCCGCAAGGCGGTTACAACAACTATCGCGGCGGCTACAACAACAACCGTGGCGGTTATGGCCAGCAAGGTGGCTACAACAACCGCGGAGGTTACAACAATCGTGGCGGTTATGGGCGTCCGCAAGGCGGCTATAACAACAACTATGGCTACAACAATCGGCCGGGCTACGACCCAAATGCGAAATATAGCCTCAAAAAACGCATTGAATACAAAGAAGAGCACATTGATCCTAACGAGCCGATACGCTTGAATAAGTACTTAGCTAACGCAGGTGTGTGCTCACGTCGCGAGGCTGACGAGTTCATTCAGGCCGGAGTGGTCAGCGTAAACGGCAACGTTGTCACCGAACTGGGTACGAAGGTGCTCCGTTCCGATGAAATCAAGTTCCATGATCAGCCGGTTTCGCTCGAAAAGAAGGTCTATGTGCTGCTAAACAAGCCCAAAGATTACGTGACAACCAGTGACGATCCGCAGCAACGCAAGATAGTTATGGACCTTGTAAAGGACGCTTGCCCCGAAAGAATCTATCCTGTGGGTCGCTTGGACCGCAATACGACGGGCGTACTCCTGCTGACTAACGACGGAGATTTGGCCAGCAAGCTCACACATCCCAAGTTCTTGAAGAAGAAGGTCTATCATGTTCGGCTCGATAAGGTTATTCCTGAAGACGACCTGCAGAAGATTGCCGCCGGAATTGAGCTGGAAGACGGTGAAATCCACGCCGATGCGATTGAATATGCCGATGAGAACGACAAGAAACAGATTGGAATCGAGATACATAGTGGCAAGAACCGCATCGTTCGCCGCATCTTTGAACACCTCGGTTACCGTGTTACACGCCTCGACCGCGTGCAGTTTGCCGGCCTGACCAAGAAGAATCTGCGCCGAGGCGACTGGCGTTTCCTGACGGAAAAGGAGGTCGACATGCTCCGCAGCGGTATGTTTGAATAATAGGGACATTGAAAATGGAAAGAACAAAAGTTGTCGATGCACTCCAATGCACCGAATATGGCACGGCTATCAACGTGAAAGGGTGGGTCCGTTCCCACCGAAATAGCAAGGCGGTTGACTTTATTGCACTCAATGATGGGTCGACTATCAACAACATTCAGGTTGTCGTTGACCCCGAAACCATTGATGCCGAGACGCTGAAAAGCATCACAACGGGTGCTTGTATCAGCGTTATAGGAACATTGGTGCAAAGCCAAGGGGCCGGACAAACGGTCGAAGTGCAAAGCAAGGAGATTGAAATCTACGGGCTGTGTCCGTCGGATTACCCCATGCAAAAGAAGGGACAGAGCTTCGAATACATGCGGAAATACGCGCATCTTCGCCTCCGTACCAACACATTCGGGGCCGTTTTCCGCATTCGTCACAACATGGCTATTGCCATACATCAGTACTTTCACGAGCATGGGTTCCATTATTTCCACACTCCGATCATTACGGCAAGCGACGCAGAAGGCGCAGGTGAGATGTTCCAAGTGACCACTTTGGACTTGGAACGCACGGGGAAAGGGCCCGTTCCCTACGAGAAAGACTTCTTCGGAAAGAAGACCAGCCTCACGGTTTCGGGTCAATTGGAAGGTGAACTGGGCGCAACGGCCCTCGGAGCCATCTACACTTTCGGCCCAACCTTCCGTGCCGAGAACAGCAATACGCCCCGACATCTGGCTGAATTCTGGATGATTGAGCCCGAAGTTGCCTTCTTAGACAAGGAAGAACTCATGGACCTGGAGGAGGATTTCATCAAATATTGCGTGCAATGGGCCCTCGACAACTGTAAAGATGACCTCGCTTTCCTCAACAAGATGATTGACAAGACGCTCATCGAGACCTTGGAATCCGTTGTAAAAGAACGCTTCGTGCGCCTCACTTACGCCGAAGGCATCGACATTCTCGAAGCGGCTGTCAAGCAAGGTCACCGGTTTGAGTTCCCGATTACAGGCTGGGGAATGGACTTCAGCAGCGAACATGAACGCTATCTTGTGGAAGAACACTTCAAACGTCCAGTCATAATGACCGACTATCCCAGCGAGATTAAGGCCTTTTACATGAAGAAAAACCCCGATGGAAAGACCATGCAAGGAACCGATGTCCTGTTTCCTCGCATCGGAGAAATCATCGGTGGATCGGTCAGAGAAGAGGATTATGGTAAGCTTGTCCATGAGATTGAGGCGCGAGGAATGGAAAAAGAGAGTTACAATTGGTACCTCGATACGCGCAAATATGGCTCATGTCCGCACGCAGGATTTGGCTTGGGCTTCGAGCGTCTCATTCTTTTTGTGACGGGAATGCAGAACATTCGCGACGTGATTCCATTCCCACGAACTCCTAAAACAGCTGAATTCTGACATGAAAAAAATCATTCTTACAGGCGACCGCCCCACAGGTAAGCTCCATTTGGGACACTATGTGGGCAGCCTTCGCCGCCGTGTGCAGTTGCAAAACGAGGGCGATTACGACCGAATGTTCGTCTTCATGGCCGACGTTCAGGCCCTGACAGACAATGCAGACAACCCGGAAAAGATTAGACAGAACATCATCGAGGTGGCTCTCGACTATCTTTCTGCGGGCTTGGATCCAGCGCGTTGCACGCTGTATATCCAAAGTCAGATACCCGAACTGGCCGAACTGACCACCTATCTGATGAACCTTGTCACCGTGTCGCGTGTGCAACGCAACCCAACAGTCAAGACCGAAATCCGAATGCGCAACTTCGAAGCCAACATTCCCGTTGGTTTCTTCTGCTATCCTGTGTCACAAGCGGCCGATATTGCAGCCTTCAAGGCCACCACAATCCCTGTAGGTGAAGACCAAGAGCCGATGATTGAGCTTACACGCGAGCTGGTTCGGCGCTTCAATCAGGTGTATCGTGAGGTGCTGGTTGAGCCAAACATCATGCTTCCGGAGAACACAACGGCCCGCCGTTTGCCCGGAACTGACGGCAAAGAGAAGATGAGTAAGAGCCTCGGCAACTGCATCTACCTGAGCGATGACGCCGAAACGGTGTGGCAAAAGGTCAAGGGCATGTACACCGACCCGCTGCATATCAACCTCAACGACCCCGGTCATGTGGAGGGAAATGCCGTGTTTACTTATCTTGATGCGTTCGCTACGGACCAAGACTTTGCTGATTTCTGGCCCGAATTCAAGACGCTCGACGAGCTGAAAGCAGCCTATACGCACGGTGGCATCGGCGATATGAAGTGCAAAAAGCTCTTGAACAGCGTCATTAATCGCATGCTTGAGCCTATCCGAGAGCGTCGCCATGCGTTCGAACAAGACGTTCCCGAGATATTCAATATCCTTAGGAAAGGGAGCGAGGACGCCCGCGAAGCCGCCTCACAGACCATGGACGAGGTGCGAAAAGCCATGCAAATAGACTACTTCAACGATGCCGCGCTCATTCAACAGCAGGCAGAGAAGTTTAAGAAATAGGTGGGAAAGGGGAGCCTCCCCCAGCCCCTCCGAAGGAGGGGAGCCCGCGTTTGCGTGCAATATGGCCGAGAAGGGAATGTAGGGACTTTGACTTTGAACTTTGACCATTGAACATTGACCTTTATGATTAGCTGCCGCTGAACTTTGAACATTGAATTTTGACCTTTAGGATTGGCCAACTGGTGAGATGATTTGCAGGCAAGAGGCATGTAGGGACGCACGGTTCGTGCGTCCGCTCCATTCATATTAAAAGGTATATACACATGGCTTATTGAACGGACGCACGGGCCGTGCGTCCCTACATCATTTTGATTGATAATCAACGACTTGCATCTTGCGTTTCAATCTCAGCCATTTTAGCGTGCAATATGGCTGGGATTGCACGGTAAAATGGGTGAGATTACATGGTGAAATGGGCCATGTTGCAAACCAAGGTCATTCAAAATGTGAAATCCATACACTCATATGCAATGTTTATAGAAAGAAAACGCAACACCGATGGCGTTGCTTTCGCATCACTCGCCCCATGACAGTGTTGGCATTGCATGCCAACACTGCCCTATAAACAACGAAACCGCGATGCGGTTTTAGTAGATTCATTAACGAAATCAACACACAGAGCAAGTGCAAACAACGAGACCGCGATGCGGTTTATGGGTTGTGGGGACTTGTTTTCCAGCCATTAAATGCCGATTTGAGTTGAATTGAAAGTATATAAACATGGTTGTTGGAGCGGACGCACGAGCCGTGCGTCCCTACATGCCTCTTGTCAACAATCCATTTTACCATTCGGACTAATCATAAAGGTCAAAGTTCAATGTTCAAAGTCCAAAGGTAGCTAATCCTAAAGGTCAAAGTTCAATGGTCAAAGTTCAAAGGCAAGGTCCCTACATGCCGTGCAATAGGCAACTTGTTCACTTGTTTACCGTCGACTTGTCAACCGTTTTCTTTTTCTATTCCTTTATTTTTAGCTTTCATTGCACCGACTTTCACCGAAAATATTTATTTTTGTAGTATGAAACCTGCATGACATGAGGCCGAAACATCAACTGAAATGGCTCCTTATGCTGCTCTTGGCGGTCGGTTGCCAACGGCAGAATACCCCACGAACAACGCTGCGGAGCGCCTATTACTGGAGTACCGAGTGGCGTTCGGAGCCTCGTGTCATGGAACAAACCAAGGGACTTGACAGGCTCTACCTGCGCTTTTTCGACGTCGTTCTCGACCGTAATGGTGAGCCAATGCCCAATGCCACACTGCGCTTTTCGGCCAAACTGCCTCGCAAGGTGGAGGTCGTTCCCGTGGTGTTCATCGTGAACGACGTGATGAAAAACGTCAAAAACACGGACGAACTGGCTGGAAAAGTGCTTAGACGCATCTTGCAAATCTGCGAAACACACGATATTGAAGTGAAAGAAGTGCAGATTGACTGCGATTGGACACTGACCTCGCGCCGCAATTACCGTGCTTTTCTCTCACAACTGCGCCGACTTGCCGCTGCAAAACAGCTGGCTTTGTCTGCCACGATACGCCTACATCAGCTCTCACAGCCCGTTCCTCCCGTCGACAAAGGCGTGCTGATGATGTACAATACGGGCGACTTTACCGACCTGCGGTGCGAACATCCCATTCTCGACCTGCGCGATGTTGTTCCCTATCTGAAGTATCTCAGCGGCTACCGCCTGCCACTTTCGCCGGCCTACCCGCTCTTTTCCTATCGCCTTTTGTTCCGTAACGGGCACTATAAAGGCGTGCTTCATGCGGATAACGACCTGCCCGTGCTGCCCGGCGACAGCGTGATTGAACGCAAGGTAAGCATGGGAGAGGTGCTCAAAGTGAAGCAAACCATCGAGGAAATACGTCCGGATCTGAAGAGAGAAACCATCATCTATGATTTCAGTCCCAATCATATTGCAAATTATAAACCCCGTGATTATGAAGAAATTTATCGTTCTCATTAGTTTGTTAGGGCTGCCGTTGGCCACTTGGGCCTGCGCTGTGTTCCCCATTGTGCACAATTATTACATGATGAATGTCATCAATACCGAACAAACGGAGCCTGAAAGTCCCGACTTCCAGACGTCTTTGGCAAGCTATTGGCAGGCCTACACGGGGGTGAAAGAGGGCTTTTTCGACGACGATTGCGCTTTGCTCATAGAGGCAGCCAAGCTGAAAAAAGACGCTGAAATGCTGGCCTACGTGCGTCACATTGCCAAATATCAGCACATCTGTGAGCGCCGTAAAGAGCAATGGGACTATCCGTCGAAGGACGAATTGGCCCTGCAAAAGGCACAAATCCAGCTGATGCGCAAGGCTGCATTGAACTATTCGGGGCAGCGACTGGCTGCACAATACACGTTGTTGCTGATGCGCAGCTATCTGTTGGACGCCAATGCGAAGGGCATTCTGGTGGCTTGGACGATGCGGGCGAGCCGGCTTCCGACAAGCATCTACAAGGAAATGTGTCGCAACATCTATGCCTATGCGCTGCTGAACAGTGGCCGCAGGGAGGAAGCCTTGGCCATCTATGTGAGCCAAGGCGACGCTGCCAGCATTCAATGGGCCACGAAAAGCTTTGAAGACTACGACGGAATCCGGTCTTTCTACCATGAAAATCCCAACTCGCCTGCCCTGCGTTGGCTCGTTCAGAACTTCGTTAACAACATGCAAGAGGCCGTAGATGACGAGCCATATATGGAGCCTGGCGATAAAGAAAACGCTTTCAAGCGCGAGGCTTCGAACTTTGTTGCGTTTGCAGAACGCGTGGTTCGCGATGGGAAAAGCTACGAACCGGCACTCTGGAAGACTGCTTCAGCGATGATCAGCTATTTGAACGGCGACCTGAAAAAGGCCGAAGAGAAGAGCCGTATGGCCATGACGATGAGCGGAACACTGCGCGAACGCGACAATGCCCGCGCCATTCATCTGCTTACCGTGACGGCTTTGATGCGCGAAGGACAGCCGTTTGATGCCGATTTCGTGGCGAAAGAGCTGCGCTTCTTGGACGGAAAATGCAATCCAAAGAGCTTCGAGCTGAACTATTACGGCCGTGTTTTAGACCGTATTATGACGCAGAACATCATCGGATATTATGCAAAACGCCACAACATCAACATGGCTGTGGCGAGCAGAGGCATGTGCGAAAGGTTTCATTCTCCGGCAGATGACGACGAATTCCAGTATAGTCCGGGCAATGCAAGATATTTGATTTACGAGGAATACTTCTGCGATTTGGACTCCATGACGGCCGACCAGCTGCGCGATTACATGGCTTTCATTAACAAAAAACACTATGATGACGCCTTGGAAGCGTATATACTGACGAAGAACAGCTTCCGCGATGCCAACTATTTCAACGACCTTTTGGGTACCAAACTCATTGCCGAAGGTCGCTTTGCTGAGGCAATTCCCGTGCTGAAAAAGGTGCCGTTGGACTATGTAGACCATCAAGGTATCTCTTTTTATATGGTACGTCGCGATTATAAAAAGCCGCGCTGGCTGGTCAAGCAACCTGTCGATGACGAATGGGACGACTACGGTGAAAGGTCGTCTGAGGACATTCCGTTGACGAGCAACCAGAAGATTGCGTTCTGTGAAGAGATGAACAGTCTTGAACAACGCTACAAACTGGCGAATAATGCCACGCGTTCTGAATTGGCAATGCAGCTTGCTGTGCGTTATTATCAGGCTTCATGCTACGGCGATTGCTGGTATTTGACACACTATGACAAGCTTTATGGTGACAGTGCAAGGGCTTGGGAGAAGGATTATGCACGGCAGGCAATGGCCTATCTTGACGTAGCCAAGCAAGACAAACGGCTGCGCCAAGAGGCCCTCTACGCCCGTGCTTTCGTGCAGAATAGCCTTTTTCTGAATGGATTTTGGGTGACCTATGACGTGGGAGAAGACTATCCTTTAACCATAAGTGACGAGGCTTGGCGGCTGGCCTACGACGAATTGCTGGCCTATATCCGCAAGAATCCGACGCAGGTTGCCGACTATGTGACGAAATGCGACGTCGTTAGGAAAGAGATGAGGCTTGCCGGCATGGCCTATTCAAGGTAGGCTTTGAGCATGTCGGAGGTGGTGTTGCGGCTGAGTTTGCGCACTGCTGTGTTGCGAATTTGGCGCACACGCTCGCGCTTCAGCCCCATTTTCTCACCGATTTCGGCAAAGGTGAGGTGGGGTTGTTCGATGCCATAGAAGGCTTCGACGACGTTTCTCTCGCGCTCGTTGAGCACTGTCATCGCTTCAAGGAGCTCTTCTTTGACCGAAGTTTCAAGCACCTTTTTGTCTGGACGGGTTGCCGCGGGGTCGGCAAGTACGCTGAGCAGACTCACATTTTTGCCGTTCTGGAGCGGTGCATCCACTGAAAAAGCATGGCTGCCGGCCCGCTCTTCGGGGCTTCGTTCACCCTTTGGGAGTCGGAAAATGCCGCTCTGTGCGTTGACAGCTGCCTCGATTGCCTTGCGAACAAAGGGCTCGGCATAGGCCACAAAGCGTAAGCCTCGGTTGCCATCAAAGCTTAGTGCGGCCTTCATCAGGCCGATGTTGCCCTCGCTGATGAGGTCGAGAATGGCCACACCGCGGTCGGTATATCGCTTGGCCACAGACACCACAAAGCGCAAGTTGGCCGAGGTGAGCTTGTTCATCGCACGGTCTGCCGCCGCTCCGCCGGCCAAAATCTGCTGTGAGAGCAGCTTTTCTTCGTCGTCGGAAAGAAGGGTTTCCCGGCCGATTTCATTGAGATAGAGGTTCAACGACTCACTTTCGCGCTCCGAGAGCGGTTTTCCTGTCTTGATTTTCTTCATTGATGGATTTGCATTTTAAGGATTGTTCGAATGTAGTGGGGCCGGGGAAGTCGCCGGCCAAGCGGCATTCAAGGCCTCGACAATCTGCTCGTATTGAGGCGAGAACGCATAGCCCATATTGCGTTTCAGCATGGATTTCACGTCGCCCACACTGTTTTTGTAAGACGACATCTCTGTCTGATACTGCATGTTGTGCCGTGCCTGACGGCCGATTTCACGCTCGCGCTCGCGCAAGAGTCTGCTGCAAACGCGCTCAAGCAAAGGCAATACAATGTGATCGAAGAGCTGATGACCTTGTATATATAAATAGGTATTGTGGGCATTCACGCCCAATCGCTTCATATCTTCCTTCACTTGCTGATAGCTTTCGCGTGCATCGGGGTTCTTACGGCGTAGGTTTTCGACGGCCCGTCCCACCTTTTTGCGCAGTCGTTCCAATGCGATTTCGGGGTGATCGATGTTGATGTCGCCCGTTTCGATGATGTGATTAAAGTCGGTCATGGTGAATTCTCCGTAGTGTGTTGACCGATAATACCAAATATTCCATATGAAAAGTGGATAGATAGCTTCGGAATATTGGCGCAGGAAATCATTGAAATCGAAGATGGAATGGTCGTTGAGTACGACGGCAACTGCCACATTATGCAATGAAGGGGCATAGCATTGAAGGTTCTCAATGGCGTAAGCAAAGGTGTGAAAAACATAGGGATTGTCGAGCAATATGCGCGATCCGGGCGACGCACCTTGCATGAGATAGTCGTAATCGGCGTCCACACAAGCAATCATATCCTGCCCCACTCCGTCAAGAAGATTGCTGATTGCCGCCTTCTTTCCACGTTCCAAATGAGCCATTCGCGACGGAAGCATCACCTCGAAATAGCGGTTGGGCGTTTCAAAACGGCTGAGAATGGTGCGCCAGAAAAAGACATCCTCGTAGCTTTCCACGTAGGCTATGACCTTGTGGCGGGCGTGTTTCGAGGCCAATTTGTTGGCCGCTTCAACATAACGTGAGGTGATGTTGTCTTTCAGTCGGTGTCCCATAGCTTGCAATCGGGCCTACAACGTGATGTCGGTCACCTCGGTCACGTGGTCCATCCAGCCGTTCATGATGACGGCCGGACTGTGGGTTGCGAGAATGAGTTGCACGTTCGGGTTGAGTTTCAGAATGAGTTCGATGAGCCGTTTCTGCCATTCAAAGTGCAGACTTACCTCGGGTTCGTCCATGAAAAGCACGTAGGGCAGGCGGTCTTCTACCAAGACGGTCAGCAAAATGGCCAGCATTTGCTTTTCACCGCTCGACAGTTGGTAAGGCCGAAGCACCTCTCCAAGCTGCGAAAAGCGTATCTCGTTCTCGGTCCGAATAATGGTTTTGCCCGTCTCTTTGAACAGATCGTCGATGATATCTTGGAACATCTTCTTTCCTTCGGAGATGCTTTGAGCTTGCAAGGCAGCGTCTTTAGCACCGCTTTGAAGCACTTCAATGATGCGGTTCCCCACGTTTACTTGGTAGTCAAGATACTTCCGTTGCAACAGGAAAAGCTGCCAATCGAGTTCTGTTATCAGGTTTTCTATCTGGGAAAGTGAGTCGGTATTGACCAGTGGACGGTCGAAAGAGCGAATCACATCATACCGGATCCATTTCGCATCTTCGGGCTTCACCTTCAGATGTACGCCCTTTAAGAGGTGGCTCGGAAACTCTCCACCCTGTGCAAAACCGCGGATAACCTTCGACAGAATGGTGCTTTTGCCCACGCCGTTGATGCCGCTTAGGATATTCACCTTGCGGTCAAGGTTCCACAAAATGTGTTTGGTGCCGCTCCAAAGCGACTCGATTTCAATCTGTTCGATATAGTCTGCGTACTTCATAGCCATGGTTTCTATACCGCAAATATACGAAATAATATATAAGCAGCGGCGTTGCGAGAAGATTTTTTTCATGAATACCACGTTTATGGTAGTCAATATGCCCCGAATGTGCGATTGCGCGGCACGCCTTTTCGTTGTACCTTTGCAAACAGTATTCACCATAAACAAACAGAAAGGATTTGACGATGAGCAACGAGAAAAAACTACACTTCGAGACACTTCAGCTTCATGTAGGGCAAGAACAGGCAGACCCGGCAACCGATGCGCGCGCCGTTCCAATCTACCAGACCACCTCTTACGTTTTCCACGACGCGCAGCACGCCGCCGACCGCTTTGCGTTGAAGGACGCCGGAAATATCTACGGGAGGCTCACCAACACGACGCAGGCCGTCTTCGAAGAGCGTATGGCTGCGCTCGAGAGCGGAGTGGGCGCGCTGGCCGTGGCTTCGGGAGCCGCCGCAGTGACGTACTCCATCACCAACATCGCCTACGCGGGCGACCACGTCGTGGCCAGCAAAAACATCTATGGCGGCACTTACAATCTCCTTGCACACACGCTGAAGCGCCAGGGGATCAGCACAACGTTCGTCGATCCTGACGATTACGACGCACTGGAAGCCGCAATCCAACCCAATACCAAACTTATTTTCATCGAGACGTTGGGAAATCCTCATTCCAACATCTCCGACATCGAGCGAACGGCAGCCATTGCCCACAGCCACGGATTGCCCTTGGTTATCGACAACACCTTTGGCACGCCCTACCTCATTCGCCCCATAGAACATGGCGCCGACATCGTGGTCCACTCGGCAACGAAGTTTATCGGAGGCCACGGCACGACGCTCGGCGGAGTCATCGTCGACGGAGGCCGCTTCGACTGGAAAGCCCAAGGAAACCGCTTCCCCGGCTTCAATACACCCGACGTTTCCTATCACGGCATCAAATTTTCAGACATCCCAGCGCCGTTTGTGACCAGAATCCGCGCCACACTCCTGCGCGACCAAGGTGCGGCCATTTCGCCCTTCAACGCTTTTATCCTGCTGCAAGGGCTCGAGACGCTGAGCCTGCGGGTCGAAAGACACGTGTTCAACGCGCTGAAAGTCATCGACTACCTCAAGCAACAGCCGCAGGTTCTGAAAATCAACCACCCCTCACTGCCCGCACACCCCAACCACGCGCTCTACAACCGCTATTTCCCCGCAGGCGCAGGGAGCATCTTCACGTTCGAGATAGACGGCGACCAGCAGAAAGCGTTCGCCTTCATCGACCACCTGAAAATCTTCTCCCTACTCGCTAACGTGGCCGACGTGAAGAGCCTCGTCATCCATCCGCTCTCCACCACGCACTCCGAACTGAGCCGAGAAGAGGCCGCCGACCAAGGCATCTTCGAAAGCACAATCCGTCTGTCCATCGGCACCGAGCACTACCAAGACATCATCGACGACCTCGAGCAGGCGTTCGTGGCCGTAAAATAACATGAACTTACAGAACAAAAACAATTAAAAACAGAACAATGACTAAGATTTATCAACAGATAACCGACCTGATCGGAAGAACGCCGCTCGTCGAACTGCACAAATACTCAACGTTCCGCGGAGCAACACGCCCCGTCGTCGCCAAAATAGAGTTTTTCAATCCCGGCGGCAGCGTGAAAGACCGCATCGCCCGTGCCATGATCGAAGAAGCTGAGCGAACAGGGCAACTCAAGCCCGGTGCCACAATCATCGAGCCCACCAGCGGCAACACAGGTGTCGGGCTGGCCCTCGTCGCAGCCGTAAAAGGCTACCCACTCATTCTTACCATGCCCGAGACGATGAGCATCGAGCGCCGCTCCTTGGTGCAGGCTTACGGCGCAAACGTAAAGCTCACCAGCGGGAAAGACGGCATGAAAGGCGCCATCAAAGCAGCCGAAGAACTGCGCGACAGCATCTCGGGCAGCGTTATCCTCAGCCAGTTCACCAATCCCGCCAATCCGCATATCCATTATTTGACCACCGGACCCGAAATCTGGCAAGACACCGACGGCGACGTCGACATCTTCGTAGCGGGCGTCGGGACGGGCGGAACGGTCAGCGGAATCGGCAAATATCTCAAAGAGCACAACCCGAATATCAAGGTCATAGCCGTAGAGCCTACCGATTCGCCCGTGCTGAGCGGCGGCAGCAGCGGCCCGCACAAAATCCAAGGCATCGGCGCAGGCTTCATACCCGAGACCTACGATGCAGCCCAAGTCGACGAGGTCTTCACCGTAACGAACGACCAAGCCATTCTTGCCGGCCGTCAGCTGGCCCGACAGGAAGGACTTCTGGTCGGAATTTCGTCCGGCGCAGCCGCTTTTGCCGCCACCGAAATCGCCCGACGGCCGGAAAATAAGAACAAGCGCATCGTCACGCTGTTCCCCGACACCGGCGAGCGCTATCTCTCAACTGCGCTCTACGCTTTCGACGAGTATCCGCTGTAGAGCCTCCGCTCGTCCTGATGAATTGTGGGAAACTCCCATTCTTCTACTGAAAATTCGGAGCCTCCCCCGGCCCCTATAAAGGAGGTGAGTAGAAACGGGGAGCCTCCCCTAGCCCCTCCGAAGGAGGGGAGCAGAAACAGGAGCAGATTAGCTTGCACGCAGTTCGTGCTCCCCTCCTTCGGAGGGGTCGGGGGAGGCTCCCGTTTCTGCTCTCTTCCTTTGGAGGGGCTGGGGGGAGGCTCCCCTTTTTCTGTTCAGAAACGCATGTTTTTCATCAGAAATTGCTGTATTCTGTTCAGAAACGCGTGTTTTTCATCAGAAATTGCTGTATTCTGTTCAGAAACGCGCGTTTTTCATCAGAAATTGCTGTATTCTGTTCAGAAACGCATGTTTTTCATCAAAAATCGCCGTATTTTGTTCAGAAACGCATGTTTTTCATCAGAAATTGCTGTATTCTGTTCAGAAGCGCGTGTTTTTCATCAGAAATTTCTGTTTTCTGTCCAGAAACGTGCGTTTTTCATCAAAAATCGCTGTATTCTGTTCAGAAACGCGCGTTTTTCATCAAAAATTTCTGTTTTCTATTCAGAAACGCGCGTTTTTCATCAGAATTAGCCGTATTTTACCAAAAAACTGCAGTTTTTCGTCAGAAATCGCCGTATTTTATTCAGAAACTGCAGTTTTTCATCATATTTTTTCATTTTCTGCTAAAAAACTGCAGTTTTTCATCATATTTTTTCGTTTTCTGCTAAAAAACTCGAGTTTTTCATCATATTTTCTCGTTTTCTATCAAGAAACTGCAGTTTTTCGTTAGAAATTGCTGTATTCTATCAAAAATCTGCAAATTCCGAGCAGAAAATGAGAATTTTTATCAAGAATTTCGGAATTCTGGGCAGAATTTCCCGTTTTCTACAAAAAATTTTCGAATTCTTTGCAAAATTTTCTGTTTTCTGCTCGGAATTCGCAAATTCTTGACAAAATACAGCGATTTCTGCTTAGAATTCCGAAATTCTTGACACAAATTGCTGTTGGCTGTTCAGAATTTCAAAATTCTTTATACAAATTGTTGTTGGTTGTTCAGAAATCCGAGTTTCCGAGTGGAAATTACCGTTGGCTGAAAGAAAACGAGAGTCTCCCGCGGCCCATTCAAAGCAGGGGAGCAAAAAACGGAAGCCTCCCCCAGCCCCTCCAAAGGAGGGGAGCAGAAACCGGAGCAGATTAGCCCGCAAGCTCGTTCTCCCCTCCTTTGGAGGGGTTGGGGGAGGCTCTCAGCTATTCTCCCTCCCTTCGGGAGGGCTGGGGTGGGGCCCATCTACGAATTCCCTCTTTCGTGAGGACTGGAACAGGGCCCTTTGAAAGCCGGTAGAGTTCGCAAGCTTGTTCTCCCTCCCCTTGGGAGGGTAGGGTGGGTGTTTAGGGGCGGGAAAGGCCCCTTCACTCTCTTTCCATCAGCCGCCGCTCTGCCATTGCGGCATACTTCGTCCCGGGCTTTCCGTAGTTGGCGTATGGGTGGATACTGATGCCTCCGCGCGGAGTGAAAAGGCCCGTGACCTCGATGTACTTCGGTTGCATCAGTCGCACGAGGTCTTTCATGATAATGTTCACGCAGTCCTCATGGAAATCGCCGTGGTTTCTGAAACTGAACAGATAGAGCTTCAGGCTCTTGCTCTCGACCATCTTCTCGGCCGGAATGTAGCCAATTCGGATTTCAGCGAAGTCCGGCTGACCGGTGATTGGGCACAGCGACGTGAATTCCGGACAGTTGAAACGCACCCAGTAGTCGTTCTCGGGGTGTTTATTGTCAAAAGTCTCCAAGATTTCGGGCGAATAGTCCGAGCGATACACCGTCTTCGTCCCTAAGGCCTTCAAGCCTTCGTTTTTTCTTTCCATTTTTATTGATTTGCTGTTTTCTACGCGTTGGGATTGATGGCAGACGCCGTCGGCCGTCTGGATTTTCCCGCAAAATTACGGAAAAACACAAAGAAACGCAAAGAAAACGGAGATAATTTGCAGGCGACAGCCCGTTGCCCCCGGAAACTGTGCGCGAAAGGCGCGTGAGGAGCGTGGGCGCGCGTCGGTCGGTCGTGAAAAGCGCACGAAAGGAGTGGGTGCGCGTCGGGCGGTCGTGAAAAGCATGTGAGAAAAGCGGGCGAGGCGCGCGCCGGGTTGTCAGTCGCCCGGTGGCAGTGTCTCCATCTCCACCTCTTTCACCTTTTTAAATAGGTTGCTGGCAAACACGAGCGCGTTGAGCCGTTTGTTAGTGGAGCTCATCACCTCGTCCTTCGTCCCCTGCCATTCCTTGCGCCCATTGTAGATGAAGATGATATTTTCGCCGATACCCATCACCGAGTTCATGTCGTGCGTGTTGATGATGGTTGTCATGTTGTATTCCTTGGTGAGCCCCGAGAGTAGCTCGTCGATCACCAGCGACGTCTTCGGGTCGAGTCCGGAATTCGGCTCGTCGCAGAAAAGATACTTCGGGTTCATCACGATGGCACGCGCGATAGCCACACGCTTCTGCATTCCTCCCGATATTTCGCCGGGGAACTTCAGCTGCGCGTCGATGAGGTTCACGCGGTCGAGACATTCCTGCGCCCGCTTCACGCGCTCGCGATAAGTCATCGCCGAAAACATGTCCAACGGGAACATCACGTTCTCGAGCACCGACAATGAGTCGAACAGCGCCGCGTTCTGGAAAATCATGCCCATTTCTCGGCGCATCGCAGCCTTTTCCCGCTTCGACATGGCGACGAAATTGCGCCCATCGTAGAGTACCTCTCCGCGCGTCGGCGCGAGCAGCCCCACGAGGTTCTTTATCAAGACCGTCTTGCCGCTTCCGCTCTGCCCGATGATGAGGTTGGTCTTCCCGGCCTCGAAAACGGTGCTGATATCCTTCAGCACCTCTTTGTCTCCAAACGATTTGTACAGGTGTTTGATTTCTATCATGACAGTAATTGGGTTAAGAACACATCCGAAAATAATATCAATACGCTACTGCAGACGACTGCATCCGTGCTTGCTTTCCCCACTTCGACCGAGCCGCCTTCCACCTGATAGCCGAAGAACGACGAAACACTCGCGATGATGAACGCAAAGAACATGCTTTTGATGATGCTCATCCAAATGAACCACGCGTTGAAGGAATGCTGGATACCGAGTGTCAGGTCGTCGGGCGGCAGCAAGTGGCCCACGTAAGCCGTGCTGTAAGCCCCAACGATGCCCATGGCCGAGCTGAACACAACGAGGAACGGCATCATCGTGACCAATCCCAAGAGCTTAGGAAGTATGAGATAATTCGCAGAATTCACGCCCATGATGTCCAGCGCATCTATCTGCTGCGTCACGCGCATGGTCCCGAGCTCGGATGCAATGTTCGAGCCCACCTTTCCGGCTAAGATCAGACACATGATGCTGCTCGAGAACTCCAAAAGCATGATTTCGCGCGTCGTATATCCCGACACCCAGCGCGGCATCCACGGGCTCTGAATGTTCACTTTCATCTGAATGCAGATCACCGCACCGATGAAAAAGGAAATCAAGAGCACGATGCCGATGGAGTCCACGCCCAGCTGCGACATCTCTTTCAGATAGCGCTTGAAGAACATTCTCATTCTGTCAGGCACGGCAATCGACCGCCCCATCAACAGCAGATAGCTTCCGAAAGTGGTGAGATACTTGCAAAGCAGGTTGAATATAAACATAGTTGTATCCTTAGTTCTTATTGGTTGCAAAAGTAACCAAATTCCTCTGAAAAACTGCTTAAACCATATAGTTTTTGTTTTTTTATTTTGTTATCCTCTTGAATTCAACTAACTTTGCAGCAAAACAAATGATTTTATGGACGAAACGCAGCTGACGACGCTCCGAACGGAGGGACTTGTGAAACGTTATGGCAAGCGAACGGTGGCCAATGGCGTGAGCATCAACGTCAAACAAGGCGAGATTGTGGGCCTTCTCGGGCCTAATGGTGCAGGCAAGACCACCTCTTTTTATATGACAACGGGCAACGTTGTGCCCAACGAAGGCCATGTTTATCTCGACGAAGAAGAGATAACCAACTACCCCGTTTACAAGCGGGCGCGAGCTGGAATTGGCTATCTTCCGCAGGAAGCCAGCGTGTTTCGCAAGATGAGTGTAGAGGATAACATCATGGCAGTGCTTGAGATGACGAAGCTATCGCATGCAGAACAGCTTGATAAACTGGAGAGTCTTATCGGCGAATTCCGCCTGAATAAGGTGCGAAAGAACAAGGGAGACCAACTCTCGGGAGGCGAACGTCGGCGCACGGAGATAGCACGTTGCCTCGCCATCGACCCCAAATTCATCATGCTCGACGAGCCTTTTGCGGGCGTAGACCCCATTGCTGTGGAGGATATTCAGCACATTGTGTGGCGCTTGAAATACCGAAACATCGGCATACTCATCACCGATCACAACGTTCAAGAGACGCTTTCGATTACCGACCGCGCCTATCTCTTGTTCGAAGGTCGCATTCTTTTCCACGGAACACCCGAGGAATTGGCCGCCAATCCCGTGGTACGCAAGAACTATTTGAGCGAGAACTTCGTCTACAGGAAGTTCAAACCCAACGAAGAAGACGAGGCTTATGAAAAGTAAGAAGAGGCTCCCTCTTCGGAGAGGAACTTCAGACGAGGCTCTATTTTTGTAAATTTTATAACTCTGTTTTTAACACTTCAGCAGGCTATCATTCAGAGATGAGAAGCCCATGAAGGCCGTATTCCCATACGATAGTGTAGGGGAAAGCGAGCCAAAACAAGACATTTCGTTGAGAAAAGTAATCGGATAACGATGCCGTATGGGCCGTTCCGCCTTGCAACATCACCCATTTTATACGTCAAAGTGACCCATTTTGCGCGCCGAAATGGCTGATTTTGCAGTGCAATTCCATTGAAACAGGAACGGATTTCGCAGGATTTCATGCCCGAAACTACATCATTTCCGATAACCATTTGATTGTCAGTGCCTTGCAAAACCACAAATTCCGGCGCGTATTTCGGGCGAAAGTGCATCTTGTTTCAAATACGCAAGCTGTGCGAAAGCAATTGTAAACATTTGCGATTAGATTCGATATGTCTCACACGCTAGCGGTCCATGCAAAACAAAATATCTGCCGATACATTGAATTTTTCTCGAAAAAATTTGCAGGATTGGTGCTTTCTCTCTATATTTGCACCATAAATATCTAAAAGATTGTATGATGAAAAGATTATTAATTATCTGTACAGTAGTGTTAACCGCTTGCACCACTTTCACACAAACAGGGGGTTTGGTGAAAGATTTGAAACAACAGAAGAAGGTTTTGATGCTTAATGCTAAGTTGAAAAAGCTTCAAATAGACTTTGAAAAGGAAAGAGCTAACTTCGATAAACTAACAAAAGAGGCTGCAGAGGCTAATGCAACAGCTAATTCTGTAACCACAGACTTCAGCACTTCTGATGCATCAAGCACCGTGGAAGATGCTAAAGCAACGATTAAGAAGCTTAAGGAGGCAAAGAAAATAAACAAGAAGTTGGCCAAGAGTCAGAAGAAGTTGGACTGCTTGCAAAAGAAGATTAGCAAGACACAAGACGACATTGACAAGATGGACAAGACGGTCGAGATTTATAACAAATGATGCATAACAGGCCGTCTGCCCATCGTTAGGCATTCACAACGTCCGGATAGCAGGGGCGAAGCATAGAAAAAATGCTTCTCCCTTGTTTTTTTTGAATGATTATGTCACAAAAAACGTGTTCCTGCGTATAGGAGATAGACACCGAATATCCACATCGTGGCATCAACTTTTCGGTGAGTTCAACCGTCAAAGACCATAAGAACGAAACATATATGAAAACATTTCTCCTTGCAACCTGCCTCTTTTTGCGCGTTTTGAGCAGTGCTTCGGCTACGCCGACCATTGTAGGAAAGGTGGTCAACGCGCAGCAACAACCTTTGTCTTTGGTGAACGTTGTGGTGCTGAACCCCACCGACTCAGCCTTCATTCAAGGTGCAGTGACCGACGAAAACGGGCAGTTTCGCATTGAAGTTCCCTGCGGACAGGCCTACCTTTTGAGGCTCACTTCGGTGGAATATGAGCCACTTTTCAAGTCCATTACGTCCGATGATGCCGGCACGTTGACGCTGAAAGCGCGGCATTATGCCCTGAAAGAGGTGGTCGTAAAGGCCGACCGACCACAATATAAGGTTGTTACGGGAGGCCTTTCCGTAGATATATCAAACACCATTCTGGCCCATTCTGGAACGGCAACCGACGTACTTCGCCAGCTTCCCCGGGTCAATGTGGAAAACGACGGCAGCGTGAATGTGTTCTCAAAAGGCACACCCGAGATCTATATCAACAACAAAAAGGTGCAGGATAAAAGCGAACTTGAGCAGCTGAAGTCCACGGATATAAAAGCCATCGAGGTCATCACGAGTCCCGGCGCCCGCTATAATGCCACCGTGAAGAGCGTCATTCGCATCAAGACAACGCGGCTTCAAGGCGACGGTTTGAGCTTCCGTGCCGACAATAATGCCAAATATAACACCTACTGGACGGGCTTCCAAGAAGACTATTTGAAGTATCGTCACGGCGGATGGGAGGCCTTTATGGACGCCTATGTCTTCACTTTTGTCTCCGCACAAGACCCACATCTCCGCGAAGAAATACAGGGATCGGACAACATTGTGGTTGACCAACACATACGAAACATGAACCGCATGTGGGGACTTCACGCCAAATGGGGCACCAATTACGACTTCAATAGCGACAATTCCCTTGGATTTAGTTATGCCTTGACGCGCTATTTCTACGATAAAGGGCATTCCATTGAGGGCTCACAAGACGTCATGAAGAATGGCAATCCGATAGGGCATATCGACCATGACTATACTTCTGACGGATTAGTCGGGCCTAACCACGAGGCCAATGCCTACTATATCGGGAAGTTGGGTAAGCTGGGTATCGACCTCAATATGACCTACCTATGGAACAAAAACAACGAGAACAAGTTGAGCAAAGAGACGAGTTTGCAACTCCATAGCCAGAATGTGACGACGCATCATGCCCAAAACAACCGGCTTGCGGCAGGCAAATTGCTGCTCTCTTATCCGCTTTGGAAGGGCACAATCAACATGGGAACCGAACTCACAAGCACCTATTCAAAGGGCGAATACCGCAACGATGAGGGCATTGTGAAGAGCACTTCGACCGAGATCAAAGAGCGAAATGCAGCCGGATTTGCCGAATATCAACTCACGTTTGGCAGCCTTTCGGCTAATGCCGGCCTGCGTTATGAGCACGTAGTCTCTGATTATTACGAGCAAGGAGCATGGCAAAAGGGGCCCAGTCGCCGCTATTCGGACTGGTTCCCCTCGCTCTCTTTGGCTTGGCATAAAGGCAAATGGGGCCTGCAGGGCAGTTATGTCTACAAGACGAAACGCCCAAGTTACGACATGCTCAGCAACGAAGTGCAGTATGACAACCGCTATTTCTACGAGGGAGGTAACCCCTATCTGCGCCCGCAAATGGTGAAAAGCCTCAGCTTGATGGCCAGCTATGCGTGGCTAAGTGCCGAGGTTGGGCATGAATATACCAAGGATGTGGTGCTCTGGACGGCCACACTTTACAACGGACAAAACATCGGTTTCAGTCGCAATCTCAATTTCGATAGCTTCCAATATCTCTATGCTTCGGTCGTGGCCTCGCCCAAGTTCGGTTGCTATCAACCCACGTATGAGTTGAATTTCAGTCGCCAACATTTCGATGCCAAGGGCTATGGAAGTGGCAAGAACATGAATAAACCGAACTTTTTCTTCTCTCTTCGCAACCGATTTTCGTTTCCCCACGACTTCACGGTCTATGTGAATTTCCGTCATTCCTTTGGCGAAGACTACGGTTTTAATCACATGTCGCCGACTTCCAACCTGGGTCTTCAACTCATGAAGCAGTTCTGTAACAAGGCATGGACGGTCAACCTGTTCGTCAACGACCTGCTGAAGACCAACGAAGTCAAGTCGTATACTTATGCCGACCGCGTTAACCTTAGCAAGTATGGCTATGAGTATAGCCGCCGCGTGAGCCTCACCGTGACCTATAACTTCAATACTTCGCAAAGCAAATACAAGGGAACGGGCGCAGGAAATGCGGAGAGAGGGAGGCTATAAAAACCTCGTTTCCGGCTCAAACAAAAGAGACGGAACTTCTTTCCCGGCCTATTTTTGAAAGGAGTCGGGGGAAATCTGTTGCTCACACCAGCTCACCAGCCCTTTTATATAGGGCACAATCGATGCTCCCAAGGCTGAAAGCCGGTAAGTATTCCGGCAAGACGCAATGATATTGTCCGCTTTCAAGACGGTGATGGCAGCCGAAACCTCGCTTCGCTTCGTCCCTTTCATCTCCTGTTCAAGTTCGTCTTGCGTCATTGTCTGCCTTTCGTTCAGCAGGTGAATGACCCATAATGTGTTCGGTCCGCAAAGCCTTGCGAGGACATTGCGGACCGGACAATCGGGGAAAAGCGGGTCGGTTACCATTTCAATTCATCGTTCAAGATGGTGCCATCTTGAGCATCTTCTTTTGTAAAAGCGTTGCCTTTGTACTGTACACAGAGCATCAATAGCTCGCTATTTCCCGTGTTTTTCAGTGCTCGTTTGCCTTCCGGGGCCACGCGAATGACGCATCCCTCGCTCACGGGTATCAGCTCTCCGTCCACTTGATACAGGCCTTCGCCCTTCAAAATGAAGTAGAGTTCCTCGTGATTCCTGTGCTTATGCAGGAAACCACTGTCCTGTCCGGGCGCAAAAGCTTGGAAAGAAAGCTCGCTACCCGTGGCATGTAGTGCTCCGCCGACAAACACTTTGCCCGGTATTTCAATATTACCCAACGGAAGAACATAGTCCTTAATGCCACTGAGTTTGCCCACGTTCACTACCGTAAAGTTCTTACCTTCTTTGATTGTTTCAACTGTTTTCATCATCTTGTTCCTTAAAATTGTTGTTTATAATGTTTCTTATTCGCTGCAAAGGTATGCTTTATCAGCCGATGATACAAGTAGGCACGAAAAGGAAAGACAGTTACAAAGAGGTAAGTAATGGGCAAACAGCGCGTCTTTCTGGCTGATGTTTTACATTGTTTAACCATAAAACTTTCGTGACCTACACTCCATTGGCTAATTTTGTGAAACAATTCAAAGAAGAATGACAATGAAACACAACGAAATCCGTAATGCTCTTTATCCCGATTGCCCTGTTCGAAACGTGCTGTCGCGTGTGGGTGATAAGTGGTCGATGCTGGTTCTGTTCTCCTTGGAGGGCCAACCAAGCATACGGTTCAAGGAGTTGCAGCGCAGCATTCCCGACATTTCGCAGAAGATTCTCACCGCTACGCTCAAGATGCTCGAGGCCGACGGCTTGATAAATCGTGAGGCTTTTCCCGAAGTTCCGCCGCGCGTGGAGTATTCTTTGACCGAGAAAGGCAAGAGCCTTCTGCCACTTATCGACGCACTCCTCTCGTGGGCAACAGACAATATGGAGGATATCATCGCCTCGAGGACACAATTTTATCTTAAATAAGGCTTACCTTCGGAGCAAAAGCCATCAAAATAAATTCGTAATCTGAATTACACATGACCAAAAAAGAAATTATCAAGCTCTTTGAAGAACGCAAAGTACGTACCGTTTGGGACGACAAGAAAGAGAAATGGTACTTCTCCATCGTTGATGTTACAGCTGTGTTGACCGATAGTAAGGACTATACCACGGCCCGTAAATACTGGAATAAGTTGAAACAGCGGCTCAAAGAAGAGGGCAATGAAACGGTGACAAACTGTCACCAGTTGAAACTTCGCGCGGCTGATGGCAAGATGCGACTGACCGATGTGGCCGATACCGAGCAGTTGTTCCGTCTCATACAATCCGTTCCGTCGCCCAAAGCAGAGCCTTTCAAACTATGGATGGCACAGGTGGCAAGCACACGTCTCGATCAAATGCAGGACCCTGAGCAATCTATTGAACAGGCGGTTGCCGACTATCGGCGCTTGGGTTACTCGGAAGCATGGATCAACCAGCGCATTAAGTCAATTGAGGTGCGTAAGGAACTGACCGACGAATGGAAACGAACCGGTGTGAAAGAAGGAATTGAGTTTGCCTCGCTCACCGACATCATCACCCGTGAATGGAGTGGCTTCTCCACCAAACAATACAAGCAATTCAAAGGTTTGAAGAAAGAAAACCTACGCGACAACATGACCAATTTGGAAATGGCATTCAATATTCTTGCCGAGGCTTCGGCCACAGAACTTTCCAAACAGTGCGAGCCCAATGGCTTTCACGAACAAAAGAAGGTGGCGAAAGACGGTGGAAGTGTGGCTAAGGCCGCCCGACAGCAGTTGGAAAACAAGCTGGGACACACGGTCATATCTCCTAGAAAGGCTAAAGATTATCTACCACCCCTGCAAGATTCCGATGCCATTGAAGAGAAATAAAAGACCGGCAAACCAAAGTCGGAGGGAAAATATAGGGTCTTCCTATATTTTTATGGTGTCCTCTAGGCATACAATCCGTGCGGCCACAAAGCTTTCCGCAAGAAAAAACATCGTATTTATGCGTGTAAAAGATTAGAACTTCAAAGAAAAAACGTATATTTGCAACCATAATTGCAGAAGTGAATCACGCAGGTTCAGAATAAAAATGAAGAAAATGGTAAACTTAAGATTTGAGGCTGTAGCCCAAGCGTTCAGGAAACGCCCGATAGAAACGGCAGTAATGAAGGAGCGTCCGTCTGAATATTTCGCAAAATATGTGTTCAATCGGCAGAAGATGTACAAGTATTTGCCGGTTGATGTGTATGAAAAACTGGTGGATGTTATTGACAATGGTACCCGACTCGACCGTTCGATAGCCGACGCTGTGGCTGAAGGTATGAAGCAATGGGCGCAGGAACACGGCGTGACTCACTACACTCACTGGTTCCAACCCCTTACGGAAGGTACGGCAGAGAAGCATGATGCCTTCGTGGAACACGATGGAAAGGGTGGCATGATTGAGGAGTTCTCGGGCAAACTGCTGGCACAACAGGAGCCGGATGCCTCTTCTTTTCCCAACGGAGGCATCAGAAATACGTTTGAAGCGCGTGGATATAGTGCATGGGACCCAACGTCTCCGGTGTTCATTATTGATGATACGCTGTGCATACCTACCATCTTCATCTCGTATACGGGCGAAGCCTTGGACTACAAAGCGCCCTTGTTGCGCTCACTACATGCTGTGAACGTGGCCGCAACAGAGGTGTGCCATTACTTCAATAAAGACGTGAAGAAGGTCAGCACCAACTTAGGTTGGGAGCAAGAATACTTCCTTGTGGACGAAGATCTCTACTCGGTTCGCCCCGATTTGATGCTGACCGGCCGCACTTTGATGGGACATGACTCAGCCAAGAACCAGCAGATGGACGATCATTATTTCGGCACCATTCCCGAAAGAGTGCAGGCCTTTATGAAGGATTTGGAAGTACAAGCCCTCGAACTCGGCATACCTTGCAAGACAAGACATAACGAAGTGGCACCCGGACAATTTGAGTTGGCACCGATATTCGAGGAATGTAACCTCGCTGTTGACCATAATATGGTGTTGATGAGTCTAATGAAAAAGGTGGCTCATAAGCATCATTTTAGGGTGTTACTTCATGAAAAACCGTTTGCCGGAATCAATGGAAGTGGAAAGCATAATAACTGGAGTTTGACCACAGATACAGGCATTTTGCTTCACAAATCGGGTAAGACGGCCGAGGACAATCTGCGGTTTGTGGTCTTCATTGTAGAGACATTGATGGCCGTTTACAAGCATAATGGCTTGCTGAAAGCCAGCGTAATGAGTGCCACCAACGACCATCGGCTCGGTGCAAATGAGGCTCCTCCGGCCATTATCTCGTCGTTCTTGGGCAGGCAGCTCAGCGATTTGCTCGACCATATTGAGCTGGCCGACAAGAAAGACCTTTTCACCGTGGCCGGTAAAAAAGGCATGAAGCTCGACATACCTGAGATACCTGAGCTGCTTATCGACAACACCGACCGCAACAGAACATCGCCTTTTGCCTTCACGGGTAACCGTTTTGAGTTCCGTGCCGTGGGCAGTGAGGCCAATTGCGCCAGTGCAATGATCGTGCTGAATGCCGCAGTTGCCGAGGCACTCACCAACTTCAAGCAGCGCGTTGATGCCCTTATTGCCAAGGGAGAAGACAAAACCGGGGCGATTATCGACGTGATTCGCGAAGACATCAAGACCTGTAAACCAATCCGTTTCGACGGTAACGGCTACAGCGATGAATGGAAAGAGGAAGCACGGAAGCGCGGACTCGATTGCGAATCGTCATGTCCGGCCTGCTTCGACCGCTATTTGAACGAAGCCAGCATCAGGATGTTTGAGACCACGGGCGTGATGAAACGCAACGAATTAGAAGCCCGCAACGAAGTGAAATGGGAGACCTACACGAAGAAAATCCAGATAGAAGCACGTGTCATGGGCGACCTTGTGATGAATCATATCGTGCCTGTCGCCACACATTATCAGAGCCAATTGGCCAAGAACGTGCAAAGTATGATCGAAATCTTCGGACATGAAGAGGGAAAACAGCTCACGGCACGCAACATCAACATCATCAAAGAGATTGCAGAGCGCACACAACTCATCGAAACGGGCGTGGAAGAGCTGGTCAATGCCCGCAAGGTGGCCAACAAAATCGAGGGTGCCCGCGAGCGAGCCTTTGCCTATCACGACACCGTTGCGCCCAAGATGGCGGCCATTCGCTATCAGGTGGACAAGTTGGAACTCGTGGTGAGCGACGAACTTTGGACGCTTCCGAAGTATCGCGAGCTGCTGTTTATCCGATAAAAGAAAAGCAAAAAGATAAAAAAGTAAGAAGGTAAAAGGGTAGAAACAAGCGCAACAGCCTTCGTCTTTAGCATCTGATTTTCTATATCAGTTCATTTTATTTTGCAAACTCAGCTATTTTGTGCGGCAATATGGGCCATTTTGCACGCTAATCTCACCCATATTAGCGCGCAAAATGGGTGAGTTTGAGACGTAAGGTTCAAGTCGTTGATAATCAATTCGGTTGACAGTCGACGAGTAAACGGGGTGAACAAGTTGATTGTTCATGCAACGCATTCGCTTGTCAACTGGTTTACTCGTCAACTGTGCTGGAGCGGACGCACGAGCCGTGCGTCCCTACACGCCTCTTGCCTGCAAATCATTTTTTAATAGAACTAATCATAAAGTTCAAAATTCAAAATTCAATGTTCAAAGTCAAGGTCCCTACATGCCTCTTGCTTACAAATTATCTGGTCATTCGGCTAATCCTAAAGTTCAAAACTCAATGTTCAAAATTCAAAGTCAAGAACCTCAACGTTCAAAGTCAAAATTAATACATGCCGAAAAACGCTTTCTGAATGATAAATTCATACTGAAACAGCATAAAAAAATGATAAAAACGAACACAATTACATTATTTATATTACCTTTGCAAGTGTCCGACGGCACGCAATAAGCGCAAGACAAACGCGCATGGTGCAGACTTTCGGCATGGTAAAGCGATTTATTCACTAACAAAAATACTTATACATGAAACTTAAAAACTTATGGGTAGCTGCGCTACTGATGCTGGCCGGTACGGCTCAGGCACAGCCGCAGATGACTATCCCTGTAGACAAGGACGTGAGAATAGGCAAGCTCTCGAACGGGCTTACCTATTATATCCGTCACAACAACTGGCCGGAGAACCGTGCCAACTTCTACATTGCCCAGAAAGTGGGCTCCATTCAGGAGGAAGAAAGTCAGCGTGGCTTGGCTCACTTCTTGGAACACATGGCCTTCAACGGCTCCGACCACTTCAAAGGCAACAACCTCATCGAATGGTGCAGGGCAAACGGTATCGAGTTCGGGGCCGATTTGAACGCCTATACCAGCATCGATCAGACGGTATATAACATCAGCAACGTGCCTACACAGCGTGCAGGGGCCATCGATACCTGCCTGATTATCCTGCGCGATTGGTCGACCGGGCTGACACTCGACCAAGAAGAAATCGAGAAAGAGCGCGGCGTTATCCACGAAGAATGGCGGCTTCGCACGAGTGCTTCAAGCAGAATGTTCGAGCGTAACCTGCCCGCACTCTACCCCGGCAGCAAGTATGGTCTGCGTTATCCCATCGGTTTGATGAGTGTGGTGGACAACTTCAAGCGCAAAGAGCTTGTGGATTATTACCACAAATGGTATCATCCCGACCATCAAGGCCTCATCATCATCGGTAATGTAGACGTGGATAAGGTCGAAGCACAAATCAAGAAGCTCTTCGGCGACATCAAGAATCCCGAGAACGAGGCTCCTATCGTTGACGAACCCGTGCCCGACAATGCCGAACCCATCGTTATTATCGACAAAGACAAGGAAGAACAGAGCTCAAGCGTAGACTTGATGTTCAAGCACGACGTGTTCCCCGACTCGCTGAAGGGCAACATCAACTATCTGATTTACGAATATCTGAACAATGCTATCGCAAGCATGCTCAACAACCGCTACACCGAGGCTGCGCAAAAGGCCGACTGTCCGTTCGTGAATGCTTATGCCGGCGATGGCAACTACATCTTTGCAAAGACCAAGGATGCCTTCTCTATCGATGCTTCGCCTAAGGATATCACCCTCACTGCTGCCGCTTTGAAGGCCGCATTCATCGAAGCTCGGCGTGCAGCAACGTTCGGTTTCACCGCTACGGAATATGCCCGCTTCAAGCAAGATTACCTAAGTAGGCTCGATAAACAATACAGCAATAAAGACAAACGCTACAATTCACAGTTCTATCGTGAGTGCCTTGGCCACTTCTTGAACAATGAACCAATGCCCGGAATCGAGTACACTTATCAAACAATGAAGCAGATTGTGCCGATGATTCCGCTGGAAGCTGTCAACCAACAAATCAAGGAACTCATTCCAGAGAACGACAGCAACATGGTCATCATCAACTTCAACAACGAGAAAGAAGGCAATGTTTATCCCACAAAAGAGCAGCTGCTCGACGCTGTGAAGGCTGCCCGCGCAGCACAAATCACAGCCTACGTGGACAATGTGAAGAACGAACCGCTCCTCAAACAGCTGCCCAAGGCCGGCAAAATCGTGAAAGAAACCAAGAGCAAGAAGTTCAACTACACCACACTGCAGCTCTCCAACGGCGTGAAAGTTATTCTCAAGAAGACCGACTTCAAGAAAGACCAAGTGCTCCTGAGCGGTAATGGCGGCAGTGGTTCTACCACATACGGCCTCAAAGACTTTGCAAACTTCAACACGTTCGACGATGTTATCGGCATCAGCGGACTTGGAAACTTCTCCAGTACCGAGCTTCAAAAGGCCCTCGCCGGCAAGATTGCCAATGCAAACTTGACGATGAACGAGCGCAAGATGAGTGTCGACGGCAACGCAACGCCCAAGGACGTAGAGACAATGTTGCAGATGGTATATCTCTACTTCACCAACATCAAGAAAGACAACGACGCCTTCAACAACCTCATGCAGCAGTATGAGCTGGCGTTGAAGAACCGCGAACTCTCTCCGGAGACAGCTTTCAGCGATTCACTTTCAGCCACCCTCTACGGTCACAACCCCCGTGTTGCACCGCTACTCTTCAAAGATTTGAAGAACATCAGCTACGACCGCATTCTGCAAATGGCCAAGGAACGCACCGCAAGTGCACGCGGTTGGGAGTTCACCGTCATCGGCAACTACGACGAAGCAACCATTCGTCCGCTCATCTGCCGCTACCTTGGCTCGCTGCCTGCCAAGACCATCAACACTGCCTCAAAGCGCAACCGCTTCATGGTAAAGGGTAAAGTTGAGAACATCTTCCAACGTAAGATGGAAACACCAAAGGCCAACGCCTACATGGTTTGGCATAACGAAAGCCTGCCCTACACACTTGAGAAGAGCATTCAGATGGACATGGCAGCCCAAGTGCTCTCCATGCTTTATCTGAAAGAAATCCGTGAGGAAGCAAGCGCAGCCTACTCGTGCGGCGCATACGGCGGTTCTTCCCTCGCCGACGACGGTTACAAGAGCTATCAACTCATTGGTGTCTGCCCAATGAAGCCCGAAAAGAAGGACATCGCCCTGAAGATTATGACCGAAGAGGCTGACAAGCTCGCCAACGCCTGCGATGCAGAGATGCTCGGCAAGGTGAAAGCCGTCATGCTCAAGCAGATTGACGACAAAGCCAAGACCAATGGCTTCTGGAACAGCACCATCTACGAGTATGACAAGCTGGGCATCGATACCTACACCGACTACAAGAAGCTCGTTGAGGCACAGACCCCGCAAAGCATCTCGGCCTTCGTGAAAGCCTTCCTCGCAACAGGAAGCAAAATCACCGTCGTGATGTTGCCGAAGGAATAAGATAAGCCTTTATACCTTTTTATATATATGACGGAAAGGTAAACAATTCGCTTTCGACAATTTGGATAGATTGTGGATTAGTTGTAGTTGGTCCACAATAAGAATAAAGAGCTTTGCATATTGCTGCAAGGCTCTTTCTCGTTTATAACCAACGTTATCAAAACGCAATAGTAAGCGGTTTATAATAGCCTTTATGGAGAAAGTTATTACGTCATCGCTTGCGAACAATGATATTTTTAAGTATGAGAAATTACCTTTCTGCATAAAGTTTTTTCAGAAAAGAAACTTTTAGTAAGGAAATTTACCTATCTTTGCAATTGAATCTCCAGTACATCTGTGTGAAGGTGTGCGTTATAAAGAGTTCAACTTTTGAAAAAGAGCGTTTGAAATATTGTCCTTCACTGAAATGTGGAAGTTTCAATGTACCGAGGATAATGGCAATACGCTCACGCTTGGATTATTATACCTTTCTCAAAAGGCATGATATATCTATAGGCGTGGGCTATTGTTTGTTATTCGGTACAGGTACTTCCACAGCCTCAGTGAGATAACATTCAATAGTTCCCACGCTTTTTCCATTTAATAATCGCTTACTTCTGGGAAACAGTGGGCAAAATATATTTAAACCTTTATGGAAATAAGCAGGCAAACGCAATTCCTTGAGCTATACCGCATGGTTATGGCAGACGGAATCGCACATCCAAAAGAAATGGAAACACTCTATCGTATCGGATTAGAGAAGTATGGACTGACCAATGAGATGATGGGGCATATCATATCTTCTGGAGGAACTTCTGCCACCATGCCCAAACTACCTCAAGAGCGAATACAGATTCTCTACGAAATGGCATTGATTGCATGGGCAGATGGTGCGATTGAAGAGTCGGAACGGAGCTTATTGCGGCGCTATGCCTTGATGTATGGCATCAAAGAAGAAGAAATAGAAAATCTTATAGATTTTCTTCTTACGAATGCAAAGGAGAATACCGATGAAGATGAAGTTATAAAATCTTTAGAAAAATAAGAAACTATGGCAAACATAAAGATGAAAATCAGTGAGCTCTTCAACCAAACCACTGCTACTCCGGCCAAACCAGACGAAAACCTCAACACTCAAAATCCGAACAACAAGCAAGAAGGAGAAACCTATCATCATTGGGGTTTAAGAGTCTGTGCTATTGCTAATGGAAGTAATTACACTTTAGTGCCCTATTTGCACAACGTCTATAATTACATTCACCATGAGCAAGTTCAGAATGAGTATTTACAAGAGCAGCAACATAAAAATTTAGAATGCCAGATAGAACAGAAAAGAAACGATATTGAATGCCTCAACCAAAAACTGAACGTCTGCAAGCAGGCACAAACTGATTACAAAGAAAACATTGATGAGCTGAAAAATGAAAAGAATAGTTTACGGAATAAGGCTTATGAAGTAAACAAGGGAGCAAAAATAAAATTGCTATTGGGGCTTGTGATATTAATTCCTCTTACGATATATTTGTTCTTATTTTATAGTTCCACTTTCTATTCCGCTTTCTTCAAAGATTTCGGAGAGGGCGCAAACCTCATGAACTCAATGTTTGATGCCAATGCCTTGAGTAAAGCATTGGAAACAAGCATCACAGAACTCTGCTTCGTCTTGTCTGCTCCCGTCATTTTCATGGGACTTGGTTTCAGTCTTCACTTCTTTACCATTCAGAAAACGTGGACGAAGTATATCAAAATGGGAGCTATTCTCGGCATAACATTCCTTTTTGATGCCATATTGGCATATATGATTGGCAAGCATCTCCACGACATGGAAGTGATTATCGGTACAGCAGGACTGGATAGCACCTACGGTATAGGAGATGCAATAGGAGATATCAACACGTGGGCCGTAATCTTTTGCGGTTTTATTGTCTACATCATCTGGGGAATTGTCTTCGATATGTCCATGAGTGCATATGACCAATTAGATCTCAACAAGATCAACATCAAGGCTATCGATAAAAGAATTGAAGAAATAGAGCAACAAGTACGTGAAGAAAAAACAAAAGAACAATCCATCAATAAAGAAATCAACGAGCTAAACAATAACATCAGCGATTTAACCTCTCAAATAAGCAGCAACGTTATCATAGATAAAGCTGTGATACGTACGGAAATGACAAACTTCTTTGCGGGTTGGATTGCTCAGATGAACGTACTTGGGCAGGCAAATATCGACCAATTGTCAGCCAACGAAACTTTCAAAGAAACATTAAATTCATTATCCATCTAAATACTGACAAGTTATGCAAAAAGTATTATCAAAAATTTTCAGCGTTGCAGCGTTATCATGTTTCATGCTTATTGTCTCTGTAAGCTGCAGCAACTCTCCTAAAAGTAAACAGAACGCAACAGAGAGACCATTGAACATATCCATTTTTCTGGATTTGTCAGACCGCCTGACGAGAAGCATGGAACCCTCACAAATGAGCCGCGACACAGCGATCATCGGTTATATTGCAGATTATTTCAAGGCCCACACTTTAGGCCCACAGATTTTACAGAGCAAAAACAGCATCAAAATCTTCTTTTACCCCACGCCACACAGTTCCGACATCGCCACACTTGCCAGTGAACTAAGCGTAAACCTGGAACAATATAAAGGAAAGGATAAAAGAATCGTACTTGAAAAGATGAAAACGAAGTTTCAAAACAACCTGACTCAAATCTATATTAAAACCATATCCGAGAAGAATTGGATAGGCTGCGACATTTGGGACTTCTTCAGCAGCAAGAAAGTTGATTCGCAATGTATCAAAAAAGATGCAAGAAACATATTAATCATTCTCACAGACGGCTATCTGTTTGCCGAAAACAACAAAATAAAAGAAGGAAATTCCTACTCATACATCCTCCCACAAACATTACAACAGAAAGACGCATCACTCATCGTAAAGAGAAAGGGATTGGACAACTTAGAAGTTAGAATTCTTGAAGTTAATCCATATACCAAAGAACAAGGCTATAAGATGGTACCCATTCTCGAAAAGTGGCTGAGAGACATGGGAGTAAGTGGAGAGAATTTAACCGTTGCAGAGACCGACTTACCGACTAACACATACACCGTCATTAAAAGTTTTCTTGAACAATAGCATGCTATATATAAAGAAGCCGGACGCTCAATGCGCCCGGCTTTTTCGTTGCCTGTATCTGTCTGGAAGACGATTACTATGATTTTACAAGTCCAACTACTTTTCTTTTAGACTTACCAACCTTGAGCTATCAGTAATTCAAGCCAAAACCAATAGAGACATAAAAGCGCGTATAATCCTTAGAATACGAGTTCCTCGAATCATAATAGCGAACACCGAGACCTATGATGGGTTTCACTTTCGAATTACCCAAGTGTCCATAAATACCCGCATCATAGTAGCTGTATCGCCAATTCTCGCTCTTTCTGAAGTTATCTCCAAAACCCAATCGCCCATCAATGTCGATGAGGCTGCTTTTCAAGAAGGTATATCCTGCATTGACCCCTGCAACAGGACAGTCATCATAGCTCTTCACGCCGTCTTTTTTGAACATATTGATGGCATACTCACCCTTTACGTTCACAAAGAAGCGGTCGGTGATGTTATACCCAAGGCTTCCTCCAAACGCGTAAGGCTTGAAATCGCTATAAAACATACACCCTTGTGTTGCAACCTCAACTCGAAAGTTATCAGACTGTGCGAATACTCCCAATGGAAGGAGCCAAAATACAAACATTAAATATTGTTTCATCATTTCTGTTTTTTAAGAATATTCCCGTTGTTCATGATTAAATGCGCTTCGTTCATCACTGTTCCATGAGTGAACAAACCAAGAACGAAACACGCTCCATAGCAAAAACACTTCTCCATAAGCATTAATTTATAAGTTAAACCCTGCGGCAGACGATGATTTGTTACAGATAACCGTCTGCTTTCGCAAATATAAACAATAAAGCAACGCAAAACAATAAAACTATAAAAAACAGCTTGTAATTTGAATTAATTAACGCTCTTGTCGCATCATATACGCTTATCTCCCCCTTGAAAAGGGCAAGATGCGCTTCCTTATGAACCATCTGTCCACTTTGATTTTATAGGAAACAGGAGCCCCAACGACATATCCAAGCTCGAGATAACGCAGCTATAAGACCCGAGATAGCGTGATGTTGCCTCGAGAGATATAACACATTGCGAATTATCACCATGGTGAGACGAATTTCTCTGCATGCAGAGAAATATTTATCACCATGGTGATAAATATTTCTCACCATGGTGAGACAAATTTATCTGCACGCTGATAATTCGCAATGTGTTATATATCTCGAAGCAGAATCACGTTGTGGGCAGCGTCGAAGTCCTTATATCATGGCCAAAGGAGAGCCTTCTTCTGTCTTAAAAAACATTTATCGGGGGCGCAATCTGATAAGTATTTCGTATATTTGCAGCTAAAACAAACAACGACAAGATATGAAAAAGATAACTTCAATCGCCGTGATGCTGATGCTGGTTGTCATGGCAAGTGCACAAATCCAGTCGCCCGTGAAGTTCAATGCCCGGCTGAATACGGGCAAATCGGCCGAGGCCGAGCTTGTGTTCACGGCTAAGATTGCCGCCGGATGGCATGTTTATTCAACGCGACTTGGGGCAGAAGGGCCTACTTCGGCAGCGTTCAAGGCCACGAAGATGGACGGTGTTGAACTCGTGGGACGGCTGCAGGCGCACGGGAAAGAGATATCCAACTACGACAAGAACTTCGACATGACGCTGCGCTATTTCGAACATGGCGTCACGTTCACGCAGAAAGTGAGGTTCACAAAGCCCAACTATGTGCTGCAAGGCCATTTGGAATACGGTGCCTGCAACGACCAAAGTTGCCTGCCACCCACGACGGTTGAGTTCGAGAAGTCGGGGAAGAGTCCGGCCGTTGCGGCTGTGAAAGAGGCGAAAGCCGAGGCCGGAAAGGAAGCGCCTTCTGCTGAATTGTTGGCCGCTATGACCATGGCTGCCACACAGGGCAACCCAGATGCGCAGGAAGGTTTGGCGAAATTGCAGGCCGACAGCATGGCAAAAGCACGACAAGACAGTGCAGCAAGCATGGCTGCCGCAGCCAATTCGTCGCTCTCGAAGGCCGAGAAAGACGCGCTATGGCAGCCGGTCATCAAGCAACTCAATGCACAGAACGGCAACGACGGCACAGAACATCAAAGCTGGAGCTACATCTTTCTGATGGGCTTCTTGGGCGGTTTGCTCGCGCTGTTCACCCCTTGTGTGTGGCCAATCATACCGATGACCGTGAGTTTCTTCCTCAAACGGGCGAAGGACGACAGGCGAAAAGGCGTGCGTGATGCCATCACCTACGGCATTTCCATCGTGGTTATCTACCTCGCATTGGGCTTGGCCGTGACGCAAATCTTCGGTCCTTCGGCCTTGAACGCATGGTCTACGAAGCCTTTCTTCAACATGGTGTTCTTCCTGATGCTGGTGATTTTCGCCGTAAGCTTCTTCGGATGGTTCGAGATAAAGCTGCCCGAGAAATGGGGAAATGCCGTGGATTCGAAGGCATCTTCTACCACCGGACTGCTCTCGATCTTCTTGATGGCGTTCACGTTGACGCTGGTCAGCTTCTCATGCACGGGCCCGATTATCGGCTTCCTGCTTGTGGCTTCCACCACATCAGGCTCGCTTCTCGGTCCGGCTTTCGGCATGTTGGGCTTTGCAGTGGCCTTGGCTTTGCCGTTCACGCTGTTTGCCATGTTCCCAAGTTGGCTGAAGAGCGCTCCGAAGTCGGGTGCGTGGATGAACACCATCAAGATAGTCTTGGGTTTCATTGAGCTGGCCTTCTCGCTCAAGTTCTTTAGTACGGCCGACATGGCGTCGCATTGGAACCTGCTTAGTCGCGAGGTATTCTTGGCTATATGGATTGTAATCTTTGCGGCATTAGGCCTTTATCTCATCGGAAAACTCAAGTTCCAGAGCGATGCTGTGGGCGGAGATATCAACAAACCGATGCCTGTTCCGTGCATCATGTTGGGCCTTTGCTCGCTCGCTTTTGCGGTTTACATGGTGCCGGGCCTGTGGGGTGCGCCCGTAAAAGCCGTGAGTGCATTCGCTCCCCCGATGGAAACGCAAGACTTTAACCTCAATACCAAGGTTGTGAAAGCCCACTATACAGACTACGAAGCGGGTATGGCTGCGGCGAAAAGCCTAAGGAAACCCGTGCTGATTGACTTCACCGGATATGGTTGTACGAACTGTCGTAACATGGAAGCTGCCGTGTGGACCGACCCACGTGTCATGGAAATTCTGGAGAAAGACTATGTGCTTATCTCGCTATATGTGGACGACAACATGCCTCTTCCACAGGAAATAGAAATCAAAGAGAATGGGCAGAAGCGCATACTTCGCACAATTGGCGACAAATGGAGCTATCTGCAACGCAGTAAGTTCGGTGCCAATGCCCAACCATTCTATGTGCCGGTAGACAACGAAGGCAATCCTTTGGCCGGCAGTTATGCCTACAATAAAGACGTAAACGCTTATATTAACTTCCTGAAGAAGGGCCTTGATGCTTATCAAAAGAAGAGATAATCCTTACCGAAATGCTCGATAAAGAAACGCGAAAACACATACTCGACCTCGTTAACCGCGAGGTCGTGCCCGCTGTGGGCTGTACGGAACCGATGGCAGTGGCCCTCTGTACGGCTCGAGCCACGGAGCTTTTGGGCTGTAAACCGGAAGGAATCAAGGTGCTACTCAGTACAAATATCCTGAAAAACGCTATGGGAGTAGGCATTCCGGGCACAGGAATGATAGGCCTTCCTATCGCCATTGCGCTCGGCAGTTTGATAGGAAAGAGCGACTATCAGCTTGAAGTTATCAAGGATCTTTCGCCCGAATCGCTCGAAGAAGGCAAGCAGTTTGTGGCCGAAGACCGCATCTGTATCGGGCTGAAGAGCAATAGTTGTGAGAAGCTTTACGTGGAGGTGACTTGCGAAAGTGAGGGACATCAGGCCACAGCCATCATCTCCGGGGCACACACCCGCTTTGTCTTTGAGGCGCAAGACAATAAGATTTTGCTTGACAAACGGCAGGCATGTAGTGAAGAAACGGCCGAAAACGATATTCAACTGAACATGAAGCTCGTGTGGGATTTCGCTATGACAGCACCGACAGACGAGCTTCGTTTCATTCTCAAAACCAAGGAATACAACCTCCGGGCAGCCCGCGAAAGCCGTAAGGGCAACTATGGTCACTGCCTTGGAAAGACCATGGACCGCCCTTTGAGCCATGGAATTTTCGGCAATAGTATCTTCTCTCATATCATTGCCACCACGGCTTCGGCCTGCGATGCACGTATGGGAGGCGCCATGATTCCTGTGATGAGCAACTCAGGGTCGGGCAATCAAGGCATCTGTGCCACCAATCCTGTGGCCGTATATGCCGAAGAAAACGAGAATACCGAAGAGGAATTGATTCGCGCACTCATGTTGAGTCACCTCACAGCCATCTACATCAAGCAAAGTCTTGGCAAGCTAAGTGCCCTCTGTGGTTGCGTGGTTGCGAGCATAGGAAGCAGCTGTGGGATTACTTATCTCATGGGAGGAAGCTACCAAGATGTGTGCCATGCGGTGAAGAACATGATTGCTAACCTCACCGGAATGATATGCGATGGTGCCAAACCCAGCTGCTCTTTGAAGATATGTTCAGGCGTCAGTACGGCCCTTTTGAGTGCACTTCTGGCCCGCGAAGGGCGACATGTGACCTCAGCCGAGGGCATCATCGACGATTGTGTGGACCAAAGTATCCACAACTTGACCAGCATCGGCAAGGAAGCCATGTGTGCAACAGACGACATGGTGCTGCGAATCATGACGAGCAAGCAGGGATGTTGACTCCTTTGAAAGAAGTCTTTTGTCCCTTTATGCAAAGGAATCGTTTCGTCAATGTAGCCGAATGAATGGCAAATATCGGACAATCTGCATAAAAACGTCCATTAAAGTTGTTATAATGGACAAAAACATGTAAATTTGTCCAGTATAAACAAGAAAGTGTCCAAATGTTACAAGAGACCATTCTCCAGCAAAAGGTAGAGCGAAACAAGCTTATACAAATTGATTACCAGCCCAGATGCTATCACGAGCAAGTAGAGAAATACCTGAAATCTAACCTCATGAAGTTGATTACGGGGCCTCGACGTGCAGGCAAATCGGTGTTTTCTCTTCTCTTGTTAAGGGGAAAACGTTTCGCTTATCTTAATTTCGATGATGACAAGTTGCTCAAGGAATTTGACGAAGAGCATATCATGCAAGTCTTGAAAGAGGTCTATTCTGATTATGATTATCTTCTTTTAGACGAGCCACAGAACCTTCCCAATTGGGATTTATGGGTGTCTAAGCTCTACCGTAGAGGTTATAATCTTATCATTACGGGGTCAAATTCCAATTTACTTTCCAGTGAAATGGCATCCCTGTTAACAGGCCGTTATCTTTCGATAGAGATACTTCCGTTTTCTTTGAGAGAGACTCTTGAATACCGAAAAAGTAACTTTCAGCCGGCTCTACCCGAAGACAAAGCCGACTTCATGCTACAAGTGGAAGACTATTTTCACTATGGAGGCTATCCGGAAATCATCAACAACAGAGACATTACAGAGAGTTATTTGAAGACACTCTTCGATTCTATCATCATGAAAGATATCGTGCGTCGCTACAAAGTGAGGAAAGTGGAGGAGCTATATCAATTTGCCACCTACATGATCAGCATTTTTACAAGTCCTTTTACCTATTCTTCCATAACCGAAGAACTTGGCCTTAGCAGTAAGACCACCGTACAGAAGTTCTGTACTTACCTTAAAAACTGCTACCTTTTCTTTTATTTGCCAAGATATAACCACAAGTTGAAGCTCATGCAGAAAGCGCCTCAGAAAGTCTATATCGTGGATAACGGTTTCCTTTCTTCTTCAGCTTTCCAAATTTCAGAGAACAAAGGGCGACTTCTTGAGAACCTTGTTCTGCTGGAATTTATACGACGTAAATATGAAATCGGAAAGAACCTGTTCTATTATCGCAATCAATCCGATAAGGAAGTCGACTTTGTCGTCAGAGAAAATAATGTTGTTCGGCAGCTTGTTCAGGTTTGTTGGGATATGAGTAATCCTAAGACTCAAAAGCGAGAGATTGGTTCCTTAATGGCCTGCGCAAAGGATTTTCCCAATGGAGAACTGTTTGTCATCACGTGGAATGAGCAAAAAGAAATCACCATGAATGCGAAAATCATCCATGTCATACCTTATTATAAATGGTGTCTGTCGTATTCAAGAAATTGAATATGATAGAACAGAGAATTCTCTTCAAAATCTTTTTATGAAGTTTTCAAGCGGTTTTTCTCCAAATTATTGTATCTTTGCATAAGATATAGCTGCACTCGGCAAATTAGAACAAGTTCTCTTTGCGCTCGTTGGCAATATCTTTGCATATCATACGCTTGTAGTGGGGTCTCATAGTTCAATGGATAGAACAAGTCTCTCCTAAAGATTAGATCCGAGTTCGATTCTCGGTGAGACCACAACAAGGAGCCATGGCTCTGCAACATCTATCAACCCGTATTAACCTTACTGCCATGCTTGGAGCTATCATTGGAGACATTGTCGGTTCACGCTTTGAATTTTCAAAGCAAACAACATCGGATTTTGAACTTTTTACGCCTGATTGTAACTTCACAGACGACACGATTTGCACGGTAGCCATAGCTGATGCTATCTTGCACAATCAGCCATATGGCGAGACGCTTCACGCTTGGTGCCGCCGCTATCCCACCCCTATGGGAGGCTATGGTGACAAGTTTTCGCTTTGGGTGGAAAGTGAAAATCCGCAGCCATATGGCAGCAGTGGCAACGGTTCGGCCATGAGAGTGAGTCCCATCGGCTGGCTTTTCGATGACTATCATGACGTGCTTCGCGAGGCAGAAAAGAGTGCCGTTGTGAGCCATAATCACCCCGATGGCATCAACGGGGCACAGTGTGTGGCCACCCTTATCTACTGGCTTCGCACCTGTCGCATCACAAAAGACGAGATAGAAAGTGCCGTTCGGCGCAACTTCGGCTACCATCTTACGTCGCTTCGTGACATTTATAAGATCGGAAGTGAGGCCCATTTCGACGGCTTATGTAATGAGACTGTGCCTTATGCCATCAGTTGTTTCATGGAAAGTCAAAGCTTTGAAGACGCCATACGCACAGCAGTTGCGGCCGGAGGTGACACGGATACGAAGGCTGCTATCTGTGGTTCTATCGCCGAATCTTACTATGAAATACCTGAAGAAATGGTTGAGAAAGCCTATTCATATCTGCCGGACGAGATGCTTGATGTCATCACCTTGTTTCACGAAAAAATACAGAACGGACTCTGATATCAAAGATTTTTTGTAAGTTTGTAGGCGATGGAGCATGAATATTACATGAAACGTTGCCTGCAATTGGCCGAGAACGGACGGCTGAAAGCAAAGCCCAACCCAATGGTAGGAGCTGTGATTGTGGCCCAAGGTCATATCATCGGCGAGGGCTATCACATGCATTTCGGCGGGCCACATGCCGAGGTTAACGCCTTTACAAGCGTCAAACCGGAAGACAATCCCTTGTTACCAGAGGCCACAATCTACGTGTCATTAGAACCTTGTTCCCACTATGGAAAGACGCCGCCTTGTGCAGATTTGATCATCAGCAAGGGCATCAAGCGATGCGTCTGTGGCTGTATTGACCCCTTTGCAAAGGTGCAGGGACGTGGCATTCAACGCATGCGAGAGGCCGGAATCGAGGTCATCGTGGGCGTCATGGAGCAGCAATGTCTGGCTTTGAACCGCCGTTTCATCACGTTCAACGAGCAACATCGCCCCTACATCATTTTGAAGTGGGCACAGACCGCCAATGGTTTTATTGCCCGGAAAGACGGCCCTTTGCAGCTTTCCACGCCCGAAACACAGCTATTGGTGCACAAGATGCGGGCCGAAAATGATGCCATTCTCGTTGGTCATACCACCTTTCTGACCGATCATCCCCGTCTCGACGTGCGTCAATGGAGCGGCCCTAACCCTGAGCGCATCGTACTTTCGCCCTCCATGTCGGCTGCAAACGAACGGCCCGAAGGCTGGATTGTGGCTGCCACCATCGATGAAGTGCTGGCCCGACTTTATGCCGAAAAGAAGCAAAGTCTTATCGTTGAGGGGGGCAATAAGACCCTGCAAGCGTTCCTTGAACGCGGACTTTGGGACGAAATACGCGTGGAAACGGCTCCCACAACCATTGCTGAAGGCATCGCTGCCCCGCCCATTCCGGGCAACACATGCGTTATAAAGACAGAACAAATCGGCGGAAATCAAATCACCACCTTATGCCCGATTGTTCTCTCATCAACCAAGACAATAATGCCCAAACGGCCGTAATTGCGTCCTCTTTCTTCTGGAGGGGCCGGGTGAAACTCCCTCCCTTAGGGAGAGCCGGGGTGGGTATTTTATGCTTTTTTACCTTTTTTCTTTCTCCTTGTTCACGGAGAATGTTTACCTTTGCAGCCGACTTTGAGGAAGTTGGAGTTAAACATAGGTAATCAACTTCCATGGATTCAGAAGGTGAGTACGCCCGGATTAAATGGCTGGGAGGGCGTTTGTACCTTCACATTTAATCAGAAAAAATTGAAAACATTTGAAGAATTGGGCGTCAGCGAAGCGATTCGCCGCGCCATTGAAGAGTTGGGTTTCGAACATCCGATGGCTGTTCAGGAAGAAGTAATCCCTTATTTGTTGGGCAACAAGAACGATGTCATCGCACTTGCACAGACAGGTACGGGCAAAACGGCAGCCTTCGGACTGCCTTTATTGCAGAAGGTCGATGCACAAAACCGTGCAACACAGGCCATCGTTTTGAGTCCTACGCGCGAGCTCTGCGTGCAGATTGCCGACGACTTGAAGGATTTCAGCAAGTATATCGACGGTCTTCACGTGGTTCCGGTGTATGGAGGGGCCGATATTCGCCCGCAGATTCGCGCCATAAAGCATGGCGTTCAGATTGTTGTTGCAACGCCCGGACGATTGGTAGACCTTATCAATCGCGGCGTAATGGAGCTCAGTCAGGTCAATAACGTGGTGCTCGACGAGGCCGATGAGATGCTGAACATGGGCTTTTCCGACAGCATCAACGCCATATTCGAGCAGCTTCCGGAAGACAGGAACACGCTTCTTTTCTCAGCAACCATGAGCCGTGAGGTGGAGAAAGTAGCCAAAAGCTATCTCCACGACTATAAGGAAATCGTCGTGGGCAGCCGAAACGAGGGTGCGGAACACGTGAACCACATCTACTATCTTGTGCATTCCAAGGACAAATATCACGCCTTGAAACGCATCGTCGACTTTCATCCGCGCATCTTCGCCATTGTTTTCTGTCGCACAAAGCTCGAGACGCAGGAGATAGCCGACAAGCTGATCAAAGACGGTTACAATGCCGAAGCCTTGCATGGCGACCTGAGTCAGCAGCAAAGAGACCTCACCATGCAGAAGTTCCGCCGCCATACGGTGCAGCTACTTGTGGCAACCGACGTGGCAGCACGAGGGCTCGACGTGGACGACCTTACCCATGTCATCAACTACGGACTGCCCGATGACATCGAAAGCTACACACATCGAAGCGGAAGAACGGGACGTGCGGGCAAGAAAGGCACCTCTATCAGCATCATACACATCAAGGAGAAGTGGAAAGTAAGGCAGATTGAGAAGCAAATCGGCAAGGACTTTATCGACGGAGAACTGCCGAAAGCCGAGGAGATCTGCAAGAAACAGCTTTTTAAAGTGATGGACGACATCATGAAAACCGACGTTGATGAGGACCAAATCGCACCCTATATGGACGACATCATGCGCCGTTTTGAGTATGTTGACAAGGAGGACATCATCAAGAAAATGGTCACCGTCACCTTCGGACGCTTCTTGGATTACTACCGGAATGCGCCCGAAATAGAGAAGCCGATGGCCGGAAAAGCCAGCCGAAGTGAGCGAAGCGAGCGCACGATGCGGGGCAAAGTGAGTGGCGGACGCCGCAAGCATGAGGCCGAAAGCGGCTATCGCAGGCTCTTCATCAACCTTGGAAAGAGCGACGGTTTCTATCCCGGTGAAATCATGCAATACCTCAACAAGCATGTTCACGGGCGGCAGGAAGTGGGCCATATCGACCTGCTTCAGAAGTTCTCTTATATAGAAGTGCCCGAAGATGACGCGCAACGGGTGATGAATGCCTTGAACGGAACGAGCTATAAGGGCCGCGAAGTGCGCTGTAATGATGCCGATGACACCGGTCACGGACGCGGAAACCGGGACAACCGCAAGGAAAAAGGCAACCGAGGTGGGCGTTCCGGCAAGCGAACGGAGGAGCGTCAGCCCCGTCGTCAGCGTCAACATGAGACCGGAAACGAGACAGATTGGCGCAGTCTTATCAATGGAAGTGACTTCAAACTCAAGGGCGAAGTGCCCGATTTCAGCGAAGAAGGCTGGGCAAGAAGGCGTCCGAAAAAGAAATAAAAATACTTAAAGAAAGGCTCTGAATGCTACATTCAGGGCCTTTATTTTATATTTTTGCGTTTGTAAGAGCTGCGATGGCCCGACCATGGCAGCCGTTTTGCATCAATAATCACAAAAGACAAAGAAAGATGAATAAAATGTTTTTAGGCCTTTCGCTGCTGCTTTGCGCGCAGACGGCAGCTGCCACAGACGGCAATTTCACGGTGAAAGCCGAATTGAAGAACTTCGGTGACACCGTGGTGGCCCTTATTCCACAAGACAACGGCTACCGTCGCGACACCATTCTTGTGAAGAACGACCGGTTCAATGCAACGCTTCGGCTGGACGAACCCAAGGATATTTTCCTCGTATCGATGGGAACTTTGCACCGAACGGAGCGCAAACGACTCAACATTATAGCTGTTCCCGGCGAGACAGTCGAGCTGAAAGGCGACCTCAATTCGCGCTATGATATCGGCGGAAGCAGGTTCTATCAGCAGTATGGACAGTTCGACCGAGAACTCGAAGTGGCCCAGAAAGCACTTCAAGACTTCACGGAAAGTCTTTCAAAACGCATCGAAGCGGGAGAGGAACGCGCCAAGGTGATGAAAGAATATGAGGAAAAGGCGCCCGGGTTCGAGCAGAAAATCAACGATGCCATCATGGGTTTTGTCAAGTCGCATCCCGATTGGGAGGCCGCAGCCGCAGCCGTTACGTCTTTGGAAGGCGAGAAAATCGAGGAAGCGGCCAAGCTGCTTTCCGCCACAGTAAAGGCCGGACGAATGAAGAGTTACCTGCAACGTGCCATTGATGATTACAAGAAACAGGCCGAAGCCGAGGCTAAATCGAAGGCTGCACAGGCTGCCGGTGTCGTGGCACCTGACTTCACATTGAACGATATTCACGGCAAACCGCTGTCGCTTTCGAGCCTGAAAGGCAAGTATGTGCTGCTTGATTTCTGGGGTTCATGGTGCATTTGGTGTATCCGCGGCATGCCTCAAATGAAGGAATATTATAAGAAATATGCCGGAAAATTCGAGATTTTGGGCATCGACTGCAACGACCCGGAAGACAAATGGAAAGCGGCCGTGAAGAAACATGAGCTGCCTTGGCTCCATGTCTACAATCCGAAAGACAGCAAGGTGCTTTCCGATTACGGCGTGAGGGGCTTCCCCACGAAGATACTTGTAGGTCCCGACGGTAAGATTGTGAGGACGGTCGTGGGCGAAGACCCTGCATTTTATCAGTTCATGGACGAGACTTTTGGGAAATAACACGCTCTCGGTGCATCGCAATTTCAAATAAAACGCCCGTCGTTAGGCACGCATCAAAACATTGAATGCAAGTGGTTGGTTCGCAACAGCATGGGTATTGAGAACCAATAACTTGCATGCGATGTTTCAAAGTCAGCCCTATGACGTTTCAATCTCACCCATTTTACCGTGCAATATGGGTTATATTGCGCGGTGAAATGGCTGGGATTACCGTACAAAATGGCTAAGATTAAAACACGAGTTTCAAGTCGTTGATAATCAATAGGAGCGACACTCCACTCCATTCGAATGCATGTAGGGACGCACGGTTCGTGCGTCCGTTCTAACAATCCTGCACTTGTGTTTCATTCTCCTTGCGCGGACGCACGAACCGTGCGTCCCTACATACCTCGCAGCATGCAACTCGTCCACCCCGTCCACTTGTTTATTTGTCAACCGCACAGTGCGGACGCACGAGCCGTGTGTCCCTACATACCCACATTGTCCGTATTAATGCATAAAATAATTGATTGAACGAGCTGCTCGAATGCATGTAGGGACGCACGGCTCGTGCGTCCGTTCCAATGCTTCGGTACATTTGCCTCCAATTCCTCTTGCGCGGACGCACGGACCGTGCGTCCCTACATACCTCGCAGCATGCAACTCGTCCACTCCGTCCACTTGTTTATTTATCAACTACGCGGCGCGGACGCACAGGCCGTGCGTCCCTATATCGCTATCATGGGCATGTTGTGGGGCAACGGCTATTCGGCGTGCGTGCCCGATGCCGTAGGTTGATGGCCGAAATGCTCTTTGTAGCACTTCGAAAAATAGGAGGGAGATGAGAAGCCTACTTCATAAGAGACCTCCGAAACGTTCATTCCGCCTTGCCGGAGCAGTCGGTCGGCCTGCTGCAAGCGCGTGATGCGAATGATTTCCACGGGCGATGAGTCGGTGATGGTCTTCACCTTGCGGTAGAGCTGCACGCGACTCATGCCCAATTGTGCGGCCAATAGCTCGACACTAAAGGCTGAATCGGACAGGTTTTTGATGATGCAATCGAAGATACGGTTCATAAATTTGGTATCGGCATCAAGCACATTGTCGGCCGATTCGGCTGCGGGCAGTTGGGCAAGGCGTTCCATTCGGTTGCGCTGCTCGTTGAGTTGCATATAGTGTTGCAGCTTTTCGGTGATGGCTTTCTCGGTCATTCGGTGGCGATAGACGGCCATTCGGTAGACATAAATAAAGATGCCGACGAGCAGAATGAGGATAATCATCGTGAAAAGCAGGTAGACCTTTTGGTGATGATAGCGCACAAAGAAGAGGTCGAGCTTCTTGTGAAGGTCTTGAATGCGCTGTTGTTGCATGTTCATCTCGTCGGCCTGCATGCGCATCAGCGGTGCTTTGTCGGGCGTGACGAGGGCCGATTGTAACAGGTTTTCCTTGCTGTAGGGCCGGTGTTTCAGTATGTTCAGGGCCAGTTTCAGCACAAGGTCGCCGCGTGTGGGATAGATATAAGAGGCCGAGAGCACGCTGTCGGCCACGAGCCTCATACCACCTTCGGGACCGAGAAGGGCGTCGACGCCGCACAATTTGGTGTGTTTGCCGAGCACGCCTGCCTCAAGTGCGCCCATTGCCATGCGGTCGTTCTGAGCGAAAATATAGTCGATCGTGGCACAAAAGTCGGCTCCTTGGCGTCGTTTCAGGTCTAAAATGGCGTGCTTTCCGCTTGCTTTCGTCCAGTCGCCTTGCAGACTGACGAGCTTGATGCCCGGATATTTGCTGATGCTTTGCATGAAACCGCGGTGTCGGTCGGCCGCCGGAGAGGAGCCTTTCAGCCCCATGATTTCGACAACGGAACCGCGATGGCTTGTTTGTCGGGCTACAAAGTCGCCTATTTGCCGGCCTATTTCCTCGTTGTCCGCCCCGATGAAGGCCGTGTATGCACCGTCTGTGCGGCGGTCGAAAAGGATGACGGGAATGCCTTTCTGCATGGCTTTGTTGACAACGGGCGTGATGGCGTGTACCTGATTGGGCGAAATGACCAGCAAGTCTACACCTTCTTTGATGAATTGTTCTATCTGTCGGATTTGCAACGTGTCGTTGTCATCGGCCGAAGCAAACTGCAACGACACCTCATCTTCAGGGAAAGTAGCCGTCTTGAGCTCCTCGTTCAGCTTGTCGCGCCATATATCTTCCGAGCATTGCGACACGCCGATGACATACCGCTTCCCCTCTTTTCCTTGGCAGCAGCATAGGAGGAAGCACGCAAGAAAGGCTGTTATGATGACAAGCGACTTGTTCATACGTTCGTATTCTTGATGAAAACAATGACAAAGATAGCATAAAATCCGATAAGTTCAAAAAAACATGGGGGATATATGAAAAGCGTTCTGCCCGCATGCTCCATCGGTTTGCACGCTTGGAGGCTGCTATTGATAAAGAACGCGGGTTGTACAGTGTTGCCATTACACTAAAAGTTAAAGATAGTTAGAAGCAGCCAAGAAAACAATGAAAAAAGTATCACGACATTAAATTTTAGCTATCTTTGTCTTTGAAAACATAAACAATCTAACGAATAAGAGGAATTGATATGGTAAGTACGAACATCCCGACGGTCAAGCTGGGCATTATTGCCGTCAGTCGTGACTGTTTTCCAATCGCACTGTCTACTAAAAGACGCGAAAACATCGTAGAAGCTTACAAGGGCGAACTGTTTAATTGCAAAACAACCGTGGAGAACGAGCACGACATGCTCAAGGCTGTTGCCGAAGTGAAAGCGGCCGGTTGCAATGCATTGGTGGTGTTCTTGGGTAACTTCGGCCCCGAGACACCCGAGACATTGATAGCAAAATACTTCGACGGCCCTTGCATGTTCGTGGCCGCAGCCGAGGGAGATGGCGACCTGATCAATGGTCGTGGCGACGCTTTCTGCGGCATGTTGAACTGCTCTTACAATCTTGGTATGCGCCACATCAAGGGCTATATCCCCGAATATCCGGTGGGAACGGCCGAAGATGTGGCCCGAATGATGGCCGAATTCGTGCCCGTTGCGCGCACGGTCATCGGCTTGAAAGGCTTGAAAATCATTACTTTCGGTCCGCGTCCGCAGGACTTCTTTGCCTGTAACGCACCCATCAAGGGACTTTACGAACTGGGAGTAGAGATTGAAGAAAACTCCGAATTGGACCTCTTGGTGGCCTATAAAGCACACGAAAATGACCCGCGTATTGACGCAGTTTGCGAGGATATGGCCAACGAAATGGGCTGCGGTAAGTTCTATCCCGACCTGAGTCGGCGCATGGCTCAATTTGAACTTACGTTGCTGGATTGGGCAGATCAGCACAAAGGATCACGTGAGTTTGTGGCCTTTGCCGATAAATGCTGGCCCGCATTTCCAAAGGAATTCGGTTTCGAACCCTGCTATGTTAACTCGCGATTGGTGAGCCGTGGCATCCCTGTGGCATGTGAGGTTGACATCTATGGTGCGCTGTCTGAGTATATTGGAATGTGTGCTTCGGGCGACACAGTGACCCTTCTTGACATCAATAATTCCGTGCCTCAATACATCTATGACGAGGATATTAAGGGCAAATATGACTACCGTCTGACCGATACCTTCATGGGATTCCATTGCGGAAACACGCCCGAATGCAAGATGTGTAGCACACGTGCCATCAAATTCCAGCTCATTCAAAACCGCCTTTTGGAGAATGGAGGCACGCCAGACTTCACACGTGGTACGCTCGAAGGAGACATTGCAGCCAGCAAGGTGACCTTCTATCGCCTGCAATGTGACGCACAAGGCAACCTCAGATCATACATCGCCGAGGGTGAAGTGCTTGATGTTCCGACGCGTTCTTTCGGTGGTATCGGTATATTCGCTATCCCCGAGATGGGCCGTTTCTACCGTCATGTGCTCGTAGAGAAGGGCTATCCGCATCATGGGGCAGTGGCTTTCGACCACGTGGGCAAGACGCTTTTCGAGGTGTTCAAGTATCTTGGCATCAAAGATATCGCTTATAACCAACCCGCAAGTCTGCCTTATCCGACGGAAAACCCGTTTAAGTGATATTCACCCCAACTCTTCCAAAAGCCTCTCCCCCGACCCCTCCCCGAAGAGGGAGGGGGAGTAAAATGCAAATAGACCTTGCGAACATTCTAATCCGCAAGGTCTATTCAATTTATCATCCATCATTTAGTTAACTCGGCATCTAAATTCTTGCAGAACTCATCCAATATACAAAAGATTTCTGTAACTTTGTCTGTGGTAATCATCGCTATATATGTTTTGTAAATTATTGATTTTCAACTATAAAGTTACAAAATAATAGTGAGATTACCAACTTTTTAGGGCACTTTCTTATCCCGAACAGGCGTATAATGGTAAGCGTTCTGGTGCCTACACCATATTATTAACCTCTTTCCACATGCTTCTTCGCGTGTTTTTAGACATGCCCAACAGACGAACAGGGCAATCGATAGAACGAGGTGGAAAGGCAGCAAGTTACATTCTTAGTTATACCAAATTGGCCTTTGCAAGCATCTGCAACATAAACAAAATATTTGCTTTCAGCGTGGCAAAAAATAACCAAGAAAAACAACAAAAACTTTTTCGTGTTTTGCAAAAAATAGATTACCTTTGCTTTCGGATAAGCTGTTTCTTATCCACAACACCATAAATTACAGACCAATAAATAATGAATTGTATTATGACTTACAAAGGATTAACCACGAAAAAGTTTTTACAGGTGCATGCGAAGCTGGTGCTGAAAGGAGCGGTTGTATTGTGCTGCGCCATTTTTAGCGCATGTTCAACATCTGTGCTCGAATTTGAGAAAAAGGATTTGGCAATTACAAATCTTGACGGCAAGACCATTCCCATAACAGTTGAGCTTGCCCGCTCTCGCCGAGAGATGACAAAAGGCTTTATGGGGCGCACAAATATTCCCGATGGAACGGGCATGCTTTTTGTGTTTAAAAGAGACCAAAAGATCGCCTTCTGGATGAAAGACACGCCTACGCCCCTTTCAATCGCGTTCATCAGTGCAAGTGGCGAAATCTGCGAAACACGCGATATGGCTCCGTTCAGCAAGGCAAGTGTAGAGTCGTCGCAATCTGTGCGCTATGCGCTCGAAGTTCCGCAAGGCTGGTTCAAGAAGAACAACATTGGGCCGGGATGTACTATAAAGCTACCATAACCGATGCTGACGACACCTGCCGCACAAACGCAGCAGGCCAATTTGCCTGCGGTAAGCTAACAACCCAGGAGGGATTGGCGTAGTAATGGCAATTGAAATATAGGTGGTGTTTAGAGTCACAGCCATCTTATCCCGAATTGGCGTATTATTAGCTTGTAACTTCCCTCTCTTTGGGAGAGATTGGGAGGCTCCCCTTCCTCTCTTTTCAAAAAGATGGGGATGTTTTTGCAAAAAGATCTATATCTTTTTTTAATTAGATGGGGATGTTTCTGAAAGCCTTCCCATGGCTCATGCTCAATCTTCCCATGGGTTGTATTTCACAGTTGTGTTTTTTTCCTCCTCTTCTTCTTCGAAATCAGAGGACTCGGGCTTGGCCAGTCCTTCGTTTTCCCCTACTGATTTGGAGCTTACAACAAATTGTGCGATATTGTCGTTGGTGAGCAAATGGACGACTTCGATGACCGGTGTGATATATTTTCGTTTCATTGTCGTTTCGTTTATTTGAGAACTTTCTTTCCGTTGATGATATAGATGCCGTGCGTGGGGTGGAAGACGCGGCGGCCCTGCAAGTCGTAGATGATGTCTTCACCCGATGTCTTCGTGGTTCCGATACTGCGGAGGCCTGTGGTTTGGCCTGCACTGCGGGCGGCCTCGAAATCGACGATAAATCCTTTGGCAGGTGCTATGGCATCGGGCAGACAGAGACCTGCGCGATGAGCGGCCAGCTTGATGGAAGCTCCGTCGCGTGTGCCCTGCTTATAGAAGCCGATACCTTCGTCGCCATTGGCAAGGATATAATATTTATTGCCGGCGGAACTGAATTCCTGTGCTGTGGCGGTGCCGATGAGCATGTTTCCGGATACGCTTTCTTCCGTTCCCGTGACGGCTGCACGATATTCAATCGTTGTATTGGGTGCGCCTTGCAAGATGAAACCGGTTTGTTTAGGAATGATTTTACCTGCGCCGAATGCTTTCACTACGGCTTGGTCGGGTGTAGTGGGACTTCCGCTGGGCGTGATGCCCGTGATGATATAGGCCGTGCACCCCGTAGGCACGAGGAAGTTCTCGTTCTCAAGATATAGAGATGCAAAACCGGTAGCATTCATGTCGATGGCTTCTATATACTTCCCTGCTTCATCAGACCAGCCTCTTGCTGTTGCATAAAGTCCGGTCAGGTCGGTGTTGACGTATATTTTGAGATTTGGGTCTGCACCTTCAAGAGGAGAGCTGTCTCCAAATGCAATACTCAAATCACTTATAGGAACGACAGGCACCTTGCGGAGATTGACTATTTTCAGCATTGGGTTTTGCCCAAAGGCACCACCATTCATTACTTTTACCGTAGAGGGAATATCAACTGAAACTAATTTATTGTCATCAAATACATGCTCACCAATTTTTTCCAATCCCTCGGGCAGAGAAAGCTTGGTAATACTTCCACGATGGAAATTCAGTCCTTCGAGTTTTTTCAGCTTGGTACATTTGCTTAGGTCCACTTCCTTAACGTCATAGGCATGAGCGAATGCCATCCAGCCAATCTCCTCCAAACTCGACGGAAAGGTTATTGTTACGGACCCACCACCTGGAGACCAACCGTGCCCTAATGTTCCATTGAATATACCGCCTGCTATCTTAGTAATGGTGTAGGGTTGAGTCTCTCCTGATTTGTACACCGCTTCAGGAAAGGTCAGTTGTGGCGGAGTGAATACTCCACCCGATTGTGCCGACACTTCAACATGGCGGTTGGCTTGGTCTATGATTTTATAAGTGATGGTCACGCCATTGATGTTCTGTGTGAACTCCGTGGGCGATTGTGCTTTGGTCGTAAATATTACGATAAGCGAGAAGATGAGTAAATACAATCTTTTCATATTATTTTTGATTAAATGATTATACGAAGAGTGCTTGTTGTTTCCTCTTTCCCGATTGGGGAAAAAGGAAACAAAAAATCTTGGAAAATCCTGTAAGGATATTCCGAAAAATAGCTTTGTAACCTATTGTTTTTACAATATGCTGCGTATATTACGCGCGCGTATGCGCGTACCTTAATATTTATAGGTCTGCATTGTGTGTGTGTGTGTGTGTGTGTGTGTGTGTGTTAGCAAATTATTTGGAACTGCCAAATAATAAGCGTTAAAAGATGCAGAGAAATCAAAGTTTCTTTGCATCAGCATTACACCTTTTTTATAATATGCTAACATCATAACGCCGGCAAAGGTAAGACAAAAAATCGGAATGGCCAAACAAATCAGAAAAGAAATATGGGGCGTGATGCCTACGTCATTACGTTGCGAAGAACATCACGATGATTTGGGCGATGATGACACGCACGAACATGCCCAAAGGATACACCGATGCATAGCTGATGCTGGCGGTATCGCCCTTTAAGGTGTCGTTGGCATAGCCCAAGGCCATGGGATTGGCCATGCTGCCGCACAGGATTCCGCAGATGGTTCCAAAGTCGAACTTCTTCGTTTTCAGGGCAATCAGCCCCACAATGAGCACGGGAACAATCGTAATCAAGGCACCGATACCCACCCAAAGCAGGCCTTGCGGACGCATAACCGTGCCAAAGAAGTCTTTTCCGGCATCAAGTCCGAGACACGCCAGATAGAGACTCAGTCCGAGTTTGCGTAGCATCAGCGAGGCCGAACGCGTGGTATAAGAGATGAAATGCAACTTGGGGCCGAGCGCACCGATGATGATTCCCATGATGATAGGGCCACCGGCAATGCCCAATCTGACGGAGCTTTCCATGCCGGGAATACTGATAGGGATAGTCCCAAGGGCCAAACCGAGAATGATTCCAAGAAAGATACTGCCGATATTTGGCTCGTTTAAGGTCTTAACGGAGTTGCCGAAGTAACCCTCGACGTGGTTGATTGCCTCACGTTGTCCTACGACTGTGACGCGATCCCCATATTGAAGACGGAGGTCTTCTGTGGCTAATAGTTTGATATCTCCACGAATAACGCGACTCACATTCACCCCATACGACTTGCGAAGGTGCAGCTCTCCGAGGCGTTTCCCATTGAGACCGGTGCGCGTAAGCACGAGAACCCGACTCTCAACCTGCGTGTCGATGGCATTCCAATCGATGGCTTCTTTATTCCAATCCTTATTGATTTTGCGACCAAAGAGGATTTCCATGGCCCCTTCGTCTTCCTTGTTGGTGATGACAAGCAGGTCATCATTGGCTTTCAAAACAGTCTCTGCGGTGGGCACAATGACCTCGTTGCCACGCCAAATACGCGAGATAATGAACTTCAGATGGGTCATATGAGACACATCCATGATGCGTTTTTCAGTCGTAGCCGGGTTGATTACTTCGAATTCGGCAATGTAAGTGTGGTCGTTACTGTCCACAGATCGCAATGCAAGGTCGGCCGGTTTGACAAAGCATTTGCGCAGAATCACCATCGCAATGATCACGCCCAAGACACCCAAGGGATAGGAAACCGCGGTGGCAAGTGCCACGGTTCCGCTGCTCATTCCCAAGTGGCTGAGGGCCTGAGTGGCTGCACCGAGGGCCGGTGTGTTGGTGGTTGCACCGCAAAGAAGGCCCACCATGTCGGGCAAACTGACCCCGGTCAGGGGGATAAGCAGCAGGGAAAAGAGCGTCCCGACAATGATAATGGCAAGGCTCCAAAGGTTCTCTGACATGCCTTCATGGCGTAAAGAACCAAAGAAATTCGGCCCGACATGCAATCCAAGACAGTAGACAAAGATGGCCAATCCGAACGTTTCAGCATAGTCAAGTACCACGGGATCGATACTAAACCCAAGGTGTCCGGCGAGGATACCCACGAAGAATACGAAGGCAATACTAAGGGAAACGCCCATCACTTTGAGCTTTCCTAATGCCAAACCACACGCGATAATCATTGACAGCACAACCACGGTCTGAATGGAAGAGTGCGTGGTGAAGAGGCTATTTATCCAGTCCATATCCGCTAAAGAATGTTCAAATACTGCTCAAGAGGTATACCTCGGTTCTTATCCGCATTGTCCTTGTTGCGGAGAATCAGTTCATATACGCCGTCCATGGCCTTTTGTGTGGCAACAGTCAAGGGCTTATCATCAAGCAAATGCCCGATGAGTATGGCCGAAAAAATATCGCCCGTGCCGGGGAAATGAACGGGAATCTCGTCGTAGCCCAGCCTGAAATACGTATCGTCCATGTGGTTATAGCCCACAACAGCGGGCTTTCCGTCTACGGGAATGCTCGTGATGAGCGCCGATTTCGCACCTATCTTGCGCAGATGATCCAACAGGCTATAAGCTTCATCAAGGCTCACACCGTCAGGATGATACGTGCAATTGGTCAGATAACAGGCCTCGGTGTAGTTGGGATAGCACAGATGTGCCACGCTCAACATGGCCCTCATGCTCTTGATGGCGGCTGGGGTTACGCCGTTATAGAGCTTGCCTTCGTCGCCCATGATAGGGTCCACGAAGATTGTTGTGCCCGTTTCTGCCTGTTCAAGACAGTAGCGTGACACGATAGAAGCCTGTCTTTCGCTGACGATAAAGCCCGTGGCTATGGCATCAAACCTAAAGCCCAAGGCCTTCCAAACGGGGAAAACGCCTTGTATATAGTCCGTGGTATCGAGAATATTAAACTTGCCATAGTCGAGCGTATTCGATACCAATGCCGTCGGAAGATTATAGGTCGGGTGGCCGAAATAAGACAGAATAGGCAGCATGGCGGCCGTGGCTACTTTGCCATAGCCCGCCATGTCGTTGATCAAAAGAATTTGTTTCTTGCTCATTCTTACTTTGCTGTAATCGCAGACAAAGGTAGTAAAAAGTTGAGATACAACGCCTTTATGGTGGAATTAATTACAACTTACACGCTAAAATGTTGGACAATGGGGCATGAAACCATTTCTATCCGTCGATATAATACAGCACGGCATACTTCTGCCAAAGCGGAGTAAACTGTTTGAATGTGGGGTTTTGCAACTCACGTACACGGTTTCCTGCTGCGTCATAAAAGATAAGTCGGTCGTATTCCGGATAGTAACCACGTTGCACCAAGGTGGAATGAAGACGGTAATTCTGCCCGTCATATTGATACATGACATGCTCAATACATTTGTCGTTGACGTAACGAGTGTCCACAATACAACGGGCATCTTTGAAGATTGTGGGTGACTCTAAGTTGTCGAAAAAGGGTTCATGCACATATTTTCCTTGCTTCTCAGACCACAAGAAGACCCTTTTGCTTTCTGCATAATCAAGCCAAACCGCGAAGTCTCGATGTCCGTCGAAGTTGTAATCACTCTGATCTACCCAGTACTCCAGAACATTTTCGCCCAAATTAAGTGTTTGGAGATAATGTTTATTGCGGTAAATGTCAAGCTTAACTGCCTCATTTTCTGTTTTCGATTGCCATGAAATAAAGACCTCTTTATCGCCTTTCCACCACTCACGGTCCTCTTCTGCCTGTGCTTTTTGGCCTTCGGGAGTCTCTGTTTCAAAGGCTTCCGTATAGCTTTCCCAGCCCAGATGCTGCTTTTTGGGGTCCACATGGAACTCTGCTGCCCCTACATCGAGATTGCCGGAGTCGGGAATTCGTCCTATGCCGAAATTCGCTTTCTTCGATATTTTCGTGCGATAAGAGGTCCAACGGCCCTCAAATTGGTTGTTATTATAGCCGTCCTCGCCACCTTCCATTTCGTCGAAACAAATGGAATCCCTATAGATGAAGAAGTCGGAAGTGAGTCGACCGGCAAAGAAACCCGAACCGCGTTGGTTGGCATCCTCATTCAACTGATACTGCGCTTTAAGATGATATCGTTTTACAAGACTGTCAGATTCTTCGTTCGGTGCAAAGGAATGAATGGTTATGCCCCCTGTGAAACTACAGAGGTTCTGCTTCACTTTGCTCTTGCCTTCTACGTGATAATACTGTGGTTTCACAGGGTCTTTATAGATCGTGTCAAAGTGCATATAGAGCCGTTGGCCGTTGCCGATGTAGCCTAAAAAGTCGTTCTCCATCAGCAGCTGGCTGTAGTCATAGCGCAGGAGCTGCTCCTTGAGCTTGTCGTTCGGCGCTTTCGCCAAACCAGTCCAGCCCATTAAAACCAGCAAGAGCACGAGAATCGTCTGTTTCTTTGTCATGATTTCTAAAGTGTTATGATAGCAATTGCAAATATAGGAAAATTATCATAGAATGCAAACCGTAGGAAAAGAAAATGCCCCGTCAACTGTTTCTCGCTGCAAATTACCAAGAAGACAGCACCGAACTCTCACTTTTATTTCGTAACTTTGCCCACCTGTTTGAACAAAATAGAGGAACAAAAATGCTTACAGAAAAGTTTTTCGAAGTCATTCGCAATGAGGGTGTCGTCTCAATCGTGTCATGGGGGCATGCAGAACCCCACTTAGCATGCACTTGGAACAGCTATTTGGTGGTGACGGATGACGAGAGAATCCTCATTCCCGCCGCTGGAATGAAGAAGACAGAGGCCAATGTCGAGGTGAACAACCGCGTCCTTTTGGCGTTAGGCACGCGCAACGTAGAGGGCTTCAACGGCTACCAAGGCACGGGATTTCGCATAGAAGGGCGGGCAAAGTTCCTCACCACGGGGCCCGACTACGAGATGATGCATCAGAAATATCCCTTTATCAGGAGCGTATTAGAGGTGACCGTAGACGTTGCCAAGCAGATGCTTTAGGTCCGTTCCGGCCAACATGGGCATGTAGGGACTTTGATTTTGAACATTGAATTTTGAACTTTGACCTTTGAGGTTTTTGACTTTGAACATTGAACATTGAATTTTGAACTTTAGGATTAGTTCTATTAAAAAATGATTTGTAGGCAAAAGGCATGTAGGGACGCACGGTTCGTGCGTCCGCTTTTGAAAGTCCAACGTATCTTGCTATTCCTGTATCCATGTAGGGGCGCACGGTTCGTGCGTCCGTCCAAGGTAAAATGCAAGTTTAGATGCATTGGCTCGTGCGTCCCACTCCGGTTGAATGTCAAACGATATGCAGGGTTGTTTCGACGGACACACGGGCCGTGCGTCCCTACATACCCACGAGCATGGAACTTGTCTACCAGCCTACTCGTCAGCTGTCAACCAAATTGATAATCAATAGCTTACATCTTGTGTTCCAATCTCACCCATTTTGCACGGTAATCTCAGTCATTTCGCACGGTGAAATGACCCATGTTGCAGTCCGATATGGGCCATGTTGCAAGCCGGGACACTTACTTCGGCCCTCCCAATACCTACCCCGGCCCTCCCAAAGGGAGGGAGCCCGAGCTTGCGGGCATGGCGAATGCTGCACAACGTCGGCGTCGTCATCGACTTTTTCTACTCTTTTCGTCTTGCTGAGCGCCGCCTGTCTTCTGCAAAGATACAAAATCTTGCACCCCCTTTGCAAGTTTTTCGGGAAGAAAATGAAATGGTATATGTTTTTGTCCGTATGTTGTTTTGGAATCAAGCTTGCCATGTTGATTCATAAAGTGGGTTTTATATGATTGATACCTATTACTTTTCCTTTTATCGTACGGAGTCCCCTCCGGACGAAAACATAAGAAATTCTTGGCGAACCAACTAATTTTAAGTATTTTTGTCACGAGAAAAGAAAAGGAATTTTATTAGCGGAAAAGAGCACATGAACTTTAATCAGAAAGAAATCAGAAAGTTGGCAGAGGGAGACGCACGCACTTTCGAGGCATTGCACCGGACCTTTTTCCCCAAGGTCCATCAGTTTGCCCTCATGCTGCTAAAGAATGCTCAGGATGCCGACGACGTTTGTCAAATCATCTTTATGAAAGTGTGGCTGAGGCGAGCACGACTTTTAGAGGTCGCCAGCTTGGACAGCTATCTTTTCATGCTTTCAAAGAATTCCATTCTGGATTATCTGTCTTCGAGAAAGATGAAAAATAATGGCTCGGACAAGATACCGGAGAAAACGGATGCCGTAACCCCTCACGACAATCTGGTGGCAAGTGACACGCAACTACTGATAGAAATGGTCGTAGAGAATATGCCCGAGCAGCGACAAACGATCTATCGCATGAGTAGAGAGCAGCATCTGAAAAACGAAGAGATAGCCTCAAGGCTCGGCATACAGAAGAAAACGGTCGAGAATCATCTCAATCTTGCGCTAAAAGATATTAAAAATGAACTGTTCCTGATACTGTTCGTCTCGCTCTTTTGGGTGTAGCTCGTTCCCGATATGTCTTTATAGAATAAAAGAATGATTTTCAGAAAAAGGAAAAACAAATCATAAGCGTTTCATATGACAGACACGATAAGAAAAATAATCGCATATTACGCTCATCATGAGGTAAGACCGGAAACAAGAGAAAAGATTTTGAGGCGGTTGGTAGCGACGAAAGACGACAGTATCGCTACGGAAGCCTATCAGCAATTGTGGGATGAGATAGAAACGGAGGAACGTATAGAGAAAAAGCGTATGTTCTTGCGAAACCGTTTGTGGCTGAAAGTCGCAGCAGTCTTCCTGCCTGCACTTATATTCGTCGGATTGGCCGAGTTTTATGTCATTAATAACATGAAGCAGGCAGAAGCCTTTACCTTACAATATAAATATACCCGAGAAGGAGAACGCAAGGCATTCGTGTTGCCCGATGGGACGAAGGTGAATATGAAAGGTGGAACGGTAATTCAATATCCGACAACCTTTGATGGCAAAGAACGCAGACTTTACCTTGTCGGTGAGGCTTTCTTCGACATTCATCACGATAGTGCGAAGCCGTTTCACGTTATAACGCCCTATTTTGATATAACCGACATCGGCACTTCGTTCACCGTGTCGTCCTACATGACGACAGATGAGGTCTACGTCTATGTGAAAACCGGCTGCGTGGAACTCTATCCGGAAAAGGGACGCACCACATACAGGCTCTCGCAAGACGAGAGTCTTTCGTACAACGTGAAGAACGGAAGCGTCAACGTGGGCAGAGGACTTCCAAAGTTAGTGCCCGCATGGAAAACGGCACAGATCACCATTGACAATATGACGTTGGAAGAAACGATGAACAAGCTTTCTGAGGTTTATGGCGTTAAAGTTTCTATCCGTTCAAGGAAGAACCGTCGTCAATGTGTCACTGCACACTTCAACCGTGGGGAGACTCTTGAAGGAGCCCTTAGGGTCATAGGCAACATCTTTCCTGATTTCCAATACAAAATTGATGGAGACAGTGTCGTCATATACTGAGGTTTATCGGTAAACGCATGACGGGTGAGCGAGGCACCATGTTGCCTGCCGTGTGTAAAATGGCTGAGATTGCTCGGTAATACGAGTCATATTGCGCGATGAGACCAGCCATATTGCACGACGAAATAGCTGAGATTGGAAAACGAAGTGTAGGTCGTTGATTATCCATTTAGTTGACAGTTGACGAGCAAACGGGTGAACAAGTTGGTTGTTGTGCGGCATGTAGGGACTTTGATTTTGAACTTTGAACATTGAACTTTGACCTTGATGATTCGTCCTGTTATCAAGATGATTTGCAGGCAAGAGGCATGTAGGGACGCACGGCTCGTGCGTCTGTCCAACCGGTGTGCATAAATGACGAAGGAAAAGAGTGCTCTGCAGGCAGAAATCACACACGGGTTGTTGAGCGTTAGCGAAAAAATCGAAACAAATCGAACAAATATTGATGCATAAAAATATTTGGAATATTTGGATAGATTTGGTTGATTTCTCGGCGAGGTAGACTGCAACGGGAGACTTATCCAATACGGACAGACTTTTCAAAAACGGATTCGTGTTTACGGTTCTTGGTCTTATTTTTGATATTTTTTATTTTCTGTTGGGTGTAACGGCAACTTTTAAGGTCTTTAGAAATATAAAAACCCAAAAAACAAAAGAAAACCAACAATCAAAAGTCAAAGTTTATGAACACACGAAGACTCTCGGCCCTTGTCGCAGGGGCTTTTCTTGCAGGCTGCATGACAGTTCATGCCCAGACAGTCTTTCTGGGATCGAACAAAGTGACACTAAAGCAAGCGTTTGAAAAAATCGAGAAAGCCTCGAAGTACCGCATTGTCTACAACGCTACATTGATAGACACGTCACGCACACACTCCGTCTCTAAGACAGAGGGCGACGCTTTGGAATTACTCAAGCTTGTATTGCAGAGTGCCGGCTGCGAATACGAGATCAATGGGAATTACATTACCGTACGCCCAAAGTCATCAAAGACCCCCTCCAAATCTTCAAACACGAACAAGAAAAAGATTTCAGGACAGATTACGGATGCCACCGGCGAACCAATCATCGGCGCTACGGTGATGGAAAAAGGAACAACTAAAAATGGTGTTATAACAGATTTATCTGGTAACTATACCATAGAGATTCCGTCTGATGGAATGTTGGCAGTGTCTTATATCGGTTACAAGGGTCAAGATATAAAGGTAAAAGGGCGCGATATTATCAATATTACTTTGGAAGACGACAATAAAGTGCTTGATGAAGTGGTCGTAGTTGGCTATGGCGTACAGAGAAAACGCGATGTGTCTACGGCTGTATCTTCAGTGAAAGCAGAGGCTTTGGCAAATAATCCATCAACGGATTTCCGTCAGACATTAGCCGGTAAAATGCCCGGTGTACAGGTAACTGTGCCAAGTGGTGACCCGGAGGGGAGTGTAAGCATCCGTGTTCGTGGTGTGAGTACAGTCAATGCAGGCAGTGATCCACTTTATGTTGTGGACGGAGTGCCTATGGAACGTGGCTTCGCCAACCTGAACATCAATGATATCGAGTCTGTTGAGGTTTTAAAAGATGCTTCTGCTGCAGCAATCTATGGTAGCCGAGGTTCTAATGGAGTTGTTCTCGTAACAACAAAAATGGGAGTATCAGACAAGCTGGCTATTTCGTACGACGGATATGCCGGAACTCAGACCATTTCTAAAAAACTTGACATGATGAATGCCTATCAATATGCAGCGTTTGTAAAGGATGCACATGACAATGCTTACTTGGATAAAAATCCCAGAGGAAGTGCAAGTGACCCTAATAATCTGCGTAAAGAAGGGTATATGAAGATCCCTGATATGTTAGTTCCCTATTTGAACGGACAATCAGGGCTTGTTGACACGGATTGGCAAGATGCCATCTTTCGTACAGCAATGACCATGGGACATAATATTTCTCTTTCCGGCAGGTCGAATAGTATAAACTATTTCGTATCAGGTAACTATATGAAGAAAGATGGTATTATCATCGGTTCTGATTTTGAAAAATATAGTGGTCGTTTAAATCTTTCGGGTCAGCATAAACGTTTGAAGTTCGGTATCAATTTTGCACCATCTTATTCTGTATCTAATTCTGTGGACGCTTCAGGAGCAAATGGAATCGTTCAATCTGCATTAATGATGCCTCCTATATTTCCCATATACAATGATGATGGTTCTTATAATTATCAGGGAAACGGTTACTTACGTATCGGTACTGACTATCAGATTAATGAGGTGTTAAACCCTGTAGCCATGGTACATTTGCAATCTAATGTAACAGATCGCATGTCTATAACAGGAAAAGCTTTTGCTGAGTTGGAATTGCTGAAAGGATTATCCTATAAGTTCTCCTTGGGTGGTGACTATTATGGGGCACATAACGACCAATATCGTCAATCCTCTTTGCCTTTAAGGGGAAAAAACTATTATACTACGCCTTCCAACCCTACAGGCTATAGCTCATCTTCTTTCTATTTTAATTGGTTGGTGGAGAATCAACTCACCTATAATACAACCATAAATAAGAAGCACAATATCGCGGCAATTCTGGTGCAGTCTGCCCAGAAAGAGACAATGAAGTCTAACAATGTAACGGCTACGGATTATCCAAACGACTATATCCAGACAGTAAATGGCGGTACGGTAATAAACGGGGGATCTAATAAGACGCAATGGTCAATTGCTTCATATCTGGCTCGTGTACAATATAACTATGAAGGACGTTATATGCTTTCTGCAGCAATCCGTACTGATGGTTCTTCTCGCTTTGGCAAGAATAATCGTTGGGGATACTTCCCATCTGCTTCTGTTGCATGGCGTATTAGCGATGAACTATTCTTTAAGAATGTAAAATCTTTATCGTTCATCCATGACATGAAGATTCGTGTCAGCTATGGTGTGACTGGTAATTTTCAGATTGGCAATTATGACCATTTGGCAACCATGTCTATAGATAATTATATTTTGGGGAATGGTTTGGTTTATGGTTACAAACCTGATAATATCAAGCGTGATGACTTGAGCTGGGAGAAAAACCAAATGATAAATGCCGGTATTGATCTCCAGATGTTTGATGGTTTTCTTGGCGTTTCTGTAGACTATTATAACACGAATACTTCAGATATGTTGCTTTATGTGCCTGTACCTCTTTTGACAGGCTATAGCACTTCCTTACAAAATATAGGTAAGGTAAATAATCGTGGCTGGGAAATATCCTTAACTTCACAACACACTTTTGCTAATGGCTTGGGCTATTCTTTCAATATCAACTATGCAAAAAACACCAACGAGGTAAAGGCTCTTGGACCAGGGAATGCACCAATCATTTCTTCTGGTAGTGTAACACATGCTTATTATATAACAGAGGTTGGTAAGTCTATCGGAAATTATTACCTTATGCAACAAGACGGTGTGTTCAAGACACAGGAGGAATTGAATAGCTATCCACATCTTTCCAACACAAAAGTCGGGGACTTTAAGTTCGTGGATGTTGATGGAGATAAAGTGATAGATCTTGACAAAGACCGTACAATCTGCGGTAACTATATGCCAAAGTTCACATATGGTTTTGGTGGTAAATTATGGTATGCCGGATTTGATATTGATTTCAACTTCCAAGGTGTATATGGCAACAAGATATTAAATTTGAACCGCCGTTACATTGATAATATGGAGGGTAATATGAATGGCACTAAAGTGGCTCTTGATCGTTGGAAGAGTATTGATAATCCAGGGAATGGTTTGGTTAATCGTGCAAATCGCAAGCAAACAGGAAGTAATGGCCGTACTTCTACATGGCACTTGGAGAGTGGTTCGTATCTTCGCCTTCAGAACCTTTCTTTCGGCTATACTCTACCAAGAAGTCTCACTCACAAGTTTAAGATCGAGAAGCTGAGAGTTTATGTTTCCGGTCAGAACCTCTTTACTATCACAAACTATAGCGGTTATAATCCGGAGGTGAACGCTCGACCTTCCCAGAACTTGACTCCGGGCGAAGACTATGGTACTTATCCTTTAGCAAGAACATATATGTTTGGTTTGAATCTCACATTATAAAGAATTATACGATATGAAAAAGATAATAATTTTGTTGTCATTAACAGCTTTGCTTATGTCTTCTTGTGGAGAGAACTTCTTTGAATTGGAGCCAGCAAGCAAGGTGACGATAGACAAAATATATAAAACTGCAAGTGATTATAATGTTGCTGTTGTTGGCTGTTATTCAAAACTGCAGTCTCAGGTGGACTTTTATAAGGAATGCTGCGAGTATCGCAGTGACAATATGGAAGTGAAAGCCCCGACAGCCGGGACACAAGATCGTTATGACATCAATCATTTTGAGGATAAACCCTCTAATTCTATTTTGTCTGAATATTGGGCAAACTTTAATAACAATATTTACCGTTGTAATTTAATACTTGACCAAATCGATGGTGCTCAGTTTGATGAAACATTGAAAAAGCAGTATAAAGGTGAGGCTATGTTCATTCGAGCATTGAATTATTTCAATATGTATCGCGTTTGGGGTGGTGTCCCTGCTACTAAGCATGTAGTAAGTGCAGCAGAGGCCTTGAAAATGGCAAGATATAGCAATGAACAGATGTTTGATTTAATAGCTGGCGATTTGAAAGAGATAGTTGACAACAACTATCTTCCTGAATCCTATGCTTCAACAGAAACAGGTCGTGCTACTTCTGGCGCAGCAAAGGCGTTATTGGGTAAGGTTTATCTGACATTCCATAAGTGGATGGAGGCAAGAGATATTCTCTCACAATTGATAGGAAAATATAGATTGTTGACTTCTATTAGGCAGGTTTTTAATGCAGAAAATAAAAATAATGCAGAAATCATTTTTGCAATCCAGTTTAACAAAGACATTGTCAATGAGGGACATTCTTATTGGTATGATATCACCAACTTGACAGATGAAATTGGTCAGGCAGACGCTCTTCGGGATTGTTTTCCTGCAGGTGATGCCCGCAAAGCAATGATTACATATGTGAAAGTAGATAGCAAAACCTATCTGATGGGTAAGTTCTTAGATACCAAAAATATATCTTTCAATCAAGTTGGAAATGACATGATTCTCCTTCGTTATGCAGACGTTCTATTGATGCATGCAGAAGCTCTAAACGAAATTGGTTATGACGCCTCTAATGGCTCTATTGCTTTACAGGAAGTAAATGCCATAAGAAATAGAGCCGGACTTGCCAGTTTGACGGCAACGGATGTGTCTTCACAAGAAACTTTCCGTAGGGCTATATTGGATGAACGCCAAAGAGAGTTCCCGTATGAAGGACACCGTTGGTTTGACTTGGTAAGAATGGGGTATGCCAAGAGTGCAATAGCTTTGCGCGGTTTGAACATAGAGGACTATCAGCTACTTTTCCCTATCCCTCAAGCAGAGATAGAGAAAGTTGGTAACACTTCTATATTGTGGCAGAATCCCGGTTACGATAAATAAAGTCTCATACATTTAAGAGGGCCAATTGGTTTGGTCCTCTTGAATTAGATAAAGAAGCGTCATGAAAAAGATATTTTTACTTCTATCTTTACTCACTATTGCTTTATTTTCGTGTAAAAGTGAAAATACAGGAATACCCAATACGCAGACCGTAGAAGGAAAAACTACTCAGATGAATATTGCAAGGACGATAGCAGAACGTTTATGGGCTACCTCTTCTTTGCAAGTTCCTCTTGAAGAAGCAAGGATTTCGGTATTTAATGATATTCAGAAAATGGCAGATGATTGTTCAGCAGATTTCTTTAAAAGCTACTTGGCTTGCTCTGACAAGAATGCCGAATTACGGGAAAAGTATGACTTAATGTTAGCTTTTTATCGTTTGGCATTTGACCATGTGTTACAAGCTGTGAAAACAGAACATGTAGAGAAGGGAACTGTTTGCATTTGGAATCTATACAATATGGGATACATCATTAAAACTCCATCTATTTGCTTTGGAATAGATATCAATCATCGTTGGGCAAAGTTATTAGAACCTTACTTGGAATTCCTTTGTGTAACTCACAACCATAAGGATCATTACGATACAGAACTTATTAACGCAATGTTAAAAGCAGGGAAACCTGTCTATTCTAATTTTATAAAAGGTGGACGCACATCAAAGGTAGCTACAGATTATCAATATAATAATGTGAAGATACATATATCTATTACTGATCACAACAATTCAGGTTTATCTAATTTCGTTTCGGTTTTTACCATTGAGTGTGGTGATGATAGTGGAAACTTTACCTTGTTACATACAGGCGATTCAAACTTTAAGCCAAAGCAATATACCAATATTCTGCCACATGTTAATGTGTTGATAACCCGGTATGCACCAAATGCACTTACTGAGAATAATATTATAGGAACAGGCAAAGGACAAACAATTCCCGATTATGTATTGCTTTCACACTTATTGGAGTTAACACATATTGATGAGGATGATTGCAGATGGAGTTTAAAGTCGGGCTTGATAAGGGCTGCAAATCTGAATTGTAAAAATTCTATAGTGCCTATTTGGGGTGAGAAATTAACTTGGAATAATAACAAATTGAACTAAAAATGAAGAAATTATATGTTTTATTGATACTTTGCATGTCTGCTATAGCGAATTATGCACAGCAAAATATGAAGGAAGTATTGGAGGACTTTTATAAGCCTGCAAAAGAAAGGATAATGGTGGTTTCGCATCGGGGAGATTGGCGTAATGCTCCTGAAAATTCTATTCAAGCTTTTAAGAATTGTATTGACATGGGTGTTGATATGGTTGAATTAGACTTGAAGAAAACAAAAGACGGCATCTTGATTGTGATGCATGACAAGAAGATAGATCGTACCACAAATGGCAAAGGATTCGTAGAGAATTTCACGTTGGATTCTTTACAATCTTTACATCTAAAGAATGGCGCAGGCTGCAAAACACGACATCAGATACCTACCTTCCGTGAGGTAATGCAACTATGTAAGGGTAAAATCATGGTGAATGTGGATAAAGGTTATGACTACTTTGATGATGTTATGAAGGTGTTGAGGGCGTCAGAAACCATTGAGCAATGCATTATAAAAGCAGAGTTACCTTATGAAGTTGTAAAAGCAGAGCATGGTAAAGAACTTGATAACATTATATTCATGCCTGTAGTCAATCTTTGTAAACCCGGTGCGGAGGAAATCATAGATAGCTATATTGAGAATATGAAGCCTAAAGCTTTTGAATTGGTATTCAAAACAGACGATGCAGATGTTCTTAGGCTGATAAAGAAAGTCCGTGATAGCGGTGCAAGAATTTTCATCAATACATTATGGCCGGAACTTTGCGGTGGACATGATGATGATCGTGCCGTTGAACTCAAACAACCGGATGAGAGTTGGGGATGGATAATCAGTCAAGGTGCAAAGCTAATTCAAACCGATCGACCGGCTTTGCTTCTTGAGTATTTGAAAAGTAAGAAACTTCATAAGTAGAATTCGGTTATTAAAATAGAACATGAAGAAACGATTTTTGTGTTTTTATTTATTGTGCATGCTTTTCACTGTAAGTTATGCACAACGACTAGAAGAAATTCTTTCTGATTTAGCTGCCCCAGCAAGTCATTCCGTTTTGGTTGTTTCTCATCGTGGTGACTGGAGAAATGCGCCCGAAAACTCACTTCAAGCCATCAAGAACTGTATTGACATGGGCGTAGATATGGTTGAAGTGGATTTGAAAATAACGAAAGATGGAGAACTTATTTTAATGCACGACAGTACTTTAAATCGCACAACTAATGGAAAAGGTAGACCAGAGAATTATACGCTTAACGAATTAAAGCTGCTTCAACTAAAGAATGGTGCTGGAGGCCTGACTCGCCATCAGATACCTACTTTTAGGGAAGCGATGTCATTTTGCAAAGGAAAAATATTAGTAAATGTAGATAAGGGGTATAAATATATAAATGAGGTGTATAAAATATTGCAAGAGACCGGAACGTCGAACCAATGTGTTATAAAAGAATGCTTGCCATATGATACCGTAAAAGTTCAGCATGGCAATATCCTTGATAAAATTATATTTATGCCAAAAGCAGATTTATGTAAAAGTGAAGCAGAGCGTATTATCGATAGTTATATCAAAAATATGATCCCTCTGGCTTTTGAGGTTAGGTTTTCTAAAGTTGAGAATAATGTCACGCGTCTCATTAGTAAATTGAGAACTAACGGAATACAAATATTTGTCAATGCTTTGTGGCCATCGCAGAATGACGGACACGATGATGACCGGGCAGTAGAACTTAAACAGGCGGATGAGAGTTGGGGATGGCTTATCAAACAAGGTTTCAAGCTGATTCAAACCGACCGACCGGCTTTACTTCTTGAGTATTTGCGAGCACATAAACTTCATAGATAATAATAGAATAATAAATGTTTAAGAAGATAATAGATTTTTATAAAGTTTCAAAACCTGCACCTGTAGGAAATCTTAACGAAGCGGAGAATGCTCGCAAGCTAATACGCTTGCAGTGGGCGACATTCCTTTCAGCAACTATAGGCTATGGCACATACTATGTTTGCAGATTAAGCCTGAATGTTATCAAGAAACCAATTGTAGAGAATGGTATATTCTCAGAGACAGAACTCGGTATCATTGGTTCGGTTTTATTCTTTACATACGCTATCGGTAAGTTTACCAACGGCTTCTTTGCTGATAGAAGCAATATTAAACGGCTGATGTCTACAGGCTTGTTGATTACGGCATTGGTCAATCTGGTTTTAGGCTTTACTGACTCATTCATTCTCTTTGCCATATTGTGGGGATTAAGTGGATGGTTCCAATCTATGGGTGCAGCATCTTGTGTGGTTGGCCTATCTCGTTGGTTTACCGACAAGAATCGTGGAACCTTCTATGGATTTTGGAGTGCAAGCCACAATATTGGTGAGGCAATGACTTTTGTTTTTGTAGCTTCCATTGTTAGTGCTTATGGTTGGAGGTATGGTTTTATTGGTGCAGCTGTTATCGGTTTTCTCGGAGTTATTATACTCTTGACTTTTTTCCATGACACTCCCGCAAGTAAAGGAGTAACGCTCCCCGAACAACAAATAGTACCTCATAAGCAGCAAAATATTACGTCTTATAACAAAGCACAAAAAACAGTGTTGAAAAATCCTGCAATATGGATTCTTGCTTTAGGATCAGCTTTTATGTATATTAGTAGATATGCTGTTAATAGCTGGGGGATTTTCTATCTTGAGATTATGAAAGGCTATTCTACGATTGACGCAAGCTTCATCATTTCTATCAGTTCCGTTTGTGGTATAGTTGGAACCATATGTAGTGGGATTATCTCAGATAAGTTATTTAATGGCTCTCGTAATATCCCCGTTTTAATATTTGGATTAATAAATGTAATCGCTCTATGCTTATTCCTCCTCATACCTGGTGTACACTTCATAATTGATGTTATTGCCATGGTACTTTTTGGATTGAGCATAGGAGTGCTTATTTGTTTCCTTGGTGGGCTGATGGCTGTCGATCTTGCACCGAAGAATGCATCTGGTGCGGCACTCGGAATTGTCGGAATTGCCAGTTACATAGGTGCAGGTATTCAAGACATCATGAGCGGGTGGCTTATCGAAGGCAATAAGCATATCGTAAATGGTTCGGAAGTGTACGATTTCACCTATATCAACTATTTCTGGATTGGCGCGGCATTACTTTCTGTCATTCTGACGCTTTGTGTTTGGAATGCGAAACCCGATGGTAATTAAGCTGTGGGAGTTGTGTATAATCGGTAGGATATGTTAGACTTCCGATTATACGCAGTATTTTATTTCACGCCCCCCCCGATTGTTCATCAGGATTTTTCCATGTTCTGTCATTTTTTCTTTCATCTTCCATGGAGGAAAAGGGTCGATTGTTAATTGTTAAAAGAAATGTTTTCTTCGTGGAGGACGATTTTTCCTTTAGTTTCTATTAACTTCTGCCATGGCAGAAAGAACTATTCTTCATTTTTTCTTTGTAGACCTTTTTCTGGCTTGTGGCGAAGTCGTTAAACGGTTGTTCCTCGATCACATGACCGACTTACATGACTACATGTACGACTCCGCTTGATAGAAAAATATGGAAATAAAGACTCCAATCTGATTGAAAAGTTGTATCTTTGTGCGGATAAGGACCTGAAAACTAAATCTGTATATGAGAAAAACATTGTTTACCATGGTTTTGACAGCCGCTTTGTCGGCAACGATAATGACGGTTTCGTGCCGTAATCCTGTAGATGTCCCTGACGACAAGGGTACGGTGTGTCCTGTATATTCTGTGCGTGCCGGCCATCCGCGGCTTTTCGTCACCAAGGAAGATATTCCGAATATAAAAAGTGCGGCAAAGACTTCGGCTCGCAATACCTATTGGCAAACCAAGGAAGACGTAGACAATCTGCTGCATGGGTCTATTTCGTTCCCGAATCCTACGGCGGTGAACGGTACCGAGAACGGGTGGGTCATATCCAAGGTCTCGCAGGTGGCCATGTTATATCTCATAACCGGCAAGAAAGAATATCTGGATTACACCAAAAAGTTCTTGCAAAAGATTACCGAATATTACCGAATTCGTATAGACAATAATCTGAATGCCGATTGGTATGTGTTTCCGCAAATCAGTACGCTATGCGCCTACGATTGGATTTATGACGCTCTGACACAAGACGAACGCGAAAAGATAGGCAAGCCCCTCTATCAGGTGATGATGGATATTGCTTGGCACGGTGAGGGTCTGCGTCCCCAACGCATTCGTGAGAATACGGGCGGATACAATACGGGGTTCTATGGGACGGATGCCCTGCCGTGGTATATCGCCATCACCTTTTACAACGACGGCATCGATGACGCACGGTGCGAGAAAATGTTCCAAAAAGGATTGCAGCTGAATATGAAAATGACGCAATTCCGCAGCGAGTTAATCGGTAAAAACGGCGGAGGGTCGACCGGTTGTGTAGGTTATGCGTTGGGTGCCTACCCTGTCGCAGACTTCAACTTTATCAGAAGCTACCGGGCGGCGACAGGCATAGACATGTCTCAGAAGCTGGATTATGTACTCGGATACTTGAATTTTATCGATTGGAACCGCTTGCCGGGCAACCGCGAATTTGGATTCGGCGATAGCTATCATTACGATTGCTTGCTTCCCGAAAAAGAAATCAATTATCACCTCAGAGAGATTGCTACGCTTTATGGGAGCTCTCCCAATGTGCAACGTCTGTTAGGCTTGTTCAACAAGAAAAACTATACGGAACGCCTTCCCTTTATGCCTTTTTTACAAAAGTATCCTCAAGGTACGCCGGGTGCGTCATCCCCGGGTAAAGGAGCCATGTATTTCGATGGGACGGGAGAAGTCATCATGCGTTCAGGCACGGGTGTAGACGACACTTATGCTCTTTTTGTGAGCGGGGGAAGAACCTCTTACCATAAGCACTTCGACAACAACCATTTCACGATTTACAAAAAAGGTTATCGTGCGTTAGATACGGGTACCCGCCCCGAACCCGGCTGGCATCTGTCGCATTACTATGCCCGTACGGTGGCCCATAACTGCGTAACCATCAGAATGCCCGATGAAAGAATGCCCGGATATTGGGGTGGAGGGGCCTCTACCGAAAACAAGTTCGAACCTATCCCCAACGACGGCGGGCAAAGCAGCACATTAGGCTCTGTGCTGAAAGAAATGCGTACCACCGACGATTATGTATATCTCGCCTCCGATGCTACCAAAGGCTATAACAGTAAAAAAGCCTCGTTGGTAGTGCGTGAGTTTATATATTTCTACCCCGACCTTTTCGTGGTGTTCGACAGAGTGACGGCTACCGACAAGAATTATCCCAAAACGTGGTTGATACACACCATCAACGAGCCTACGATGAAAGGCGACAGAGAGTTCTCGGAAACCTCTGACGGAGGCAAGATGATTTGCCGTACATTATACCCTGCCAACGCCATGCTTACTAAAATAGGCGGAAGCGGGAAGGATTTTTGGTCTGACGGACGCAACTGGCCACTGCCGAAACTCACTCCACAGGAGTACGGATATAATATGAACCTCCCGCCCGCCAACCACCCACAGTTGGGGCATTGGCGTATGGAAGTGAGTCCCCAAACGGCTTCTAAAGAAGACTTGTTCATGCATATTATCCAAGTAGGCGATAAGAACCTTTCCGATTTGCCTGATACCGAAACTTTTGAGACTGCAACACAAATAGGTGTAAAATTCACTTATCTGGGCAAATATCACACTTTAACTTTCGATAAAACAAAAGCATATGGTTGTCGAATTCAGTAAGAATAGGTTTGATATATCGGCAATTAATGATGAAACCTATAACTTATATAAGCTAAAAACAAATGTCTTCTGTCTTGATTTCTGAAAATTTTTCCTATCATATAAACTTTTCTTTAAAAAGATTTGGCAGGTATTGATAATTGTATTACTTTTGCATTCGCTTTCCGAGCCTGATGTTGTTCGGAGGCGAGATGAAATAGCGTTCTTTGATAGGATTAAGATAAACAGAGAAGTAGTACAAGAAGCGAGGTGCATATTTATTTATGTACCTTGGGTAGAAGAAACGAACCGTTCAATTATTTGAAAAGAGTTTGCTTTAGACTTCGATACTAAAGAAGGAATTCGTTCTGAACAGATTAACTAGAGGTAGAGTGAGAGAGTAGAAGTGTTTTTGCTTTTTACTTTTTGGCATTTTACCTTATGATTTCTATTTTACAATGGAGAGTTTGATCCTGGCTCAGGATGAACGCTAGCTACAGGCTTAACACATGCAAGTCGAGGGGAAACGATGAGAGAGCTTGCTCTCTCAGGCGTCGACCGGCGCACGGGTGAGTAACGCGTATCCAACCTGCCTCTGACCAAGGGATAACCCGTCGAAAGTCGGACTAATACCTTATGCAGTCGTCGGAAGTCATCTGATGACGACGAAAGATTTCATCGGTGAGAGATGGGGATGCGTCTGATTAGCTTGTTGGCGGGGTAACGGCCCACCAAGGCGACGATCAGTAGGGGTTCTGAGAGGAAGGTCCCCCACATTGGAACTGAGACACGGTCCAAACTCCTACGGGAGGCAGCAGTGAGGAATATTGGTC